>DEGR01000016.1 GCA_002351535.1 Lachnospira sp. UBA2821
ACACATACTGATGATGCCTCAAACTGTTTATACTATAAAATACTACCATAAACAATATTGTTCCAATAAGATTAAAATATAAATGAATCATGGCAGCTCTCTTAGCATTCTTACTTGCACCTACTGAAGATATGATAGATGTAACACAGGTTCCTATATTCTGTCCCATAATGATAGGCAGTGCAACAGAATAATGGACCGCCCCGGTTGAACACAGTGCCTGTAATATACCAACTGATGCAGATGAACTCTGTATTATGGCAGTAAGCACTGTTCCGATAAGCATTCCAAGTGCAGGATTAGAAAATGCTGTAAGCAATCCTGTAAATGATTCATTATCCGCGAGTCCCGACACAGATGCACTCATTGTCTCCATTCCAAACATCAGAACTGCAAATCCAAGCAGAATATTACCTATATCCTTTTTCTTCGATTCATTGCCTGACACCATTGTAAGCACAATTCCTATTCCTGCAAGAACAGGTGAAAACGAAGATGGTTTAAGCAGCTTAATTAAAAGTGTGCTTCCCTCTATTCCCGTCAGTGACAATAACCATGATGTAATTGTAGTTCCTATATTGGCACCCATAATAATACCTACTGCCTGCGACAACTGCATTATTCCGGAATTAACAAAACCTACAACCATAACTGTTGTTGCCGATGATGACTGAATAACAGCCGTAACTGCAGCTCCAAGCATGACTGCAAATATTCTTTTTGAAGTCAGCTTTTCAAGTATATTCTCTAACTTACCTCCTGCCATTTTAGACAAACTGTTTCCCATCGTATTCATTCCATACAGAAACAATGACAAACCGCCAATCAGGCTTAACACATTAAAAATATCCATAAAATTATTAAACCATACCTTTCTCTATCCGGTGAAACAACAATTAAATACATTGGTAACTATATTTCAGTAAAGTAAAGATATGGCTATATCTATGTAAATTCTATGTAAAATTTTAATCTTCTGTTTTCTTAAGTGCAAATATAACCCATTCAGCAATATTTGTTGCATGGTCTCCTATTCTCTCAAAATATTTTGCAACCATAATAAGGTCTGTTACCTCTTCTCCCTCTGTCGGATTTGACCTTATCATATTGATTATATCCTTTTTCACATCATCAAAAAGTCCGTCCACTACATCATCGTGTTCAATAACTTCTCTTGCTTTTGCCCTGTTTTTCTCAACATATGCTTCAACACTGTGATTCAGCATATATACAGTTTCGGATGCCATACGCCTTATATGTTCAAACTCATCAACATTGCTGTTCTTTCCCATAAATATGGTCATCTCCGAAATGTCTGCGGCATGGTCTCCTATTCTTTCCATATCCGTAACCATTTTCATGGCCGCAGTGATAGTTCTTAAATCACTTGCAACAGGCTGCTGCTGAATAAGAAGATTAAAGCATATATTTTCTATCTTCTTCTGTGCCTGATCAATTCTTGAATCGCCATCCATAATCTCCTTAGCCATTGCCTCGTCTTTATTATTCAATGCTTCTATGGCTTTAGATATAGACCTCTCTATCATCATTCCCATATCAATCATTTCCTTATTAAGTTCTGCAAGCTGTTCATCAAATTTACTTCTCATACTAATCTCCATTCCGCAGACGCTATGCGTCGGAGGAATCGCGGGCAAAATCTCTGGTTTTGCTCTGCGATAAAAAGCTAATTGTGACGCCTGCGGCACAATTAGCTGTGTGAAAAATCAGAGTATTAATGTGATTTTTCATACTAATCTCCATTCCAAATCATTAATCAGCCAAATCTACCCGTTATATAATCTTCTGTTCTCTTATCCTGAGGATATGAAAACAGATTCTTAGTAACTCCATACTCAACCATCTCTCCAACCAGGAAAAATGCTGTATAGTCTGATACTCGCACCGCCTGCTGCATGTTGTGTGTAACAACTACTACAGTGTATTTTTTCTTAAGTTCTTCCATCAAATCTTCTATCTTAGAAGTTGAGATTGGGTCAAGAGCAGACGTAGGCTCATCCATCAGAAGAACTTCCGGCTCAACTGCAAGTGCCCTTGCTATACATATTCTCTGCTGCTGTCCGCCTGAAAGTCCAAGGGCAGATTTATTTAGCCTGTCTTTTACTTCATCCCATATTGCAGCACCTTTTAAACTATCCTCAACTATCTCATCAAGCTTTGCCTTACTCTTAATCCCATGTACCCTTGGTCCATATGCGATATTATCATATATACTCATTGGAAATGGGTTTGGCTGCTGAAATACCATACCGACTTTTTTACGCAACATTGTGGTGTCTATGTTCTTTCCATATATGTCTTCTCCATCAAGCATAACTGTTCCTTTAATACTAACACCTTCAACAAGGTCATTCATTCTGTTAAGTGTTTTTAAAAATGTAGATTTACCACATCCTGAAGGTCCAATAAATGCTGTAATGGCATTCTCTCTTATTTTCATGTTTACATCTTTCAATGCATGATTCTGACCGTAATACAAATTCAAATCACTTACATCTATCTTAATTTCTTCCATATCTAATCCTCATTTCATATAATCGTAACTATATTTTTTTTGTAACGTCAAACCGTGCTGACAGGAATTTTGTTATCATATTAATTATAAATACTAATATAAGTAATACTGCTGCTATACCAAATGCTGTATCGAAATCACCCTCACTTGTTGCACTTAAGTAAAGCTGTATTGTTAATGTGCCTCCCGACTGAAAGAGTTTATCAAATATCTGTCCAAATGCCTTAGGCAATACTTTTGCACTTCCTGCCGTAAATAAAAGTGCTGCCGATTCTCCGACAATTCTTCCTATTGCAAGAATAACTCCCGTTATAATTCCCGGCATAGCAGAAGGAATAAGTATTGTTCTTACCATATGCCATTTTCCCGAACCCAAACCTATTGCTCCATGCCTGTATGAATCAGGTACATTTTTTAGTGCTTCCTGTGTGTTCCTTGTAATAAGAGGTAACACCATAAGAATAAGAGTAAAAGAACCTGTCAACAATGAATATCCCAATCCTAACGTCTGACCGAAAAACATCATTCCAAACAGACCAAATATAATTGAAGGAATTCCTGCAAGTGTCTCTGTCGAATACTCAACAAATGTAACGAATTTTCCGGGCTTTGCATATTCATTAAGATATATTGCAGAACCTATACCTACAGGAGTTGCTATTAACATAGTCACAAGAATAATTATTATTGTATTAACTATATTTCCCGCAATTCCAACAGTGCCGTTAAGCACACTTGTTACAGATGTAAGGAATGATAAATTCACCTGCCCTATTCCCTTTGAAAATACATATATTATTACTCCTGCAAGAAGTACAATTGAAAAAGAAGAGCATAAAAATATTAAAAAGTAGACAAATGTATCCTTTATTTTTCTCATTTTATTCATTCTCTACTCCTTTCTTCCTTGCACGCAACAAAATGTAATTGACTATCATTATAAATATGTACAGTACTAGTCCGACCGTAAATAATACCTGTCTGTGAAGTCCGTTAGCATATCCCATCTCACTTACAATCTGTGTTGTAAGTGTTCTGACCGAATTAAATGGTAATGGAATATTTACCGAACCTCCCGCAACCATATTTATTGCCACTGCCTCTCCAAGTGCTCTTCCTATTCCCAATACAACGCCTGTAAGTATTCCCGACTTTGCTGCCGGAATAACAACCTTGAATATAGTCTGAATCTCAGTCGCACCGAGGGCGAGTGATGCGGACCTTAAACTTGCCGTAACCCCTTTTAATGAACTTACGCTTACACTTATAACGGTTGGCAGAATCATTATCGCAAGTACAATTATTGCAGAGAGCATGTTTGCTCCTCCTGTAAACTGATGTTCTTTACTATTGCTGAAAATTATTTTTTCTAATTTGTACATCCACGGATTCAGCACCATCATACCTATAAGTCCATATATAACTGAAGGTATCGCTGCAAGTAATTCAACCGCACTGCTTAATACTGCTGCTATTCTCTTTCCTGCTATCTCTGAAAGAAATACTGCTGTCATTAATCCGACAGGTACACCAATTAAAAGAGTCATACCTGTGCCTACTATTGATGATAATATTATGTATAATATTCCATAAGAAGCACTCTCTGCTGTCGGTTTCCACACCGTTCCAAATAAAAGTTTATGAACTCCAACTTTTGATAAAGCCGGAGTTCCTTTCATAAACATATAGACCGTTATGGAACATACGGCAAATATAGAGAGTACTGCACATATCATCAGTATGATTAATGCAATTTTTTCTATAACTGCTTTCCTTTTCATATATTTGCTCCTTATTCCGGAATAATAAGTCCTACCTTAGATATTACATCTTTACCTGCATCAGATTTAACATAATCAAACCATGTTTTAACCAAATCGCTCTGCTTGTCAATTTCGCCTTTTGTTGCCATTACAAATGGTCTTGAAAGTATGTAACTTCCCGATAAAATATTTTCTTCGCTTGCCTCTGCTCCGTCAACAGTCAGTGCACTTACAGAATCATCAACTACATCAAGTGAAACGTATCCGATTGCTCCCGGTGTAGATGCAACTTTTGCAAGAACTGCTCCTGTTGAATCAAGCTCCTGTGCGTATTTACATTTATCCTTTACATCAAGCAATTCTTCGAATCCGTCTCTTGTACCCGAACCTGCTTCTCTACCAATAACTACGATAGCCTCATCTTTTCCTTCTAACTTGCTCCAGTTATCAATATCACCTGAGTATACTTTTGCAAGGTCCTCTTTAGAAATGTCTTTAACTTTATTTTCCTTGTTGGTGATTACAGCTATGCCATCAATAGCAACAACATTTTCAACTGCGCCGCCTGCAGTCTCATCATCTTTAAGATGACGTGATGCATTACCTATATCAACACTTCCTGCTGCAAGTGACTCAAGTCCTGCTCCTGAACCTGTATACTCTGCTGTAACTGTGATTCCCGGATACTCACTCATAAAGCTTTCTGACATTGCCTCACATAATTTTTCCATTGATGTAGAACCTGCAAGAGTAATTGTTCCTGTTAATTCGCTATTGCCTGCTGCACTTGTTCCATCACCATTTCCTTTATCTGCTGATGATGAATTTCCTCCGCAACCTGTTACGGCCATAGCCATAACTCCGACTGTTAATATAATTGATAAAAATCTTTTCTTCATTTTTTATTCCTCTTTCCATTCTTTTCATTAATTATTTTTCAAAGCGCTTTTTTGTTTACTCCTCCATATTAATAGCACAATGTAAAAAGCAATATCAGCCGGTTGTAAAACTTGTGTAAAACTATGAGAAATACGCTCCGCGAATTTCTCAAGTTATCGCGGCAGTCGCCAAGGTCTCGTGCAAGCACGGACTTTGGCTCGTTGCTCGCGTAAATCAAAAAAGCCACATCTACGATTATTTTCAATCGTAAATGTGACTTTACTCTTATTTTATATGTATAACTCTATATGTTATGTAATATTGTTATGAATTTACTTCTTAGTAAGCTCTTCTATTGTATCACGAACTCTCTCAACAACTTCTATAACCTGTGTTGACGATGCACTTATTTCTTCTGTTGCGGCAGCAAGATTTTGGATTCTTCCATTTACATCTGTAATTGTATCAAGAAGTGTTCTTGTGTCATTAATAACTGCCGTCACACTTTCCTTCATCTTATCCTGTCCATCACTGCTCTGTGCTACGGTCTCTTTCGTATCATCAGCAAGTTTACTTATCTCATCAGCAACAACTGCGAATCCTCTTCCTGACTCACCGGCTCTTGCGGCTTCTATATTAGCATTCAGTGCAAGAAGATTCGTCTGACCTGATATAGCAACAACCTGTTCATTATTGTCGGCAAGCAAGTCTAACAGCTTCATTATATCATTCATGGAATTATTAAGAGTTTCACAGAATGCATTGACCTCCATCATAGCCTGGGAGATTCCTGTACTCTCTTCAGCATTTCTGTCATTACCGGTATTCATATTATCCATTAATTCATATAATGTCTCAAACATTTCATTAACATTTTTAACAGCATTTCTTATATCTTCTGTCTGTTCTTCAATTCTATCTTTCTCTTCCTTTACATTGTTAGCCAGCTCATTAGCAATTATCTTTTCTTTCTCAACTTCATCTTTAATATAATAAATGCAGTTCTCTTTTCTGTTGAATCCACTATATATGGCAGTTGCCATCATCTCACACGTCTCATATCCACAACACTCACAGTCAATCTTTCTTGACTCAGGCGTTGTTTTATTCATTTCAGCATAAATGTTTTCTAACTCATCTCTATCAGGTACTTTATAGCTGCATTTATCAGAACGGTCTGTATATTTTCTGAGATAATCCTCAAGATTGAGTTTTGCAAACTGCTTATTAAGATTCTTAAGCCGCTTTTCAGGTGATAATCTGGCACCCCACGCACTTTTTTTATTCATCTTCTTACAATCTGCTTTTATTTTATTAATGTTATATAATGCTGCATCTGTTCCCGCTACATTTTCTTCAACTGCAGTTCCATATATACATCCCATTCCACAGTTAAGCGCATCAATAAATAACTCTTTATTAGTTCCCTTTGCAATCTCATCTTTATGTTTATCAAGATAATTATACACATGCTTCTCACCCTCAAGCTGACGTATATAGACGTCTTCCCCAAGGAACCAGTATACATTTTCTTTAAGTCCGCCCGGTGTAGGGTATATAGAACCAAGACCATACTCTATCTCATCAGAAGCACGCTTTCCTTTGATATTATGTTCTCTAACATATCTCATAAGGTGGTCAAACGTAACATTATAATTCACATAGCCATGATTATCAGGGTCGTCAATTTCGGCTTTCTTGGCAATACATGGACTTATAAATGCAAGTTTATCCGTTATCTTCATCTCTTTCTTTGCATAGATAGCTGCACACATCATTGGACTCTGTACCGGAAACAACTTCGGCAGCAGTTCCGGTGCATATCTCTCTATATATCCCACAACTGCAGGGCAAGGCTGACTTATTCCTCCCTGAAAATTATTATTCTTAATATAATTGAGATATCCCCATGTCGTAATATCAGCTCCAAACGACACGCTTATAATATGATTAACTCCGAGTTCCTTCAAACCTCCAAGGACTGATTCATATTCATTCATATAATCAGCCTTAAAGGCAGGTGCTACAAGTATTGATATTCCAACACCCTTTTTCAAATCTTCAAAAAATCTCTCTGTATCATCGTTAAATTCTCTCGCTTTGTGTTCACAGGCATCTATGCATGCTCCGCATGCTATGCATTTGTCACCATCGACACTGATAAATGTTCTGCCATCCCTAACCTCCGAAACACATGCTCCCATACAACTGCAGGCTCTGATACATTTGTAACATCCCACACAGTCGTCGTTTGTGTAAATTAAACTCAATATCTTCTCCTCCTTGTCTTCTATGCAAAAAGTCAACTGAAATTTCGTAATTATGAGCCTTATAATACAGATTATAAAGTCCTTAGAATTTTGCAATTGACTATTTTTTATCGATATATTTATTATATCAGATATTTAGTTTTTTTCCAATATTTTCTATGATTTTTTCCAATATATAAAAAAGCCATAGCAAATATTCAGCTACGATAAGATAGGTAAAAACCATAACCAAATATTTACTATGACTATTCTTCTTTTTATGAACGTGGACAAGGTTCAACAGTTACACTTGCAACCTTCTGACTATCAATATATCCACATTTTTTTAATCCTTCAGATATTACCTTATACAGATTTCCTGATGATAATGTTAACGTATTATAATCATCAAGTTCTATAAGACATACATTTTCTCTGTCACACTTCATTCCACACGATATCCGATACATATTTTTACGGCTTATCGCTCCGATATCCTCTAACAGATTGACCATACGGTAAACCGTCGCTACACCAATAGATGAATCAGTTGATGCAGCTTTATAATATATTTCTTTACAGCTGGCACACTCTTCGTGCAATATGATGTCTAACAAAGTTTTTCTCTGTTTTGTTATTCTGCAGCCTTTTTCCCTCAGAAGCTGTAACACAAGTTCTTTTTGCATCTTTGTTCTCTGATAATTAGCTGTCAGTTTGTTTTTCTGTGTCAATACTTTATTATTCACTTGTTAACTCCTTTCGGCAGGCTAATCCTTCTTATTAATTATGCTGTCCACAGTTGTGGTTGCAGCCACTGCAGTTTCCACTGCAGCCGCCGCCACACCCTTCAGGACATCCTATACATTTTATTCCTTTTTTTCTTTCTTTAAATATATACAGAGTTGCTGCTCCTACTATAATACCTACAATTACTAATACGATTATACTTGCCACAACTACTCCTTTCCGTCCGAAAAGCTTTGTATCTATGCTTTCTCAAGCTCATACTTAGCTTTGAACTGACTGTTTGTTCTATGTATCAATGCTGCAACTATTGCTACTAATACCAATACAACAATCAATCCGGGAACGAATCCTTTACCAAGATTTCCTGTTGTTATAAGAGTACCTATCTGGTACACAAGAAATGCTACTGTATATCCTGTTCCAAGCTGGAGTGCAATACCACCCCATAACCATTTTTTACTCTGCATCTCTGAGTTCATGGCACCGAGTGCTGCAAAACATGGTGGTGTATATAAGTTAAACATAAGATATGCTAAAGCAGCTACCTTTGTAATTGCCATAGTCTGTGCAACTATGTTTCCATCTCCTACAAGTGCAAGCTCATCAGTATCAATAACTGCACTTAATCCATAACATACTGCCAATGTTCCTACTACATTTTCCTTTGCGATAAATCCTGTAACTGCCGCTGCTGCTAACTGCCATGCTGCAACACCTACGATTGGAATTAAGAGGTATGCTATAGGTGATGCTATTGAAGCAAGAATTGATGTATTCTCCATCCCTTCTTCAACAACCTGCATTTTCCAGTTAAATGACTGCATAATCTGCACAATAGTGTTACAGACAAGAATGATTGTTCCTGCTTTTATAATATATGCCTTACCTCTTCCAAGCATTGAGATTACTGCTCTCTTAAGACTTGGAACCTTATATTCAGGTAATTCCATAATGAAGAATGATTTTCTGAATTTATACCCTGTAATGGCATTTACAAGAGTTGCACCTATAAGAATTAATAAAATTCCTGTAAAATACATCAATGTTCCTACCCATGATTTATCTGAGAAAAATGCTCCTACGAATAATGCTATAACCGGAAGCTTTGCTCCACAAGGCATAAATGGTGTAAGCATCGCTGTGGCTCTTCTCTCTCTCTCGTTACGGATAGTTCTACATGCCATAATACCCGGAATTGCACAACCTGTACCGATAACCATAGGTATTACTGATTTTCCTGAAAGTCCTACTCTCTTGAAAATAGGATCAAGTACTACTGTTGCTCTCGCCATGTATCCGCAATCTTCAAGAAGTGCAATAAGGAAATACATAACCATTACAAGTGGCAGGAATCCGACTACAGCTCCAACACCACCGATTATTCCATCAACTAACAATGACTGTAAAAATGGATTTGCATTTTCAACAAGACCTGCTACCCAGTTCTGGAAAGTTTCTATCCATCCTGTTAACCAATCCGCTATCCATGTTCCTACAGTAGACTGTGATATGTAAAATACAAGGAACATAACACCTGCAAATATAGGTAATCCAAGCCATGGATTAGTAAGAATATCATCTATCTTATCCTGCTTGTTCTTAACTCTTGTTAAGACTTTTCTCTTCTCTACTTTACTTACAATGCTGTTAACAAAATCAAAACGTTTTCTGTCGGCTTCCTCAACCTGATTCTTATCACTAAGGTCTATATCTTCCTGAATATAAGGTGGAACCTGACCTTTTCCATTCAATTCAGCAGCCTTTTGTACTACTTCTTTCAAATCAACATGACCCGAAGCAATTGAAACTGTCTTTACTACAGGACAGCCAAGTCTCTTGCTCAATTCCTCAACATTAATCTTAGTATCTTTCTTCTCATTAATATCACTCTTATTAAGTGCTACTACAACCGGTATACCGAGTTCAAGAAGCTGTGTCGTAAAGAAAAGACTACGACTAAGATTTGTTGCATCCACGATGTTAATAATTGCATCAGGATTCTCATTTCTTACATAAGAACTTGTAATACTTTCTTCTGATGTGAACGGAGACATAGAATATGCTCCTGGCAAATCTACCGCGATTAATTCTTCATTTCCTTCGTAATAATTTTTTTTGATAAGACTCTCTCTCTTATCAACGGTAACTCCTGCCCAGTTACCTACCTTTTCATTTTTTCCTGTGAGGGCATTATACATGGTGGTTTTTCCACTGTTTGGATTACCTGCTAATGCAATTCTCATGACTAATCCTCCTTTGAATTCAACTTTGCTACATGTAACTTTTGTTAGTGCGCACTAACTGTGGGACAAAAAAATTTTAGAATATTAATTATATTGAAATAGCATTTGCTAAATCTCTATCAATATTATATCTGGCATCTTTAATAGAAACCACACAGCCTCCCTTGATATGGGAAATTACCGAGATTGGCTCTCCACTATAACATCCAAGTGAAAACAAGAATGATTTGAGTTCCTCATCTTCAGTAACGATATCTTTAACAATGTATTCTTCTCCAACCTTTGCATCCGTTAAATTCATATCTTCCTGCCTTTCTATTCTTATTGATATAAGAAATTGTTTTTCTCGACTAACATAAGTTTATTACATCTAACTTAAGTTGTCAATAACTATTTGAAAATTTTTCTATATTTTTTCTGTCTTCCATCCACACATACCTTTCATACTGATAGCAATTGTAGATGTATTGTGTAACAACGCAGACAAAGCCGGACTTATCACTCCTGTAATTCCAAGCAATATCAGACCTGAATTAATAGTTACGATTTTTATATAGTTACCATGAATTCTTTTCATCAGATTTTCACTAATTTTTCTCATTACTACCAATTCATACAGATTATCTGCCTCAACAGTAATATCTGCAACTTCTCTTGCTATCTGTGCACCATCACTGATTGCAATTCCAACATCCGCTGCTGATAGTGCAGGCGAATCATTTACTCCATCTCCTATCATTATCACTTTTCTGCCGTTATCATGTTCTTTTTCTATAAATGCAGCTTTATCCTCCGGTAACACCTCCGAGTAATATTCATCAACACCTATCTTCTGTGCTACTGCCGCCGCAGTACGTTCACTGTCTCCCGTCATCATTACTATCTTGCTGAACCCCTGTTTATGTAACATTGATATAACTTCCGGTCCCTCATCTCTTATAGGATCAGATATACATATTACAGCCGCAAGTTCTTTATCCATTGCAAGATACAGATGAGAACAATCCTCCGGTAATTTTTCAAACTTATCTTCCATTCCGGCAGGCACAACACATTTCTCATCCTCAAATACAAAATGATAACTTCCTATAACAACTTTCTTTTCTTCTATTCTTGATGATATTCCATGAGCTACTATATACTCTACTTTAGAATGATTTTCCTCATGTATAAGTCCTCTCTCTTTTGCTGCATTAACAACAGCTTTAGCCATAGAATGAGGAAAATGTTCCTCTAAACATGCTGCAATCCGTAACAATTCCTCAGGCTCTTCACCATTAAATGAAACGACATCTCTGACTACAGGCTGTGCCTTTGTAAGTGTTCCTGTCTTATCAAATACTATAGTGTCAGCCTCTGCCATGCTCTCTAAAAATCTGCCACCTTTAACAGTAACATGATGAGCTGCTGATTCTTTAATAGCTGCAAGAACAGTTATAGGCATGGCAAGTTTCAGCGCACATGAAAAGTCAACCATAAGCACTGATAATGCCTTTGTTGTATTTCCAGTAAGAAGATATACAAGTCCTGTTCCCAACAGTGTATATGGTACAAGTCTGTCGGCAAGATGTTCCGCCCTGCTTTCCATTCCGGACTTAAGCTTTTCAGTCTCTTCTATCATTGTTACGATTTTTTCATATCTGGTAGAATTAAATGTCACTTTAACCTGTACTGTAAGTTCTCCTTCTTCCAATACTGTTCCTGCATATACATATGAATCTTTATTTTTTACTACCGGCAGCGATTCTCCCGTAAGAGACGACTGATTAACCATTCCTTCTCCATCAGCAACAACTCCATCAAACGGAATCACATTTCCCATATGTACAACAACATGGTCACCGGCTTTGACTTTATCAGCATCGGTCAGCACTTCATTGCCGTCGAATTTCACCCATACTTTATTAATATTTAACGACATACTTCTTGCAAGATCATCAACTGACTTTTTGTGTGTCCACTTCTCTAACGTATCTCCTATATCAAGAAGAAACATTACAGAACCTGCTGTATTCATGTCACCTCTTATAGTTGATACTCCTATCGCAACACCATCAAGAAGTGCTACTTCAATCCTTCCACTAAATGCTGAACATATGCCTTTCCATATATATTTGACTGACTTTACGGCTGTTATTGCATATCTTATACTACATGGAATAAATATTTTACTGCCATATCTTAATATTACTTTTCCGATAAGTTTTTCCTTATACTCCCTGTTAATCTTTCTTCCTGATAGTTCCAATGCAGACTGTGGCACTTTTATATCAGCATATGATGCTCTCTGAAGTATTTTTATTATATGTGCCCTGTCACACTCATAACGTATAAGCACATCATTAGTCTTCTCATATACTTTTGCTTCAATAATATCATCGCACTGATTGAGATAATATTGCAGAGTATCAGCCTCTTTATCTGTCATCTTCTTCTGAATAATATTAACTCTTATTCTTCCATCTATACTGTGTAATACCCGAAACTTCATATTTCACGTCCTTCCAATCATGTGTAAACCATAATAATACATCGAAAACACCTGCATATCTGCAGGTGTTTTCAATGTAATATACCGGTAACTTTTCAGAGATAATTCAGTTCTGAAGATTATATTTATTACTCTTCAGTTGTAATATCCTCTTCATCAAGTGCTGTGTCGCTCTCATCTGCGAATTCTTCTTTTGCTTCTTCTCTTGCCTCATTAACCTGTTTTGCTTCCGCATAAATGTCTTCCGCATTTTCCTGAATGTTTGCAACCGTCTTCATAACACATTCTTTTGCTCTTAATACTGCTGCTGTGCACTGTGTGTATACTTTTTTGGCATCTTTGCTTGATAGAACTTTTATTCCCGCAGTTCCAAATAACACTCCTGTTGCAAAAATTCCTGTCTTTTTGACATCAACTTTTTTTAAAATATCCATCATGCTTTTGTACCTCCATATAACAATATACTTTGTTATTTTTTCTGATTATATCACCGTAAATACTGCACTTCTATATTTTTTCTGCTTGTTGAAATATTTTATCATTAACATATTTATGTTATGAACTTACAGTCATTTTTTCAATTTTTCGTCCCTCGCAAAATGCTTTTATATATACATCTTTGCACTTATTTAACTTTACAAATATCTTGTCTTTTTTCTCCTTATCAAAATACACTTTCCAGACTCCACAGCTTTTACAATTCTTACCGCGGTTCTTTATAAAACCTTTAACATCTTCCAGTGGATACCCAAGAAATACACCTATCTCATGTGGAAAGCATGTACATACAGCTAATCGTTTCTTTAAATTTACTATACACTGTTCTATAATATTGCCTTTATACCCATAATCATATCCATAGGATTGTAGTAATTCATGAACTTCAATATTACTAAGTTCCTTTTGTAACATTGATTCACGATATACATATATGAGTACCGACTTTTCTTTCCACACTAACGGAACTACATACACCCCTTTTTTATTTAACACTTCATTAGTTTCATGTAACTCTTCTCTTGCTATATTCTCTGCACTATAAAAATAATTAAAGAGTCCTGCACACTTTATACCTGCAAGTGTAGGTGCACAATGTACTATCAGCCCCTCTTCTAATGTTTTAACACTCACCTTAATTGTCTCCATTCCGCAGACGTTTGCAACACGAATAGCTGTGTCTGACTAAATACCTGCCAACTGTTTTCCTAATTCTTCACACTCTGAAAGTGCATCCTCATCCGGCATGTCACGACATATAAGTCCTTCTCCGTTAAGAACATTTGCTCCGCAGCCATTCATTCTTTCTACCCAGTCACTCATCCACTGACCGTCACCCCAGCCATAAGAGCCGAATAATGCTATTGTTTTGCCTGATGCAATACCTTCAACACTACAAACAAAAGGTTCCATCTCTGCCTCTTCAAGAACTTCTGCTCCCATAGCCGGGCATCCAAGTGCAAAACATTTTGCATTCTTTAATTCTTCAACTGAAGCCTCTCCGACAAATACAACTGCTGCCTCTTTTCCTACATCAGTAATACCTTTCCCTATAGCTTCAGCCATTGCCTGAGTATTACCAGACTGTGACCAGTAAACAACATAAATTTTATCCATAATAATCTCCATTCCGTATACGCTATTTATTTGTTAGTTATTGCTAACCGTAGTTAGAATAGCATATAAATCAATCTTAATCAATACAGTAAAGAGAGAGTTTTTATCAACAAAACTCTCTCTTTCAAAATATCTCTATATTATATTGTGTCTACTGTTATATTTTTTATGCACCATTCATCCTAATACCACATCCAATATCATCATTACACTAAAACCGGCTGCAAATGCAATCGTACCTATATCCGAATGTGTTCCTTCCGACATCTCAGGAATCAGTTCTTCAACTACAACATATATCATGGCTCCTGCTGCAAAACTTAAAAGGTACGGCATGGAAGGCACTAATATTCCCGCAGCCAATATTGTCAGCATTGCCCCTGCCGGCTCTACAATTCCGGATAATACGCCTCCCAGGAAAGCCTTTACTCTACTCATTCCATCTGCTCTTAACGGCATAGATATTATAGCTCCCTCCGGAAAATTCTGTATTGCAATTCCTATAGAAAGTGCCAGTGCACCGGCTGCAGTAATTTTATTGTTGTCAGCTATATATCCTGCATACACTACTCCGACCGCCATCCCCTCCGGAATGTTATGTATAGTTACAGCCAGCAGAAGCATCGTTGACTTTTTTAACTCTGCTTTTATCCCTTCCGTCTGATTGTCCGCCATGCGCAAATGCGGTACAACATGATCAAGCCATAACAGGAACAATATTCCGACCCAGAATCCCACAACTGCAGGTATAAATGACCATACTCCCATATTTTCTGACTGCTCTAAAGCCGGAATAAGAAGACTCCATATAGAAGCCGCAACCATAACACCGGCTGCGAATCCGGTAAGAATTCTCTGTATTACGTTGCTCATATTTTTTTTCATAAAGAAAACACAGGCAGAACCAAGACTTGTTCCCACAAACGGAATCAATATTCCGGTAATTATTTTTAACAATAAACCCTCCAATCTATTCCACATTCTTTAAAGCCTCATCCATAGGCACTTTCTTAATTCTTCTGAAATCAAAGAACATTACTACAAGGTATCCTATAAGCACAAATAAGAACATTTTTGCATATCCTACAGACTCCATCTTAAATCCAAACCATCCGTTATAACTTTCAAGCATTATTCCCCATGCTATTTTCATGAGTAATGTTCCGAGAATAACACTTACCGCATCAGCCACAATAACTACTACTGTCGTAGAGAACAAATACAGACCTGCTATCTCACCATTCTGATATCCCAATATTTTTACCATTGATATTGAATTCTCATTTTTTTCTATAATTATCTTCGTAAGCAGATATATAAGCACTGCTGAAAGCATGATACATAGTACCTGGAAATATGTCATGTATG
Source organism: Lachnospira sp. UBA2821 (assembly GCA_002351535.1). GTDB lineage: Bacteria > Bacillota > Clostridia > Lachnospirales > Lachnospiraceae > UBA2821. Next base: position 15,891 of record DEGR01000016.1, read on the forward strand.
AACCCATTGAATGATTCAATTGGTCACACATCTTAGTTATATCCCTCTTTGTAATGATAGTGGAAATATTTTTACTGTTAATATCATCTATTTTTGAATCAGACATATAACCTGAAAACATACCATCTTCTACGTCAAAAATTTTCTCATATGATGCTTTTGGCATAAATACCGCTATACTCTGATATTTATCATATATGCCTTTTACTTTAAATGTATACTTTGTATCTTCATATTTTTCATCTAATGTTACTTTATCACCTTTTTGTAAATTATATTTTTCACTAAATGACTCCGTAATATATACTTCATTTTGTTTTAACTCAGATAATCCACTGATTTTCACATATTTACTATCGTCTGTCACTCCGTACACAGATACTTCCTCTGTTATAGCTTTTGACTTTTTCTCAAGCGAACGCATATCAAACTTCTCCGCTTCTTTATTATCTGTACTTACAATGTTTCCATTCACATCTACGCAGCTTTTTAAAACATACTGATATTTTGAAAGCATCATTTTTTCCGCATTTTCCTGATAATAATCAAGTGTCTCCGGTAATCCTACGGCCATCGCAAGCATTGTAGTAATAAATAGAATTCCTATAAACAATACAAGGTAATTGGAAATATTCTGAAATACTATGCGCAATCTGAATCTGTTTATGAATTTCCATGCAGGCAGACGCATAGCATTCTTTCTCTTTTTTTTCTTAAGGTCATGTCTTAAAAACTGCAGTGGTGTATTCTGCATCATCCTGATAATTACCACAAGATTTACAATAAGCATAAGCACTACCGGAATTATTGTAGTTTTTAAAAACGCATATGCATTCCATATTGTTTTGTATTCAGGGAGGCTGTAGCTATTATAATACATCGACACTACAAAATTTTTAAACACCGTGTATCCGAGAATATTTCCAATCACAGCAGATAAAATTGTTACGATAACCGGCGTAGAGATATAATGCATTACAAGCTCAGATTTTGTATATCCTGATGCTCTTAATGTTCCAATAGCAGATGATTCTTTGGCAATTGTATTACTTATGGTTATTGCAAATATAAATGCAATAATAACAATAAGAATATCTAATATAACACCACCCATTGCTTTATCTGATCCCATATCATCAGTTGCAAAATTAATGGCAGGATTGCCATATGCCGGCACATAATCAGTCAGTTCATTCCCATTCAGTAGTGTCTGCTTCACAAGTTCTTTCATAAATCTGTCTGATGCTTTTTTCTCTTCTTGTTCATCTTCTACTTTATCTTTATATTTCCATGCATATGTATAATGAGTGTCTGCATCAATTTTACCAAACCCATCCTTTGTAACCATTCCCACGTCAAATTTAATTGCATCAAATATTAAATCTGTCGTTTTTTCATGAAGGGTTGAATAATTAACATATGCTATAAGTCCTGTTACTTTAAATTCGCTATTACCAGCTTTTACTGTATCTCCGACTTTTATTCCGACGTTATCTGCATGCATTCTGTCTATAGCAATCTCATCAGGTTTCTCAGGAAATTTTCCATCCATAAGGCATGCCCTGTTTATGTCGTCATTTTTGTAATATACGCGTATAGTTCCGTCAGACTTTCCATCATTATCATTATCTTCTTTTACATTTTTAAAAAAATTATCATATATTTTAACAGAGTCAATATTCAAATCGTCCTGTTTGTTTTTTAATTCAAAATGTCCATCTTCACGTTTATACTTAGTTACACTTTTCCCCGCTGATGTAATCATACTTTCATTGGCAACATACATTCCTGATATGAACCCAATAGTAAGTATAAGAAAAAGTGCTACTACAAGATATTTGCGCCAGTCATCCCTTAACTCCCTAAATATTCTTTTTCTTAATGGATTCTTCACAGTATTTCTTTTCATTTCCGTCACACTCCCTTACCAATCAAGTTCTGCAGCAGAAACTTTTTCTGTGTTGATTTCATTCTTACGCACCATTCCGTCTCTTAGCTTAATCACATGGTCCGCCATGTTCTTAATAGCTTCATTATGTGTTACCATAATAATTGTATTTCCATACTTTTTATTAACATCTTCGATTAGTTTTAATATTTCCTTAGATGTATTATAATCAAGTGCCCCTGTTGGTTCATCACAGAGGAGAATATCCGGATTTTTTACTATGGCACGTCCGATAGACACTCTCTGCTGTTGTCCGCCTGAAAGCTGATTCGGAAGTTTATGTCTGTGTTCATATAATCCGAGTGTATGAAGCAGTTCATCAATATCCAGTGAATTATCCGAAAGATATGCTCCGACTTCTATATTTTCCTTTACATTAAGATTCGCAATAAGATTATACATCTGAAATACATATCCGAGATGTTTTCTGCGATATTCTGTAAGTTTTTTCTCACCGAGTTCTTTTAACTTATCTCCATTAATTGATATATATCCTGAATCGGCATTGTCGATTCCTCCTATAATATTAAGCAATGTCGATTTTCCTGAACCTGATGGTCCTAACAGAACACAAAATTCACCCTTTTTAACAGAAAAATTCATCCCACGAAGCACTTCCTGTCTTGTATCCCCACTTCCAAAACCCTTTTTCAAATCAACTATTTCCAAGAAATTTTTTTCTTTATCTGACATCTTTTTCACCTTACCTTTATAAATATATTAACGTATATCCACTACTTGATATCCAAGTCTTTCTATTATATTAGTTATCTCTTCGTCACTAAGCTCCTTTCCCATTGTTATCTCTGCCATTTTTTTCTTATAACTTACCACTGCTGAAACATCAGCCATTGCATTAAAACTGTTAGCAATACGTGTTTCGCAGTTTTCACAATGCATCCCTTCAATAATAGCAGTTCTTTTCTTTACTATGTTTTTAATATTTTTTCTCTTTATCTTCACAGTTGTTCCACCTCCGCAACAGCTGCCTTCTCCCTTAAAATGTTTAATAGTAGAACGTAGTCCTATAAAAACCATAATAATTAGAATTGCTATAATAATTTCATTCATATTAATCAACACTCCATTCCCCGACTTTTGGTTTCATATTCATACATGTTCATATGTTTTATTAACTATTTTCATTCTAGCATATCTCCTTAACTTTTCTTTTTTGT
>DEGR01000038.1 GCA_002351535.1 Lachnospira sp. UBA2821
TATACTCCTAGATGCAACATAATATGTAAATTTTTTATTAACGGAGGTATTTATGAAAAAACTCAAACGTATCATGGCTACTGCCATGGCAATTACGGCACTTGCTACATCGTGCCTGTCACCTGTTGAAGTCAGTGCGGCAACTTCGACAAAACAGTCTGTACAGCCTCAGGCTACTGCAGCAATAAGTAACTCGAAAATGAAAAAGAATGTTAAATTCACATTCAAAAAGACTTCTAAAGGTCTTATCGCATATGTAAAAAACAATAATAAGTTCAATGTAGAAGTATATTCATATGTAAATTTCAAAAACAGCAAAAACAAACAGATATGCAAATCACAGGACAATACATATTGCCTTGAAAAGGGAAAAACAGCAATCTTTGAATATTATTGTATTAATTCAAACTACAAATATACAAAATTCAAAAAATACTCTCATACATACAATGTATACGTTGCCGACGGCAAAGCTTCATATGTATCAAAGATTTCAGCCAAATTAACTAAAAATACTGATTCTTATTGCACAGTCACATTGAAAAACAATTCAAAACAGAAGTTAAGTTTTATCCACTATACTGTTCTATTTGCGGATAAAAAAGGTAATATAATTAATGTTTATTCAACATATGCTAATTGTACAAAGAAGAATTCCAAAGATACAAGAACTATATATTTTGATTACTCTTCAAAAACTCATTCATATGTAAAACCTGCTAAATATAAAATTATAGTTGATTACGCTTATCGTTTTACACGCTAATACATAAATATAATCAGTCAGAAAGCCCGATGGCATATACATACCACCGGGCTTCTTTTTATATATAATGATATATCTTTTAATTTTTTGCAATAAAAAAGTAGCGGAAGGGAGATTCGAACTCTCGACACCACGGGTATGAACCGTGTGCTCTAGCCAACTGAGCTATTCCGCCACATAAATGGGACCTACAGGGCTCGAACCTGTGACCCTCTGCTTGTAAGGCAGATGCTCTCCCAGCTGAGCTAAGATCCCGTAGCACTTGTCGTCTTGACTTTTGTCTTCAACGAACTTGCTTAGATAGTATAATATGATTTCAAACATTTGTCAACAACTTTTTTAAATTTTTTTCATTTTTTTATTTTACCCCTGCACCAGCCTTCCGAAGCCTTTATAATTCCGGCTTCAGAAAGGTGGTTTTAGTTAAATCCGAATATTTTCTGACATACTTTATATCCTGTCTTTGACACAAACCTTCCACTCTTTCCCGGAAGATTCATTGTAATTCCAAATATCGTCCTTCTTAATTTGTGATACAATTCCTCATCCTTATTCTTAAGATAATTCCACAATTCTTTCTTTGCATTAAGTTTTTCACTGTCGCCTGATATTATGGCCATAACAGAAGACACACACATCATCATATCTATATATTGAAACATATACTTATATAAATAATCATTGAGTTTTTCTTTTTCTTCAACAAATATATCTATCATAATCTTATTAACTCTTATCTGCTGCTCAAGACGTGATATCATAACCTTCTCATTAACTGACTGGTCGTTTCTTCCTATAAAATAATGATATAAATTCACATTAAGATAATATATCTTTCTAACATAAGGTAATGGTTTAAAAATAAATATATTGTCAACATAAAATGTGTGCTTCGGAAGTTTAAGATTACAATTCCTTAGTACCTGCGTTCTGTATATAACTGAATGCATAAGTATATACTGTGCCTTCGTAAGCTTTATTTTGTCTCCCCATCTTATAAGCTTTTTCTCAGGAAACGCAGAATCATATTTCATTGTTTTCTTATGCTTTACACCTGCTTTGTCATAAATAAAGTTAGTAAGCAGCATATCCATCTCACTATCTGCTGCTTTTTTTAAAACTTTCAGAACTTTCGCATACACTTCAGTATCAACCCAGTCATCACTGTCTACAACCTTAAAAAATATTCCTGTAGCATTTTCCAAACCTGTATTAACAGCATCACCATGGCCACCATTTTCCTTGTGAATCACTTTAACAATATCGGGGTAATTCTCCATATACCCGTCTGCTATCTCTGCCGTCCTGTCATTGGAGCCATCATCTACTATTATTACCTCAACATCTTCTCCCGCTGAAATAACTGTTTTAAGACATTTATTCATATATGCTTCCGAATTATAACACGGAACCACTACTGTTAGTATCTTCATTTCTCATACTACTCCTAATTTCTTATATTTACTGTTACAAATAATAATCCACAATAATTGCAACTATATTAACCGACATATGCATTGATGCCGGAACTTTTATATTCCCATACTTTTCATAAAAGTATGCAAACATCAATCCTATACCAAACGCATACACTCCCTGCAACAGATTAAAATGAAACAATCCAAACGAAAGAGCCGAAAAAAATATAGCTCCGAAATATCCAAACTCATTCTTTATTCTGTTATACATAACCCCTCTATATACATATTCCTCTGCTAAAGGCACTATTACCCCCACCGAAATTATTCTATATATTATATTTCCGCTCAAAAGTGAACTTTTAGTTGCTTCATAGCTTCCATATATATTATCAAGCTTCATAAACGCCAAAACCGTACTCAGCAAAATACTGACAACCGCTGCCAATAAAATTGGAATAACCATATCATTTATAATAACCTTTTTTTCTTTTTCAAATATGCCTTCATGTATACTTTTATAGTATTTCATTCCAAATACTATCGCAGCTATCAGCGCTGCAATACATGATATATAAGATGCATTGTCTATAAGTGTATTCTGCATCTGTGCCTGCAATTCAACAGAATTATCAACCTTATTATACAATGAATTGTATTTAATCATCTGTTTTACAAACACAAATAACGCCAGAACAACTTCAATACTAATCTGCATGAAAAAATATATTATCGGTGGTGAAATCATCCCCCACACTTTTTTCTCTGCATTCTTCATATTATTTAATTCCTCATTTTCACACTAATGCACATTCTGCACTTTAACCGTTCATATCAGTATAACTTATTCAAACTTATTTTGTCAATGTATGTATATTGATTTCCAATTATTAAAATGATATAATCACTTTTTGTGTGTATGAGAAATTCACAAATGACAGAAATGAGGATTACTATGACTTATAAAGATGGATTTATTAAAGGTCTGCCAATATGCTTAGGTTATCTACCGGTAGCCTTCACATTCGGATTTATGGCCGTCACAGGAGGTCTTCCTGCATGGATAAGTATACTTATATCTATGAGTAATGTTACAAGCTCCGGGCAGTTTGCAGGAACAACTCTTATTCTTGCTAATGCTTCTTATGTAGAAATAACTATAACAACTCTTATAATTAATCTCAGATACATGCTTATGTCTTTAGCATTATCGCAAAAGACGAGCAGCAGCTCATCTTTGATAAATAAACTTATATACAGTTTTGTAATAACAGATGAAACATTTGCAATTGCATCTATGGAAAAAGAGCCAATAACATCCGCATATATGTATGGATTGATAACTCTGCCATATATCGGATGGGCAGCCGGAACAATACTCGGTGCATTTTCAACCGGAATTATGCCCGACTCACTGAAGGGTGCAATGGGCATCGCCCTGTTTGCAATGTTTATATCTTTGTTTATACCACCTGCAAAGCATTCCCATAATGTAGCAATTGTAGTTGCCTTATCTATATTCATTACATGTATTCTAAAGTACATACCTGCTCTCAGTTTTATATCCGCAGGATTCAGAATTATAATAGCAACACTTATATCTGCAGGATTCGGTGCATTATTTTTACCAGAGGAGGAATCAGACAATGTCTAAGATATTAATATCTATTTTTCTTATGGCTCTGGTAACATACCTGCCCAGAGTATTACCAATGGTTTTATTTAACAAAAAGATTGAATCCAAAAGATTCCAGGCATTTCTTCATTATGTACCTTTTGCCGTTCTTGCATCTATGACAATACCTGATATATTTTATTCAACATCAATGCTTATAAGCGGAATAATAGGCTCTGCCGTAGCAATATTTCTTGCCTACAAAGAAAAAGGCCTTGTAATCGTTGCATCAGGTGCAATAATTGCTGTATATATAACTGAATTAATACTACATTAAGAAAGGCAGTGTACTTTGAATATTCATCGTACACTGCCTTATAACATTTCTAAATTATACCAATCCGATTACATCGCATTCTCTCTTAAGAACTTATCTATTGCCATAATCTCAACACGGATATTTCTCAAATGATCAATATGCTTATTAAAGTTACCTTTATCGCCAAGGATATTAAGTGCTTTCGCAACTTCACCAATCTCAACCAATGGAATAGTATTAAACTGGTTACCTTCAACAAGTTCCTGAACCTTCTTAAGCTCTAATACAAGGTTATTCTTGTATGCTACAATCTCTTCCTCAAGTCTTGCCTTACGCTCTTCTTCCTTCTTAACTTTCATCTTAACAAGAACAGCGGCTGTGTCAAGAATTGTATCATTGGCATTGAATGGATATACAAGAACATTAGGTTTCTTAATCTTTATAAGCTGCTGACCCTTCTCGAATTCGATATTAGTTGTCTTCATGTATGTAGTAATATCATTATCTACTTTAGGATATGTAAATTCTTCACCTTCAAGATAATAGATACCACTCTGATTACTCATAACACCTGTATCAGTGTCCATATCGTAAAACCTGAAACCAATAATTCTGATATCTCTTGCCGGATCATCTAAAGATAATACATGCTCCATAACCAACTCAGGATTTCTATCCTCTACAGGCTCTGTATTATTGATAATACCAAAACCAATATTTAATATCTGTACAAAACTTTTTATCATTACGCTACCCCATTTCTTATGTTTTTATATTAATATTTTATTACAATCACATTAAAGTGTCAACTAAAACAGTCTCTAAAATTTAACATATTATTTTCATTTCTGTAACACTTTTACAAATTTACTGTTTATCTTTTTTTGATTTTGGTATATAATAGCATTCATGTGATATTTAGCAGATACTTTCAATATACATACTATATTGAAAGTATCTTGATAAATAGTATTAAACATATAGAAAGGAAATGAAAAAATGAGTCAGGAAAAAGTGAACCGCTATAAAGCTGAAAAGAAAAACCGTAAAAAAGGTATGAATCCGGACCGTAAAGCTGATATAATGATTAACATTTTCATAGCTGCAGTTATTATTGCTCTGTCAGCATTTATTATCTGGTCTGTATATGCAAAATACTTCAAAAAAGCAACTCCTCAGAAAACTGATTACAGTCTTACTTCCGGAGAAATTGCCAGAATAATCGATACACATAAGGAAAAAGCTTCCGAAAAAGAAACCGAAAGCGAAGCTGTTTCTGATAGCAATGCTGACAGCAATGCTGATTCTGAAAGCAATGCCGAATCTGATGCCACAGGTAATTCAGATGCCAATGCTGAAGACAATGCCGAGACTAATTCTGAGGCAAACGAATAAATATCACAAAATATAACAAAACCGGTAAGAAACAAATCTTTCTTACCGGTTTTTATATATTTCAGATTATTACATTCTCTCAGGTGCCTCAAAGCCAAGTAAATCGATACTCTGTTCAAGAATATTCTTTGTAAGAGTTATCAGGCTAATATATCCTGCTTTCTTTTCTTCATCTTCTTCTGCAAGAATCTTAGTATCATGGTAAAATTTATTAAATGCATTTGCCACATCATAAATATATGCACATATTTTATGTGGTGCAAGTTCTTCAACCGCTGTTTTAATCATATCCTGATATTTGGAAAGCACAAGCATAAGTTCCTTTTCGCTTCCTTTATCAGCCGGAAGAACTTTAGCTTCTGTCTCCCTGCCATATTTTTCAATAATAGATTTAATTCTAACTATTGTGTATAGTATATATGGACCTGTATTTCCCTCAAACGAAGAAAATCTTTCAATATCAAATATATAATCCTTTGCAGCCTGATTAGACAAGTCACCATATTTTAAAGCTGAAAGTCCGACTATATCTGCTGTCTTTTTAGCTTCTTCCTCAGATACAGTTCTGTTTTCCATTATCTTATTATATACAGCCCCATCAATCTCTTTAATAAGATTTTCAAGACGCATAACACCGCCATCTCTTGTCTTAAATGGTTTCCCGTCTTTGCCATTCATCGTTCCAAATCCATTAAATACAAGTTCTGTGTTCTCACCAACTATCCCGGCTTTCTTCGCAACCCTGAATACCTGTGTAAAATGCATTTCCTGTCTCTTATCCGCTACATATATAACCATATCCGGCTTATAATCTTCTTCTCTCTGTATAAGAGTGGCAAGATCTGATGTTGCATAAAGTGCTGCACCGTCTGATTTCTGAACAATACATGGCGGTATTTCCTTGGAATCTGTTTCTTCCATAACATCTACTACCATTGCGCCCTGACTTTCATGAAGAAGGGATTTATCATTAAGAAGTTTAATCAGTCCCGGAATGTATGGGTCTGCATCACTTTCACCTTTCCAAAGGTCAAATTCAACATTAAGATTGCCGTAATTCTTCTTAAGGTCTTCAATTGATACTTTAAGAATATGTTCCCATATTGCCCTGTAAGGAGCATATCCCTGCTGTAATTTTAAAGTTGCCTGATGTGCCATTTCCTTAAATTCCGGATTTTCTTTTGACTTTCCACTCGCACATGGATATATTTCTTCCAATTCTGATATTGTAAACGGAGCCTCTTTAGGGTATTCTCCACTATAATTCTCATCAAAATATACAAGTTCAGGCTTTCTTTCTTTTAATTCCACAATAATAAGTCCCATCTGGAGACCCCAGTCCCCAAGATGAACATCACCTATTACAGTGTTTTCATCGTATTTAAGTATTCTCTTAATGCTCTCTCCAATAACAGCCGAACGAAGATGTCCAACATGTAATGGTTTGGCAACATTGGCTCCGCCATAATCAACTACTATACTTTTATTTTTCTCTGATGGTTCATAACCAAACTTAGCATCTTTAGCCATTTCATTAATATAGTCCGCAACAAAATCACTATTAAGATTAAAATTAATGAATCCCGGCATAACAGCCGTAACATCTTTCATGTTATTGCTATTCTTAAGCACATCTACAATCTTTTCAGCTATCTTAATTGGGGCAGTCTTATACTGCTTGGCAGCCGCCATGGCTCCGTTGCACTGATATTCACACAAGTCAGGTCTGTTTGATACCGACACCTTTGCAAATTTGCTGTCAATATCACACTGTTCAAATGCTTCTTTAAGTTCTTCCGTTAAAATGTCTATAATTCTTTTCATGTCGTTCCTCTCAGTTTCTTAACTAATCTTACTATATCTCTATACCATTTTTCTTTAACAGCATTCTTGCACTGTCAACTGAATCCACACCGGTCTTATTTTTTACAGGTGCGAATTCTTTTTCTCTGTCAACCTCAAATACAAGACAGTCTTTAAGCATTGATATCATATCAAGAATGAGCTCCTCAAACTTATATCCGTTTGGCTTATCCGGATTTATCATCTCACAGTCCTCATTCATATATGGAATCTTTTTCTCAACAATATGTATTGGAAATCTGGCATCAAGTATTTCCCTTAATTCTTTTACCCTGAATAAATAATTAAGAATAACTCCATAATTATATGCCGGCTCACCTGTCTCATCCATAACAGCTTTAAGTTCATCCGTAAACTCATAATATTCGATAATAGACGGATGTCCGTTACGTTTACACATAACACCAACCTTCTCGTCAGGATTTGCTTTCTTAACAACTTTTGCACCTGATACACATCCTGAATCTATTGTTGCACCGACAAATACCGGATCTGCTATTCTCTGCAATACATTATCAACCGCAAATACATTAAGCCACTCAATTCCATATTTATCAATCATCTTCACCGCTTCACTTTTCATAAGAGAAGTGAACCAACCTCCATTACCATTAGGAGAAAGTGAGATTCTTGATTTATTTTCCATATATACTTTGCCGGTATAATCTACACTTGGAGCCATTTCCTGTACGAAAAATGTAATAAAATCTTTATCATAACCAAAATAATTATGCTCTTTAAAGAAATTAACCGTATCTTCGTTATTCTTCTCACTCGTCATGATAAAAAGAGGAACCCATGCTCCTGTTTCATTAACAACATCCATCATGTTAAGAATAAGCCTCTCAAATATATAAAGTTCCTTAGTCTCACCAATATTAAACATGCCCTTCGGTTTATCAAATCCCAGTCGTGTTCCCTGACCTCCTGCCAGCAGAACAGCTCCGACCTTACATTGCTTTATGGCCTCAATACCTTTTTCTCTATATCTGTCAACATTTTCATTAATATGTTCTATCTTCATGGCTGCAAGAGGCTCAATAAGCTCATCTTCAGATACCTCCGCGCTTTTATTAACATCAATTATACTAAAATCAGTTTTTTCTATCTGTCTTAATAATTCTTTCTTCTCATCCGAATCAAGTTCATCATAATATTTTAACAAATGCTCCTGACCACATTTTTTTAAATACTCTTCTGCTTCTGTTCTAGTCATTTTTACCTCCATGTTAACTGTATTTACACATCACACATCCTCACTATTATACTTTATAAATAAATCTGCGTAAAGTGTTTATTCATATCGCACCATTTCTTTTTTCAGTCTTCGTATAATCTTCTTTTCAAGCCTTGAAATATACGACTGTGATATTCCCATCATTTCAGCCACTTCTTTCTGGGTCATCTCCTCGCCATCCTCATTATCAAGTCCAAATCTTAATTCAATTATTTTTCTTTCCCTTCCATTCAACTTTAAAAGTGCATTTTTTAATAAATTCTTTTCCACCTCGTCTTCTATGTCCTTGCATATAACATTTTCGTCCGTACCGAGTATATCTGAAAGCAATAACTCATTTCCATCCCAGTCAACATTGAGAGGTTCATCAATTGACACCTCCATTTTCGTCTTATTATTTCTCCTTAAATACATAAGTATTTCATTCTCTATACATCTCGAAGCATACGTCGCCAGCTTAATCTTCTTGTCGGGTTTATATGTATTAATTGCCTTTATAAGTCCAATTGTTCCTATAGATATCAAATCCTCTACTCCCACACCGGTATTATCAAACTTTTTCGCTATATATACTACAAGTCTGAGATTATGTTCTATAAGACTTGCCCTTGCCTTCAGATCATTATCTCCTCCAAGTTTCTCTATCGTTTCTGTTTCTTCCTCCTGTGAAAGCGGAGGAGGCAAAACCTCCGCACCTCCGATATAATGAACATCACCCTTCTTTGAAAACAATATGTTTCTTATCTGCGGAATCAGTCTGAAATGAATCTTATTTGAAACCGACACCTTTATAACCACCTTTATAACTCCTCTCTTTCTTCAATACTATATGGATTAATTATCATTGTATACATTCCATCTCCTGATAATTTTCCATTATAAATTCCCACCACGGAATTATACTCTATAATCCTCTTATTATTCTTATTTATGCATATCTCATCTACAATGATACCCTCTATCATTCCATCGTCACATCCAAGAGAACGGAATGGAATCAGCATCTTTAGCACATTATCCATATCATCTATTAATTTTTGTGCCTCTTTTTTCTCCAATATATGTACCGGTCTGTTTTTGTAAGGCTCTCTCAGGCTGTTACCTGTATCTATAATTGCCGTAACAGTTAATCTTTTATTATTCTTTATTATATCCACTTCGCATTTTTTGTCAGCAATCATTTTCCGTTTATCAAGCATACAGATTATCGCATGAGATACAACTGCCACCAGTACAAATATTAACATTGTATTTTTAAGCCCTGCCTGAAAATATATAAAATCACTTACGCCGCCTAATATCATTCCGGTAAAATATAACAATATTGTATTTTTAATAATCTTTGACATACCATAAGCTACAATGCACATAAGCATTGCAGTAATTATATATATCAAAAATGTCACAACGAATGATTCACTTCTGTACACCAGTCTCATGCATGCCGCTGTTGCACCGATAACAGCAGCCATAATACATCTGCTAATCTTTGTATGGTAATTCATCCACCTCCTTACACACAAAATAATATATATATCCGCAGCAAAATTAACAAACCAGAACACATCAAGATATACTACATACTTCACCATGTCCTCCATTCTGAAGTTTTTCTGCTTCATAACTACATTATATATGATGAAATATGAAAAATTTGTCAAAAAAGACTGTGGCTTCACAATTATTATTAATTGTCGAAGTCACAGTCTTTTTATTTATGTTTATTAATCTGTCTGCTCTAAGGCTGTTAATCTCTGTTTTTCTGAAGGAACTCAGGTATCTTAATAGATTTTGGTTCTGTTCTTCCGGTTGTAGCTGTACTGCCAAATGAAGTGTTTGGTCTCTGCTTTGGCTGCTGTCCTAACGGCTGAACATTTTTCTGCTGAAATCCTGTTGAAGGCTTCTTAGGTGTAATCTGTCTTGCTGATGTATTAGAATAATTAAATGCTCCACCTGTTCTTGCTACATTTCTTGAGCCTAATCCAGGCTGTGGTGTCTTAACCTCGCTCTCAAGTCCTGTTGCAATAACGGTAATTGTACATTCTTCCGGATATGTCTCATCATATCTCGCACCAAATATTATGTTTGCATCCTCTCCTGCAAGGTCTTCAACATATGAAGCTGCCTCATTAGCTTCTATAAGGCTGATATCACCTGATACGTTAATAATAACATGTGTTGCACCCTCGATTGTTGTCTCAAGAAGAGGACTTGTAATAGCCATCTGAACTGCCTCGATAGCTTTATCATCACCCTTTGCATTACCAATACCGATATGTGCAATTCCTTTATCAATCATAACTGTCTGCACATCAGCAAAATCAAGATTGATAAGAGATGGTACATTAATAAGGTCTGTAATTCCCTGAACCGCCTGCTGAAGAACCTCATCAGCCTTCTTAAGTGCCTCAGGCATAGTCGTTCTTCTGTCCACTATCTCCAAAAGCTTATCATTTGGTATAATAATAAGTGTGTCTACATTCTCTTTAAGTCTCTCAAGACCACCAAGAGCATTGTTCATTCTTGTCTTTCCTTCAAATCCAAAAGGCTTTGTAACAACACCAACGGTAAGAATCCCCATATCCTTTGCAATTTTGGCAACTACCGGTGCGGCACCTGTTCCTGTTCCGCCTCCCATACCACATGTTACAAATACCATATCTGCACCCTTAAGTGCCTGTGTTATCTCATCAATATTCTCTTCTGCAGCTTTCTCACCTACTTCAGGCTGTGCACCTGCTCCAAGACCTTTAGTAAGCTTTTCGCCTATCTGGATGCTTGTAGGTGCCTTACAAAGCTTTAATGCCTGATCATCTGTATTAACACCAATAAACTCTACACCACTTATGCACTGATCTATCATTCTATTAACAGCATTGTTACCTGCTCCACCAACACCTACTACTATAATTTTAGCAGATACTTCTGCTTCATTTGTTGTAATCTCTAACAAGAGTTCGTCCTCCTTTTTCACGCAGACAGACATCCAATCACACCTATCCACTTTATAACCTTACTATATAATATCTTTATTTTGTAAAATAATCAACTGATATTTTGATTATTTTTAATTTTTATTAAATGTGTACCCTGTATCAGTAGAATCATACTCAATCATATCCAATGTGCCTGATAACCCTTCCAGCTTAGGAAGCATGTCGCTCAGGTCAACTATCTTTTCGTTCAAATCATCTGCCGTACCAATATTTACTGTTATCCCATCGATTTTAAGTTCATACTCTTTATCATCAGTAACCTTAATCTTATCAACCTTTATCTTGTATTTTGAAAGCAACTGTGTAAGATTCATTATTGTGTCGAAAAGTTTTTCATTACTTATCGGAAGTTTCTCTTTAACAACAATGTAATCAAAATTAAGTCCTGTTATCCTCGGTATTCCCTCAAGTACGGTTTCTGTACTCTCCGTTACGATACCATCACCGTCAAAATACATATTATTGCCCATGTACGTTACATAGCCCACTACATTTTTTTCATAGACCCTGACTTCAACAGAATTAATTGATTTTAACTTTACTGTATACCTCGCCACAAAAGGAATTTTCTTCTGTTCACCAAATCTCGTCATAAAATATAACAACACAGGATTTTTATCCTGTTCTGTCTTAAATATAAGCTTCTCAATCTGTTTATCAGAATATTTCTGATTGCCTGATATGTATATGTCGTGAACCCTTAGTGAAAGAAAAAACCATACTATTGCAAGAAGAATAACAATTATACATATAATCACTATTATCTTTTTATTCATTCTATTCTTCATGTCTTATTCTCCTGGATATAGACAACACTATTCCCATCTCTGTCATAAGGAAAAGTACAGAAGTTCCTCCATAACTGATAAACGGCAATGTAACTCCTGTATTAGGAATCGTATTTGTTACAACCGCCACATTAAGCACGACCTGCAGTGCAATGTGTGCGAGCACACCGACAACAATCATTGCGCCGAACAAATCGGGGGCATTGTTGGCAATTACCATGAATCTCCATATCATAAACGCAAACATTGCAATTAAACCGATACCTCCGACGAGTCCGAGTTCCTCACATATAATGGTAAATATCATATCATTCTGTGCCTCAGGAACGAACCCCATCTTCTGAATACTGTTTCCAAGACCTTTTCCAAGAATACCACCTGAACCAATGGCATATAAAGCCTGTAACACCTGATATCCGCCATCATTAATATATTTTTCATTAGTCGGGTCAAGCCATACTTTAACACGTTCAAGTCTGAAGCTCGAGGCAATCTTAGTCTCATACAGAAAGAACAATGCTACTGCTGAAACTCCAATTAATCCAAGTATAATGAAAGGCTTATAATTTTTCGTTGCGACAAATATCATTATAACGCCGATTCCCTCAACAATTATAGCTGAACTAAGATTGCTTGTAATAACTCCAAGAAAACCTGCCTGTAACGTTGTCATACCGAACAGAAAAAACATACCTTTTAGTGTATTTACCTTAGACCCCATCTCATTAATCATATACGCCATAGATATAATAACTATAAGTTTTACTGCTTCGGCAGGCTGAAAAGAAAGTGGACCTAACTTCAACCATCTCCTTGCTCCATTAAATTCCATTCCAAGTCCTGTCTTTACAAGAATAACAAGTACAAGTCCTGCAAAATATGCGAATACGGCAAATTTTCCATATAGATGGTAGTCGATTGCTTTTATAAGAACTGCAATAACAACAAAACCAAACACAGTTGCCATCCCCTGTGTTTTCACATAATGAAGCGGGTCATCAAATTTAAGTTGTGCGTTATAAGAACTGGTACTATAAAGCATAACCATACCAAATCCAATTAAAAATATGATTATAAACAAAAGACTATAATCAAAGTAAGTCGTCTCACCATTTGCGGATTTATTTTTTTTACTTTTTATATTAATCAAATATACCACTCCTTAAAGATTGTTATGATTATTCACATAGTCTTTAAACATATTTCCTCTTTCTTCATAACTCTTGAACATATCCCAGCTCGCACATGCCGGTGACAATAATACTGCGTCACCCTTAACCGCATTCTCCTCACAAAGTCTTACTGCTTCCTCAAGACTGTCTGCAAATACTATTTTATCATAATTGTATTTTTTAGCGGTCTCGGCAATCTTTTTACTTGTAGCACCCATAAGTACAAGAAGCTTTATCTTATCTCCGAATACTTTAATCCAGTCATCAAATTCACAACCCTTATCATAGCCTCCTGCAATAAGTATTGTAGGTCTTGACATAGCCTCTATTGCTTTTATTGAAGCATCTGTATTAGTACCCTTTGAATCATTATAATACACTACTCCGTTTTTCTCTGTAACATACTCTATTCTATGTTCTACCGCCTTAAATTCTTTAATAGTCTTTCTGATTATGTCAGTTGACACTCCCATAAAATGTGATATTGCAACTGAAGCCATAACGTTTTCAACATTATGTATTCCGACGAGATTCATGTCGTGAACATTGCACACCGTAGTCTCTTCTCCGGCAAATCTCATAACTATATTATCACCATTAAGGCAGATTCCTTCTTCCAGACTGTTTTTACTGCTGTAATATACTACTCTGTTCTTTAAATTCTTTGCCTTTTCACGAAGAATTTCATCCTCGTAGTTGAGAACGCATACTTCATTCTTATTCTGATTTTTCGCTATGCTCATCTTAACGTTCGCATAATTCTCCATCGTGTAATGTCTGTTAAGATGGTCAGGTGTAATGTTAAGCACTGCTGTTACATCAGGATGAAAATCAACAATTGACTCTAACTGGAAGCTGCTTATCTCAGCTACCGTAACAGTGTCATCTTTTGTATCCATGGCAACATCCGCATATGATTTTCCGATATTTCCTACTACATATACATCAGGAAATGCATTTTTCATTATTGCTCCAACGAGCGAAGTTGTTGTTGTCTTACCATTTGTTCCTGTTATTGCAGCAAGCTTTCCTTTTGAGTTGACATATGCGAGTTCTATTTCTCCCCACACAGGTATATTTTTCTCTTTTACTCTTAACACAAATGGAGCATCGATTGGAATTCCCGGACTGATAATCATAAGTTCATTAGCTTCTATAACACTGTCTTCAAGTTCACCAAGAACTATCTTTACATTTTCAACCCCATCCAATTTTAATCTTATGTCGGCTTCTTTTAATTTATCATTTCCATCATAAAGTGTTATATCGGCTCCACATTTTGCAAGCATTTTCACAGCACCTATACCACTAATACCGGTTCCTGCAACTATTACTTTTCTTCCTGTAAAATCACGTTTTTTATAATCCATAATGTCCTCCAATCTATAATGCAAGATATGCAATGAGACACAGCAGAGCTGTTATTGTTGTGAACACTGTCACAACTCTTGTCTCTGACCATCCACACAATTCAAAATGATGGTGTATCGGTGCCATTTTAAATATTCTCTTACCCTTTGTAGCTTTAAAGTATGTAACCTGCATAATAACAGATACAACTTCCAATAAGTATATAAATGCAACTATCAATATAAATATAGGCATATTCATCATATACGCAGTAGATGCAACAAATCCTCCTAATGCAAGAGAACCTGTATCTCCCATAAATACCCTTGCCGGATATACATTAAATAATAAAAATCCAAGTAATGCTCCTGCTACGGCTCCCGTTATCGGCTCTATTCCGGATTTTGTCATAATGCTTATCACTGTGAAGAAGACTGCAATTATAACAGTAACACCTGATGCAAGACCATCCAGTCCATCCGTAAAATTAGCTCCATTAACCGTTCCAAGTACGGCAAAAAATAACATTGGCACAAAAAGCCATCCAATATGAAGATATATTCCATCTTCAAAACCACCTGTAAAAGGAACAAGCATTCCCGTTCCAACCTTCGTGTAATTAATAAGATAATATGCAAACACTGCTGTTACCACAAACTGAAGTGCAAGCTTCTGCCATGGTTTTAATCCAAGCGAACGTTTCATAACAACTTTTATATAATCATCAAGAAATCCTATCAGTCCGAATCCAAGAGTCATAAACAATACCGGAATAACATTTGGATACTTACCCACAAAAAAGAGTGACGTTATCACTACACTGGCAAGTATAATGAGTCCACCCATCGTAGGTGTTCCCGATTTTTTCAAATGCTCCTTAGGTCCTTCTTCTCTTACATACTGCCCAAACTTAAGTTTTTTCAGAAATGGTATCACAATAGGACAAAGTATAACACTGATTGCAAATGACATCAAAACTGAAATAATCATTCTTGTTTCCATAATTTTCCTCCATTCAATCACGCCTTTTAAAGCGGACACATATAAATATGTATATTCGGCAAATAGCCAACATTACAAGTATAATATCAATCTATCCAATAATCAATCCTTTATTTTACAGTTTGTATGGATAAATATGGAAGTACATTTTCATACAATTCCCTTATAACCGGTGCTGCAATAGTTCCACCATAATATACGCCCTTAGGCTCATCAATAATACATATTGCTATAATCTGCGGATTATCTGCAGGTGCAAATCCTATAAACGAAGATATATACCTGCCCGAATTTCTCGGAAGTTTCTGGGATGTCGCTGTCTTTCCGCCAATACGGTACCCCTCAACCTGTCCTTTTGAACCTCCTCCATTCGCAACAACCTGTTCCAGAATGTATTTCATATCATCACTTGTAGTTGTTTCTATACAATTCTTAACAATCTTATAATCAAATGTTTTTTTAACATTTCCATTTATCTCTTTAATTCCAACGCCAAAATGCGGTGTTACAAGATTCCCTCCATTTATAACCGCACTTACAGCCCTTAATAACTGCAATGGTGTAATCTGAAACGACTGTCCAAAAGACATTGTAGCCAGCTCAACCTGACCCACATTTTCTATTTTATGAATAATCGTCCCTGCCTCTCCCGGCAAATCAACACCACTTTTTTCTAATAGGCCTAATTTGCCAAGATACTCATAAAATCTCTGACTTCCTACTCTCAGTCCTACTTCTATAAACACAGGATTGCATGAATTCATAGTAGCTTCGACAAATGTTTCTGCTCCATGACCAACAGTTTTGTGGCATCTTATTCTTCTGTCCTCTACAATTTTAAACCCCGGACAGGAAAATGTGCTTTCTTTTGTCACAGCCCCGGTTTCAAGTCCTGCCGTAGCAGTTATAACTTTAAAAGTCGACCCCGGCTCATATGTATCATTAATACTTTGATTTCTCCACATCCGGTTAAGTTCATCCTGTGTAACATTTTTGTTATCATTAATGGCATACGGATTATTCAGGTCGAATTCCGGAACATTACACATAGCATATATTTCACCATTATTCGGATTCATAACTATAACAGATACATAATTGGCCTGCTTGGCCTCTAGCACTTTTTGCGCCGCCTGCTGTGCATATTGCTGTATATTTACATCTAACGAAGTCACAAGGGTATCGCCCTGCACTGCCTCCATTCTCTTTTCAGCTATCCCATCAAGTTCTATTCCCCTCGCATCAGTCCGCGTGAGAATAGCACCATTTTTACCTTTCATATACTTATCATATTTAACCTCCAATCCTACAATACCCTGATTGTCACTTCCTGTAAATCCAAGAACTTTTGATGCCATCTCATTATATGGATAATATCTTTTGTAATCTTCATCAACTTTCACTCCGTCAAGTTCATGCTCTCTTATTCTGTCCCCGATTTCTTTGGGAACATTTGATTTGATTTTTTCTCTTACGCTGCGTTTTTTAACAAGTTTTTCAACTTTCTCCCTGTCCATCTGAAGCTCATCAACTAACATATCTGTCACTTTTTCTTCATCTTTTATCTGTGAATTAATAACTGATACAGTACACACAGTCCTGTTAGTTGCTATAACAACGCCATTACGGTCTTCAATTATTCCTCTTGCAGCCTTAATATACCGCTCCCTTTCCTGAACCTCATTAGCAAGCTGTGTATACTTTTCAGAATCAAACACACTTATAATAACAATTCTCACCATAACAACAATCATTAACACCATTATTACGGCAACAAATATCATTATCTTCTTTTTATTAACAGTTTTAAGCTTCAATACAAAATAACCTCATAAAAGATATTATCACAATTATATGATTTCTTTTATGAGGTTATGTCTTAGCCCAATTAATTCGTTTGTTCTGTAGACAATATATTTGCATTATCCGGAATACTTCCATATGCCGAATCATCATAGCTTTCATCTGCACCGGCATTATCCGCAGCCGTCTGTGCCGTATCCGCACTCTGGACAGTCTCTCCATTCTGTGCCGCATCAGTATTCTGAGCCGGTTCACTGCTTTGTGTGGTGTCAGCATTCTGAGCTGGTTCACTACTTTGTGCTACATTCGCATCCTGAGATGTTTCATTATTCTGAACAGTCTCTCCATTCTGTGCTGCCGCCTCAGCTTTTGCAGCTTCCTCCGCTGCCTTTCTGTCAGCCGCCGCCTGCTGTGCTGCTGCCTCATCAGTCGCATACACTCCCGAATAAGGTAATATTTCTGTCATAATCTCGCTAAATAGCAAAGATGCGTAAGAACTGCTTGATCTATCCGGAACATCCGGCTGGTCAACTATAACATAACACAATATTTTAGGGTCATTATATGGTGCATATCCCATAAATGAAAGAACATACACATCTTCATTTCTTCTTCCCGTAATCTGTGCCGTACCTGTTTTACCTGCCACTTCATAGCCTGCCACTGCCGCTTTTGAACCTGTTCCTGCAACTACTGTATCTCTAAGTGACTGTCTTAAAAATTCTGATGTATCCTCTGTCACAACCTGCCTGATAAGCTTCTTTTCAACATTTTCAACTACAGCACCATCCGCATTCACAATCTGCTTTACAACATGTGGCTGGTAATAATTGCCACCATTAATAAGCGCCGAAAATCCTGCCGTCATCTGCATCATAGTAACATTAAAATTCTGTCCAAATGAATTGGTTGCCAATGATGCATCATCCATAGTATCTGCCGTATACAAAAGTCCTGCTGCACTTGCCTCTCCCGGCAAATCGACACCGGTCTTCATTCCAAAACCGAATTTGCCCTGATAATCGCAAAATGCATTTTTGCCCACTAATGCTGCTATCTGCATTAATGCGTCGTTGCACGAATACATTATAGACTGCTCAAGTGTTACAGGCCCATGACCTGCTCTTTTATGGCAATGAATTGTCCAGCCACCTACAGTCTGTGCACCATCACACATAAACACCTGATCTTTATTCACAACGCCCTCTTCTAAGGCTGCCGCAACAGTAAACGGTTTTATCGTTGAACCTGCCTCAAATGTATCACTTGTACAGAAATTCTTCCATATCTGACTCATATTGTTAACCGCTTCTTCATCTGACATTGCTGCAATCTGTTCTTCAGTGTAATATCTTGTCAAATCTCTCGGATTATTAAGGTCAAACACATTTTTACTGCTTGACATTGCAAGAATCTCACCATCTGTAGGGTCAGCCACCACTACGGCAACATTCTGCGGATGGTATCTTTCCACCCATAACTGAATCTTATCTTCAACTATTTTCTGCATATTCATATCTATTGTAGATACAACACTGTTTCCATCTTTTGGAGCTTTTATTATCGTCTCCATTGCATTATCTGAATTAACAAATCCATATTTTCTTCCATCTACGCCATTAAGAGTATCACTGTAATACTCTTCAATTCCCCATGCCCCTTTGTTGCCTGAGTCTGTATATCCTATAGTAGCAGCTCCTAATGTAGAATATGGATAATTTCTTACATATTCATTTTCAAACCATACACCTTTAATATATGGATTGTTGTCTGTATCTTCAAGAATCTTCTCGAACTTCTCAATCTGCTCGTAAGTCAGTCCCTTCACTTCAACAACATATCTGCTCTTTGCTTTCTGATTGATAGTATTAATCAACTCTTCACGGTTAATCTCAAAATTCTCAGTAAGCGCATTAACAGTAGGTTCAAGATACTCTTCTTTATCTAATATCGCTTTAGGATCAAGTATAAGATTGTATACCTTTGTACTTGTTGCAAGCACATTTCCATTGCGGTCAAGTATATCACCACGCTTATATGGAAGTGTAGTAGAAGTCTTATCCTGCTGTGATAAAACAAGTATTCTGTAATCGCTGCCATCAACAACACTTATTCTCACAGTATTAACAACCACTATCGCTACCAGAACTGCAAATATCATAAATGTAGCTATAAGCTTTTTCTTCATATTTTTGTTGAACTTACGTATTCTCTGCTTCTTATTTTTTGAATCACGTCCATTGCTTCTATCAGCCATTTTTTCTCCCACCAAACCTCAAAGCCTGTCCCATATGTTACTGTTCAGGAACATCCGTAAACTGTTTCATGAACTCACTCTCAGTACTGTCATAATATATTACCTGATTACCGGATGCTCTAACCATTCCAAGTTCTTCTGTGGCAACTCTGATAATATTGGCGCTATCCATATAGCTGTTAATACTGTAATCTATAGAATCATTCTGTGCCGTAAGTGTATCTAACTGTGTTGTCATTGCTGTAATCTTCTTGTTTGTATGTGAAATATCAGCCTGAAAATTAAGATATACAAAGCATACTACAGCTACAACTGCAGTTACAGATACAAGAAACATAAAATATCCTGGTCCTACTTTCTTAGCATTATCACGATTTCTCTGTACAGCCCTGCTTACTTTCTTTTCTTTTTTTATTCTTTCTTTTCTGACCGGCTCAGCAATAGCAAGTTTTTTTGCTGCACTTCCGGTTACATATTCCGAATACTTTTTCACATTATTAGTTCTGACTTTTCTTTCCATTTTTTTACAAACCTTCTTTTTATATTTACTTACTTTTTTATCTTCTTTCGAATACTCTCAACTTTGAACTCTTTGAACGTTTATTTTCTTCAATCTCATCATCCGATGGCAATATCGGTTTTCTTGTAATAACCTTTCCCTTCGATACATTTCCACATACACAGACCGGAAAATCAGGTGGACATGTACATGGATTTTCATTTCTTCTGAAGCCTGTCTTAACTATTCTGTCTTCAAGCGAATGAAATGTAATAATACACAATCTTCCATCTTCGTTAAGCAAATCTATCATTGTATCTATAGAATTCTTAAGAACTTCCAATTCTTTATTCAGTTCTATTCTTATTGCCTGAAATGTTCTTTTGGCCGGATGTCCTCCGTTAACTCTCACCTTCATTGGAATTGCACCCTTAATAATCTCTGCCAGTTCCAATGTAGTTCTTATATGTTTTTTTTCTCTTTCTCTCACAATATGCTTAGCAATATTTTTAGCAAATTTGTCTTCCCCATAGTCTCTTATAATATGAAACAATTCCATCTCACTATAATCATTAACTATATCCTCTGCCGTAATCTGCTGACGCTTGTCCATTCGCATGTCAAGTGGTGCATCTTCCATATAAGAGAAACCTCTCTGTGCCGTATCAAGCTGGTATGATGATACACCGAGATCCAGCATAATTCCATCAACCTTCTCAATATTCAGACTGTCAAGAACCGCTTTTATATTGCAATAGTTATCTCTTACTATAGTCACAAGTTCTCCAAATTCTTCAAGTTTCTGTCCTGCTGCCTTAATTGCATCTTCATCCTGGTCAATTCCAATAAGCCTGCCTTTACCCTGCAATCTTCTGGCAATCTCATAAGAATGGCCTCCACCTCCAAGTGTCCCATCAACATATATGCCTCCGGGTCTGACATTAAGATTATCAACCGTTTCATTTAGCAAAACTGACTTATGTCTGAATTCCATTGAACTATTTCCTCCATCTTTCCATATGCTATGTACTAAATGCTAAGTCCGAGAGAATCCATATGTTCTGCAATCTCATCCATATCTTCCATAGCCGCATTTTCTTCCCAACGTGCCTTGCTCCAGATTTCAACTCTGTTGGCTACACCTATAAGTACAACCTCTTTTTCAAGTCCGCCATATTCTCTAAGTGTATTGGGAATCAGAATTCTTCCCTGCTTGTCCAGTTCAACCTGAGCTGCACCTGAAAGGAAAAATCTGGCAAATTTTCTTGCATTCTTATTTGCAACCGGTAAAGTGCTGAGTTTTTCTTCAAAGGCTTTCCAACCATCATCAGGATATACAAAAAGGCAATCATCAAGTCCTCTTGTAACAACAAACTGTTCATCGAGAGCCTCTCTGAACTTGGCAGGAATTATAAGTCTTCCTTTTGCATCGATTGTGTGATTGTATTCTCCCATGAACATGTCAGTCACCTTCTTTATCAACGTGACACTTTCTCACCACATTGAACCACTTTCCACCACTTTTCACCACTTGATGTAAATTCTATAACAAAAACGGGTAAATTTCAAGTATTTTAAAAGATTTATATCAAAAAAAACAGAGGTAAAAAGTACCTCTGCATATATTGTGGTTAAATATAGATGCAACACAATATGTGCTTTTACCAGCTTTTTCCACCACCTTTTGTGTGATTATATGACTGTGTAGCATTATATTTCTTTATTAACTTTTTCTCCAGATAATTAAGTTTACCTTTTCTGCATGGCCTGAAACTTATATATATCTTCCTCTTGTTAAACTTAAGTTCCCCATATACGTCCCCTTTACCTTTACCACTAAGATGATTATAAACCCTTCCGGTAAGGTGGAGGCTCTGCCCAACATATACATTTTCGTGAGCATTAATTCTATGAATAAAAGAAAAAGGCACTCTGTGCTTATACATTTTTATAACATAACATCCCGGAATATTTATATATTTCAATCCTGTCGTATTGTCATACTTATAGCCTTTTCCATGTACAATCCAGTTATTAAGCACAAAATCACTCGAAACAAATTTTCCGGAATATACTATTTTTTTCAGCTTATAGTTATATGTATGGGTATATTTGTGAACAACGGTCAATATCCCCGTTAACATTATTAATACCAGCACCATCATCCAGACCGGTACACTTTTGTTAATATAAAAGATTATCTTCACAAATATGTTAAACATTTTATTCGTCATTGTCATCATCTGCAGGATTCAAAAATCTGCTTATAACCCTTCCGGCAAATCCATCCTTTTTGTCATCTGATTCCATTTGCTTTGCCACTTTATGACGTTTAACAAATATCACACATATTATTACAATCGCACAAATCAGCCACATAATCTGTGCAAATGATACTTTCCAGAGCAAAATCATTCTGCCATACATTGACCCGTCTACTATAAACTTCATAACCGTCTGTCCCAGAAGGCACCATGCAACTATTTCTCCATCGAACTTCTTCCTCTTTCTTAAAAGCAATACAAATACAAGTAATAGTAACACAATCAAAAACTTGTATATGCAGACCGGATGCACCTGTATATATGCTGTACCATGATATTTAACAATGTTATCCTGTATCTTCTGGTTCATTATTCCTGATGTATCCAAAAGTGGTATCTGCATCGCAAACTTTCCATTCGAATACGTTCCATATGCATTACGTGTAAAAAAACTTCCTATATATATTATAAGCTGCCCTATCATTGTCCCACAGCATAACGTATCCATTATTCTTGTTGCGGAAGTCTTCTTATTATAGGCAACAACAATACATACAACTATTGCAAATGTCAGAGCACCGACAATGTTCATTCCACCCTTATTGATATTAAGAACATTTATCGGACTGCTTCTGTAATCACTCCAGTTAACTATTACATCAAATATTCTTCCACCTATTATCGAGAATATTATTATAAGTGCCGTTCCATTAACATACACTGACATATCCTGCCATGTGCGTCTCGCTTCATATATTGTGAAAGCATAGCCTGCTATTATTCCTATCACAACTGCTATTACCATATAAGGAATACTAATTCCCGGTAACTTTAATGCTTTAGCAAATTCCGGAAAGTTAATCCCAATCCCCGGAAATCTTATGCCGTAAATCTCTAGTATCATATATATCCTCATTTCATGTATAAACATTAGTTCGGCTTATTATAACATATTTTTTCTAAAATGTAATCAGCAAACTCACTTAACTCTTTAACTTTCTACAAAATTGTGCTACACTGTTATAAGTTTAGTTTACACGAAAGGATATATTTATTATGAAATTAGGAATCGTTGGTTTACCTAATGTAGGTAAAAGTACTCTATTTAATTCACTTACAAAGGCCGGTGCAGAATCAGCTAACTACCCATTCTGTACAATTGACCCTAACGTTGGAATTGTTACAGTACCTGATGAAAGACTTAATAAGCTTGCCGCTTTATATAACTCACAGAAAATCACTCCTGCTGTTATCGAGTTTGTTGATATTGCAGGTCTTGTAAAAGGTGCTTCAAAAGGCGAAGGACTTGGTAACCAGTTCTTATCAAACATCCGTGAAGTTGATGCAATCGTTCATGTTGTACGATGTTTCGATGATACCAATGTCGTTCACGTTGACGGAAGTGTAGACCCATTAAGAGATATTGAGACAATTAATCTTGAGCTTATATTCTCTGATATAGAGATTCTTGACAGAAGAATAGCCAAAACAACACGAGGTGCAAGAAACGACAAAGCACTTGCCAAAGAACTTGCACTTCTTGAACGTATCAAGGCTTATCTTGAAGAAGGCAATCTTGCAAAGAACTTCGAGACAAATGATGATGACGAGGCAGAACTCTTAAAATCATATAATCTCCTCACATACAAACCTGTAATATTCGCTGCCAATGTATCAGAAGAACACCTTGCCGATGATGGAGCTTCTAATGAATATGTTGCTGCTGTCAGAAAATTCGCCGAAGAAGCAGGAAGTGAAGTATTCGTAATATGTGCACAGATTGAACAGGAAATTGCCGAATTAGATGATGAAGAAAAGGCTATGTTCCTCGATGAACTCGGTCTCAGCGAATCCGGTCTTGATAAACTTATCAAAGCAAGCTACAAGCTCTTAGGTCTTATAAGCTACCTTACTGCTGGTGAGACAGAAACAAGAGCATGGACTATAACCAAAGGAATGAAAGCTCCACAGGCTGCCGGTAAAATCCATACAGATTTTGAACGTGGATTCATCCGTGCTGAAGTTGTTAATTATCAGGATTTATTAGACTGTGGCTCATACACCGCAGCAAAAGAAAAAGGACTTGTAGGTCTCGAAGGCAAAGATTATGTAGTTAAAGATGGAGATGTAATCCTCTTTAGATTTAATGTATAAAAAAGTATTGGTATGTACAGGAGTGTACATACCAATATTTTTTTATGCTAATAACTCAACACATTTTTCCAAAAATTCTTTTTTATACTTCCGACCCACTGGTATTTTGACATTATCATTCATAACAATATTATCTCCCTTAACTTCTTTGACATATTTCACACTAACAAAGTATGACCTGTGTACCCTTGCAAAAAGTCCTGAATATAAACACAATTCCTCATATAAAGTGTTAATACTCATCGTAGACCTTACACTCTGGTTATCATAACATATCTCACAACCATGTCCACATGCATGTATATACTGAATCCTTACAGGGTTCAGCATAATATTTCCACCTTTTTTCTTTATTATAACAAGTTTCTCCCTGACGTTTATAAACTCCATGGCTTTTTTTACCGAAGCTACAAACATACCCTCATCTATCGGTTTACGAATGTATGCAAACGGATGTACCTCCACGACTGACACTACCTCACACTCATATGACGTTACAAAGAATAAAACTGTATCCTGTTGTTCCGGAATGTCTCTTATTGCACCTGCTGTAGCTACACCATCCATTTCTTTCATCTTCTGGTCTAAAAAAATCATCTGATAACGGTTCCCCAGATGTATCGACTCCATCAATTCTTCTCCACTCGAAAAATCATCTATACAATCTATTACCCCTTCAAAATGAAATCTTAATATTTTTCTGATTTTCTCGCAAAACTGCCAATCGTCGTCACACACCGCTACTTTTAACATTTTTATCTCCATCCAGTATCATTATTATTTCTTCAGTAAAAATCTTATTCTCACACTTAACTTTAAACGTTCCGTTATATCTTAGACATATATCCTTAACACTCTTCATGCCAACGCCATGACCCCGTGTCTTTTTTGTTGTGCGAAGAACCATATCCTTAGGTATAACTATATTCTCCTCCACCGGATTACTTACTTTTGCCATAAATATATTCCTGCTATAAGATATATCGAGGCTAATCAGTTGTTCAACGTTTTTGTGGCTTCCAACATATTCAATAGCATTATCCAGTGCATTTCCCAAAATAACACTTATGTCTCCCGTATTAATAGGAATCTCTTTATCTATGTTAATCTTTCTCTCCAGACGGATACCTTCACGCTCCATATTCCACAACTTTGCATTAAGAATATGATTAACAACCGAATCCTTGCTCGATATGACCGACGTTGTTTTAATTACATTATTACTAATATCAGCCAATTCATTCAATGCCTTATCATACTGTCCGCTTCTGATAAGCGATTCAACTCCAAGAACATAATTCTTCATGTCATGACTAATCTTTGTAATATTCTTATTATAGTCATCAACTTTGTTCTGCTCACTTTTCTGAAGCTCCACATAGTTCTGAATCCGGTCTCTTTCTTCCTTAATTGCCTGTCCATTGCATATCTGGTCATAAAACACAAAAGCATAATATTCATTGCGAATATGCAGATTATTATACAGAATATTTGTATATAATTGGTAAGATTTCCACTCAGTGCATTCAAATCCAAAAAATATAATATAAATATACTACAGGCAGGAAAGCAAACTGCTATAACCCAATAATATCCCGGACTTTTGAACAATTCCCGTTTCTTAAGAATTATATACATATTATAAGTAATAAATATCAATGTAAGCTTACATATAGCTGAACCTATTAACCAGATTATTTTGTTATGCATTATTGCATCATACCCCATACCAGTACCAAACGCTATTAAACAACCTACCAATAATTCAACAGAGCTGCCAAATATATGATTAAAAACACTGCTAACAATACATTTAATTATATTTGGGGTGTAATTATAAGCAATTACTGCATACTCTATAATGTTTAATATCACAACAATAAACATTTTATCACTAAAAAGGTAGAATGCTATATTAAAAACAATAAAAGCAACTATGTATGTAATAACCAGACTCTTCAAATTCCGTATATGCTTAAATAATGCCAAAAAGAAAAAATGTGTTGCCACTACACTAAACGCATCTATCACAATGCTGCTCACATCATATATATCCATGCAATATTCCCCGTCTTCTTTAGATAACTATAATATAACAAATTTTGTATCTGTTCAGAACCCCGT
>DEGR01000081.1:0-6280 GCA_002351535.1 Lachnospira sp. UBA2821
AGTTAATTATCGAACGATGTACTAGTGAACCTGCAGCCAATAATGCCTTTGGAGTATTAATGTGTCTGAAGCAGTATAGTTCAGATAAATCAAAATTATCCATATAGTGATGAATACTTTCACGTATTCTAAAACCGGTAGGAATATTTTCTCTTATAACAGTATCAAGTTTTTTGAAATCTTTTGTTTTATCTTTAATCTTCGCTAAAGTCATTCCACAACCGATATCTATGCCTACAACATTTGGCATGATTTTATTTCCGACAGTCATAGTCAGACCGATTGTACCGACTTTTCAGGGATGAACATCCGGCATAATACACATGCGACATCCGTCAGAAACAATATTGTTACACAGACTTTTTAGTTTTAAATTAAAAGTTCCTTTATTATTTTTGTAACCATTACATTACAAATTCCTACTTAATAAATAGAAGGGAATTATAAAGGATATTGTTGTTATAGACAATGGTATAGGGTATTATACAAAAAGATATAGCGAATTCGTTAGCGGATGTAAAAATATGAAATGGAGATAAATATGAAAGATTTAAAAGAAGAGGAGATACTTGATTTGTATTTTTCAAGGTCGGATGATGCACTACGTATTACCGAAAAAGTATATGGCAGCAGGCTTCTAAGGTTTGCATCTAATATGATATGTAATGAGGATGCCATGGAGTGTGTGAATGATACATATCTTGCAGCATGGAATGTGATTCCGCCGGAAAGGCCACATAATTTTTTGTCATGGTTATATAAGGTACTCAGAAATATTGTATGTGACAGAATAGACTGGAATACAGCTTCTAAAAGAGGAAAAAGAGTTAATGTGCTTCTGGACGAACTTGCAGAATGCATCTCAGATTCTAAAGCATCATATGAAGGTGAACTTTCGGAGACAGGAAGAATTATTTCAGACTTCTTAAATAGCATGGATAAAGATAAACGGATTATGTTCGTTAGAAGATATTGGTATGGATTAAGTATATCGGAGCTGAGTAAAGAATATGCAGTGTCACAGAGTAAGATTAAAACTACTTTATTCAGAATTCGAAAAGAACTTAAAGAATATCTTATAAAGGAAGGTGTTTATTATGGATAAAAAAGATTTATTCAAAGGGTTGAATTATATAGATGATAATCTTATTAGTGAGGCGGCAGAGCCATACAATTCTGAGAACGTTCAAACAGGAAAGAAAGTATATAAAAATAAAAGAAAAAATAAGTTATTAAAGGTTGCAGCCGGTCTGACCGTTGCAGCCGCCATGATTATGGCAGTGTTTGCTGCAAATGATATTTTTAAAGAGGATGGTCTCAACGTGGCAGATGATAAATCATATAAACAGAAAACTCTTGGAAATTCATATGCCACTATGTCATCCTATAAAGAAATATATAAGAAGATACAATCTATAGAGAATAACAAAACATCATATGATTACCGTAATGTATTAGAAGATAACATGGCAGATTCTTCAACCAATATTATGACAGAGGGGGTTGATGAAAGCGATATCGTAAAAGCTGACGGAAAATATATTTATATGGTAGAGTCAGGAGATATAATCATTACGGACATTTCAAAGGGAGAACCCGGAAGTAAAAAAACAATTACACCGGATTTTGAACTTCCGTCAGATGAAATAAAAGAAATGTATGTGTCTGACGGGAAAATGATACTTATTGTGAATCATATCAAAGAGCATAATAAAGAGCATAATAATGAAGAAAATGATGACATATATTATATTCAGACAGATTTCGAGGAGACGGTGTGCTACAGTTATGATTTATCAAATCCTGAAAAACCAAAGATTATCGGTAAAATGAGACAGGATGGGATTTATAAAACATCCAGAAGAGTTGGAAATATTGTATATTTATTTTCAAGTTATTCTATTAACAGACCTGATATGGGTGTTGATGAGGCTGTTGAAAGCGGCAATCTTGATAAGTGGATTCCTACTGTTAATGGCTGTGCACTCGATTGTGACAGGATTTTCATGTCGGAAAATGGAATAAATGGAACTATGATTACTACGTTTGATGTGAGTATGCCTGAAAAAAGTATAGATGCTGAATATGTTATGAATGGTTACGGAAATGTATATGTATCAGCAGATGCTATTTATTTCTACAGCACGAATTACATGAATAGATGTGTTACAGAGATAAATAAGATGTCATTTAGTAAAGGAAAACTTAAAGGAGAAAAATCAACTTCCATAAGAGGGATGATTCCGGATGTTTTTGCAATAAATGAGCAGAATGAGAATCTTATTGTTATATCTACTGATTATAATTATAGTGGTAGTGATATGGTTAATACGCTATATGTGTTTAATTCTGAAATGAAGCAGATTGGTATTCTTAATGGAATTGCATTGGGAGAGCGTGTTTATGCAGCAAGATTTATAGGAAATCTTGTATATTTTATAACGTACAAACAGATTGACCCGTTATTTGTTGCTGATATATCCAATCCGGCTGCTCCTAAAATGCTGGGAGAATTAGAAGTTGAAGGATTTTCAGAATATCTTCATAAATGGGATGATAATCATATTCTGGGTATAGGTTATATGACGAAAGGTGTTGAGAAAACCGGAATAAAAATTACCATGTTTGATGTAACTGACCCGGAGAATCCGATTGAAGAGAATTGCATGATTATTGATGGAAAATATAATGGAGCAATATTCGATGATGAATATAAATCGGTATTAGTTAATCCGGATAAAAATATTATCGGATTTGCTACGGATGAATATATTACAGGAGAGGATACGGACGATTCGCATGCGGTGTATCATCATTTAAAATATGATAAAGAAAATGGCTTTACAATTGTCAGGGATACAAGACTTCCAAAAGATAATTCAAGATTATACAGAGGGCTGTATTGTGGAGATGATTTTTATATAGCGGGTGCAGGTGATATAATTCATTATTCGCTAAGTGAAATAATGAAATAAAATTTCAATGTAAAATATAGTTAAAATGTATATAGAAAAAGGAATTTTTTGTTGATTATACACAAAAAATCCTTTTTTTATTATATGATTGTACATTTGTGATAAAATTTTAACTCTTTTTTGTATATAACATAAAAAAGTGTGATAATAGGCAAATTAAAATTGTATTTTTTTTATACATAATGTATATTATAAAGAGTTGCAAATAGGTATAATTAATTTTTATGTAATGAGGAAGTATATGTGGAAAAGAAGAATTGAAAAAAGAATTTTAAGTGTTATGTTAGCAGGAGCACTTACAGTGACATCATTTAATATCACAACTCCTGTAAATGTCTATGCAGAAAAAGGAGAGGGAACTGTATATGCAACCCGCTCATTTGACAGTAACTATGATGCACAGAATGCATACGATGGGGATGATTTAGGATGTACATACACACCGGAGGCTACAACATTTAAAGTCTGGTCACCGGAAGCTACAGAGGTTAAACTTTGCCGTTATGAAAAGGGAAATGGCGGTAATGTTATTGGAGAAGTACCGATGACGAAAGGTAATAAGGGTGTATGGAGTGTTACAATTGATGGCGATATTGTTAATACATATTATACTTATAAAGTGACCGTGAATGGAACTACTAAAGAGGCTGTTGATATATATGCAAAAGCAGCGGGCGTAAATGGTGACAGGGCAATGGTTGTTAATCTTGACAGTACAGCCCCTGACAATTGGGATAAGAATTATAAGAGAACAAAGACGAATCTTAGTGATATAGTAGTATGGGAAGTGCATGTCAGGGATTTTTCTATTGATGTGAGTTCAGGTGTATCTGAGGCAAACAGAGGTAAATATAAAGCATTTACAGAAAGCACTACAGTAAATGGTCAGGGTAAAGTTGCCTCATGTGTTGATTACCTTAAAAAACTTGGAGTTACGCATGTACAGATTCTTCCAATGTATGATTATGCATCTGTTGATGAGACAAAAGTAACATCAAGTCTTGGAAGTAATTATAACTGGGGATATGACCCAAAGAATTATAATGTTCCCGAGGGTTCATATTCAAGCAATCCGTATGATGGAAATGTCCGCATTAAAGAGATGAAAGAGATGATTCAGGCTCTGCATGATGCAGGAATCAAAGTAGTCATGGACGTTGTATACAATCATACATATGATACAGCAGATTCAAATTTCAACAAAATAATGCCTGGTTATTATTATAAGCTTAATAGTGACCTTTCTTATAATAATCAATCAGGATGTGGCAATGCTACAAGAAGTGAGAGTGCTATGTATCGCAAGTTTATGATTGATTCCATAACATATTGGGCAGGAGAATATAATCTCGATGGTTTCAGATTTGACTTGATGGGAATTCATGATGTGACTACTATGAATAAGATAAGAGCCGCATTGGACAAAAAATACGGTGAAGACACTATCGTTATGTATGGTGAAGGATGGACCGGAGATGGCAATTACGATGCTAACAGTGCACATAAAGCTAATGAAGCTAAGTTAGATGATGGAATAGGATATTTTAATGACCAGATCAGGGATGCACTTAAAGGTGAACATAAATTTGACGGAACAATAGGTTTATTACAGACAAATTATTTTTCGGGTACTTATCTTGAAGAAGGACAAAAATGGCCTAACAATGTATTTGGCGGAATAATGGGTTCCGTAGGACATACTGATGGTCAGTGGGGAATGTGGAGACCGTTCTGGTCTAAGTCATCAAATTGTGTAGTAAGCTATGCCTCAGCACATGATAATCTTACATTATGGGACAAACTTACAGAAGGATTAGGAAAACAGTATAATTCTACTGATGAAAAAATGTTAAATATGAATAAGATGTCGGGAGCAATATTACTGAGTTCTAAAGGTGGCGTGTTCTTACAGGCAGGTGAAGAGTTCGCAAGAACAAAGAATGGTGATGATAATAGTTATGCTTCTTCGGATGCTGTAAATAAAATAGACTGGAATCGTCTTAATACATATTCAGATATTGAGAAATATTATGAAGGAATTATTAAGATAAGGAAAGCATTTTCAGGTTTCCGTTCAATTACAACAAGAAGCAGTGACAATTGGAATCCGGATAACAATAATCTGACATGGATTAGTAAAGATGTAAAAGGAATGACTGCTTTTTATGAGACTAATAACACTTCCGGTGAGTGGAACAAGATAGCTGTACTTATTAATAATGCCACTTCAGAAAAAAGTGTGACATTATCAGAAGCAGGTAAGTGGGTTATAGTAGCCGATGGAAAAAATGCCGGCACGACAATGTTA
This sequence comes from Lachnospira sp. UBA2821, assembly GCA_002351535.1. GTDB lineage: Bacteria > Bacillota > Clostridia > Lachnospirales > Lachnospiraceae > UBA2821. The sequence continues at coordinate 5,284 of DEGR01000081.1, forward strand.
AATGAAACTGGTCAGAATATAACTGTTCCTGCCAAATCAGTTGTAGTTGCTGTGCCAAAGGATACATTTGATTCATATGTAGAACCTGTAACAGACGAGAAAGAAAAGGCAAAGAACAATCTGAAAAGAGCTTTAACAGCCGCAAACTCAAGACTTGATAAGGCAAAGAATGACAGCTCGAATTATTCGGAGGATGCAATTAAAGATTTAGAAGAAGTAATTGCAGACATAACAGAGTTTATGAAAAAAGACCATACTATTGAAGAGTACGAGAGCAAAAATGAAGATATAACAGCAGCAACAGATGCATGTCATTCTAATAAGTCAAATCCGGTTGTGCGTGTTAAGGCAGATGGCTGGAGTAGTCCATGTGTATATATCTGGAAATCAGATGGAGTCACAGATACTACATTAACGGACAACTGGCCTGGAACAAAGCTTTCAGCTAAAGATTCAGAAGGATGGTATACATTTGAATTACCTGATGAAACAGAAGAATACTCAGTTATTGTTAATGATGGTCAGGGTAACACATCAACACAGACTTCTGATATAACAGGAATTAATGGAAATATAGATATAACAGTTACATCATTTAGTGGTAAAAGCTGCACATATACCAAATCTGTATATCCTGTTGGAACAGTTAATGATAAGAGCGATAAGACTATTATCAGTAAGACAGTTGTTAACGCAAAGCAATATGTTGATAAGTACAAAAATGTGCAGAAAGTAAAAAAAGAATATGATGCTTTATGCAAAGCAAATGATGAAGCTGAACAGATTATAGAACTTGATTCTGCTTCACAGGTTGAGATAAACAAATGTATAAGAAAATTAAAGCAGGCTATGGCTGATGTTGTTGAAGCAGCAGAAAAAAATGATGAAACAACAAAACCGGACGAGACAACAAAACCGGACGAGACAACAAAGCCAGACGAGACAACAAAACCGAATGAGACAACAAAACCGGATGAGACAACAAAGCCGGATGAAA
>DEGR01000081.1:6401-12765 GCA_002351535.1 Lachnospira sp. UBA2821
CAAAACCGGATGAGACAACAAAATCGGATGAGACAACGAAACCGGATGAAACGACACCACAGGTAACAACTAAGAAGCCGGAAGAGACAACAAAGCCGGATGAGACAACGAAATCAGATGAGACAACAAAACAGGAAGAAACAACATCACAGATTAAAAAGAAATTCAGGATTACATCTTTTTCTGTAAGCAAAGCATCTGGAATGATAAATGCAGGCGATAAAGTAGCATTTAGTGTAAAGAGCAGTGGTGGAAAAGGCAAAATAAAATATAAGTTTTGTGTTAAGCAAAAATATACAAGCTTAATAAAGGAATATACAACATCGAAATCTGCAAAATGGATTCCCGATAAGAGTGGAAAATATACAATTAGTGTCACAGCTAAGGACTCTGAGGGAAATACTGTAAGCAGAAAGATTAGTTCTTATATTGTTAATCCTAAGTTAAAAATTAGTAAAATAAAGACTTCTGTTGCAAGTGGAAAAGCTATCACTGGTAAGAATGTGAAGTTCGCTATTAGTGCAACCGGAGGTGGTTCAAAGTATCAGTATAAGCTCACATGTAAAAGAAAGGGGGAGAAAAAGACAAAAGTAGTAAAGGGTTATAGTTCGAAAAAGAATATTGTATGGGTGCCTGAAAAATCAGGAAAATATACAATATATGCTTATGTAAGAGACAAGGCAACGGGAAAAGTGGCTAAGAAGACAATTACTTCATATGAAGTAAAATCTTAGGGTTAAAAAGATAGTTTAATTTAAAGGAAGGAAAAAGGAGAACGAAATGAGGAATTTCAAAAGAGTTGCAAGTGCAATACTCGCTGCGAGTGTTGTGTTTACAAGCTGTATACCATATTCATTTTCAGGTATAACAGCTTATGCAGAAAATGAAAAAAAATCGGCTGCTTATGAAATGTCAGTTAATAATGATGATATTTCGAAGGCATCAGATTATGGATTACCTGATGATATACAGGATGGAGTTATACTTCATTGTTTTAACTGGAAGTACAAAGATATTGAAGCAGAATTAGAGAATATAGCTGAGGCAGGATTTGGTGCAGTTCAGACATCTCCTGCACAGAAAGACTCGAGTTTTGGTGTATGGTATATGATGTATCAGCCGGAGTCTTTTTCAATCCAGACAAATGCTCTGGGAAGTAAGGAGGATTTGCAATCATTATGTAAAAAGGCTGATGATTATGGAATTAAAATTGTAGTTGATGTCGTTGCGAACCATATGAGATCTGTCGGAAATGACGGACTGGGTTCAGACTGTTTCCATAATCGTGGAAAAGCATGGTATACAGACAGGGAAGGTATAACACATGGTGATATTGGTATGCCTGATCTTAATTCTGAGAGTTCAACAGTTCAGAACAAAGTTAAATCGTATATCGAGGAACTTAAAAGTGTAGGTGTAGATGGAATACGTTGGGATGCTGCTAAGCATATCAGTGTTCCAAGTGAGCAGTGGAATAACCAGTTCTGGCCTGTAGTAACAAGTGTAGAAGGAATGTATAATTACGGAGAGATACTTAAAGGACCTACAGAGGATGGTGCTGGTAATGCTTACTGTAATTCACTTATGAAGGAATATACTAACTATGTGTCAGTTACGGATAATGTATATGCCCAGAATGTAAGGGATGCATTTGTGAAGGGGCAGGTGTCATCTTCAATCGGTAACTGGAGTGAAAATGGTATTGCAAAGAATAAACTTGTGTATTGGGGTGAAAGTCATGATACATATTCTAACAATGGAGAGTATGGTGAGAAGACAGAGGACCTTAATCAGAATATTATAGACAGGGCATATGCTATTATGGCAGCACAGGATAAGGCAACATCATTATATTTCTCAAGACCATTTGAGACAGAAAAGTCAAAGATTATGGCAGGAGCAAAGGGAAGTACACATTTTACTGCAAAAGAGGTTGCAGAGGTTAATAAATTCCATAATCAGATGATTGGACAGAAAGAGTATTACAAATCATCAGGTGGATGCGGAACTGTATGTCGTGAAGAAGGAGCTGTTGTAGTTAAAGGAAGCGGCAGTGGAGATGTAACAGTAGAAAACGGCGGTTCAACTACTAAACCGGGAAAATATATTGACCAGGTATCAGGCAATGAGTGGACTGTAACAGCATCAACGATTTCAGGAAAAATCGGAGATACAGGAATTGCGGTTCTTTATAATCCTGAGTCTGTTGTTAAGAAACCTGATGTGACAATTTCAAAAGAAGGTGGTTCATTTACTACGGATACTTTGGAATTAACAGTAGGATTAAAAGGTTCGGCAACAAGTGGAACATACAAGATTGGCGATGCTGATGCAAAGACATTTACTAAGTCAACTAAGTTTACAATTGGTTCGGACATGTCATATGGTGACAGTGTCAAAGTTGTTCTTACTGCAACTGACGGAACAACAACTTCAGAACCTAAGACATATACATTTACTAAGAAAGAAGTAAGTGCTAATGTAGCATATATTAAATTACCTTCTGATTGGAGCACTCCTGTATATTGTTATGTTTATGATGCTGATACTAAGGGTGTTGAGAATCAGAAGTGGCCCGGTGTTGAGATGACTAAGGATGAGACAACAGAATACTATAAATATATTATTCCTGAAAATATAAAAAATCCTAGAGTTATTTTTAGCAGTGGAAATGGTCAGCAATATCCTGCTGCACAGCAGCCTGGTCTTGAGTTTACAACACAGGGAAGCTGGAAATATGAAGATGGCAAATGGGAAGAATATGATGTTACTCCACCGACTACAGCTTCAAAAGAGCCTAATGTTAAAGTATCTGTTGCAGACGGTACACAATTTAAGACAGAGACAGAGACTGTAAAGCTTACACTCGAAAATGCTACATCAGGAACATATTGTGTAGATAATGGTCCTGTTAAGAAATTCACAGATACGGCAGATGTAATAATTGGACAGGGTAAAATCGCAAATACAAATGTAACTATTGATGTAACGGCAACAGACGGTGATAAAACATTTAAGAAGACATTTACTTATAAGAAAGTATTTAGTGGTAAAGTTGCAGATGAAAGCCTGTCAAAAGCTTCAGAGTTAAGTCAGGCAAGTGAGACTTTAACCGGTGGAAACGGTGACCTGCCTGCAGATATTTATTCAACTAATCCTAATAAAGGAGTTGGAAAGGAAGCAACTATCACGATAGACGGAGATGCTTCTGACTGGAGCAGTGATATGCTTATTGCAACAGGCGGAGCATGGGATGTAGCTAATCATTGGAAGGGCGGACATGAGAACTGTGTACTTGATACTACAGCACTTTATGCAGCTTATGATGATGAGAATCTCTATGTGGGATGGCAGATGGTTAATACTACTGATACATGGGCACGTTCAGGAGACGGACCTTTAAGTGATGGAGGAAGAGTTCTTGATGTGCCACTTATCCTTGCGTTAAGTAAAGATGAAGACAGTGTTTCAATGTCTAACAAGAACACTACAGGCGGTTCAATCTGGGGACAGAAGATGGGACTGACATTCGATAAGACAACATCACATGTAGACAGACTGTTTTATATGAGTGGAAAGCCGGGACAGGGTGAACCATCTATGTTCAAGGCTGCTGATGAAGAAGGAAATACTGATTATAAGACAGCCTGCGTAGGATTTGCAAAAGGTGGAATTGAGTATAAGATGGCTACTACTAATATTTCATCATCTATTATGGGATTAAATAGTTCTGACAGTGTAAATGATGTATTTAATTCATCAGCAGACTGGGTAGATTATAAGACTTATAAAGGCTCTAGCGGTACACATGACACAACTTATGATTCATTCTACGAGATAAAGATTCCATATGCTACACTTGGTGACGGTATCGATAAGAATTACATAACAGATCATGGTATTGGTGCAATGCTTGTAGCGACAAGAGGTGAATCGGCACTTGATTGTATACCTTATGATGTTAGCATGATTGATAATGCAAAAGGAGATTATTCATCAGACCCAAGTACATCCGAAGAAAAGGATGATATCGATAATATTACAGCACCATTAGCAAGAATAGGTAAATTACTTGGAGATGGCCCTATACCTCCAGTACCATCAAAAGAATTGGTAGTTAACTTTGGTGCAGACAGATCATCACCACAGTATGACAAGACAAATCTTACTTTAAAAGCTGAAGCAACAGGTGGCAAAGCAGGGTATAAGTATGAATTCTTTGTAGATGGAAACAGCGTTCAGGCTTTATCTGCAACTGATACATATTCATGGAAAGGCAAAGCAGGTAAACACATTATTAAAGTTACTGTTACAGATGCAGATGGAAAGACTGTATCAAGCCAGAAGATATACAATCTTGAAGCAAGTGGTGAGGAACCATCATCTGACGAGACAACGAAGCCGGATGAGACTACAAAACCGGATGAGACAACAAAACCTGACGAGACAACAAAGTCAGGTGAGGATGAAACAACAAAACCTGACGAGACAACAAAGTCAGATGAAACAACAAAGCCGGATGAAACAACAAAGCCTGGCGAAACAACAAAACCTGGTGAAACAACGAAGCCTGGTGAGACAACAAAACCTGACGAGACAACAAAGTCAGGTGAGGATGAAACAACAAAGCCTGGTGAGACAACAAAACCTGGCGAGACAACAAAACCTGGTGAAACAACGAAGCCTGGTGAGACAACAAAACCTGGTGAAACAACAAAACCTGGTGAAACAACAAAACCTGGCGAGAATGAAACAACAGCAGCTTCTAAAAAACTTAAAATTACAAAGGTTAAGTTAAATAAGAAAGATGCTAAAGTTATAGCAGGTCAGAAGATAAAGATATCTGTTCAGGCAACCGGTGGAAAAGGAACTCTGAAGTATAAATATATGGTTAAAGACAAAAAGAAAAATAAGCAGATAATTGCTAATTATACTAAGAGTAAATCGGTAACATGGAAACCTGCAAAAGCCGGTGATTACACAATTACAGTTTATGCTAAAGATAAAAATAATACTGTAGTTTCAAAGAGTGTTAAGAATTATACTGTTAAGTCTAAAATCAAATTAACAGTGAAAGCAGATAAACGTAAAAAGATTTCCATAGGAACTTCAGTAAAGCTTAAGTCAAAAGCAACAGGCGGTATAGGAACTAAATATTACAAATACACATATAAATATGCCGGAAAAACTAAAATGATTGGAAAATACAGCAATAAGAGTAGTGCCGTATGGAAACCAAAGAAAAAAGGTAAGTATATTTTATATGTTACAGTGACAGATAATATGGGTAATAAAACTAAAAAGACTATTGGAAAATATACTGTTACTAAATAAACAAAAGGAGTGGCATGTTGCAATGCCACTCCTTAATTGTTATTACATAGTTATTATAATTGTATATTTTAGTTTTTTAATTCTCCTGCAAGTACATAGATTTCTTCAATTGTCTTTTTGCAATTTTCTTAGTCAGATACAACATTATATAATGCTGTTATAAAAATGTACATGGGTTTATAAGAAAAACAATAACGAATATTGAAATAAAAAGTAAACTATCGTATTATATAGCTATATCAGAGAAAAGGAAGTGTAGATACAAATGATAATTTTACAATGGTGTAAAACACAGATATTATGTATAATGTTTCTATTATATATAAGTATATTGTTTGTCAGAGATAGAAAATTGTATAGTTGCAATAACAAATATACTGTCACTGAGAAGTTGTTTAATGTTTTGCTTGAGGTGTCTTTAGTTGCTGTATTGTTTGATGGAATTACTATTTGTACAATTAACAATCTTGAGTATGTACCGGATTCGGTTAACCGGCCTTTGCATTTGGGCATGTTTGTGGCATATGAAATGTATGTAACTGTTATTTTTTTGTATTGGGTATCAGCTACTATTGGGATATCAAAAAATAGGATAATGCAATGTATATATATTCTTCCATGCCTGATATCTGTTATTTTAACAACTGTTTTTCTTCCGGAATTAAAGTGGCTTAAGGGAAGATACACATATTATTCAATGGGAAAATCAGTATATGTATCATTTGCATGTATAATAGTATATTTTATATTTACGGTTTGTGTTATTGTATGCAAACACAGATACATTCCACGAAGAAAGAAGAAAATACTGATGACAACATTAGTATTTCTGATAATTATATTAACACTTGAAGTTGTATTTAAAGAATCACTTGTATCGTGCATGGCTGTTGCGATGGCAACATTTAGTACATATATTAATATGGAGAATCCTGCAATTAAGGGATTGGAACATTACCAGAAGGAAATGGTAATGGGTTTTTCTACTTTAGTTGAAAATAAGGATGAATAGCCTCTCGGATTATTGAAG
>DEGR01000052.1 GCA_002351535.1 Lachnospira sp. UBA2821
CGGTCTTGAAGAAAAGTTAAGGTCTTCTTCAGGATACTTAAATCCCCATTCATTTCTAAATGCTGTCATCATGTCCATTACATCCTTTGTATATTCAATATGCATGCATTCAACATCACCCGAAATTGCTCTTTCCATATCCTCCAGCTCATATGCGAGTGCATCTGAATTATCCCCTTCCCTGATAATTTCAGTTTTCCCTGAATCAGTATATGTTACATTTGCTTCCCATGCTCTGGGGTATTCCATAATTTCAATGTATCCTTTTTCACACGAAACCATTCCTCTTTTAGGCTGTTTTGAATGAAGCGACAACATAACTGATGCCATCTGTCCCTCATCATTCATAAGTAACAATCCCGCCTGTTCATCTACCCCTGTTGGGGCCGGCTTCATCTGTGATAACAGTCTTTGTGGCTTTGAATCCATAAACCATCTGATAAACGAAAGGGCATATACACCGATATCGAGCATTGCACCCCCTGCCAGATTTCTGTTGAAAAATCTGTTTTCCATATTGTATTCTTTAAAGCTTCCAAAATTCATTGTTATAAGGTTAACCTTTCCAAGCTTTCCCGAATCGATAATCTCTCTCAGTTTCTTATAAATCGGCATATGATAAATAGTCATCGCCTCGCCTATAACGACTTTACTTTTATCAGCAAGCGCAATTGCCTCATCTAATTCACGGCTGTTTAATGTAATAGATTTTTCAACAAGAATGTGTTTTCCGTTTGCAATTGCTTTCTTCATAAATTCGATATGTGTGTTATGTGGAGTTGTAATATAAATCACATCCACAGCCGGATCACCAAACACATCATCAAGCTCATCATATACTTTTTCTATATTATATTTTGCGGCAAAATCAACCGCCTTTTTGTGTGTACGATTTGCAACCGCATAAATATTTTTACCATTTTTATTGAGAGTCTGTGCCATCTCGTTAGCAATAACACCTGTACCAAGTACCGCCCATCTTATATCACGCATAAATTTCATCCTCCATTACAATTCAGTCTATACTATTCCAATAATACGAATCAGCAATATCCATGCCAGTCCATAATAAGTTACAACTGCAACCAGATCATTTACCGTAGTAATCAGCGGACCTGATGCCACAGCCGGGTCAACTTTAATTCTGTTGAAAAATATCGGAACCAGCGTTCCTACAAGACTTGAAATAACAATCGCTACAAGAAGTGATATTCCAACACATCCGGATATTAAAACCGCATTTCCAAATGAATACCCCTTAAATAAAGCTATATATATTCCAAGACATACAAGTGCAAGAATTCCAAGAAGTGCACCATTACAGAATCCCACTTTCATTTCTTTAAGTACCAATTGAACCTTGTCCCTGCTGCTAAGATTCTCATCCATCAGTACCCTGATGGTAACAGCCAGCGACTGTGTACCAACGTTTCCGGCCATATCAAGGATAAGTGATTGAAAACATATTACCACGGGCAGAACTGCTACAACTCCCTCAAATGCTCCAACAACTGTAGAGACTCCCATTCCAAGAAATAACAAAATAATCAGCCATGGGAGACGCTTTTTCATACTTTCTTTTGTTGTTTCACCAAGGTCTTCTTCTGCCGACAAACCACCGAGCTTTGCGTAATCTTCGCCCAATTCATCATCAACCGCTTCAACAACATCCTGTGCCGTAATAATACCGATAATATTCTTTTCTTTATTTAGAACAGGCAGAGAATCTTCTGCATAATCTTTTATCTTTTCAATGCTTTCAGAAATTTTCTCCTTGTCTGACAGATATGGATATGCATAACTGATTAATGTACTTAACTCAACATTTTCCCTTGCCACAATAAGGTCCTTCAAATCAATGGCTCCGCAAAAACAGCCTTTATCATCAACTACATATATTGTTGAAATGTTGTCATTTTCTCCAGCCTGCTGTACCAGCTCATGCATAGCCTGACGTATCGTAAGATTCTGTCTGATACATATATAATTCGTTGTAATCAGACTTCCAATCTCATCTTCATCATATGAATTGATAAGCCGGATTTCCTTCTTGATTTTCTCGTCAATCATGGAACGGAGCTTAACTTTGACACTTTCATCGATATCTTCCCACAAATCAACAGCATCATCAGCATCCATCTCATTGACAATTTCAACCAGCTTATTAATATCAATCTCTCCGATATATTTTGCAGGATAGTCAACATATGATATAACTTCTGCCATCCATTTGGCATCAAGTGCACTATACAGCCTGTTTCTTTCAGTTCTGTTCAAAACCTCAAGACTCTGTGCGATATCATTTTCATGATAATCTCTAAGCTGCTCCCTCATCTCGTCTATTGACTGGGACAATCTTACAATATTTACAATTCTCTTTACAAAAATTGATTCTTCTATTACTTTTGTATTCATTCCAAGCCTCCTTCTACCCTAAAAAAGAGCACAAAAAATCCATCGTAACACTATTGTTACACAAACTTAGTTGTGAATTAGTTTATAACGATGGATAAAGGCTTATACTTTATTTTAAAAAGACGCATCTACAGACACCCGAAATAGTTTCAAGTCTGTATCCATCATTATGTTTACTTCGACTTCGACTATCACAACTGTCCATATAATTCGCCTCCTTCATAATCATATTAATTATTTTTTACGCGCTGATTATATCACTGTAGTGTGCATATTTCAATCTCTTTATTAATTCACTTAACTCCCTCCATTTCCCATGAATAAAAATAATATATCCGACTATAATATTAGAGTAACCAAAAGCTATGCCTAAAGGCTATGCCCGAAGGGTATGCCTTCGTGCAAATAAAATCAGACAACGGAGAGTATTTCATGTTTCGAAAAAAAAGTGTAATTCCACAGATTAATCCGCTTATAGAAGAAATATATAAGACAAAATCTGCTCTTGATGCCGCTTACTCTAATTTTGAAAATGTTACAGAACCGGATTTAATCGACTGTTATATATACGAATTAAAATCCGTTCAGATGCGATACAGATTTCTTTTGAGGCAGGTAAAAGAAAACGGTGTGTCGCAATGAACTGCGGCACACCGTCATCCAAATCTCCCTTAGAAACATATTATAAACGTATCATAAATGCTTCGTAAGGTCTTAATTTTCCCGTAACAACATCTTTATAATTACTTACAAGCTGTTTTTCTTTATCCCCTGCATTTACAAGGGTACAGTCAACTTCATTTCCGCTGAAGTTACATATTACACGTATTCTGTCATCACCAAGCACCCTGTCATAAGCAAATACATCTTTGTCATCCATTAAAAGCGGCTCGAATTCACCATATACTATAACTTCATTTTCTTTTCTTATATTAATAAGCTTTTTGTAACAGTTAAATACTGAATTCTCATCATCAACCTGACTCTGTGCATTTATTTCCTTATAATTAGGATTAACCTTTATCCATGGAGTTCCTGTCGTAAAGCCTGCATTTTCACTGTCATCCCACTGCATAGGTGTTCTTGCATTATCACGTCCTTTAACTTTAAGTGAATGCATAATATCCTTAACATCATATCCTTTAGCAAGCCTATCCTTATACATATTAATGCTTTCGACATCCTTATAATCATTAATATCATCAAAATATATATTCGTCATTCCGAGTTCTTCTCCCTGATAAATATAAGGTGTTCCCTTCATTCCATGAAGAAGTATTCCGAACATTTTGGCACTCTCAACTCTGTACTCTTTATCATTTCCCCAGCGTGATACTATTCTTGGAAGGTCATGGTTATTCCAGAAAAGGCTGTTCCAGCCATCATCATGGAATGCCGTCTGCCACTTGTACAGTGTTTTCTTAAGTTCAAGTGTATCAAGTTCTTTCAAATCCCATTTATCTTTTCCCGGAATCTGGTCAAGACCAATATGCTCAAACTGGAACACCATGCTTAACTCGCTCCCATCAGGATTCGAGTACTGCTTCGCAATATCAATATCCGCACACCAGCATTCACCGACTGTAAGCATATCTTTATCGCCAAACGTTTTCCGGTTCATTTCCTTAATATAATCATGAAGCTTAGGACCATTAGGAATTATATCTTCATCAGGCAGCTTTGCTATAAGCTCGATAACATCCATTCTGAATCCTCCGATTCCCTTATCAATCCAGAAATTCATAAAATCATATACATCATTTCTTACGTTTTCGTTATGCCAGTTAAGGTCCGGCTGCTTTTTACTGAACAGGTGAAGATAATACTGTCCTGTCGTCTCATCATACTCCCATGCAGAACCTGAGAAATTAGATGTTATTCCATTAGGCACATCTCCATTAACCGGGTCTCTCCATATATAGTAATCTCTGTACGGATTATCTTTAGATTTTCTCGATTCTACGAACCACGCATGCTCATCAGATGTGTGATTGGCAACAAGATCCATAATTATCTTAATATCCCTCTTCTTTGCCTCCGATATCAGCCTGTCCATATCCTCCATTGTTCCAAACTCGTCCATTATCTGACGATAATCACTTATATCATAGCCATTGTCATCATTAGGAGACTTGTACACAGGTCCGAGCCATACGGCATTAATGCCAAGATTCTTAAGATAATCAAGCTTGCTTATTATTCCGTTTATATCTCCAATTCCATCCCCATTACTATCCACAAAACTTCTTGGGTACACCTGATAAATAACTGCACTATGCCACCATTTTTTCTCCATATAAAATAATTTCTCCTTTTCAAATATTTTTCTATTATCTTATAGTTTTTAATGCTTCAAGCATCTCCAGATCAGAAGGCTGCACCTTTATGTTTGTGCATTTTGCAGAACCGTCCGGTTTTGTTACGCTTATCTCTATAACAGTTCCCGCCTCCATAGGTTCACCTGATACAGCATTTAAAAAACTCACAAATCTTGGATGATTATTGGCAAATGTTGTCCAATGTTCCTTCATCTTTAATAATTTTGCAGGGTTTAGCATAATATTCCTCATTTCTTTTCTCTTAACAAATACAAAAAAAGCACCTGCCCCAAAGCTCTTCCGTCTTCAAAACTGGTACTTTCAAAATGCGCGATCAGGGGTTCGAACCCTGGACACCCTGATTAAGAGTCAGGTGCTCTACCAACTGAGCTA
>DEGR01000050.1 GCA_002351535.1 Lachnospira sp. UBA2821
ATTAAATCCGAAAAACAAAGGGCGGATTCTTTACAAAACGAGAATAACTCCTTGCAAAACAAGAATAATTCCCTGCAAAACAAGAATAATTCCCTGCAAAATGAAAATAGTTCTCTGCAAAGTGAAAATCAATCTCTTCTTAAAGAAATTGAAAAACTAAAACAACAACTACAAAATTCTTAAATATGTACTGTTACTTTTTCTTTAATGCAGAATGACTTTATGTGCAGACTGCGTGTCTGTCTCTTCTTTCAGCACGGACTCTTGATTATGCAGAGGCAGATAATGAATTATCATAGCTATTCAGTGCCAGACTACAAAATGCTTTGCATTTCATCGATGTGGGTATCCGACCATACAAAAGTGCCACACTCTTCCTATTTACACAGAGTATGGTACTTTTTCAACTAATCTGCTGTCAAAGATGAAAAATAAATTATTATTCCATAACATTGCCTTTATGTTATTTTTTTGTATACGCAAATAAGAGTCCGGTAAATATAAAATATTTCCAGACTCTTTGCGGCATGTATTACCCCCTATTAATTATTTTCCCTTCACATGCCTGTCCATAATAGCATATGTCTTTCAACTCATGTTGCAGTTGTATATTTTGACTATTTTTTTGCAGTTTTCAATATAATTGTATAACTCTATATAGATTCCTGAAAAAATGCATGTGTCGAAAAATCACTATTGTGTCAATATTGAGCACATCTAACCTATCTTTCCAATTCGCACATTACAGAAATTTTTTTGCATATACTATTACTGTATTTATATCCATCACCGCTCTTCTGCATTGCAGATATTTCATTAATCCAATTTATTTATTTTCAAAAATAAAGCAGAATGTTCTGTTGCTTTTTGTATTGTTGTATTGTTGCATTGCATATTGTTTATGTAATAATTATTATAATTGTAAATTGGAATTACTGTTAATGCCCTGATTCTATCTTTGAGCAATAAGTTTCCAAACATAATATGAACGTAAAGTCAACAGAATTAATGCATTTTAAGAAAAACGGGTAAATACAGATAAGAACACAACTTCTTCCCTACAAGGTGAGAGTCAATCTCTTCTTAAAGAGACTGAAAAACTAAAACAACAGTAACAAAATTCCAGACATATCAGATGTATATAAAAAGGAACCTTTCATGTCTGTTTTGTACCGAGACTTAAAAAATTCCTTTTTGAAATGGATTTTATACTTTTCAATTAATAAACAATATTGTGATTAAACTCTAATTATAAACTACTCAACTCTCTCTACAAACTCTCTTCCTGATGCATCACTTGGCATCTTCAAATCCCCTCTTGGTGATACTGCCACAGAACCGACTTTAGGACCATCCGGAAGACATGAACGTTTGAACTGCTGTGCAAAGAATCTTCTATAAAATGTTTTAAGCCATTTTTTTATTGTCTTTGCATCATATACGCCATCAAATGCGTTTTTTGCAAGCTCTAATATCTTTTCAGGTGTATATCCCATTCTCAACATATAATAAAGATAAAAATCATGTAATTCATATGGTCCGACAAGGTCTTCTGTTTTTTGTGCTATCTCACCATTTTCCGGTGGAAGAAGTTCAGGACTTACGGGCGTATCTAATATATCTTCAAGGATATCACTTAGCTCATTTTCACAGCATGTATCTGAATAATATTTAACAAGGTGTCTTACAAGTGTCTTAGGAACAGATGCGTTAACCGCATACATAGACATATGGTCACCATTATAAGTTGCCCATCCAAGTGCCAGTTCTGACAGGTCTCCTGTTCCTATAACCAGCCCGTTATGCTCATTGGCAAGATTCATCAGAAGCAATGTTCTCTGTCTCGCCTGTGAGTTTTCGTAAGTAACATCCCGCACCTCCGGATTATGCTCTATCTGTTTGAAATGTAATGTTACGGCCTCGCTTATATTTATTTCTTTTAATGTTGCTCCGAGTATTTTAACCAATTCAACAGCATTATTATATGTTCTGTCAGTTGTTCCAAATCCCGGCATTGTAACTGCTACTATATTATTTCTGTCCATATCAAGCATATCAAATGCCCTTGCCGTAACTAATAAGGCGAGTGTAGAGTCAAGTCCACCGGATATCCCGATTACAGCACTCTTAGCGCGTGTATGTTTAAGTCTCTTCTTAAGTCCGAGTGCCTGAATATTAAGTATTTCCTCACATCTCCTATCCCTGTCTTTTTTGCTGTGTGGAACAAATGGTGTCTGGTCATATTTTCTTGCAAGTTTAGCTTTTGAAGCTCTCATACTAAATGTGACTACTGTATAATTATCATCCTTTTTCCTTCCAAATGTTGTCATCTTACGACGTTCATTTCTTATTCTGTCGAGGTCAATCTCTGCAATTGCATTTTCATTTCTGAATCGTTCTGCTTCTTTAAGAATATTTCCATTTTCCGCTACAATATTATGTGCTCCATATACAAAATCTGTAGAAGATTCTCCCTCTCCCGCGTCTGCATACACATAACCGCATATTAATCTTGCCGACTGTCCTGATACAAGATTTCTGCGGTATATATCCTTTCCGGTAAGCTCATCACTGGCAGAAAGATTTGCTATAACTGTTGCTCCTGCAAGCGCATGATTTGTGCTTGGCGGTAAAGGAACCCACACATCCTCACATAATTCAACAGATAATCTGAAATCTTTATTCTCTGCCCACTTAAAGATTATATTCATTCCAAACGGAACTTCTTCCCCACCGAACTGTACCATTCTGACTTTCTCATATCCTTCTGAAAAATGTCTTGCTTCATAGAATTCCGCATAATTGGGCAGATTTTTCTTTGGAACTATTCCGATAACTTTTCCATTACACATAACAGCGGCAGCATTGAATAGCTCTCCTTCATTCTCAAATGGAAAACCTACAACTACTAATATATCTTTTCCCTCTGTATATTCAGCAATCCTCAATACCTGTCTGTATGCATTTTCTATGAGATATGTCTGCCAGAACAAATCTGTACATGTATATCCTGTAACACACAATTCAGGAAACACTACCATTTCCACATCCTGTTTTACAACTTCATCTATTTTATTACATATTGCCTGTCCGTTATATTCACAATCAGCAACTATTATCTCCGGAGTTACTGCTGCTACCTTTACAAATCCATTTTTCACCTGTCTATGTCTCTCCTTTATTACACATTTTAATCCATACTTTATAGAATATTTTTATTTATAAGAAATGTCAAGATATATTCCATCTTATCACTTGCATTTATCTAAAATTATTGATATACTTTTATTCGTCTTTGCGCAATTGATAGTTTTCACAAAGACATTTAACCAAAAGATAGTATAAAAAGGAGATTGAAAATGGCATTATCAGAACAGAAGAAACAGGAATGGGAAGAAACTTTACGCAAAAGTGAATTAATCGGTGAATCAGATACAATCGTTGATCATACACAGGGCGATTTCTGGGAATTGTTATCTCAGACAAGAGGTAACTTTTTCTTTACAGAAACACAACTTATATTTGTAGGTGGTCTTTTAGGAGCTACAACACTTAATATTCCTTTTAATAAAATTACAAAGCTTTCACTTTGCAATGTAGGTGGTATAATACCTGTTATGCCAACAGGACTCAAAGTTACATACACAGACGAGAAAGGTAAAACCCGTACAGCAAAATGCTCTGTACTCAAAAGGAAAGTATGGCTTGAGTACATCAAGAATAAAGCTAATATCTAATTTTTCTTATTTTTTAAAAACAGGCTTGTTATTAAAGCCTGTTTTTTTATTCAATTGTTGTTGACAATCCAAATTTGATATGATACCATATGTCTACATCCGATATGTCGTTACTCGACATATCGGATGTAGACATATTTTTTTAAAGGAGTAACAAACTTGAACGAAAGCATTATCAAAAAGTACATTCCAATGACTGAAACTATATATTACACTCTGTTAGCAGTTATAACCCCCCGTCATGGTTATGCAATAATGCAGTATGTACATGAACTGACGGATTCAAGAATAACTCTCGGTACAGGCACATTATATACTATGGTCGGAAGACTTGTTAATGACGGAATTATTGAAAATCTAACTAACGAATCCGGTAAAAAAACATACATTATAACTGATACCGGGATGGAATTACTTAATATAGAAACAAAAAGACTTGAAAAGCAGCTGAATGATGGAAGGATGGTACTTGGCTTATGAAAGAACAAATATTAAAAAAAACAAAATTCATTATGAGTATTCAAGATGAATTATGCTGGCTTGAACAGATGGCACTTAAGGGGTGGTTTCTTACAAACATAACTATGGGGATAAGATATACATTTAAAAAGGATACCCCTAGAAAAGTCGTATATGATGTAGACAGATTCGATATTCCTAAAAAACCGACACTTGAAGATATCAACTCTAAGGATATATTTATGGAGATGGCATCAGATCTCGGCTGGACCGAAGTTACCCATGATGAGACAATGACCTACTATTTTGTAAAAGATTATGAAGAAAACGGCATAAATGAAATACATACAGAAGACGAGACAAGAAAACTCAGAGCTGAAAAATATTGCCGCCTTATTAACGAACAGAAAGATTCATTATTATGGCCCCTGTTTTTAGTTTCTTTTATGGACCTGATTGTTATGTTAATTGGACTTGTAATAAATGACCGGTTTATTACCTTGTATAACTATCTATGCGCCGGATATATAACTTTCTTTTCTTTATATTATATCTATATGAAAAGCCTTGCCGAAAAGGTCAGAATTGAACTTTCCATGTCCAGAGAGCAATGGGAAGATAACAGATATAACATAAAACGTGAAAAGAAATTTATTCTTACAAACAGAGGACTAACCGGTTATCTCGCTGAAATGGCTAAAGGTGGCTGGCTGCTTGCGTCCGTAACACCATTTACCTATTCATTCAAAAAATCAGATATTGCAGACATTACATATACCATTGATACTCCTTCTTACATGATTACAAGACATAGCGACATGAATATCAATGACAAAAAGGATTGGTATGGAATTAATAATGATTGGCAGATTCAAAGTGTTAGGGATGCAGAGCAAAACGGATGGTCATATGTGTGCAGCCTGCAGAATAAAACAATTATTTATAGTGGCGATAAAAACTCCGTTACACCTTTAAATGATAATAAATATGATAACAGTCTTACATTCATATCACTGATTGGAAAAATCGGAATATTGACTATTATACTTACAATAATAGGATTTTTTATTGGATTATTAGTTGGAATACTGACATCATAATGCACATGCATATTTATTTTTTCTTTAATATATGCTATTGTATTTATGGCGGAACTGATACTGCATATGCAGATTTCAGTTAGTTTCTTAGCAACAAACCGCTCAGAAATGGAGATATTATTATGAAGGAAAGAATTGTAAACTATCTGGCATATATTGATAAAATACTTGCTACAGATGCCCCTGGTACCGATTATGATAAACTTATCAAAGAACATCTCATACAGATAGGCTTTTTTATGCACGAAAGATTAGTACACCTTATCGTAACAGTAATATTTGCCTTACTTACATTTGGTGCCTTGTCTGCCTTTTTATACTTTGGTGGTATAGGTCTTTTTGCACTCACTCTTTTACTTATTGTGTTACTATTCCCCTATATATGCCACTACTACCGGTTAGAAAACGGTGTGCAGAAAATGTACAGACAATATGACGAAATGTTAAAAAGAAGAAATGGCTAGGGTAAAAACCTTAACCTAACCATTTCTTCTTTAATTCACAATAGCAATCTATAGTCTATAATTCCAATTAGTCAGACTACTTTTCATATATACACACTGCTACAAACATATCATGTATGCATTCCGGCTTTTTCATTGAAAAATATCTGCAATAATCATCTGTATACAAAGTAGAATATCTTACATTCGTAAATACACCTATACCCACTTCTATATTTTCTTTCTCAAATAATGCGACGTTTGAAATTCCATCATTTCCCGGTTTCTTTATATAGTCATCAAAAAAACTTTCCTTTGTAGCTGCCGGTTGTGGCACATCACATATAAATGATGGTGTTCTTCCTGATTCCGTAACAATATTAAAATCAATAATATCAAATCTTCCTGCTATTACCTGCTTCCTTGCCCAATTATTATATTCTTTTTTGAATTTGACAGGTTTAAGTCCTTTAGATTTTCTATATGCGTTAATACTGTTCATTATACTCTTTTCATATGAATTGTTCCAATAGCCATACATAATCTTATTTTCTTCACGCAGTCTGTGTGTGAACACCTGTCTTTTTCCGTAATGTTTATTTATAACCTTTCCGCACTTTTTGCATGCATACCTTGTAAGTCCCGGACTGTTATCTTTTGCTGTCCTGATAACCGTTCTGCCTGTATAATAATGTTCATGCTGCCCTATATTCTTAGGTCGCACATTTACTTTACATTTATAAGTCTTTCCATTCTGTGCCTTACATTCGATATAAACAGTTCCCTGAATCTTAGCTGTAACTTTTCCATTTTTACTAACTACTGCTACAGATTTGTCACTGCTTGTCCATGATTTTGCTTTAGTTCCATTAACCTTCAATGCCGTACTATTACCTGATATCAATGTAATATTCGTTATATTAAGCCCCGCTGCAGCCTTAGCCTGAACCGGAATTGACATACAAAATATTATTACCATTAATATAAGTGAAATACTTTTATTTAATTTTAACATCTTTCTCATTTGAATCCTCATTCTCAACATTATTATCTGTTCAGAGTCAAATAAAATTTCAAAAACATTGTAAAATTCCTGCTTTTTGGAGGTTGACTCTGAACTGTTACAAACTTTATATCACCTTATTCAAACCACTTAATGTCTTCGGATTGATTAAACGTATAGAATCCATTACATCCCTGACCTTCAAGCTTATCTATGAATTTGCCAAGATTCTTCTTAGGTCTCTCATACATTACAACATTATAATCTTTACGGAATTCATCTGCTTTCTTATTAGCCTCTGCAAATGAATCAGCATCATATATAAGTGCCACTCTTTTCTTTGAATCAGGAATTGTATATCCATTATCTGTAAGGATGCTGAATATTCTCTCAAAACCAATTGAAAATCCAACTGCCGGAATTTTCTCATTAATAAACTTGCCTATAAGATTATCATAACGTCCTCCACCGGCTACTGCACCACGAAATTCCGTGCTTTCAACTTCAAACACAGTTCCTGTATAATATCCCTGACCTCTTACAAGTGTAATGTCATATACTATATCAAATGCTCCTCCCGATAATTCATTAACCGATGCAATAATATATTCAAGCCGTGTTACTGCTTCATTATCTTCTCCACATATTTCTTTAACCGCATCCAATGTAACCGGCTGCTTTGCAAGAAGTTCGCTTAATCTGTCAATTGCATTCTGACTGAATTCTTTAGCCGCAAGTTCCTCTTTAACACCATCCACCCCGACTTTGTCAAGTTTATCAAGAGTTATGCACACACTTGCAAGGTCTTTCTCTTCAAATCCGGTATTAACAAGTACATTGTTAAGAAGACTCCTGTCATTTATTTTAACCTTAATATTATTAATTCCTATATTAAATAAAGCTTTAGTTGTTGTGTTAATAAGCTCTATCTCGCAGTTAACTGAAGAACTTCCGAGAATATCTATATCACACTGGACAAATTCTCTTAATCTTCCCTTCTGTGGTCTCTCTGCCCTATATACTTTATCCATCTGGATACACTTGAATGGCGTTACCAATTTTGCTCTGTTATTAGCGAAATATCTGCTAAGTGGTAATGTGAGGTCATAACGCATACCAAGGTCTGAAAGTTTGTCATACTGTGAATTGTTAAGTGCTTTTGTAAGTTTATCTCCTCTTTTCAACACTTTAAAAATAAGATTAAGATTTTCTCCACCTTCACTCTTATCAAGATTCTCTATATCTTCTAATATTGGTGTTGTAATTCTCTGAAATCCATATGACTGATACGTCTTTAATATTGAATTCTGAAGATAGTCCCTAAGTTCCACTTCCTCAGGTAAATAATCGTTCGTTCCTTTTACTGGTGTTGTTTTCATTCTTATTACTCCATTTCATTAGACTTTTAATTTACATTCTAATAAAAAGCCATACCTATGTCAACCTTGTTCTGTGTATCAGCTAAAACATCTTTACACTGTTTCAGTATTAATCTCTTACTAATATACAATAAATGTATTATAACCTTCTTTTCTTAATTTCTGTTCCATTAACACTGCATTTTCAAGATTTTTAAATGCTCCTACCTGAACACGGTAAATCTCATTTTCCATTTTATTCTCATCATCTGCTTCTGATACCTTTGTTTCACCAAGTGTATCTAATACTCCCTGTGCTATAGCCTGTGCCGTTTCTTCGAATTTTTCATCAAACAGTCGGTTATCGTCATCATTGTTAATGAATCCTGCCTCAACTAATACCGCCGGCATTTTTGTCCTTTTTAAAACTACAAGATTCGGTCTTTCTATAACTCCTCTGTTCCCATATCCCATCTTAGACAGATTGGAATTAATATTTTCAGCAATCGAAGCTTTTATTCCACTATTATTAAACACAAGTGTTTCAACGCCTTTGGATGTATTAGGTTCAGGTCCTGAATTTCTGTGAATTGATAAGAACAAATCCGCTCCTGAATTATTTCCCATAGTTGCTTTCTCAAATGGTGTATCATAGGTGTCATCTACACGGGTATATGTTACATCAACCCCATTCCTGCTCAAAATGTCACCCACTGCCAATGCAAGCCTGAGATTATCATCCTTTTCTTTTCTTCCATTATATATGGCTCCATTATCAGCCCCACCATGTCCTGCATCTATTACTACTGAATATTCCATAAAATCCTCCGGAAATATTATATCTTTATATTATATGCAGGATTTATAATTGATTTCCTATAAATTTCCATATATATATGTTATTATATAATATGTTAAAATATAGTCGATACCTTAATAATTACACTTTGCTGAAAGGATTACCATATGTGTCCAATTATATATATTAATAATTTTCCTGTTCCAATGTATGCCCTATGTGTACTTATAGGTTACATTGCCGGAATCATTACACTTATTATAATTACATCAAATACTGTCTACAGTAAAAAATTCATATTATTTTCCTCACTTATATCTGTAATAGGACTATTTGTGGGCGCAAAATTAATGTATATGATTTCTCTTATTCCTGACATAATACATAGTCCTGCTTTTTATACTCTTAATACAGCCGATAAACTATTCTATCTCCTTGGCGGCTATGTATTCTATGGAGGCATGGCTGGTGCAATTGCTATAATATGTATGCTCTGTATACAATTTGACTATTCTGTATCTGACTATTGCTCATATGTCATAAGGGTTGTTCCATTAATACATGGTTTTGGAAGAATTGGCTGCCTTATGGGGGGCTGCTGTTACGGAATAAAATATGATG
The DNA here is from genome assembly GCA_002351535.1 of Lachnospira sp. UBA2821. Lineage (GTDB taxonomy): Bacteria > Bacillota > Clostridia > Lachnospirales > Lachnospiraceae > UBA2821. Next base: position 9,521 of record DEGR01000050.1, read on the forward strand.
GTCCTTTACATATAGTAATGTCAGATAACATTGCCCGTTTTCCTGTTCAACTCGTCGAAACTTTACTTTTATTCATGCTGGCTGCATTTTTAATATTTAAAAAAACACACTCCAAAAATTCATCAACAATAATATATTATCTTACTATATATCCATCTATGAGGTTTTTACTGGAATTTCTGAGAGGTGATAGAATACGCGGAATATTTCTCGGACTATCTACCTCCCAGTGGATTAGTCTGTTAATATTGGTGTGTATGATTATCTATTGCCATTACCGGCACCATCGTTTACGGCATCGCCTGCACCATCGCCAATATCATTAACTGCATCACCAACACCTTCTCCGACATCATCTACAACATCACCGACACCTTCTCCAACATCTTTAACAGCATCTCCAACACCTCTTCCGGCATCATCAATGGCATTACCGACGCCATCTCCGACATCATCTACTGCATTACCAACACCTTCTCCGGCATCATCTACCGCATTGCCGGCATCATTTCCAATATTTTCATCATTATCATTGTCATCATCATTCATATTTTCATCTGTTACAGCTTCTGTATCATCACCTGTTGTTGTATTGCTGTCGTCGTTTCCACATCCAATTAAAAATGCTGACATCGCAAGTGAACATACAAATGCTGCGGCAATCTTTCTTCCCGGTATGAATTTTCTCATAAAAAAATCTCCTTTACACATCTTATTATTCGGCAATTGCAAATTAATAGTTTTAATTACCTACAAATAATATGTCCAAAAGGAGACTTTTTATTACATAACTAATATTCTAAATGATTTACACTTATGAGTTATCAGTTAAAATTAATCAATTACATCACTCATATCATACATTCCCGGCTGTTTTCCTGCTATAAATTTTGCTGCCTGAACAGCTCCTTTACCGAATACAGCTTTTGAGTATGCACGGTGGTTTATCTCTATTACCTCATCAATTCCTGCAAATATAACATCATGGTCGCCGACTATTGTTCCACCTCTTACTGCTGAAATTCCAATTTCTTTCTTCGGTCTCTTAATACGGTCCTTGCTTCTGTCAAATTTGTACTCATATTCATTGTCAAGCTGTTCATTAATCACATCTGCTAATGCGAGTGCTGTTCCACTTGGTGCATCAACCTTCTGATTATGATGTTTCTCAACAATCTCGATGTCATATCCGGCAGGTGCCAGTATCTTTGTTGCCTCTCTTAATAACTTCATAATAGTATTAATTCCAAGAGACATGTTAGCCGATTTAAGAATTGGTATCTGCTTAGATGCCTCTTTTACTCTGGCAAGCTGTTCTTCTGAAAGACCTGTCGTACATAATACAAGGGGAAGCTTTCTCTCTAAACAGAAATCGAGCAAATTATCAGTGCCTTTCGATGATGAAAAATCAATTACGACATCTGCATCTACATCGCATTTTTTATAATCAGTAAACACCTGATAATCACATGTGTCATTATCAACTATGTCAAGTCCTGCAACCATCACTGACTCTTCGTCTTTTTCAACAATATCAGATATTACATGACCCATCTTTCCATTACATCCGCACATTATTATTTTTATCACTGTTGTCACCATTCTTTCTTAATTATTAAACGTATGTTCTATATGCTTTCACTGCCTATTTAACTTCTATTCCATACTCTGTCATAGCTTTTTTAAGTTTTTCCTGATTAGCTTCTTCCATTTCCGTAAGCGGTCTTCTAAGTCCTCCGACTTCTTTACCCATCATATTAAGAGCCGCTTTTACAGGAATTGGATTAACCTCACAGAATAATGCATCAATAACATCAAGTGCCTCAAGCTGCAATTTAAGACTTGTTTTTACATCACCGTCAAGATAACTTGCAACAATATTATGTGCTTTTTCAGGTGCAATATTCGATAATACTGATATAACACCTTTTCCGCCCAATGAAAGAACAGGAACTATCTGATCATCGTTTCCTGAATATATATCAAGTAAACCATCTGCAAGTCTGGCAAGTTTGGCAACCTGACCTATATTACCGCTTGCTTCCTTAATTCCCACTACATTCTTTGCTGCTTTAGCTATTCTTACAGCAGTCTCCGGTGAAATATTGCATCCTGTTCTGCTAGGAACATTATAAAGTATTATTGGAACATTTATTTCTTTTGCAATTGTTGTGAAATGCTCAAATAAACCATTCTGTGTAGCTTTATTATAATATGGTGTTACAAGTAATACTCCGTCTACTCCGTATTTTTCAGCCTCTTTTGATAAATATATTGCTGTCTCAGTACAGTTAGAACCTGTTCCGGCCACTACAGGAATTCTTCCTGCTGTCTTCTCAACAGCATATTTAATACATGCAAGATGTTCCTCATGAGAAAGTGTAGATGATTCTCCTGTTGTTCCACATATAATTATACAATCTGTCTTATGGGCTATCTGATATTCAATCAGTTCTCCAAGTTTTTCAAAATTAACCTCTCCATCTGGTTTCATTGGTGTTACAATTGCAACACCTGCTCCGGTAAATATAGACATATTCTCCTCCTTCTGTAGCTAAATGCTACACATTATTTTAAAAAAAGAGCCTGCCTGAAAGGCAAGCCCTAAAGATTCTAATACTTTAAGTAGCCCTCCATCTTCACTGGTAAGATGACAGTTATAGGACTGTTAATCCTATCCCCAAGAAAACTCATATCAGCCTGAATTCTCTTTCGGCATTTCACCCTTTCATATGTATTCTTCTGCTGCTGACGCATCCTACATATTACTCTTTTAAAATGCAACCTCTACTTCAATTGATGATAACACCATACATCAGTGTTGTCAATGTATAACATTATATTATTGTATTATATGTCTAATTTCTTTTGTTTGTTTCTATTTTTGACACATAATCAACATATTTTTCTAATTCTTTTGGAAGGTTTATTCCTGTAAGAAATACTATCTCTGAGTCGGACTTTGCTTCAATAACTGACACTATTTCTTCCATGCCGATTATTCCTTCATCAATAAGTCCTAATGCTTCGTCTAATACAAGAACATCGCATTCTCCTGTTGATAATACTTTTTTAGCATAGTTAAGACCATTTCTTATATTCGTAACTTCCTCTGTCTTCTTCTGCTCTGTAAGCTCTTCAAAACAGGTATCCATCTTTTCAAATCTGAAAAGCTTAATATCCGGCTCAAGTCTCTTAAAAAACTCCGATGTCTGAGCATCTTTGCCTTTCATAAACTGAACAATTATTACCTGCTTTCCTTCTATAGCATAGGAAATACCTTTACCAACTGCTGCAGATGATTTCCCGTCACCACAGCCACAGAAAATCTGCACATATCCTTCGTTCATCTTTTTCAATGCCTCCCTGCATCCGTTAACCACGTTAAACAAACACTATGGATTATTTTACAACTCTGCTAAATAATACCAAATGTTTCATTTTTTTGCAAGAAATATTTATACATACTCCAGTTTGCTTACAGAAACTTCGTATGCCGTATGTTTTTCCGTCTCCTCCTCGCTAATCTTTTTAACATAATCTCTGCTCTGAACTCTTCCCCATATCTGTATATGTCCACCAACTTCAAATGTTGATGCAAATCTGGCATTTCTTCCCCATGCGATACATGGTATATAATCTGATTTACCATATGGTCTGTTTACAGCGATTAATAAGTCTGATATTTCTCTTCCAAGCGGTGTCTTCCTATATATAGGAGACTTGCATATATATCCATCCAGGAATATCTGATTTGTCTTTCCTGATTCAAGATTCTCTTCAACTATCTGCCATTCACGCACAAATACAGACAACACAAGCCTGTTTCTGTTTCCCTCATGGCGATTATACGACCTGAATTGTCCTGATGCCTCCACAATACTTCCTGTCATGTTCTTCGTAACATCAACAAGTCTCTCTGATACCATAAGAGGTATTGTATCTGACATATCACTTAGTCTGCTTACTGCGACATCCGTAACAAAAAATCCTTCACCAAATACTTCATGGCTGAATCTGAATTCTGATACGATTTCTCCCACTATGCTCACTCTGTTGTTTTCAATTACCTTATCTACCATTTGTATATCTCCCTTCTGAAATAAAAAGTATTTTTCAATGGGTATTCTACACTAAATATAATTTATATGGAAGTGTTTGGATTATTTTTTTTTATTTTTTTTATAAAATAGTAACATTTTCTGTATAAAAATGTCGAATCGTACTTTTTCAACATTTTTCGAGTATTTTACGGTTTTTCTTGCTTTTTTATGAAAGTATGATAAACTTTACAATGTTATTGGCAACTGTGAGGTTTATATTACCAATCAGTTACTGTTATTGAATAGAAAGAAGGTTACTTGTTTATGAATATTAAAAGAGAAGACGTCCGTAATGTCGCTATCATTGCCCATGTTGACCATGGTAAAACTACACTTGTAGATGAACTTCTTAAGCAAAGCGGTGTATTTCGTGAAAATCAGGAAGTTGCAGAGCGAGTAATGGACTCAAACGATATTGAAAGAGAAAGAGGTATCACTATCCTTTCAAAAAATACTGCTGTTAATTATAATGGTGTAAAGATTAACATTATTGATACACCCGGACATGCTGACTTTGGTGGAGAAGTTGAACGTGTTCTTAAAATGGTTAACGGTGTAATATTAGTAGTTGATGCATTTGAGGGTGCTATGCCACAGACCAAATTTGTTCTTAAAAAAGCACTTGAACTTGACCTTCCTGTTATCGTATGTATCAATAAGATTGACAGACCTGAGGCACGTCCTACTGAAGTTATAGATGAAATATTAGAGTTATTTATTGAACTTGATGCTTCTGATGAGCAGCTTGACTGCCCATTCGTATTTGCTTCAGCAAAAGCCGGACATGCTATTCTTGAGCTTGATGATTCACCAAAGAATATGGTTCCGCTTTTTGAAACTATTATCAATCATATCCCTGCTCCAGAGGGTGACCCGGATGCTCCAACACAGGTTCTTATAAGCACTATTGATTATAATGAATATGTTGGACGTATCGGTGTAGGTAAAATAGATAATGGTAAACTCAAAGTTAATCAGGACTGTGTTCTCGTTAATATGCATGAACCTGACAAGCAGAAAAAAGTTAAGATCAGCAAACTTTATGAATTCGAAGGTCTTAATAAGGTAGAAGTTAAAGAAGCATCTGTCGGTTCTATTGTTGCTATCTCAGGTATTTCAGATATCCATATCGGTGATACAATATGTTCACCTGAAAAGCCTGAACCAATACCTTTCCAGAAAATATCAGAACCAACAATTGCTATGCATTTCCTTGTAAATGACAGTCCTTTGGCAGGTCAGGAAGGTAAATTCGTAACATCACGTCACTTAAGAGACCGTCTCTTCAGAGAACTTAACACTGATGTAAGTCTTCGTGTTGAAGAATCTGAAAATGCAGACAGTTTCAAAGTATCCGGCCGTGGTGAATTACATTTATCCGTTCTTATTGAGAATATGCGTCGTGAAGGCTATGAATTTGCAGTAAGCAAAGCTGAAGTTCTTTATCATACCGATGAAAATGGCAAAAAGCAGGAACCTATGGAGCTTGCATATATTGACGTTCCCGATGAATTCTCAGGTACAGTTATCCAGAAACTCAGTGAGCGAAAAGGTGAATTACTTAATATGACAACTTCTTCAGGTGGATATACAAGACTTGAATTCTCTATTCCTGCAAGAGGTCTTATCGGTTATCGTGGTGAATTTATGACAGATACTAAGGGTAATGGTATAATTAATACCATATTTAACGGATATGGTCCTTATAAGGGTGATATCCAATATAGAAAACAGGGCTCTCTTATTGCATTTGAAAATGGTGAGGCAATCACCTATGGTCTTTTCAATGCACAGGAAAGAGGTACACTCTTTATCGGTCCCGGTGAAAAAGTTTATTCCGGAATGGTTATCGGTCAGAATGGTAAAGCTGAAGATGTTGAGGTTAACGTATGTAAGACAAAACATCTTACGAATACACGTTCTTCAGGTTCAGATGATGCACTTAAGCTTGTTCCTAAGCGTATCTTAAGCCTTGAGCAGTGTCTTGAATTCATTGATACAGATGAACTTCTTGAAGTTACACCTGAGAACTTAAGAATCAGAAAGAAGATACTCGACCCTACTCTTAGAAAACGTTCAAAATTTAACAAGTAATTGTATACAAACGACGCATAGCGTCTGCGAAATGGAGGTTAATATGGAAATATTAAGACTTTTATGTGAAATTCGTACTCCAATACTTGATACTTTAACAATGATTATTACCTATCTTGGCTCAGGAATATTCTTTTTAATACTTATATGTCTTATATTCTGGTGCGTGGATAAAGGATTTGCTTATCGCCTTGCTTATATTTCCTTAGTATCCTCCGTTTTTATTCAGGGATTAAAGATACTTATTAAAATACCACGTCCATGGGTTATTGATAAAAGCTTTGAACCTGTCAAAGCCGCAAAAGCTACGGCTGAAGGTTATTCCTGCCCGAGCGGTCATGCCGGTCAGGCTACGGCACTTGCCACTACATTTTCTTCAGCAACAGGAAATATCGCATTAAAGATTATATGTTATGTATTAATGATACTAGTTATATTCTCAAGAATGTACCTCGGGGTTCATACCCCACTCGATGTTGCTCTTGGTTTCGCTATAGCATTTGTACTGTCACTTATCATTAATTACTATTGTAATAACTATGAATTATCAGATACTGCTATACGAAAATTTAACATATTCGCAGGTATTATCACCATTGCTGTTTTAGCATATACATTATATCTGTGGATTACCGGATTTAACGCACAGATTACTGATTTGAGCAGTTGTGCCGGTGTATGTGGTCTGGCTTTTGGTATAATTATAGGAAGAAGTATAGAACGCAGATATATTAATTTCGATGAAAAAGCTGCAACTCTTCCAATGCAGATATTAAAATTTGTTATCGGAATAATTATACTCGCTGTATTTCATTTTGCTGCTTCAATTATTACTAAAAGCTTTTTCCCTGAATTTATTCCTGCATACTTTATATATCATCTTATAGATTCATTGTATATCGTATGTATATATCCTTTGGTTATTCGAAAATACTTTACGAATCCTTATATATTATAATTAGTAACTATAAAAAACAGAAGATAGTCAGGATATGTTACCTTAACTATCTTCTGTTTTTTATGTGTTTTTTTAATATTTTCACACCACTATAGTTTTCCCTTTATGTATTCCATAGCACACATCACCAGTCTTGTCAATCACTGCTTTTCCTGATGTAGCCTCTGTTATACTCTCTACAAATTTATTATAATTATCTACAGGAACTATTACATCCATATTTACATTTTCACCATATTCGGTATTCATCTCAGATGCTTCTAAAGTTGCCACCAGATACTGCAATTTGCCGATTCCAGTATAATCAGTCGTAACATTAATCCTTATCCCCTGCAGCTTATCAATCACAACACTTCTCTCTATCGCATCAATTGATGACTTCTGATATGCTCTTACAAGTCCTCCTGTTCCAAGTAAAACTCCTCCAAAATATCTTGTAACAACCATAACAACATTTCTCAATCCTGAGCCTGCTATGACATCAAGAATCGGTTTTCCTGCTGTTCCGCCGGGTTCTCCGTCATCGCTAAAGCGTTGTATTTCGTTTCTTTCTCCCAGAATGTAGGCATAACAGTTATGCCTCGCATCCCAGTATTCCTTTTTTAGTTCATTGATATATGCAATTGCATCTTCTTCACTTTCAATCTCCTTTAAATGTGCTATAAATTTTGATTTTTTCTCTTCATATTCACCAATGCCTGATTCTATCAGTATTTTCTCTCTATTATCCATGTCTGTCTCCATTCCGCTAATACTTTTCATATTCTTCTCTTCAGCATGAACTGTTTCCATGACTTATTTTATATCAATATAACACATAACTATTTAAAATGATATACAATTTAACCGTCATATACCTGCTACAGCTTTACACACTTTTTTATATTTGTTATAATACTACTGTTTATAAGATTGTCTTTACGGCTCATCTTATTTGTATGTATTGAAAGGAATTATATTTATATGAATTTTAATAATAAAAATTATAACTATACTAATACTCTTAATAAAAGAAAGAGTATGAATTCAACACCGGCAAAACTTAAGACAAAATTTTATGTCAATGCTTTCAAAATATTTATTTTTGCCATGGTATCAATATTTGTCGTTGTAGTTTTTGCCGGTTTTGGAATGATAAGCGGTATTATCGATTCCGCTCCTTCTGTTGATGATATCAACATTGCCCCTTCCGGCAATTCAACTACTATTTATGACTGTGACGGTAATATTATAACTAAACTTGTCCAATCAGGTTCTAACAGAGAATCTGTATCCATAGATTCTATTCCAAAATGTCTTCAATATGCATTTATAGACATCGAAGATGAACGTTTTTACCAGCACAACGGTATTGATATACAGGGAATTATAAGAGCCGGCTTTGTAGCCTTATCTACCGGTGATATGTCACAGGGTGCCAGCACAATTACACAACAGCTTCTCAAAAACAATGTATTGAATGGCGGAAATGAGGCTTCTTACGGCGAACTTTTCAAACGTAAATTTCAGGAGCAATATCTTGCTCTCGAACTTGAAAAGTCTACCACAAAGCCATATATACTTGAAAGTTACCTAAACACAATCAATCTTGGACAGAATTGTCTTGGCGTACAGGCTGCTGCAAAAAGATATTTTAACAAATCGGTGTCAGAAATTAACCTTTCCGAAGCTGCAGTAATTGCGTCAATAACTAAAAGTCCTACTAAGTATAACCCTATATCACACCCTGAAAATAATGCTGACAGACGCAAACTTGTCCTTAAAAATATGTTAACCAACGGTCATATCACTCAGGATGAATTTGACGCTGCCCTTGCAGATGATGTATATTCCAGAATCCAGACTGTTAATGTTGATACATCCTCATCCGACCCTTATTCATATTTTGTCGATGCACTTATTGATGATTTGTTAGAAGATTTACAGGAACAAAAGGGATATTCACGTACCCAGGCATATAACGTTTTATACAGCAGTGGTCTTAAAATATACACTACGCAGGACCCTTCGATACAGAATATATGTGATACAGAATGTAACAATCCTGAGAATTATCCTTCAACTGTCAGATATTCCATTAACTGGGCATGGTCCGTTAAACATGTTGATGGCACTGTTAATAATTACTCCGAGGCAGACATTGAATATTACAACAAAACATTACTTGGAAAGCATAATTTCCACCTTACATTCGATTCACCTGAAGAAGCTGACCAATATATCGCAGCATTTAAAACAGAGTACCATAAAGATGGTGACTCAGACCTTGGTGAAACACTTGTATATACATTACAGCCGCAGGTATCATTTACTGTAATGGACCAGAAGACCGGATATGTCAAAGCTGTCGTCGGAGGGCGTGGTGAAAAAACTGCAAGTCTGACCCTTAACAGAGCCACTGATACAAAGCGTCAGCCGGGTTCATGCTTTAAGGTTCTGTCGACTTATGCTCCTGCTCTTGATACAGCAGGATATACTCTCGCAACATTAGTGGAAGATTCACCTTTCTACGATGTTAACGGACGTAAAGTTAGCAACTGGTGGGGAGATTCATACAGAGGTCCTTCTACTCTAAGAGAAGGTATAAGAGATTCCATGAACGTTGTTACAACCAAAATACTGACAGATATAACTCCTCAACTTGGATATGATTATCTGCAGAACTTCGGAATCACTACCCTTGTATCTGAGAAAACACTTGAAGACGGTTCTGTTGTATCCGATGTTGGTCAGTCCCTTGCTCTTGGAGGAATAACATACGGTGTAACTAACCTTGAGTTATGTGCCGCCTATGCATCTATTGCCAACAATGGTATATACACCAAACCAATAATGTATACAAAAGTTGTCAACAACAAAGGTAAAACTATACTCGAAAATTCAGGAAACACTCATACAGTAATAAAAGATTCAACCGCATGGCTTCTCACAAATGCCATGCAGGATGTTGTTACTGCCGGAACCGGTAAATTATGTGCCGTTCCCGGTATGACTGTAGCCGGTAAAACAGGTACAACTTCTGATGATGTTGATATATGGTTTTCAGGTTATACGCCTTATCTTACCGCTACAATCTGGTCGGGTTATGATAATAATGACAGCTTATCAAATACTGCCTATCATGAAACTCTGTGGAGTAAAATAATGACCCAGATTGATTCAGTGAAAGGTTATAATGAAGATCCCGGCTTCCCACAACCTGATTCGGTTGTAAAAGAAAAGATTTGTTCATCTTCTAATAAAGCTGCCGTTGATGGTGCATGTCCATCATCATCAGTGCGTGAAGAATATTTCGCAAAGAGCAATACTATTACAGAGCAATGTAATGTGCATTATCAGTCACATTCTTCTAAAAAGAAAGAAAATTCTGATAACGATGAATGATTTTATTTTTTCATTTTTGAATCAAAGAAAATTGAAGCAATATATCCGAACACAAGCGCTGCAGATATTCCTACAGCGCTTGATTTAAATCCTCCCATAAAGATTCCTATAAATCCCTCGCTGTCTACCATTTCCTTAACACCTTTAAACAAAACATTTCCAAACCCCATAAGTGGCACTGTAGCCCCACATCCAGCCCATTTAACGAATGGTTCATAGATTCCCACTGCCCCCAGTATACAACCTATAACAACAAGCCCTACCATGATTCTTCCGGGCATAAGTTTTGTTTTATCCATAAATATCTGCACAATCGCACATATAACTCCACCTACAAGAAATGCTAATAAATAATCCATATCTTTCTCCTTTTATAATCACATTTTTTCGCAATTAAGCATAACAGCATGTGCTATACCCGGCACGCTCTGCCCCTCATTGAAACTTACCGGTGACATCAATGCCCCCGTCGGTATAAAAAGAACTCTTTTCCATTCTTTCTTCTCCATTTTTTTCAATATATACCCACACAATATTGAAGCACTACAACCACATCCGCTTCCCCCACTGTGTGTATCCTGTGTCTCAGCATCGTACATCTCTATACCACAATCATAATGTCTGTCAGCTATGTCATATCCTTTTTCTTTCAACAGGTCAATTAATATCCGCTGCCCGACATATCCAAGGTCACCTGTTATTATTTTGTCATAATACCCGGCATTTATGTTATTATCCCTGAAATTATTATATATTACATCTGCCGCTGCAGGTGCCATACATGCTCCCATATTCATAGAATCCTTAACACCGTAATCTACTATTTTTCCTGTTGTTATTCCCTCTATATACACTTTTCCTGATGAATTACCTATTATCACACTGCCACATCCTGTAACTGTCCACGTGGCTGACAAAGGTCTCTGATTACCATACTCCAGTGGAAATCTGAACGTCTTCTCAGCACTTGCAAAATGTGATGATGCCAGCGAGATAACCTTATCCGCAAATCCTCCACCGACCGTTATTGCTCCAAGGCTTATTGCCTCCCCCATAGTAGAACATGCTCCATATAGTCCAAAAAATGGTATATTCAGCTCTCCTATTCCAAATGTTGTTGCGATAAGCTGTCCCAAAAGATCACCTGCAAAAATATATCTTATATCCTCAGCGTTTGTATTTGCCTTTTTTAATAACATTTTCACTGTATCATACTGAAGTCTGCTCTCTGCCTGGTCCCAATTATCCTGTCCTATCTTATCATCATCCAATACCATGTCGAATTCATGCCCTAATGGTCCCTCTCCTTCTTTATGTCCCACAATAGAAGCCATCTCTATTATTGCCGGTCTGTTTTCAAAAATAATACTCTGCTTCCCTACTATCATAATTATTAATCATTCCTTTCATTCAATAATAATCATTGTTTCATAATTATTATTACCAAATACACATTGAATTAATTGCATTTTTTTTGTAAAATAGTAACTATTGAGAGTAAAATATATACATAAATTTTAATGGAGGTACTACTATGGCATGGTATGATAATGCAGTATTTTATCACATATATCCGCTTGGTTTATGTGGCTGTTCTAAAGAAAATAATGGAGAAAGCGAAAGTCATTTCGACAAATTAACACAGTGGGCAGACCACGTTAAAGATATGGAATGTACCGCAATATACATAGGTCCGCTTTTTGAATCTGTAGGACATGGCTATGAAACTACTGATTACAGAATGGTCGACCGCCGACTTGGAACTAATGACGATTTTAAAAAATGGGTTAAGCATTGTCATGACATAGGTCTTAAGGTTATCGTTGACGGTGTCTTTAACCACACCGGACGTCGTTTCTTTGCATTCGAAGATATAAAGAATAATCGTGAGAATTCAAGATATAAAGACTGGTATTGTAATGTCAATTTCTACGGTAATAATGAATACAATGATGGTTTTTGTTATGATAACTGGGGTGGATATAACCTGCTTGTCAAACTTAACCTTCGTAATCCGGAAGTAAAAAATTATCACTTTGACACTGTAAGATTCTGGGTAAATGAATTCGACATAGACGGTATCCGTCTTGATGCTGCAGATGTTCTTGACTTTGACTTTATGTCTGAACTCCGTCATGTAACAGACAGCCTAAAACCTGACTTCTGGCTTATGGGTGAAGTCATACATGGCGATTACAGCAGATGGGCTAATAATAACATGCTTCATTCAGTTACAAACTATGAATTACATAAAGGTCTTTTCTCAGGACACAATGACCATAACTATTTCGAAATTGCACATTCTATCAAGAGACTAAACGATATATGTCATGGCATAAGATTATATACATTTACAGATAACCATGACGTTGAGCGAATTGCCACAAAGCTTAACAACAAAGCCCATCTTTATAATGTAGCAATATTACAATACACTGTACCGGGAATTCCTTCTATATATTACGGTTCTGAATTCAGCATTGAAGGCCGTAAGGAAAACGGTTCAGACTGGTCTCTGCGCCCATGTCTTAACCTTGACGATTTTAAATCATATTATGATAACAACGATGTTACTAAGCTTTTCAGAAAGCTCGGCAGATTAAAGAAACAATTCCCTGAACTTACATACGGTGACTACAGAGAATTACATTTAACAACAAGACAATTCGCATTTGCAAGAGTTCTTGATAATCAGGCTGTTATCGTCGTTCTGAATAATGATGATAATCCTTCACATATGGAGATTAATCTTCCTATAGCAGCTTCAAATGCTGTTGACCTTCTTGAAAATGATATTGAAGAGCCTGTAAACTCTGCTGAGGACAATTCAGAGGAGATAAAGAATAATGTTCTTGCAAAGCTTGACATTGCAAATACATCATATAAGGACATAAAGAAAGCTCTTAAAGAAATAGAAAAAGCTGTATCAAAAGGCGACAGTATAGACGGATTTTCTGCAGCATTATCCGACACAATTGATAAATTTGAAAATGATTGTAAAGAAATCTTTACTGCAGCAGGCTGTAACGTAACTGTTACAGCAGACCACGGAGATTTGAGCGGATATAAACAATGCAATCTAGATAACGGAAGACTTATCGTTGATATACCTGCTAACTACGGTACGGTAATTCTTGTAAATTAACTGACTTAACAGTACAATAATATGCCCCATGAAAGTGTAACATTTCATAATTAACCTATTACACTCCCATGGGGCATTTCTTTTATCTTGTATTCGCCTGTACTTTATCTGACGCAGGTCCTACAGTTGTTATTCCATTTTTAATAACGTATGGATATATCCTGTAATAATATGCTCTCTTCCTTTTTAATCCTGTATTTTTATATGTTACATTTGCACTTCCCTTTACCGTTGCCACTTTTACATATTTGCCATTATATGAATCGGACCTATATATCCTGTATCCACTTGCAATACTCACCCTGTTCCATTTAATTGAAACATAATTAGCTGATTTATATGATTGCCTTAAATTCTTCACTTTAGGAATATTGTACGGTTCAACCTTAAATAAACTTTCCAATACAGTATAACTGCCTGTCGTTGTAGTGACATTAATTCTGTAATAATACTGTTTTCCGGGTAATTTGTGAAATAAAAGACTCTGGTTCATTATATTAAGGTCAATTTTGTTATCTGAACAGTCGACTCTCTTTTCATAAACAGGTTGTTTTCCACCCTTTTTCTTATATATCCCTGCATTTACACTCACTATCGTGTCGGAACTTGCTATGTCTCCACAAAGCATAAACTTATTTCCACATTCATACACACCCGGCTTATTATATGACCATATTGCAGGTACATTTGAAGCTACAATAAAATCTTTATTCATAAGATTATATGTACCATCCTCAGTTGTAATATATATTTTATAATAATACTGTCCTTCCCTGAGTTTATCAAATAAAATATATTTATCAACATCTGAAATATTATATGTGTTTGAATTAACCTGAACTGTTTTGCCTGTTGCTGATTTTCCTCTGCTATCCGTAACCACTACTTTTATTTTACTGATTTTTTTGTCCGATGAGACATTTCCCTTTACCGAAAAGCCTCTCCCTTTATTTATTAACGAAGGGTATGACGGATTCCCAAGCTTAGGTGCTCTTGTTTTTATATTTATATCACCATATTCATTCCATACCGACTTTGCAAAATTCCCCCTGAAAATAGCTGTTTTTTCTTTGTCCTGTGGAACTTCATATTCATAACACCATATATATGCTGCATCATATGCTATCTGTGCCTTATCTTCAGCTTCTTTTATGTTCTTTATATCATTAAGCACACCATTGTATGACGTTGTAAACTCATAAAATAAATACTTTAACTGTGTATTTATATCACGATAATCAAGTCCTGACCTTGCACCAAATTTAACAAGCTCCGTTCTTCTTCCTGTCGAAGAAGTACGTGGATAGTTTGTCCACTGGCACAAACCATATCCACCTCCATTATCCCATGTATAGCCATATTCAATGTTGTCAGCAATGCAATTTGATTCACAATAAATATTTGCCGCAATTCCACATGCTGCCGCTGAGCTAAGTCCCATCGTGTTAGTGAGATAATTTATAATCTTCTTCATATTTTTATTTGATTTGTATGACGATGCTTTTGATAACTCTGAGCCGGCATTCTCCTCCACACATTCATCACCAAAGCAGACAAATACATATGGAAGCTTTTTCTCATCATTCAATTCACTATGTATTTCCAGATTCTGCTCATCAATAACCGGAATAAACTGATATGCATAGTATGAAGTTGTATCATAATTATCTGTAAAACATTTCCAATGTACCTTTACAGATGTTCTTGTACCATCAGATACCAATGTAAGCTCCTGTGGCAGATTTCTATTTATTTCTTCTACGGTTATTTTGCTGTTAAAATAATAAAATTTCTGTTCAGGCTCTTCAATTCTTACATCTTCATACACTTCATCCGCATATATATCCGTCTTCATACCAGCCAAAGACAATAACACTGATATTATAAACACACAAAATATTTTACACTTTTTCATAGGTTAATCTTCCTTCTTTCCTACCCTTCCACAAGATTTCTTCTCTGTACATACTCCTGAAATATCACATTTTGGAACAAAATAATTATCAACAATATATTTCCATTCATCTGATACTTCACTTAATGCCTTACATATATCATTAAACAACACCCTGTATTCCCAGTATGCCCTGTTGCACATTCTCTGATGGCTCATATCGACAAGATTTCTTAAATTTCTCTTGTCAACAACTTTAGTAGACATTCCAAGCGGTAACAGCATTGCCGCATCTTCTCTTGGCATTCCAAGCTCTTCTTCCAAATATTTACATGTATTGCTTATACTCTCCATCATGTCTGTATATCTTTTATAAGCTTCCTCATTCTTTTTAATTCTTTCAGGAACAATGTATTCAAAATTATCATATTTGATATATCTTGTACTTGCCTGAAGTCTTGTTGGAGCACCTCCGATATGTGTATACCACTCTCTTATTACTCTTGCAGAATATCCGTCCAATACCATTTCAACATTAACATATTCCATAACTCTTCCATGTCCTGATTTAAGACATTCAAGTCCCCTTTTATAGTTTTTCTCTCTGTCTGTTATATTACCTCCCCAGCACACTCCTGCCCTCTGTCCCATAAGTGTAAGCGGATTTTTTGTTGTCTCTTCTAATATTAATATATTTCCCATTTTCATAATATCCTTTCATAAAACATATTTCAATAACTGTTTTATTATAAGCTATTAATACAGCTAAATCAAATACATTACAGAATAAATTTTACATTTAAAGTATATAATAAAAATGAAGCTTTCTGAGAGCATATCACATCATAAAGGAGGATATATGGAATCAAATGAAGCTATAAACAAACGTAACAAAGAATATAATGATTATGTCAAATCAGTAACACCAACTCACAATACATGGCTTAATATGGGTAAGGCTTTTATTACAGGTGGAATCATATGTACAATCGGACAGATTCTATTTAACACAGCTCATGATACGTTTAATCTCAGCAAAGATATGTCCGGTAATTGGACAAGCCTGTTACTTATACTTCTAAGCATATCATTAACGGCACTAAATATTTTTCCATCTATCGCAAAATGGGGTGGTGCCGGTGCACTGGTTCCAATTACAGGCTTTGCAAACGGAGTTGCAGCACCTGCAATTGAGTTCAAAAAAGAAGGCCAGGTATTCGGAATAGGTTGTCAGATATTTAAAATAGCCGGTCCCGTAATACTGTATGGTATATTTTCAAGCTGGTGCTTAGGAATTATATATTGGTTCACAACGCTGTAATCTATTCACATCCGAATAGACAATAAGTGAGAGGTATATCGCACATTTGGTACGACATACCTCTTTTTTAAGTGAAAAAATATGCTACTGAACCAATTAACTTTCCAAAAACTATTGCATATACTATAACACTTATTCCACTTCTCATCTTTATCTTATGAAAAAAAACTGCCATTGAATTAATCGTTTCCGCAAGTGACATCGCTAATGCCCCAACAAATATTCCAATACATATTGCACATATTATAGCAGGAACATATGACAGATTTGTTTTAACTCCGCACAGATAAAATATATTTCCTAATATTCCACCCGCAATTATACAATTTTCATATAATACCGAATGTGTTGCAGAATGTGTACTTGCTATTATTCGTGGAAAAACTCCTATTGAAGTTATAAATGAATATACTCCCGCCGATATTACTCCTCCTGATGATAACGCAATTATCACAGCCAAAATATTAATCATTTTTCCATCCTTTCTTCTTCTGAAATGATTGTTGAATCATATTTCTCCTCATAATCCATCATTTCCATATCTAAAGGAGAGGGTTCTTTAATATTACTCTTTCTAAGCTGTTTGTAAAATATCAGAATTCCAATTGATAACCCTATAGAATATGCTACTCCAAATATTTTTATATCTTTTTCTTTAGTAAGTCCCAACATTTCACATATACGGACAAACAAATCTTCTATGCCTATATCTTCATGAAATGACATTATTGCAAATGCAGAGCCGAAGAATACGATAACAGATACAAGTATTACCTTTGCAATATCGATTTTCTTCTCATTCTTTATCCCTCCATGTTCTATAACAATATTTTCTTCACCCATACAAAATATATCCGGTTCCTCATCATTATTTTTCCTAAAATAAGAATATATACAATTAACAACATCTATTATGGATATTATCTTTCTGTCAGGTTCACTATTATCAAAATGCCATATCGATATATTTTGTATTATCTCTGACAGACTCTTGTCATAACAGCTTATTTCTGCTATATCTCTGATTTTAATAAATTCTTTATCCGTAGCAATACTTTGCTTTAATGATATATATACTTTCAATTACCCTCTCCCACACTTATATCAACAAATGTTCCATCCGTAATTGTCTTTTTGTCATACACATTCTTATAAAGCAGCACTATAATGCATAAAAAAACGGCCACAATAATTATTGTCCAAATAATTTTCTTCATAACTAACCTCTCTTCCGAAAATATCTAATAACTATTATGACCATTCTTCATTCTTATATTCAGTTTTATTATTGCCTATTACAGTTCTGCTGCATATTTACATTTGTGTACCTACTGCTTTGTTATCTTAAATACACTTACTGACTCATCAAGGTCATCTGAATTACCCTTAAGCTGTTTAACCGCATCATTAAGAACCTCAACTGCCTTAAGCTGTTTATCTGCACTCTTACTCAAATCGGATGAGGCCGCCTCTGTCTCATTAGATGTTGCTGAAATACTTTCAATAGCCTCAAGAGTATCATTTTTGGCATTCTCAATTCCTGTTACACTGTTAGATATGTCTTCAAGATTACATGCAAGAGTTCCAACCTGTTCTTTAATCTGTTTGAATATCTTAACTGTACTATCAAGTGCTTCCTGCTGATAATTAACAATACCCTCAGCTTTTCCTGCAGTTGCAACAGTCTGCCCCATCTTATTCTGTATATTATCAATAATACGGCTAATCTGTTTTCCTGCCTCTCCGGACTGTTCAGCCAGCTTACGAATCTCATCTGATACAACTGCAAATCCTTTTCCTGCCTCTCCTGCTCTTGCAGCCTCTATAGAAGCATTAAGTGAAAGAAGATTTGTTTCATCTGCTATCTCATTAATAGTCTTTATAATTCCATTAATTGCCTTTGACTCTTGTTTAAGCTGTTCAATATCACTAATAACAGTCTTAGTAATCTCTGTCGTATCCTGAACTCTGTCATCAAGATCACTGATTAATACCATTCCTTCATCAATTGTACTCTGTGCTGTACTTGCAATCTTTTCAATCTCTTTTGTACTTGCGTATACATCCGTAATCTTGTCTGCAAGGTCTGACATCTGATTAAGACAACTGTCAGTATCCGCAGACTGTTGTATAATTCCTGCCTCAATATAACCCACAGCAGACGTAATATCTTTAGTAGCCTGCAGTAATACGTCCGAATTATCACTTACCTGAGTTGCTGAATTCTGTACATTATCACTTACTTTCGCCATCTTAATAATAAGATTCTTAACACTCAGTATCATATTCATAATACTGCCTGACAATACACCAAACTCATCTTTTCTTTTAAGTGCAATTGTTCCTGTCAGGTCACCTTCTGAAGTCTGCTTCATGATTACATTAACTTTCTTTATTGCAACAGCTATTCCCTGTGAAAGCAATGTTCCAAGAACTATAGCTATAATAAAGCAAAGGATGACTGTTATAATTATAAACTTACCAATCTCTGTTGCCTTCTCAATAATCTCTGATCTTGGTACCAGTGCACATACAGTTGAATTACTCTTATCAACTTTACTATATACAAATAAGTACTTTTCTCCCTTATACTGTACGTACTTATATCCTCCCTTATCTTTATCCTTTATATCCTTGAAAAACTGCTGCTTACTGAACGAAATATCTGACTTGCCGCTGATTACTTCTTTTCCGTCTGATGTGATAAATCCTTTTATACTCTTTTTGCCAATCTTTGCGTCATCCAGAATCTTTTTAACAAAGTCTTTCTTAACATCAATTACTATATAACCTACATGCTTGTTCTTATCATCAAGAAGCTGCTTCACATAAGACATTGCATAATCATCTGTCGATGTATTGATAAGTTCGTCAATAGAATTATGGCTTCCTATCCACGCTGCACCATTATCATCGACTTCTTTTCCTTCACCTGAATCAACAAAAGGTTTGTATAAATCACTCTTGACAACACCCGTTTGTGAAAGTGCTGAGCCATCATTTGCAAATGTAAGAACATTAAGAATATATGTATCTGCTGTAGACTCATTCTTCACTGCAAGCTTTGCATCAGCCCTTGCCTGAGTATACAATGCCGATTTCTCATCTAATGCTCCTGAATAATATTTGATAATATTATCATTCACGGATAATCTTGTAGCTGAAAGCTCTATACTCTCGAATCCAAGATTGAAATACTGCTCTAACATCTGGACATTGGTATCAATAAGTGTTTCTGAATTCTCCGTAAGTCCCTGTCTTGATTTGGAATAAATCATAATACCTACTATAATAAACAACACTGCCGGTACCAGAAATGTACTTATAAGCTTCGCCTTTATTCCCTTGAACAATTTAACATTCTTAACAATCTTAATGTCACCCTGCTCAATATTTTCCTCACCATTATTACCACGGTTAATCTTTTTCCTAAGTGTAGGAATAATATTTACAACCTTACTCTTACACCTTGAAAAAATACTTCCATTCCTGACACGGTCTGACTTCTTAACCGCAGCTTTCTTATGCTTTCTTTCCCTGTCCGGTTTATCCTGCTTAACCTTTTTATCACTTCTGTTAAGCCTTAACTTCTTAACTCTGTCAGGCTTCCCTTCTTTATCCTTTTTTCTCTTTTCCTTTGGTTTTTTTATCCTTTTAACCTTTTCTTTCTTTTCCCCTTTATTATGTCTTCGCCCAAACAAACTCTTTTTTTCTTTCTTTGGACTATCAGAATTATTCTGCATCTGTTCATCTTTATTGTGTTCTGTAGATGTATCATCTGCAATAATATTATTTTCAATATTATCTCCCATATCATCACCCACTCTCTAGTATACTATAGTGTATATTATACCAAAAATTTCTTTTCACTACTAGTTATTTTTTATATATTTCACAATATTTTTGCGGTCATTTATAATCCTTCCATTTTCTTTCTAAGCTGTAACAAAATCTTCTTTTCGAGCCTGCTTACCTGTACCTGACTGATTCCCATAGTCTTTGCCACATCGCTCTGTGTCTTCTCCCCAAAATACCTGTAATTAATAAGTGTCCTCTCTCTTTCCGTCAGTTCGCCAATCAACTGCTGTAATAACATATTATCCAGAAGCTTTTCTTTCTCTATATCTTCACATACATTTTCGCATACAACACTTCCTACTCCTGTGCCGTCACTTTTTGTCACAAGAACCTCCGCCATACACACTTCACTGCCTTCATTCTGATATACGGTTTTATATATAGATTCAACCTCAAGATTAGCTTCAATGGCTAAAGCTATATCTTCTATTGACATTCCCATGGCATCTGCCAGTTCTTCTACTGTTGCATCCCTTCCCTTATCATGTGCTATTCTTTCTGCCTCTTTATTAATCTTCCAGCCATTCTCCTTTAAGGTACGGCTTACCTTTACGATTCCGTCATCTCTCAGAAATCTTTTTATCTCACCACTTATAAGCGGCACTGCATAAGTCGAAAATTTTACATCATACTTAATATCAAACTTATCAATAGCTTTAATAAGCCCTATGCAGCCAATCTGGAACAGTTCTTCAGCATCATATCCTCTGTTCAAAAATCTTCTCACAATGCTCCATACAAGTCCGACATTTTCTTCTACAATTGTATCCCGCATTGTTTTATCACCATTTTGTGCCATAGATATCTGCTCAATTGTATCCATAATCTCCTCTTACACACCTACTCACCAATGCCTATTTTCTTTTTCATTAATACAGTTGTTCCCTTTCCCGGCTCAGATTCCACATAAAGCTCGTCCATAAATATTTCCATAAACGCAAATCCCATTCCTGAACGCTCATCTGCTTCCCTTGTTGTAAATAATGGTTCCTTTGCCTTTTCGATATCCTCTATTCCAACTCCTTCATCTCTGATACTGACAATTATGTAATCCCGGTCTATTTCACATATAAGTTTTATTATACCCTCACCATTTTCATATCCATGAATTACTGCATTTGTAACCGCCTCCGACACTGCTGTCTTTATATCCGAGACTTCTTCTAATGTTGGATTAAGTCTCG
This sequence comes from Lachnospira sp. UBA2821, assembly GCA_002351535.1. Classification (GTDB taxonomy): domain Bacteria; phylum Bacillota; class Clostridia; order Lachnospirales; family Lachnospiraceae; genus UBA2821. The sequence goes on from DEGR01000050.1 coordinate 31,462, forward strand.
CCGCAAATGCAGTGACAATCACCCTTGCAAGACTTTCATTTTCCGATTTGCTCTCAAGTTCAACATATAATTTTTCCATTATTCTACATTATCCTTTCTGATATTCCATCAATGCATCTTCGACAGTATCATATCTCTCAATTATTTTATTTAATCCTGATATGACAAATATTCTGTCAATTGTCGGGTTTATATTAACAGCGGCAATCCTGCCCCCGGCCATGTTAACCAGCTTATATCTTCCTATAACAACTCCTATACCCGAACTGTCCATAAATGTACTCTTAGAAAAGTCAAATATAATATTTCTAATATTATTCTCCATAATTCTTTTGTCCGCTATCTGTTTAATAATCTCTGAACTGTGATGGTCTACATCCCCCGATATAATTAATATCAGGGTATTACCCTTTACTTTAGCCTGCATAATACTCCTCATTTCCGAGCGACATGTCGCTACATGTAATATAAATATATAACAAAACCGCCAGAACTTTATTCTGACGGTTATCATTTGTATCTCTTTATTTTTTACATTGCCTGTAATGCAGCAAGTGCATCCTGTGCTGTTTTTACCGCTGAGGTACTTACCCCTGAATCTGCAGAAATTATATTAACTATATTCTGCATCTGCGAAACGGCCTTTTCTTTATATGAAGCTGCATTTGCCGCATCTTCAGTCTGTGCACACTGATATCTTGATGTATACGCTGTATTCAGTTTTTCAATTAGTGAACTGTAATCAATACTCTTATAATCATATGCAAAACATTTTTCAAGTTTTGTTACGGCAGCATCCCATGTTGCCAGTGTATAAGCCGAATCAACTAACGAAACTGCTTCCGAATAAGTTGCCTTGGCAGCCTCTGTGTATACCTCATCCTTTATAGTTCCACAAAGATTCCTGAAGCTTTCAGAATATTTAGTCTCATAATCCGGTGAATTGATACCTGAAATGCTGCTTATCTGCTCAGCACTCTCTACATAACTCTTTGCCTGATAATCAATGAGTGCAGTTACAAGTCTTTCATAATCTGCTGCCATCGAATTATTTTCATTATTAGTAGTATCTATCTGGTTCTGTAAATCAGCCTTACCACTGTTTGCCTCATCAAGCTTGCCATTCAGATCAGTAATCTTTGAATTAAGACTTGCTATCTGTGAATTAAGATTGACAACCTCTTTTTTGTGTGCTGAATTAAGCGAATTAACTCTTGCCGGAGTAATCAGGAAGAACGTAGCCGCAACACCTATTATTATTCCTATAATAACATTAAGCACTGCAATAGTGCCATTGTTAGATTCCTTATATCCGTTATTAGGAATAATAACATCATATCCGCTTAGCGGCTCATTAGCTCCTGTATCAAATTCCGGTTTGAATCTCTTTCTGTCCGATATTCTTGAAGAAGATTTTGATACAGTCTCCTCTTCGTTATTATTCTTTTTACCCGGTTTATTCTCAATCTCTGCAAGATACTTTTTGGCAAGTACATTATTAGCATCTATCTTAAGTACTTTCATAACAGGCTTCTTAGCTCTGTCATAATCTCCTCTTTTCATGTAAAGCAAAGCAAGAATAAGATGTCCTTTTATCAGATTAGGATTAAGGTTTAGCACCTTTTTAAGCTGTATTACTGCAAGGTCATCATTTCCCTCCTGTGCGTATCCCAGTGCTATATTAAACTTCTTAATTGTCTGATTAATTGTATCTAATCTGGTAGGATTTGACTGAAGTTCCTTAATGTATATATCTGCCCTGTTATCATCAGGCTGGAAATTCTTACTTATGACCCATTCAGATAATGCCTGAACAGCCTCACCCATTTCAAAATATACTAATCCCAGAAGATTTCTGGCATTAATGTTTCTCTTATCAAATTTAATACTGCGTCGTAAATAATCTGCTGCGCTTGCAAGGTCACGCACACTAGCTTTTGCCAGTCCCATGTTATAATATGCATTAGAAAGACTTATTACTTTCTTATATACTGAAACATCGGCACCACAGCTATGACATAAATTATCATCAGAAAGGACGCTGCCACATCTATAACATATCATCTCTTTATCCTTCCTTAACCGTTATCCTTTACTTCCTTTAACAAATCAATCACTATGTCTGTTATATCTGTCGTTGTATTGTTATATATTGCATCCTCTGTATCCTCAACTTCAAGACTAGGATGAAACTTCTTGATTTCCTCATCGAAATTCAACATATTATTCACCATTACCTTTCACTATTATCAACATATTTAAGTAAATCTCCTATCAGATATAATGAACCGACACAAAATAAAACATCTTCCTGCCTTTTTTCAGAAATTGCCTTTTTAAATGTTTCTTCTATATCTTTTGAGACATATTTATCCATATTTGTAAATTCTCTTTCTAACACCTCTGTGTCAAGAGCTCTCTCGCCTTTTACTTCTGTTATATATACCTTATCAGGTTTAATAACATCTTTTATCTGATTAATCATGTACTCATGGTCTTTTTCCTTTACCACGGAAAACAATATAAGTTTACGTCCCTTACATGGATATTCTTTGACAGTCTTTACAAACTGTTCTATTCCCGGACCGTTGTGAGCACCATCAAAATAAACGCCGGGCATAACCTGTTCCATTCTTCCGTGCCATTGTACATTACCAATACCTTCACGTATTTCCTCAATCTTATCCTTTATATCATCCATGCAGCTTAATGCTGCAAGCGCAAGCATTGCATTCTGCACCTGATATTCTGTAATAAATGGTACTTTGAACGCATCATTTAAATAATAACCACAAAGTGGACAAAAATCAATATCATTATTACTTTTTTTTAAAATTTTATAATCGTCATTTCCGACTGAAATATAGGTGCTGTTATGTTTTCTGGCTGTATCTACGATTACGTCTGTTGACTCTTTGCAAATGTCTGCAAATATAACCGGCACATTTTCTTTAATTATTCCGGCCTTTTCATATGCTATCTTTCCTATTGTATCACCGAGAATTTCGGTATGGTCAAGTCCAATAGAAGTAATAACCGTAACATACGGTCTTTCAAATACATTCGTTGCATCAAGTCTTCCACCAAGCCCCGTCTCTAATATAATATATTCAACGTTATGCCTGTCGAATATTTCCATTGCCATAAGAAACAGGAATTCAAAATAACTCGGATGGGGATATTCTTCATTATCAACTATATTTTTAACATTGCAGAAACTTTCTACAAATTCATCTTCTGTGACTTCATTTCCGTCTATGGAAATTCTCTCTGTCATACGCACAAGATGCGGGGATATAAACATCCCCGCCTCCTTATCACATTTTCTCAGTACATTTTCAATATATGCACATACTGTTCCTTTGCCATTAGTTCCTGCAACATGAATAATTTTTCTTTTGTCATAATCCACACCAAGCTTCTTCAACATTGTTCTGGTGTGAGTAAGACTATTCTTTTTAGTAAACTTAGGTATATTAAGAATATACCTCTCAACATCTTCGTATCTCACTTTTTCCTCCATACCGGCTGCTATGATACCTGCTCAAACTGTGAATTATATAATGCAGCATAAAATCCATTCTTTTCAAGAAGTTCACTATGCGTTCCCTGTTCTACAATATCTCCGTCCTTCATAACAAGTATCATATCCGCATCCTTAATAGTTGAAAGTCTGTGGGCAATAACAAAACTTGTTCTGCCCTTCATGAGATTATCCATTGCCTTCTGAATACGGTGTTCAGTTCTTGTATCAACCGAAGATGTTGCCTCGTCAAGCACAAGTATAGGATTGTCAGCAAGTATCGCTCTTGCGATAGTTAATAACTGTTTCTGTCCCTGTGACACATTGCTTGCATCTTCATTTAATTCCATATCATATCCGCCTGGAAGTGTCTGAATGAAATGATGTGCATGTGCCGCTTTTGCTGCCGCAATAACTTCTTCATCTGTTGCATCAAGTCTTCCATAACGGATATTTTCCATTATTGTACCTTTGAACAGCCATGTATCCTGAAGAACCATTCCGAACAAATCCCTCAGTTCTCTTCTGTTAAAATCTTTGACATTATGTCCGTCAATCAATATCGCACCTGAAGATACATCATAGAATCTCATAAGAAGTTTTATCATTGTAGTTTTGCCTGCTCCGGTAGGTCCTACTATTGCAACCTGACTTCCGGCCTTAACCTTTGCACTAAAGTCATTAATTATAGTCTGATTATCTACATATCCAAAATGAACATCTGAAAATTCAACTTCTCCTTTAATACCATCTGTACTGACAGGATTATCAACTATCTGGTCTTCTTCCTCTTCTTCAAGAATCTCAAATACTCTTTCTGCCGCAGCGGCCATAGACTGAACCTGATTAATAACCTGGGCAATCTGCTGGATTGGCTGGGTAAAGTTCTTAACATACTGAATAAATGCCTGAATATCACCGATTGTAATTACATTTTTAATAGCAAGCAGTCCGCCAGTAAGTGCAACACCTGCGTATCCAAGATTACCGACAAACATCATAATTGGCATCATCATACCTGACATAAATTGTGATTTCCATGCTGAATCGTAAAGCACATCATTAGTTTTGTTGAACTCTTTTATTGTTTCTTCCTCTTTGTTGTATGCCTTAATAACCAGATGACCACCATACACTTCCTCTACCTGACCATTTATGTTACCAAGATATTCCTGCTGGGTTTTAAAATATTTCTGTGATTTTTTTACCGTAAATGATATAAGGCTGATAGATACAGGTAATATTACAATCGCTATAAGAGTCATAAGAGGTGAAATGCTAAGCATCATTATAAGTACACCAATCATTGTAGCAACTGAAGTAATTATAGTTGTTATACTCTGATTAAGTCCCATACCTAAAGTATCAACATCATTAGTAATTCTTGAGAGGACTTCTCCATATGTTCTGCTCTCAAAATATTTCATTGGCATTCTGTTAATCTTTTCAGAAATATCTTTTCTTAATTTGTAACATACTTTCTGCGAAATTCCTGTCATAATCCAGCCCTGTACAAAACTGAATATTGCACTGACACCGTATAGTGCCAATACTATAAGAAGAATTTTACCTATATAATCAAAATCAATTCCGCCTTTACCCTGTATTTTATCCATAAGTCCATTAGCAAGTGCTGTTGTTGCCTTACCAAGTACCTTTGGACCTGCTACAGTAAATACTGTAGATATAGCTGCAAATATCATAATAGCCAATATTGCAAACTTATATCTTCCCATATATTTAACAAGCTTCTTAATTGAGCCTTTCATATCTTTTGCTTTTTCAACCGGTACCATTCCACCATGTCCGGCAGGACCTCTTCTACGGCTTCTATCTGTACTCATATACTAATCTCCTTTCTGCAGATACATCTTTCCTATGCCAGACCAAGTTCTTTCTCTGACAGTTGTGATGTTGCAATCTGCTGATATACTTCACAATTGGCAAGAAGTTCTTTATGAGTTCCTTTTCCGACAATCTTTCCATCATCTATTACGAGAATGTTATCAGCATTTATAATCGTACTTATTCGCTGGGCCACTATAATTACTGTACTGTCTTTAATATGTTCATCTTCACTTAAAGCCTTTCTTAATACCGCATCAGTCTTCATATCCAATGCTGAAAAACTGTCATCAAATATAAATACTTTAGGTTGCTTTGCTATAGCCCTTGCTATAGAAAGCCTTTGTTTCTGTCCGCCTGATACATTTGAGCCACCCTGAGAAATAGAGCTTTCATATTTGTCCTCTTTTTCATTAATAAACTCTGTCGCCTGTGCTATCTCTGCTGCATTTTTAATCTCCTCATCTGTCGCATCCTTTTTACCAAATCTCAGATTAGATGCTATTGTTCCAGAGAACAATATCCCCTTTTGAGGAACATATCCTATCTCTTCCCTAAGCTCTTTCATTGTAATATCTCTTATATCTTTTCCATCAATAAGGATTCTTCCTCCGGTTACATCATATAATCTTGGAATAAGATTAACAAGTGTACTTTTTCCACATCCTGTACTTCCTATAATAGCTGTGGTCTTACCCGGCTCTGCAATAAAGTCAATATCAGATAACACATCCTCCTTTGCACCGGGATACCTGAAATTAACGTGTTCAAATGCAACAATACCTTTATGTTCCTGTAATTTATCAGGTTTTTCTTTATCCATAATAGACGAATCAGTCTTAATAACCTCATCTATACGGTCAGCGGCAACTCCGGCTCTTGGAAGCATAATTGACATCATTGTAAGCATAAGGAATGACATTACTATAATCATCGCATATGTAATAAATGCTGTCATTGCACCTACCTGAATCGTTCCATCATTTATCTTATGCGATGCAACCCATACGATTAATACCGACAGTCCATTCATAATAAGCATCATTCCCGGCATCATAAATGTCATTACTCTATTTGTAAATAACATTGTCTTTGTAAGTTCCCTGTTCGCATTATCAAATCTTTCTTCTTCTTTTTCTTCTCTTCCAAATGCTCTTATTACTGATAATCCGGTAAGTATTTCTCTTGATACGAGATTAACTTTATCTACCATAACCTGCATAATCTTGAATTTTGGAAGTGAAAGTGTCATTAATATTCCTACATATGCAAGAAGAACTGCCACTGCCACAACAATAATCCATCCCATTCCAGAACGTGTATTAACAACTTTTAAGACACCGCCGATACCTACTATTGGTGCATATAATACCATTCTTAAAAGCATTACAGACACCATCTGAATCTGCTGTATATCATTTGTACTTCTGGTAATAAGGGATGCGGTAGAGAATTTATCCATCTCTGTATTTGAGAACCCGACAACCTTTGTAAATATCTTCTTTCTTAAATCCCTTCCTATTCCTGCTCCGATTTTTGATGCAAAGAATCCTACTATTACAGTTGCCGCTCCCATTATAAGTGCTACAAGAAGCATTTTAAGCCCGGCTCTCCACAGATAAGCGGTCTGTATTTTATCAATATCTATCCCGGTCTCTTTGTCACATTTTATTGCAAATGCAATTCCCATTGATTTTGTTACAGTATCACCGACTTTATCAAACTTTTCAGCCATAGTGTCTGTAAGCTTACCAATCTGTTCCTCCGTCATCTGGTTGTTTTCAAGCATTGTAACAAAAATGTCCCTCATGTCAACATAGTTAACACCTTTTTTCTTTGTAACCTTAAGGTCAACGCCAAGCATTTTACCTATATCACTGACTGACATTTTTTCAAATGTTTTTTCATCCTGCTTAGTCTGTTCCGCCATCTGTTTCTTAAATGTCTTTTCATCAATCGAAGACATGGAATAACTCATAAATATAGCAGTTGAAAGCTTATCATCAAGCTCTGATAATTTATTATCATCATTTTCTATCCTTTTATATACGTTATCTTTTGTCTTCTTATAACATTTCTCCCACTCTGACTTTTCTTTACTGTCCATAAACAATACTACTTTTTTATATTTGTCTTCAGTAATCTTATCAGGAAGAATATGCTCAATACCTTTATTCTGGATACCAACGTCAATTATATTTGATGTATATGTTGGTAATGCCAGGTCACACATTGCCTGAACAATAAGAAACACAATCACAAATAAAATCATCTTCCAATATGGAATCATGTTTTTAAATATTTTACCCATCTTATTTTTCCTTTCTGCCTTATTATAAATTATCGTGTGAAAAACCATCATATCAATGTATCTTTCACACTACCTCAACTTTATGAATAATAGCACTATTATCATTTATGCGTCAATACAGTTTATATTTTTTTTACATATATACTTAATTTTATTAAACCACAAAAAAACACATATGCCTTAGATTATATTAGCAGCATATGTGTTTTATAATTAATTATTAATTATTAATCCAATATTTTACTTTATTTACAAAATGTTCCTGCGTAAACATCTGTCTGTAAACGAGTATAAGGTCTTCTATAAATGAATTATCGTTTTCTTTATCTATGTCCATTTCTAACACATCATATGTAACTCCAAATAACTCTGAACCAAATCCCGTTTCATTGCAACCACATGTTTTATAAAATTTGATGCGTCTTTCTCTTTCTATCCTTTCATACTCACTAGTCGCATATTCAGGTGATTCGCACTCAATAAACATTCCATTTATATGCTTTTTGTGCTGGTCAAGATATTCCATAATTTTCTCCAGCATCTCATGTCCTATTCCGGTTCCACGATAATTTTTAACTACCGCAAAATAATCTAACAGGACATATTCTCCATCCTGTGGAATTATTAATACCGCATATGATTTTATATTTTCCTCATCATACAATGTGAGAACCTCACACATTCCCGTTGACATCGTATATTTAATCCTTTCGAGCGGTTTTAACTCCGCTTTTGGAAAATCTTTAACCATATAATTATTGTAAATATAATCCACTTCGTTTTCATTTATTTTTTTTACTATCCCTGACATAACTCAATCTTCACTATTTTGCTCTGAATGTCACATTCGAATCATGTAACCAGTCACCTGAATATGACACCATTGTATATCTGCTTCCTGACTTCATTTTAAATGAGCCTGTGTTAACCTTAATAACATTAGAATTAAGTGTTACTGTTGCTTTTGCCTTATAAATAAGACCTGTTTTATCTTCCCTTACACTTATATCAAATGAAGTACTATTAAGCTTTGCTACTTTAGTATTGTCTCTTTCATACATCTGAATTCCAAAAATATTATTTTCTGTAACGCCTTTTTTAAGTTTTATATTTATTTCATTACCTTTTCCATTTACGGATACTACTTTGAACATATCCTTTGATTTGAATGTTGATAACGGATTTCTCTCTCTGGCAAACTCTGATAATGCTGAGCTGATTGTCTCACTTCTTCTGATAATAGGATTAAATATAACAACTTTATTAACCTTTGTTACCCCGTCTTTATATTCTGTTATTGTTGTATAAGCCGATGGATAATTTGAAAACTGGGATTTTCTGTTGCTGTATACTCCCATTGCTGTAGCTAATGTATATTTATTTGATGCATTTATTCCTTTGGCATATATTTTTATAACATTTTTTGCTGCTGCCTTTACAGTCGAGTTAATCTTATTATAATTCTTTTTGTAAGAAGCAAGGCTCTTAACTACATTAAATTCAAGTTTAACTTTTTTTCCTTTAAAGCTTATGGTAACATCAGCCTTTCCTGTCTTCTTTGCCACTGCTTCACCTGTTTTGGCATTAACTGTAAGAACTTTTGAATTACTGCTTTTGTATTTGACACCCGTAGTGTTTGACAGATAAGAATAATCATTATAATAGTATTTTTCATTCTTATCATATCCTGATACACTGGCTGAACAATAATCTCCGATGTTGATATAAGGTGCGCCTTTCTCAACACAGACTTTAGCATCATCCAATGCCCCCTGTTCATAATACACAAATCTTAAATTAACATTCTGTGTTGCTGCCTTAGCCTCTATAACCGCTGTCTGGCAGAAAACTGTTGTAAATGCAATTGCTGCACATAGGTAACATGCAATTCTTCTTTTTAATAATTTCATACTTTATTCCTCCTTCGAAAATATAGTATAATTATATCAAAATGCCGGTGTTATCACAAGCAATAATCTTTTTCTACAGCACTGTATTTATGAAATATGTTGTATGGATGATAAGACATTTTCGCTTTTCTTAATCCTTCTACGCCTATGTCTTCCTCTCTGTTAATATAGGTAAATCCATTTAAATTCAAAGCAAATTCACGATTAATAAATGCATATCCGCCATTGCCCGCATATTCTCCTATTGCCTTTTCAAAATGTATATCACAGATATTACTGTTAATTGCTGATGCAATTGTCATTGCAACGGCTTTCCCATCAGCATATAATACTCCTCCATTAATATTAAGTTTATCATAATATTTTACACACTCACATATTTCTTCCAGTTCAAACCTTTTTGAAGAATCATGATTCTCTGATTTTTCATTATACCACTCTAATGCCACATTATATGCATCATTAATATTATCTGAATCTAATATCTCAAAATGGCAATTTTTATATTCCCTTGCGAATTTTAAACAATGATTTTTCTTCTTATGATATTTCTTACCGGTAAGTCTGCACAAATCTTCACATTTATATATATAATCACTATTTGCCCTGTCTGTAATGAAATAATATTTATCCGGTTGATATTTCTCCAAAAAATCCTTCTGATATCTGTCCAAAAGACAAAATTCCATTTTTTCATTTCTACTTTGTGCATCCTGCTTTAATACATTAATAACGTCTTCTGCATTACCGTCTCCTATTGGAAATCCGAATCCTCTTCTCCCCGCTTCCCCACTATATTTTCTTAACAAAAAACCTTTATAGAAGCTAATCTTTATGTCATACTTATTTCTAAGCAGATAAATGTTGACTGCCGAACAGTCACTTCCCATATTTTTTGTATTATTCATTGTAGCAATTCTTGCAACATCATCAGCTTCCGGACTTTTCCACTTTATATCCATCATTTATAAACTCCCTTCAATAAATATAAAAAACTTCTTTTCTTTTGCTTATCTTTGTGCTATCATATGTAGTATTGAATACTACATGGTGTTGTCATTACCTTTATCTTATAATATATTAACACCATTTAACGAAAGGAAAAAATTATGAATTTTCAAATAATCAGCGACGGTGCATGTGATTTGTTAAAAGCATATACCGATAGAAATGATGTCAAAATTGTACCTTTTTATGTTACTTTTGATGGAAAAAACTATATGAAAGAAGGAGAAGGCATAACTCATGATGAATTCTACAGACGTATGGCTGAGAATCATGAAATTCCGAAATCATCACTCCCTTCCGTCGGAGATTTTTACGATGCATTTCTCCCTTATGCTGAAGCTTCTACTCCTATTATATGCGTGTGCATCTCATCTTGTTTCAGTGGTTCGTTTAACAGTGCCTCAACAGCTAAAGAACAGATTATTGAACAATATCCCGATGCAAAAATTGAAGTTATAGATTCAACTCTTAATACAATGTCTGAGGCTCTTCTTGTCAATGAACTTGTAAATATGAGAAATGATAATGTATCCTTCGAGGATGCCATAAAATATGCCAACGATATTAAAAATACCGGCAAGATTTATTTTACTGTTGGTTCTCTGGAATATCTTATAAAGAATGGCAGAATTGGTAAAGTTGCAACGATAGCAGGTGACAAACTTGGTATAAAGCCTATTATAATAATGTCTGACGGAGATATTTCCCTTGGCGGAATATCAAGAACAACCAAAAAAGCAAAACTTTCTATAATTAAACTTTTACAAAAGACATTCAGTAACCCTTCAATTAACATAAATGATTATCGTTTTCTTGTTGGAACAGGTTTCCAGTTTGAAGAAGCTGCTGAATTTAAAATATCTGTAGAAGAAGCTTTGCATATAAAATGCGAAGATACAATTGAATCATGCGTTGGAACAACAGTTGGATGCCATACCGGTCCTTATCCTCTTGGTCTTGCGTTTATAAAAAAATACAATGCATAATATTTAACATAAAAAATCGCAGCCATATCAATCAAGTCTGATATGGCTACGATTTTTTTACCTTAACATTCTATCTCATTATCTCTGCTTTTGTCTGCTTTAATAAACAATACTACTCCAACTATACAAAGCATGAATGCTATAATCTGTGAAGTTGAAAACGGTCCGACACTTCCTCTGTAATCGTTTCTTAAAAACTCTATCAGAAATCTTCCTATACTGTACAATATAAGATACAAAGAAGCAACTCTGCCCTTTCTTTTATTTCTACCTGCATATACGAACAGAATAGCAGCAATAATAAAATCTCCTGCACTTGATATAAGCTGTGTTGGAATCAACTTTACACCATTTGGTGCATATGCAGAATTATTAAATGTTATTCCTATAACTGAATCTGTTTCCCTTCCATAACAACAGCCTGCAAAAAAACAGCCTATTCTTCCAAATCCCTGTGCCAATGCTACCGATGGCATCACCAGATCAAAATAATCTAAAAAAATAAACTTCTTAATTCTGCTATATATATATGAAGCTGCAACTCCTCCAATAATTCCTCCATATACAACATAACCATTCGAAAAATTCCATATTATGGATGGGTCATCTATAATATCCCTGATGCTCACTATATAATAAAGAAGTCTTGTACCAACAAGTCCCCCAAATATGGCGCACCATAATATTCCAAATATAATATCACTGTCAAGATTCCTTTTTTTTGCTCTTACTTCTGTAACAATATAAGCAATAAGAAATCCTATGGCTATCATAAGGCCATACATGTGAATTGTAACACCGCCTATATGAATATCGTTATACATCGCTACCTCCGGTTAATTACATATCTGTTTATTTGTTTCTCTCATCTATACTTACATATTCCCTTTTACGGGTTATAGCTTTATATGCAGGTCTGATAATCCTTCTTCCTGATACTATTTCCTCAAATCTGTGGGCACTCCATCCCGCCATTCTTGCAACTGCAAACAATGGTGTAAATAAATCTTCAGGTATTCCAAGCATTTTGTAAACAAAGCCGCTATACATGTCAACATTTGCACATATTGTCTTTGCATCTCCTTTTACTTTCTCAAATGCCAATGGAGATAATTCCTCTATCTTATTAAGAAGTCTTAATTCGGCCTCATATTCTGTTCCTTTTGCGAGTTTCCATGCATTTTCCTTAAGAATCTCCGCTCTTGGGTCTGATAATGTATAAACGGCATGTCCCATTCCATATATAAGCCCCGATTCATCAAATCCTTCTTTATTAATTATCTTAAGAAGACAATCCATGACCTGACCGTCATCTTCCCAATCCTTTACTGTCTCTTTTATATATTTGTGCATTCCGACAACTTTATGATTAGCTCCACCATGTTTTGGTCCTTTTAATGAACCTATTGCCGCTGAATATGCTGAATATGGGTCTGTACCCGATGATGATAACACCCTGCATGTAAATGTTGAGTTATTACCACCACCATGCTCTGCGTGTAACATAAGCATTACATCAAGCACTTTTGCTTCTTTATCTGTAAACTGTCTGTCTTTACGAAGTGTTGACAATATTGTTTCTGCTGTTGACTGTCCCGGTATAAGCGGATGCATAATCATCGATTTGTCACAATAACAGGCCTGCTTAACATAATATGCCAGAACCATTATAACAGGCAATTTTGAAATAATAGAAATAGCAGTGTCTATCTCATGTTCAGGAGTAATTATATCAGGACAATCATCATATGAATATAAAGAAAGAACGCTTCTTGCAAGTTTATTCATTATATTTAATGAAGGTGCTTTAAGTATCATGTCTCCAAAGAAATCTCTTGGAAGAGGTCTGTTGTCATCAATAATCCTGTCAAATTCCGTTAGCTGCTCCCTATCCGGCAATTTTCCCATAAGAAGAAGATATACTATCTCCTCGTAACCAAATCTGTCTTCCTTCTCAACATTTCCAACGAGGTCTTTAATACTATAGCCCCTGAATGTCAATTCTCCGTTATCCGGAATCTTCTCACCTTCACTTACCACATAACCATGAACATTACATATGTTAGTTACTCCGGCCATTACGCCTGTTCCATCCTGATTACGCAGTCCCCTCTTGACCTGATATTTGTCATAATATTTCTTATCTATCATATTATTCTCTACAAATCTAGAATACATATTATTTTCTTTAGTTGCCATGTATATTCCTCCATTCTGACGGCATATTTATAAGCCCATGTTATTATACTCTAATTTGACACTTTTGCCAATCGTGTAATTGCATAAGAATATTACACATATTGACAAACACATGCATAAAATATATACTCAAACATGCAAAATTATTGAAAGGATGGAATACAAAATGTCATCATTATTATATTGGTGTGTCGATATTATTGCAAAAATACATAATAAAATACTTACTCTCAATGACAGTTATGAAGGAATTTTTAATGATAAACAACTTCATTTCCTTGTTATCGGCTTTATCGGAATGTTAATGATATTTGTCATATACCCTCTGTTTAAAGCTTTATCAAAGAAACACGTTTTAGTGATAGCATGGATATATGTATTTACACTTATAATAGTAATTACATTTGCTATTGAAATTGGTCAGAAAATGACAAATACCGGCAACATGGAATTTGCCGATATCGTATTCGGTGTTGCCGGTTTTATGGTGTTCTTTGCAATATTTTATGTTATAAGGCTCTTCATTCTTGCAATATATAACTTATTCAAAAATGAAGAGGACGACGAAGAAGAGGATTAGTGTGAAAAATCATACTAATCCTCTTCTCTGTTACAATCATCTCTCTACTCTACAGTTCCTGCCAGATAGTTTACAAACTGCTGTGCAGTTCTTCCTGATATTCCTCCATGACTTAATTCCCACTTATTAGCCTCTGCCCTTATTTCGTCCTCACTCATATTGATGCCAGCTCTCTTAGCAAGCTCAAGTGCTATGTTAAAGTACTCTTTCTGTGATGGCTTAGAGTAGCATATAGTAACACCAAATCTGTTAACAAGTGAAAGTTTTTCCTCCATTGTATCAGACTTGTGCATTCCATTATCAACCTGTACATCACTTCTGTCATTCCATGTTTCCTTAATAAGATGACGTCTGTTAGACGTTGCATATATAAGTATATTCTCAGGCTTAGTCTCAACTCCACCTTCTATAACTGCTTTCAGAAACTTATACTCTATCTCAAATTCCTCAAAAGACAAATCATCCATATATATTATGAACTTATAATTCCTGTTTTTTATCTGTGCGATTACATTTGATAAGTCCTTAAACTGATGTTTATATATCTCTATCATCCTTAATCCACTGTCATAGAACTGATTCACTATAGCCTTAATGCTTGTTGATTTACCTGTTCCACTATCACCAAATAACAGAACATTATTTGCCTTTTTACCTTCTACAAATGCCTTTGTATTATCGACAAGTTTCTTCTTCTGGATTTCATATCCGATAAGGTCGTCCAACATAACTCTGTCCATGTTATTAATCGGTTTAAATATTACCCTGTTATCCTCACTGGCTATTCTGAATGCTTTATTAAGTCCAAACATTCCAACACCATAGTCTTTGTAAAACTGTGTTATACAATCAAAAAACTCATCTTCATTGCATGTTTTCTCCAATTTTTCACTAAGCGATATTACCTTTTCGCTCACATTTTTATTGTACATCAAATCAGGTTTTACAATTGACTTGTAGTCAGACAATCTTGTAAAACAATCAATGCCAAGTTCTTTCTCCATTGGTGAAAAATCGTAATCAAAGAGTTTTTTAAACATCTTGAAATCATTTTTTGCAAAATAATTTACACTGCCATCATTTGCTCCAATCTTTTCACATGTAATGCTAAATGGATTCTCATCATTTATAAGCAGGAATGTAAGATAATTATGCCACAGATTTTTATCAAATCCATAATCAGTTGCTACAATAAGTATTCTCTTTACCTGTTTATATATCTGCGTAACAAGCTGGTCTTTCTCATATTCACCGGCATTAAACTGTCTGCATACATCACTTAACTGCATAAGTATACTATCTTCTGGCATATCGCCATACATTAATAATTTTGAAATAATGTTATTCATCTTGTACCTCCATTTAAAATGTGCAATGCGGCCTAAAATATACTATCTCTGTTCTTTCTACATAATGATAACTTTCAAACCTATAAGAATAAGTATAACACCTCCTGCAAATTCCGCCTTGTTCTTATACTTTGCACCAAATATATTTCCTATTTTAACACCAATTACAGAAATAATAAATGTTATAATTCCAATAATTGCTATTCCTATCATTGTATTTGCAAATCTGCTTATTGAATTCGAAATCGATATAGGTACACATGCAAACGTAATTCCAACTGCAAGTGCATCTATACTCGTGGCAACCGAAAGTATTAACATTTCCTTAAAATCGATGGTTGCTGTCTCAACTTCTTCCTCTTTACTTAATGATTCCTTAATCATATTTCCACCTATAAGAACTAATAATATAAATCCTACAAACGGTGCTACAGCATTAATAAAACGTTCAAACTGACTTCCTAAAATATAGCCTATAAACGGCATAAGAGACTGAAAGCCGCCAAACCACAGACCAATAATCAACATTTTACTGACTTTAATCTTTTTCATTGCCAGTCCTTTGCATATCGATACCGCAAAGGCATCCATTGCCAGTCCCACTGCTAATAATACTACTGCTAATAAATCCATATTTTTCTCCTTTTTGCAACCTTATGCAATGCCTTTTATGCAGCCGTTAATTATTCATACAGACAAAAAGACTCATGCATAGCACAAAAGCTATGCATGAGTCTCATCATTTAAAGACAAGCCAGACCTTAATCAGGTCATTATGTTGACTTGCCACGTATACATTATAATACGCCGACTACTCCCTCATCCATAAGGTATAGTTATATTATTTTATATTAGAGTAGCAAACATGATAATTTTTGTCAATATCGATATATGCTTGTACACAAATAAGTACATTATCACTATTTCATAACATTTTCATCTTCCTAAGTATCATTATAGCTATCAGACATATTATCAATATCAAAACACATATAATACCAAATCCGTATGGTGTTGAAGATAATGGCATCCATTTTCCTGACACATTCATACCATATATTCCCGAAATAATAGTTGGAATAGCCATAACAAGTGTTATCGATGTCAGGTACTTCATTACATTATTCAGCCTGTTATCAATTACCGATGATAACAGTTCTCTTGTACCATCAATAATATCCCTGTATATATTCGTCATCTCAATAGCCTGCTGATACTCTACTGTTACATCTTCTAAAAGTTCCATATCCTCTGAATACTGTTCCAGTCTTTTATATCTCTTCAGCCTTTCAAGAACTATATTATTTGCCCTTAATGATGTTGCAAAATATACAAGTGTAGATTCAAGCTCATGCAGTTCAATCAAATCAACATTCTGTGTATCCCCCTCTACTCTTTCCTCTATCTCTGTTCTTTTTCTATCTATTGTATAAAGATTACTCTGATATAATGCTGCAGACCTGAATAAAATCTGATATATAAATCTCATTTTCTTTTTGGTACTAAATTCCCTTACCCTGTTAGTAATAAAATATTGTAATATAGGTGTATCTTCTCTGCATATAGTAATTATCAAATCGTGTTTTAATATTATACCAAGAGGTATAGTAGTATACATCTTTTTCTCATGTCTGACCTCTGTGGTAGGAATATCAACTAATATAAGTGTATATCCATCTTCCAGACTAATACGCGAACTTTCCTCTTCATCCAGTGCTGCCGCGACGTCATTTACCTCAAGCTCGAAATAATCTGACACCTGATTAATCTCTTTACTTGTTGGATTAACCAGATGTATCCATGCTCCCTCTTCCGGTGCATCAAGTTTGTGGAGTATAGATTCGTCTGTTTTGTAGATATTTAACATTCCTTACCACCTGCCTTTACATTTTTCCATAACTATTATTATACCAAATAAACCTTAATAATACAATCCAAAAAGCCATCACATAAAGTGATGGCTTCATTTATCTTATGTTTATCTCTTATACCTTCAAAACTACACATTGAAATCGAATTAACATCTCCAAACCAGCTTCCAGGTCAAGCC
>DEGR01000075.1 GCA_002351535.1 Lachnospira sp. UBA2821
TAGAGATTCCGAGAGATTATAATTATAGAATGGAGGATAATATGTCAAAATTATTAATTATCGGATGTGGTGGAGTTGCACAGGTAGCTATAAGTAAATGCTGCCAGAACAGTGAAGTGTTTAATGAGATTATGATTGCAAGCAGAACACTGAGTAAATGTGATGCTATGAAAGAAAAGCTTCAGTGTACAACGGATACGGTTATTAAGACTGCAAAGATTGATGCTGATAATGTGGAAGAACTTACAGCATTTATTAAGGAATACAGTCCTGATGCAGTGCTCAATGTTGCACTTCCTTATCAGGACCTTACAATTATGGATGCATGTCTTGCAGCAGGTGTTGATTATATCGATACGGCCAACTATGAGCCTGAAGATACAGATGATGAAGAGTGGAGAAAGATATATGATAAAAGATGTAAAGAAAAAGGTTTCTCTGCATATTTTGACTATTCATGGCAGTGGGCTTATGAGGACAAATTCAAAGAGGCGGGACTTACGGCACTTTTAGGAACAGGATTTGACCCGGGGGTTACAAGCGTATTTGCTGCATATGCAAAGAAGCATTATTTTGATGAGATTCACACTATAGATATTCTTGACTGTAATGGTGGAGACCATGGATATCCATTTGCAACTAATTTTAACCCTGAGATAAATTTAAGAGAAGTATCTGCACCGGGTTCATATATGGAGAATGGAAAATGGGTTGAAATTCCTCCTATGAGTATAAAGAGAGAGTATGATTTTGATGGTGTCGGAATGAAAGACATGTATCTGTTACATCATGAAGAAATAGAGGCACTTGGAAGAAATATGCCTGAGGTTAAGAGAATCAGGTTCTTTATGACATTCGGAGAAAGTTACCTGACTCATATGAAATGTCTTGAAAATGTAGGAATGCTTTCAACAACTCCGATAGAATTTGAGGGAAAACAGATAGTTCCTATTCAGTTTTTAAAAGCACTTCTTCCTGATCCTGCATCACTCGGACCAAGAACGGTAGGCAAGACAAATATAGGATGTATATTTACCGGTATTAAAGATGGAAAAGAACGTTCAATATATATTTATAATATATGTGACCATCAGGAATGTTATAAAGAAGTAGGTTCACAGGCAATTTCGTATACTACCGGCGTGCCTGCCATGATAGGTTCAATGCTTGTGTTGAATGGGCAGTGGAAGAAACCGGGCGTATTTACAACTGATGAATTTGACCCGGACCCATATATGGAAGCACTTAACAAATGGGGATTACCTTGGAAGGTGGTTGAAAATCCTGTGCTGGTTGATTAGTAGAAACGAGGATTAGTATTCATATGACAATAGATAATATTACTACACCTTCTTATGTAATTGATGAAAAGAAATTAATACAGAATCTTAAGATTTTGGACAGAGTGCAAAAAGAGGCGGGATGTAAAATATTACTTGCACAGAAAGCATTTTCTGCTTTCTGTGTATATCCGCTTATCGGAAAATATCTTGCAGGAACAACAGCAAGTGGTCTTTATGAAGCAAAGCTTGGTCATGAGGAGATGGGAAAAGAAAATCATATATTTTCACCGGCCTATAGAGATAAAGATTTTGAGGAAATAACCGATATATGTGACCATATAATATTTAATTCAATATCACAGCTTAAGAAGTTTTATCCTATGTGTAAATCGGGAAACGGCATTGGTTTAAGGATTAACCCTGAATGCTCAACACAAAAAGATCATGAAATATATGACCCATGTGCAAAAGGTTCAAGACTCGGTGTTACAGTGGATAAACTAAATGAAGAATTTGAAAAGAATCCCCGTATTATTGATATTATTGATGGAATTCATTTTCATACACTGTGTGAACAGAATTCAGATGACCTTGAAATTACGGTGAATGCAGTAGAAGAAAAATTCGATAAATATCTTAAAAGTGTTAAATGGATTAATATAGGCGGAGGGCATCATATAACAAGAGATGATTATGATGTTGAACGTCTTATAAATATTGTTAAGAAATTAAAGAAGAAATATAATGCAGAGGTTTATATCGAGCCGGGCGAGGCAATAGCATTAAATGCAGGCTATCTTGTCACAGAGGTGCTTGATGTTGTGGAAAATGATATAAGAACACTTATTCTTGATGCATCGGCAGCATGTCATATGCCGGATGTATTAGAGATGCCTTACAGACCACCGTTGAAAGACAGTGGAGTGTGGGGAGAAAAAGCATTTGATTACAGGTTGTCATCTTATACATGTCTTGCAGGGGATATTATTGGAGATTATTCTTTTGACAAAGAGATTCAGGTGGGTGACAGGCTGTATTTCGAAGACATGGCTATATATTCCATGGTTAAAAATAATACATTTAATGGCATCGGACTTCCGTCAATATATGTAATGAAAGAGGATGGAAAGTGCATACTTGTTAAAGAGTTTGGTTATGATGACTTTAAAATGAGATTATCATAGCATTTATAAATGATAGTCAGAAATGAGGATTATTATGATATTAGATTCAACACCTTTAAAGGATGGATTTCATATGCCGGCTGAGTATGAGCACCACAGGGGTTGTGTTATGATATGGCCGGTAAGACCCGGCTCATGGACTAACAGAGGATGTGATGCCAAAAAGGCATTTGCTGTCATAGCCAGGGCGATAGCACAAAGCGAAGATGTGTGGATGCTTTCTTCATCTGAATATGAAGAAGAAGTTAAAGAAGAATTTAAAAATGAAGACAGAATACATCATCTTTGTATTTCGTCGGATGATGCATGGGCCAGAGACGTAGGACCTACATGTGTCATTAATGAATCAGGAGAAGTAAGAGGAATAAGCTGGAAGTTTAATGCATGGGGAGGAAAGATTGACGGGCTTTATGCACACTGGGATAAGGATAATGAAGTGGCATATAAGGTTTGCAATAATCTTGGATTGAAATGCTATGATGCAGAGCACTTTGTGCTGGAGGGTGGTTCGATTCACTCAGACGGTGAGGGAACGCTTTTGGTCACTGAGGAGTGTCTTCTGAGCGGGGGGCGTAATCCTGAACTTACTAAAGAGCAGATAGAAGAACAGTTGAAAAGGTATACGGGGGCAACGAAGATTATATGGCTTCCCAGAGGAATATATAATGATGAAACTAATGAGCATGTAGATAATGTGTGTGCATTTACATCTCCGGGACATGTTGTTCTTGCGTGGACAGATGATGAGAGTGACCCACAATGGAAGTTAAGTAATGAGTCTCTTAAAGTTCTCATGGAGGAAACGGATGCAAATGGACGTAAAATAATTGTTCATAAGCTTAGAATCCCTTCAAAGCCTGTATGTATAACTAAAGAAGAACTTGATGCATTTGAATTCGAAGAGGGAGAAGATGAGCGTGAGGCGGGAGAGAGACTTGCTGCAAGTTATGTTAATTTTTATATAGCGAATGGTTCGGTAATTGTGCCACAGTTTGGAGATAGAAATGATAAAGAGGCAGTTGATGTATTAGCGGAGTTGTTTCCAACAAGAGATATTGTGCCTGTAGACGCAAGAGCAGTGATTGTCGGTGGTGGCAACATTCATTGTATTACGCAGCAGATTCCGGGATAGGAGGTATAGATGGATAGAATTAAAGTGGCAGCTATACAGATGAAGTGTAGTTGCAATGTCGATGAAAATATTAATAAAGCTGATAAAATGGTCAGGGAGGCAGCGGCAGGCGGAGCAAATGTGATACTTCTTCCGGAGCTGTTTGAGAGGCAGTATTTTTGTCAGGAAAGAAGATACGAATACTATGACTTTGCAAAAAGCACTGAAGAAAATGATGCGGTTATACATTTTGCAGAAGTGGCCAGAGAATTAAAAGTTGTTATTCCGGTGAGCTTTTATGAAAGAGATGTTAATGTTATGTATAATAGTGTTGCAATGATAGATGCGGATGGAGAGATACTTGGTGTTTATCGTAAGACACATATACCGGATGATCATTACTATCAGGAAAAATTTTATTTTACGCCGGGAGACTCAGGCTTTATTGTATGGGAAACAATGTATGGAAATATAGGTGTAGGAATATGCTGGGACCAGTGGTTTCCGGAGACTGCAAGATGCCTTGCGGTAAATGGGGCAGATATAATTCTTTATCCTACGGCAATTGGAAGTGAACCGATTCTTGGATGCGACAGTAAAGGACATTGGCAGAGGTGTATGCAGGGGCATTCTGCGTGTAATATAATTCCGGTCGTGGCTGCTAACCGAATAGGACTTGAGAAGGTCAGCCCTTGTAAAGAAAATGGAAACCAACAGTCAGAGCTTTTGTTTTATGGCTCTTCATTTATTACGGACGAGACAGGGGCAATTATAAAAGAAGCCGGAAGAGATGAGGAATGCGTTATCAGTGCGGATATATGTCTTGATGAAGTAAGACGTAACCGAATAGAGTGGGGACTTTTCAGGGACAGAAGACCTGACTGTTATGGAGATATTCTATAGAATGGATTTGTGTAGAAAAGGGAAGGGGTTGTTTATATGAAAATATTACTTATACTTACGGGTGGAACGATATGTTCATTTGGTGACAGTGACAATCTTAACAGGGCATTAGATATGGCAAAAGCCAGAAGAATGCTTGTCGACAATTTTCAAAAATCTGATTCGCAATACAAAAATGAAGAATTTGAAGTGATTCAGATATTGGATGTGCTGAGTGAAAATATGACTGTCGGTTCTTATAATGTAATTATTTCCAGTCTTAAAGGAATTGATTTTTCTTTGTATAAAGGAGTAATTATAGCACATGGTACTGATACACTTGCGTATACATCGGCATTAATGGCTCTTATCCTGCAGAACATAAGCATACCTGTATTTATGGTATCAAGTAACAGGCCACTTAATAGTGCAGGTGCAAATGGCAATTGTAATTTCAAGACAGCAGTGGAACTTATATGCGCCGGGATTGGCAAAGGAGTCTATGTATCTTACAAAAATATGGACGGCCGTATGTATATTCACAATGCAGCACATATTACACAGTGCGGGGAATACTCGGAGGATTTTTTCAGTAAAGATGCATTTGAGTTAACCGGATGTAATTATATTACGGATAAAGATATATTAAGAGATATAGCCGGGTGGTATTATGCAGACAGCAAGGTGAAAGGAATACAATTAAATGATATTGGACGTATAAAGGATGATGTGCTATTAATAAGACCATATGTGGGATTGAGGTATGATATAATTGATATTAATGAATCAGTCAGAATAGTTGTGCATCAGATGTATCATTCACAGACTGCATGTACGGATACACCCGGAAATGAGACGGTTAATTCGATATGCTATTTTGCAGAAAAATGTAAAAATAACAATATACCTTTGTTTGTAACTCCGTGTTTTAAGGATGAGAATATATATTCCTCATCTGAAAAAATGAAAAAAAGCGGGGTTATACCTTTGTATGGGATGACACTTGAGATGACATATATTAAGGCACTTATTAGTGGAACTTTATGTAAAAGCAATGAAGAAATTATCCGTTTTATGCAGGAAAAATAATAGTAATGTCACACAAATGTCGAAAAAAGTCGTTATTTGGAGACAAAAAAAGGTTGCGGTTTGTACAATATTGTGTCAAAATTTATCTGTAAAAAATGTACTTTAGGGAGTACACTGAATTTGAAGGGAGAATAAAAATGAACAGATTGAATGTAGCAATTGCCGATGATAATGAACGAATATTACAGTTACTTAGTGATATTTTGGAAAATGATGAAGAAATAAATGTCGTTGGTAAAGCTAAGAATGGCGAAGAGGCATATGAAATTATAAAGAACAAACAACCTGATGTTATGCTTCTGGACATTATTATGCCAAAGATGGACGGACTTACGGTAATGGACAAAGTTAACAAAGATAAAAATCTTATGAAACGTCCGGCTTTTGTCGTTATGTCAGCCATAGGTCAGGAAACCATTACAGATGATGCATTTAGCAGAGGCGCATGCTACTATATTATGAAACCATTTGATAATGAAATGGTAATAAACAGAATAAAGCATATTAGAAGGACCATGGGGAGAAAGATGCATGATACAAGACGTGTAAATGCATATGAAAATAAAAATGAATACATAGAGAGAAATTTAGAAGCTGATGTGACAAATATTATACATGAAGTAGGAATTCCTGCACATATTAAGGGCTATCAGTATTTGAGAGATGCAATTATAATGTGTGTGAATGATATGGAGATGCTCAATTCGATAACAAAAATACTGTATCCGACAATAGCAAAACGTCATGATACAACGTCAAGTCGTGTTGAACGTGCAATAAGACACGCTATTGAGGTCGCATGGAGCAGAGGAAAGATAGATACAATAGATGAATTATTTGGCTATACTATTAATGAAGGGAAAGGAAAGCCTACTAATTCAGAGTTTATAGCCCTTATATCAGATAAAATACGGTTAGAGTATAAGATGAATCAGACTGTCAAAAATAATTAACTTTATACTTTAAAAGAAAGTACAAATGAGTTATAATACAAGTATTATAGCTCATTTTTAATTGTGGAGGTTACAGAATGAAGAATATATTATTTGTTGCATCTGAAGCGGTGCCGTTTATAAAGACCGGGGGATTGGCAGATGTAGTTGGTTCATTGCCAAAATGCTTTGATAAAAATGAATATGATGTAAGGGTAATAATTCCTAAATATCTTAGTATGCCATGGGAATACACCAGCCAGCTTGAATTCG
The DNA here is from genome assembly GCA_002351535.1 of Lachnospira sp. UBA2821. Lineage (GTDB taxonomy): Bacteria > Bacillota > Clostridia > Lachnospirales > Lachnospiraceae > UBA2821. The sequence goes on from DEGR01000075.1 coordinate 6,755, forward strand.
TGGCATATTTTTATATGGATATAGGCTATCGTAATAAATATGTTGGAATATTTAAGCTTGAATGGGATGGAATCATATTCTATTTTATTGATAATGAAGCATATTTTGGTGGGCCTAAACCATATGGAGATGTGAAGTGGGATTTAGAGAAGTTCTCTTATTTTTCAAGAGCAGCACTTTCAGCTCTGCCTGTTATTGGATTTAAGCCGGACATTGTTCATTGCCATGACTGGCAGACAGCCCTTGTGCCTATATATATGAAAGACAGTTTCAGGGGCGGAGAGTTTTATCAGAATATGAAGTCAATTATGACTATACATAACCTTAAGTTCCAGGGGGTATGGGATATTAAGACAATTCAGGCACTGACAGGATTATCGGATTATTATTTCACTTCTGACAAGCTTAAAGTATATGATGATGCTAATTTGTTAAAAGGTGGAATAGCATATGCCGATTTTGTAACAACGGTCAGTGAAACATATGCAGAAGAGATTAAGACACCATTTTATGGAGAGGGTCTTGAAGGACTTATGCAGGCAAGAAGTAACAGTCTGTGTGGAATAGTTAATGGTATTGACTATAATGAGTATAATCCGGAGACAGATGACAGAATATATCAGAAGTATAATGCTATTAACTTCAGAAAAGAAAAAGCAAAGAATAAGAAAGCATTGCAGGAACATCTCGGACTTGAAGTAAACGAGAAGAAGATGATGATAGGTCTTGTATCACGACTTACAGATCAGAAAGGTCTTGATCTTATCGCTTATGTCATGGATGAGCTTTGTTCTGATGATATACAGTTCGTAGTTCTTGGAACAGGTGAAGAGAAGTACGAGAATATGTTCAGATATTTTGATTGGAAGTATGGTAATAAAGTATCTGCTAACATATATTATTCAGAGGATATGTCTCACAAGATATATGCTGCATGTGATGCATTTCTTATGCCATCGTTATTCGAACCATGTGGATTAAGCCAGCTTATGAGCCTGCGTTATGGTACAATTCCGATTGTACGTGAGACAGGAGGACTTAAAGATACAGTTGAACCATATAATCAGTATGAAAGCACAGGTACAGGTTTTTCATTTGCCAACTATAATGCACATGAGATGCTTGGAGTTATAAGATATGCAGAACAGATATATTATGACAGGAAGAGAGAGTGGAATAAACTCGTAGACAGGGCAATGGCAGCAGACTTCTCTTGGGATGTTTCGGCAAGAAAATATGAGAATCTTTATAGCTGGTTGCTTGGATGGTAGGATAAGTTCGTACTAAGATAATATTTATAATACAATATATTAAAAAACAAAAAGTTGGGCTATTGCATTGTTAGCCCAACTTTTTGTATATGGGTATAATTTATTTAACTTCTTCAATACCCTCTATATTACCATCTATTAACATTGAATAGTTTGTGTGATATATTACAAATCCCGGTGCACCACCATTAGCTTTTTTAACATGTTTTTTTTCAATATAGTCCACTTCAATTTTTGCAGCCATGCCTTCGGAAGAAGTTTTCTGATGATTAGCTTTTGAAAAATGGGCCGCAAGTCTTCCGGCTTCTTCGTATTCAGCATCAGTAAGTTCATCACCATTTGTTTTTACGATTACATGTGAACCGGGGAGACCTTTTGCGTGAAACCACATATCATTTCCTGTTGCAACATGGAATGTAAGTTCTTCATTCTGAAAATTATTTTTCCCAACATATATGTCGTGACCTCCGGAACTTTTAAAGTGCAGAGGGACGCTTTTAAAACGGCTTTTCTTATCTGATGATTTTCTTTTAATGAAGTTATATTGAACAAGTTCTTCTTTTATTTCTTTTAAGTCGTCTTCAGTAGTAGCGAGGTCTAAAGAAGTTTTCACCGATTCAAGATGATTAATTTCATTTTCAGTCTCCTTAGTAATTGTGGTAAGAGCTTCAAATGTACGTTTTAACTTGTTGTATTTTTCGAAATATGCTTTTGCGTTGTCTATAGGACTTTTTTCTTTATCAAGAGGTATGGTTATCTCATTGTTATTGTCATAATAGTTTTCACATATAAGCTTATCGCTGCCATCTTCAAGCTGATACCCATAGGCTGTAATAAGTTCACCATATATTTTGTATTTTTCGCGTTTAGAGGTATCATTAAGCTGTTTAAGCTGGAGATTATATTTTTTATAATCTTTGGAGAGTGCAGTCTGGACAATCTGTCTCAAATCAGCAGAACGCTGTCTCATTCTTGAAACCATATTCTTCTCTGAATAATATTTTTCGAGCAGAGAACTTACATTTTCGAAAGTGACAGATTTGTCATTAGCACACATTGACAGGGGAATAACAGAAAAATCTGTTGGCTCATTATTTTTATAATATATTGTATAAGAGTATATATGATTCTTTATATCATCTATAATAAGCGACATCATGTTGTAAAGATGTACTTTTTCTGCATCAGAAAGTTCGCATACAGGTATAGAAGAATCAATAGAAGAGCGATAGCATATTTCTTCTGATATGAGTGGACTGAAACCTGTAATACATGTATAAAGTGCTTTTGAGCATGGGAGGTTTTTGATACAGATGTTATTCAGAAAATATTCTTCTGTAATGTCATAAATACTGATTTTGTTAAGTGCATCAGGTATAAAATAATCACGTCCCGGCAGAACTTCCCTGACAGAACTTATGTGTGCAGGAATATGTTTGATGCTGTCTATGATTTTTTTGTTTTCATCACAGAAAATTATGTTACTGTATTTTCCCATAAGTTCAATGATAAGATGTTTGCGGCACAAATCCCCCATTTCATTAAGATGCTCAATTTCCATATCTATAATACGCTCTAATGATGGCTGTGTAATAGATATAATTCTTCCATTATTAATATGCTTTCTAAGTAACATACAGAATACGGGTGCAGTCAGTGGAGCCTGCTTACCCGTATTTGTAAAATATACAAGTGGAAGAGAAGGGTTTGCTGATATCATCAGTTTGTATTGAGATTTGTTATTTTTTACTGTAATAAATAATTCATCCGGTTCAGGTTGTGCAATTTTGAATAATCGTCCGCCTACCAGTGCAGAACTCAATTCATTCACAACAGCAGAAACGGTAATTCCATCAAATGCCATATATATCTCCATTCTGTATTGTAATATTTAAGTTAATTAAAAAAGGCTTTATAAACCTTAACCATTATAGTAAATTAAAGAATATGAAAATGCAAGGAAAACATTGACTGCGAAAAGTGTTTAATATATAATATAGTGTATGTTTTTGTGCCTATATATAGATAGAGGGCATAGCTTTATAAGCCTATAGCTTTATAAGCTTATTGGTAAGAAAGGCATGGTATTAATAAATGATTAAGAGTATGACGGGTTTCGGAAGATATGAATATCAGGGAGCCAAAAGAAAAGTGCTTGTAGAGATGAAGGCTGTAAATCACAGATATCTGGAAGTTAATATTAAGCTCCCTAGAAAGTTCAGTATGTTTGAGTCCGAGATTAGGAATGAGATAAAAGAATATGTTGAAAGAGGCAAGATTGATATTTTTGTTACATATGAAGAACAGTTTGAAGAAAGTGAAAAAGTAGTATATAACGAAAAACTTGCCGGTCAATATGTCAGCATTTTTGAAGAACTTGCAAAAAAGTTTGGTATATCCAATGATGTCAGAACTTCAACTTTGTTGAGGTGTCCTGATGTCATCACAACAGAAGAGTCAGAAGTGGATGAGGATGAACTGCTTGAAGAACTTAAGAAGGCTGTTGCAGGTGCAGCATTGCAGCTTGTTGCAACAAGAACTTCAGAAGGTGAAAAGTTGAAAAATGATTTATTGCAGAAACTTGATATTATGGAGAATAATGTCAGATTTATTGAGGACAAATCACCAAAGATAATCGAAGCATATAGGATAAAGATTGAAGAAAAGGTAAAAGAGCTTCTTGATGATGCACAGATTGATGACAGCAGAATTGCAGCAGAGACAGTTATTTTTGCTGATAAAATATGTGTTGACGAAGAGACGGTAAGACTTAAAAGTCATATTGATGCGATGAGACAGTCTCTGAATGGAGATAGTGCTGTAGGACGTAAACTTGATTTTATTGCTCAGGAGATGAACAGGGAGGCAAATACAATTTTATCTAAATCGAATGATCTTGATATTACCAATGTTGCCATTGAATTGAAGACGGATATTGAAAAAATAAGAGAGCAGATTCAGAATGTAGAATAGAAAGCATATATAATATGGAACGAATCTATTTTGCATAATGTGAAAGGCAGGAATGTATTTGTGGAAAAAATGCTTAATGTTGGCTACGGTAACGTAGTTAATACGGATAAAATAGTTGCCGTCGTCAGATATGATTCTGCTCCTGCGAAGAGAATGGTACAGGCGGCAAAAGACAGTGGAAAAGCTATAGATGCTACACAGGGAAGAAAGACAAAATCAGTTATAATTACTGATGGAGATATGATTGTTCTGTCAGCATTAATGACAGAGACTATTACTGCGAGAGTAGCAGGAGATTTTGAGAGAGGAGAAAAAGCTGAAAATGAGTGATAAAGGTCTGTTGGTTGTTATATCAGGTTTTTCAGGAGTTGGAAAAGGAACTCTTATGAAAGAGCTTATTTCAAAATATAATAATTATGCATTGTCGGTATCTGCAACTACAAGAGCACCAAGAGAAGGTGAAGAGAATGGCAGAGAATATTATTTCAAATCAAAAGAAGAATTTGAGGAAATGATAAAGAATGACCGGTTGTTAGAATATGCAAGTTATGTTGGAAATTATTATGGAACACCTAAAATGTATGTGGAAGACATGATGGAAAAAGGTAAAGACGTAATACTTGAGATAGAGGTGCAGGGAGCAAAGAAGATAAAAGAAAAAGTTCCCGATGCAGTTACTGTATTTGTTGTTCCGCCATCAGCGGAAGAATTGAAAAACAGGCTTATAGGAAGAGGAACAGAGACAAAAGAAGTTATAGATGCCCGTCTTGCAAGAGCCTATGAGGAATCATTTGCAATGGAAGATTATGATTATATCCTTGTTAATGATAACCTTTCAGAAAGTGTACAATCAATGCATAGTCTCATTCAGAGTGTGCATTGTAATACAATATATAATAAAAAATTTATGAATAATTTAAGAGAAGATATGAAACGCTTCTCGGAAGGAGAATAATATGTTACATCCATCTTACAGTGATTTAATGGCAGTTGTTAATAAGGAAGTTGAACCGGGCGAGCAGCCTGTAGTACAGAGCAGATATTCAATTGTTATGGCTACATCAAAAAGAGCAAGACAGATTATAGCAGGTGAAGAGCCGCTTGTTAAAGCTGATGGTAAGAAACCGTTATCCATTGCAGTTGATGAATTATATAATTCTAAAGTCCGTATTGTAGGTGATGAGGAAGAGGAAGAAGATTAATACAATTATAATACTACTAAGAAACTAATAAGGTTGAAACGGAGACAGAAATGAAGTTAATGTTTGTATCATTAGGATGTGATAAGAATCTTGTAGATACAGAAGAAATGCTGGGAATATTAAGTGATATTCCTAATGTGGAATTTATTGATGATGAAACAATAGCTGATGTTATTGTTATTAATACATGTTGCTTTGTTAATGATGCGAAAGAAGAAAGTATTAATACAATTATTGAGATGTCGCAATACAGAACCCATGGTAACTGTAAGGCACTTATTGTAGCGGGATGTCTTGCACAGCGATATAAGTCTGAGATATTAAAGGAAATACCGGAAGTTGATGCAGTTATTGGAACAGCGTCAACAGATGCCATCGGAAAAGTCATTAAAGAACTTATGGAAGATGAGTATAAGAAAGATGAGCATAAGATAGAGGTGTATGAATCCATTGATAATCCTGTAACAGCTGATAAGAAGAGACTTATTACTACAGGAGGACATTTTGCATATCTCAAAATTGCCGAGGGATGTAATAAATGTTGCAGTTATTGCATAATACCGTCAATCAGGGGACATTACAGAAGTGTTCCAATGGAACAGATTATAGAACAGGCTGCAAAACTGGCAGAACAGGGTGTAAAAGAGCTTATTCTTGTTGCACAGGAAACTACAATGTATGGTGTTGATATGTATGGCAGGAAAATGTTACCCGAATTACTTAAAAAGTTATGTGACATATCAGGAATTATGTGGATAAGATTGTTATACTGCTATCCTGAAGAGATTACAGACGAGCTTATAGCTGTTATACGTGACGAGAAAAAAATATGTAATTATCTTGATATCCCTATTCAGCATGCAAGTGATAATGTGCTTAAGAGGATGAAAAGAAGAACTACAAACGAGGATTTAAGAAATATAATTTCAAAACTCAGAACTGAAATTCCGGATATTGTTCTTAGAACAACACTTATATCAGGTTTTCCGGGTGAGACAGAGGAAGACCATGAAGAATTGAAGAAATTTGTAGAAGAGATGAGATTTGAACGTCTTGGTGTATTTGCGTATTCGCCTGAAGAGGGAACTGAAGCAGAAAAGATGCCTGAACAGGTGGAAGAAAGTGTTAAAGATGATAGAAGAGCAGAAATCATGGAAATTCAGCAGGATATTGCTTTTGAAAATTCTGAAAAAAATATTGGCAGAGACATGCTTGTTATGATTGAGGGCAAAATTGTTGATGAAAATGCATATATAGGAAGAACATATATGGATGCACCGGGAGTTGATGGCAATATTTTTATTACTACAGATGAAGAACTTATTACAGGAGATTTTGTTAAAGTAAAGGTAACAGGTTCTGTAGAGTATGATTTAATTGGTGAAATGTGAAGATTATAGAGAAAGGAAGTGCTTATATATGAATCTTCCAAATAAACTTACAATGTTGAGAGTGTTAATGATACCGTTTTTTGTATTATTTATGCTTGTTCCGATTTTTGGAGAAGCAGATAAATATGTAGCGGTAGGTATATTTGCAGTGGCAAGCCTCACGGATATGTTAGATGGACAGATAGCGAGAAGATATAATCTTGTTACTAATTTTGGTAAATTTATGGATCCACTTGCAGATAAACTTCTTGTATGCTCGGCAATGATATGTCTTATAGGAGATATTCTTCCGGCATGGGTTGTTATAGTTATAATAAGCAGAGAACTTATTATTAGTGGATTTAGAACCATTGCAGCAGACAATGGCGTTGTGATTGCAGCAAGCTGGTGGGGAAAATATAAAACCGTAAGTCAGATGACTATGATTATATTACTTATACTTGACTGGAAATTTAAATGGTTTATAGTGTTAGAATATGCTTTTGTATATATAGCATTGATTTTGACAATTATCTCATTAGTTGATTATATTGTTAAAAATATAGGTGTTTTATCTGACAAAAAAAGTGAAAAGTAGTGATAAGATGAGTATAGCAGAAGAGGTAGTTGAGCTTCTTAAAGAAAGAAAATATTATGTTTCAACAGTTGAATCCTGCACGGGAGGTCTGTTAGCTTCGGCTCTTGTTGATGTATCAGGTGCTTCATCAGTGTTTGAAAAGGGATTTATAACATATTCCGATAGGGCTAAAATTCAATTAGTTGGAGTAGACAATAAAATAATTGAGAAGTATGGTGTTGTCAGTGTTGAAGTTGCAAGACAGATGGCATGTTGTGGCAGGAATACCGCACATACCAGTTGTGCTATGGCGACTACGGGTGTAGCCGGTCCGACAGGAGGTACAAAAGAGACACCTGTTGGTACGGTATGCATCGCAGTTGTGGTTAACAATTATGTGAAGTCAGAGAAGTATATATTTGAAGGTAATCGTGCTGCAATAAGAGCACAGGCTGTAGAAAAAGCTCTGATAATGTTGAAAGATGGTCTGATTAATGAAAAGAATTGATATAGAATATACTCTGTCCATGGATGAGTACAGTGAAGTGCAGATATACCATATGATGAGACGAAGTAATATAGTCAAATTCAGTGTGGCGTTGTTTTTTATTGGAATTATAATGATTGTATCAGGAATGCTGACGGATGCAGGTATTAATGGTTCGTGGCTGTTAGCTGTTTTTCCAATACCGTATATTATATATATATATTTTAAAATGAAAAATATTACTGTAAGAATGTACAAAAGTGATATAAAAACATGGAAAATCCGGTTTACGGATGATGGAATAGGTATAAATGGCGGTAAAAAAGGCGAGATTGAAGATATGCCATGGAGTTGTATTGTGAATAAATGGAATACAAAGAAATATATCTTTTTGTTTTTGTCAAAAAAAGTATTTATTCCTATACCAAAGAGAAGTATGACGGATGAACAGATACAATTTGTTTTGGAAAAGGCACAAAAGAATAATCACATATTGACTAAAGGAAAAGGCGTATGATATAATTTTATATGTCTTTTTTATTTTGCTTGACATTTATGATATTAAGATATAATATATATACAAACAAACGTTCGAGAAAGGGATTTGACTATGGAAAAGAATGATAAACTTAAAGCATTAGATGCAGCGATTACACAGATAGAGAAACAGCATGGTAAAGGCTCAGTTATGAAGCTTGGTGATTCGGCTAATCATATGAGTGTGGAGGCTATACCTACAGGTTCATTAAGCCTTGACCTTGCACTGGGAATAGGCGGTATACCTAAGGGAAGGATTATTGAGGTATATGGTCCTGAATCAAGTGGTAAGACAACCGTTGCATTACATATGATAGCAGAAGTGCAGAAAAGGGGTGGAATTGCAGGCTTTATTGATGCTGAGCATGCTCTTGATCCTGTATATGCCAAAGCTATAGGTGTTGATATTGATAATCTTTATATTTCACAGCCTGATTTTGGAGAGCAGGCACTTGAGATAACAGAGACATTTGTAAGGTCAGGAGCTATAGACATTGTCATCGTTGACTCGGTTGCAGCATTGGTTCCTAAAGCAGAGATAGATGGTGAGATGGGAGATTCGCATGTGGGTCTTCATGCAAGACTTATGTCACAGGCACTCAGAAAGCTTACCGCAGTTATTAATAAGACTAACACAGTTGTTGTGTTCATCAATCAGCTTAGAGAGAAGGTTGGTGTTATGTTTGGCAATCCTGAGACAACAACAGGAGGAAGAGCACTTAAGTTTTATGCATCTGTCAGACTTGATGTAAGAAGAATAGAGACATTAAAGCAGGGCGGAGAGATGATTGGTAACAGAACAAGGGTTAAAGTTGTTAAGAATAAAGTTGCCCCACCATTTAAAGAAGCTGAATTCGATATTATGTATGGAAAGGGTATATCTAAAGAAGGAGATATATTGGATCTTGCTGCGGATATAGACATTGTTCAGAAGAGTGGAGCATGGTATGCGTATAAGGGAGAGAAGATAGGTCAGGGAAGAGAAAATGCAAAGACGACACTTCAGAATAACCCTGAGATGATGGCAGAGATAGAAGAGGCTGTGCGCAAACATTACATTGATACAGACGAGGAAGCAGATGATACAGCTTCAGATGTATCCAGTGAAGAGTAATGTATATAAGGGAAGTAAGGTCTGTTGACAGTAAGAAGTCGAAAGTTAAGTTTGACAATGGCATAAGTATTATTTTATACAAGGGTGAGATTCGGAAGTATAATATCAAAGAAGAAACATGCATTGATATACATGATTATGATTATATTATGAATGAACTTTTACCTAAAAGGTGTCGTGAAAGGGCAATGTATATAATTGAAAGGACAGATAAGACCAGAAAGCAGCTTTCGGATAAGCTTAGGCAGAATGGATATACTGATGATATTATAGAACATACTTTGGAATTTTTAGACAGATATGGTTATATCGATGACTTAAGATATGCGAAGAACTATATTAACTCTAAACATAAATCCCGAAGCAGAAGACAGATTGAATATGAACTTCTACAACGTGGAATTGATTCAGAAAAGCTTAAAGAAGTGTTTGATGAAGGATGTTTTGATGAATTAAGCACAGTTAAAAAATTATTGATAAAAAGAAGATATTCAGAAGATGACAGTGATAATAAGTCAAAACATATCCGGTATCTTATGAGAAAAGGATTTTCATACGACACTATTTTAAAAGCTATGGATGAATTGAAATATATAAAATAACATTTACAAATAATATTTATAGGAAAGGACAAAAGTCGTGCAAAATAATATATTTGCTATGACAGGTATAAGGTGATATGAAAGTAGGAATATTAGGATATGGTAATCTTGGAAGAGGAATTGAATGTGCCATTAAGCAGAATGATGACATGGAGTTAAAGGCAGTATTTACAAGAAGAAATCCTGAAGATGTAAAGATTTTGACAGAAGGTGTTCCTGTATATTCTGTAAATGATATAGAGAGCAAAAAAGATGAAATTGATGTTTTGATTCTTTGTGGTGGAAGTGCTACAGATTTACCTAAACAGACACCTGAGTATGCAAAATATTTTAATGTTGTAGATAGTTTCGATACACATGCAAGAATACCGGAGCACTTCAATAATGTTGATAAGTCAGCTAAAGAGAATGGTCATACAGCACTTATCTCATGTGGTTGGGACCCAGGTATGTTCTCTTTAAACCGTTTATATGCAAATGCAATTTTACCGGAAGGAAATGATTACACATTCTGGGGAAAGGGTGTAAGCCAGGGACACTCTGATGCTATCAGACGTGTTGAAGGTGTAAAAGATGGTAAACAGTACACAATACCGGTTGAGAGTGCATTAGAGGCTGTCAGGAATTGCGAAAATCCGGAACTTACAACGAGACAGAAACATACAAGAGAATGCTTTGTTGTGCCGGAAGAGGGAGCTGACCTTGCTAAGATAGAAGAAACAATAAAGAATATGCCAAATTATTTTTCTGATTATGACACAACTGTTCATTTTATTACAGAGGAAGAGTTAAAAGCAAATCATAGCGGCATCCCACATGGCGGATTTGTATTCCGTACCGGTAAGACAGGCTGGAATGGTGAACATAATCATGTGATTGAGTATAGTCTTAAGCTGGATTCCAATCCGGAATTTACAGCTTCGGTTATTGTGTCATATGCAAGAGCTGTATGCCGGCTGAATGCTGAAGGACAGACAGGATGTAAGACAGTATTTGACATTGCACCTGCATATCTCAGTTCTAAATCAGGAGCAGAACTTAGAAAGACCTTATTATAAAAATGTATAGTTGCTTCGTTGTATAAAATTGTTATAAAACACTTCAAGTTTACTTGACATAATTGTTAAAAGAGTATAAAATTGATGTGTTGTATTGTACAATGAAAACTAAATAAGGAGGTGCTCCTGTGGTTGGTATAATTATAGCTGTTATTGTAACTTTAGTAATAGTTGCACCTGTAGCTTGGTTTTTATCATCTGCGAAGACAACCGATTCCTTTGAAAAGACAATTGGAAGTGCTGAGGAAAGGTCAAGAGCAATCATAGATGAAGCTATGAAAACTGCTGAGACTAAGAAAAGAGAGGCACTTTTAGAAGCAAAGGAAGAGTCCTTAAAGGCTAAGAATGAATTTGAAAAAGAATCAAGAGAACGTAGAACTGAAATTCAGAGATACGAAAAGAGGGTTCTTTCAAAAGAAGAAATGGTCGATAAGAAGGCTGAGCAGATTGAGAGAAAAGAAAATGCTCTTAGTAAAAAAGAGGAAGAGCTGGAGAAGCAAAAACAGGAAGTTGCAAATTTAAACGAACAGCGCGTACAGGAACTTGAGAGAATATCTGGATTAACCTCCGAACAAGCAAAAGATTTCTTGTTAAAGTCTGTTGAAGAAGAAGTTAAACTTGATACTGCGAAGATGATTAAAGAATTGGAAGCGCAGGCGAAAGAAGAAGCTTCTAAAAAAGCAAAAGAATATGTTGTGAATGCAATACAGAAATGTGCTGCAGATCATGTTGCTGAGACGACTATATCAGTTGTCCAGTTACCAAATGATGAGATGAAAGGAAGAATAATTGGTAGAGAGGGTAGAAATATAAGAACTCTTGAAACTATGACAGGTGTGGATCTTATTATTGATGATACACCGGAGGCTGTTATTCTTTCGGGATTTGATCCGGTTAGAAGAGAAGTGGCAAGAATCGCATTGGAGAAACTGATTGTTGATGGAAGAATTCATCCGGCCAGAATTGAGGAAATGGTTGAAAAAGCGCAGAAAGAAGTTGAGACAATGATGCGTGAAGAAGGTGAAGCTGCGACACTTGAAGTTGGTGTTCACGGTATTCATCCTGAGATGGTTAGATTACTTGGTAAAATGAAATTCAGAACAAGTTATGGCCAGAATGCATTGAATCATTCAATTGAGGTAGCACATTTATCGGGATTGTTAGCGGCAGAGATTGGTGTCGATGTCAGAACTGCTAAGAGAGCCGGTTTGTTACATGATATTGGTAAATCAGTTGACCATGAGATGGAAGGCTCGCATATTCAGATAGGTGTTGATTTATGTAAAAAATATAAAGAATCTCCACTGATTATTAATGCAGTTGAGGCGCATCACGGTGATGTAGAACCTCAGTCTTTGATTGCGTGTATAGTACAGGCAGCCGATACTATTTCAGCGGCCAGACCAGGTGCAAGAAGAGAGACATTAGAGACATATACAAACAGATTAAAGCAATTGGAAGATCTTACAAACGAGTTTAAAGGCGTTGATAAGTCTTTTGCAATTCAGGCGGGTAGAGAGATACGAGTTATGGTAATTCCTGAACAGGTAAGTGACTCAGATATGGTAATACTTGCCAGAGATTTGTCTAAGGAAATTGAAAAACAATTAGAATATCCTGGACAGATAAAGGTTAATGTGATAAGAGAGAGTCGTGTAATAGATTACGCGAAATAGAAAAAAGGTTACAGTATATTATGTACTGTAACTTTTTTTGTTACACAATGTTGACAGGCAACATCATGCCTGTGTGAAAAGGAGTGAATCTATGATAAAAAAAGTATTAACGATAGCAGGCTCTGATTGTAGTGGAGGCGCAGGAATACAGGCAGATTTAAAGACAATCGCAGCACATAAGATGTATGGAATGTCTGTTATAACTGCGTTAACAGCACAGAATACATTAGGTGTTGAAGGAATACTTGATGTGGATGCAGAGTTTGTTGGAGAACAGATAGAGGCAGTATTTAATGATATTATTCCGGATGCAGTTAAAATAGGAATGGTAAATAATGAAAGTGTTATTAGAAAGATAGGAGTATTGCTCGATAAATATAAACCACAAAATATAGTAGTTGATACTGTAATGGTGTCAACGAGTGGACATTCTCTTATTGATGATAATGCCTATGATGCACTGGTTGCTGAGCTTATAAGTAAAGCAACAATAATAACACCGAATATACCTGAGGCTGAGGTTTTGTCCGGAATGAAGATAGTTAATAAAGATGATATGTATAAGGCAGCATTAAAAATTAAAGGCATTATAAATGACACAGCGATTCTTATAAAAGGAGGACATATGACAGAGTGCTCTGACGATTTGCTGTTATATAATGGTAAAGAAAAATGGTTTACACAGACTCATATAGATAACGATAACACTCATGGAACCGGCTGCACATTATCGTCAGCTATTGCCTGTGAACTTGCCTCTGGAAAAAATATAGAGGAAAGTGTAAAAGCGGCGAAAGAATATATTACCGGAGCAATAAAATGGAATTTAAATATTGGCAGAGGAAAAGGTCCATTAAATCATATGCATGAATATATGAGCCGTTAATAATACTTTTTGTTGCAAAAGGTAAAATATAGTAATATAATTGGCATTGATTAAAATGCATAAGTGGAATGATGATTAGTGTAATAAAACACTTGGAAATGAGGAATAGTATGAAAAAAATAGGATTTATTGGAATGGGAAATATGGGATATGCAATGCTTAAAGGTGTGTTGAACGTATTTGACCCGGATGAAATATTATTTTATGATGTTAATACGTCAAGAATGGAACAGGTGACACAGGAAACAGGTGTGACACATGTTGATTCTAATGCTGAATGTGCGAATAATGTGAAGTATCTTGTGCTTGCAGTAAAACCTCAGTTTTATAATCAGGTTCTCAAAAATATTGTGAATGTTGTTACTGAAGAGCATGTAATTATTTCAATAGCACCTGGAATAACGAGACAGAATCTTATAGATGAACTTGGATTTGATACAAGAGTCGTAAGAGCTATGCCTAACACTCCTGCACTTTTGGGAGAGGGTATGACCGGCATATGTTACGACCAGAATATATTCAGTGTCACTGAGAAAGAAGTGATAGATAAGTTTTTCAACTCTTTTGGAAAAGTGAGAATTGTAGATGAGAAACTTATGAGTGCTGTAACATGTGCAAGTGGAAGTTCACCTGCATATGTGTATATGTTTATTGAAGCAATGGCTGACAGTGTTGTTAAATATGGTATACCACGTGATGCTGCTTATGAGATGGTTGCCCAGACGGTGCTTGGTTCAGCTAAGATGGTATTAGAGACTAAGGAACATCCGGGAAAACTTAAAGATAATGTTTGTTCACCGGGTGGAACCACAATTGCAGGAGTTGCTGCACTTGAGGAATATGGATTTAGAAATGCAATAATCAAAGCAACAGATGCGTGTTTTGAAAAAGCCGAGAAAATTAAATAGCATTAATTGTTAATATGCTGCATATATTCATCTAGAGTTGTCCGTTAGAAAGGAGATTGGGATGATATATGCAGCTTTTTTAGAATTGAGAAAAAGAAAAAACTGGGTGATATGTTACTTTATGGGTATAATTTTGGGCGCTATACTTGCAAATGTCGTGTGTAAATTAAATCTCAAAAGTATAAAAGATTTTTCTGAGAACATTATTGGAAAGATAGATAATAAAAAGGCCATTAATATAGTTACATGGGATATATTTTGTTTTAGACTAAAAGAAATGCTTGTAATAAATGTGTTCGCATTAACCATTATATGGAAAAAATTTAGTGCATTTTATATAGTATATAAAGGAATGATATTTTCTATTGCAGAAAGTCTTATGATATTTATATGGGGAAAAGAAGGAATAGAAAAATATTTTATGTTAGTTATAAAATATTATCCATTATATATGTTTACAATTATTATAACTATGATATTATGTGAATATATACATAATGTTTTGTTTGGAAAAAATGTTGTAACAGGGAAAAATTATAAGAATGAAACGGTTATAAAGTATGTAATAAGTTCTGTTATCATTATAACATTACTTTTTCTTGAGAGCATATTAGAATCAAATATTAATAATAGTATTTTGGTTTGATTTTGTATTAGAGTTTGGTATACTATATATAGCACTTGTATGCGAAATGGAGATTTATATGGAAGAAGATATTAAGGAATTTATTGGGTATTACAAAGATACGAAAAAAGCATCAGATAATACAGTACAGTCATATAAAAGAGATTTGATGAAGATGTATAAATTCATGTCGATACGTGGAATTAGCAATTCATCGGATATTACAGTGACCAATATAAATGCTTATCTTATGTATTTAGAAAAAGAGGGTTTATCTTCATCAACTATATCAAGAAATATTGCATCTATGAGAGCTTTTTTCAGATACTTATTGAAAAACAAAAAGATTGACTATGAACCGGTCGAATTTGTAAAGTCTCCTGCTGTGCAGAAAAAGATTCCATCAGTATTAACAGTGGAAGAAGTTGACAGGCTTTTAGAACAATTCGGTGATAAAACGGTGAAAGAGATAAGAGATAAGGCAATGATAGAGCTTATGTATGCTACAGGAATAAGAGTATCTGAAATAATTAACCTTAAAAAAGAGGATGTGCATCTTGAACTGGAATACATAGAGTGCCGGAGTGACAGGAAAGAGAGAATCATTCCGTTTGGGAAAAACGCCAAGGCAGCTATGGAAAATTACATAAATAATGCAAGAAATAAAATGGTATCAGATGAAAATGAATATTTATTCGTTAATTGTAAGGGTGGCAAAATGAGCCGACAAGGCTTTTGGAAGATTTTGAAAATATATGGAGAAAAAGCCGGTATAAAAAGTGAAATAACACCTCATATAATAAGGCATTCATTTGCAGCACATCTAATAGCGAATGGGGCAGAACTTGGGGTAGTTAAGGAAATGATGGGACATTCAGATATTTCATCAACACAGGTATATGAATATATAAAAACAGCAAAAATAAGGAATACGTATGATAGAACGCATCCCAGAAATTGAAAGGTATGGTGATAAATATGAAAAAACGTATTATATGGATAGTGCTGGACAGTGTTGGAATAGGAGAACTTCCTGATGCGGCAGATTTTGGAGATACAGGGGCTGACACATTAGCAAACACATGGGATAAGAATAACGGACTCAATATTCCTAATATGATAAGGCTTGGACTTGGTAATATAAATAAAAATAATAATATTACAATTTGCGACAATCCTATCGGATGCTATGGAAAAGCTGCAGAAATGTCAAATGGCAAAGATACAACGGTCGGACACTGGGAGATGGCAGGGGTATATTCGCCACGAAAATTCCCAACATATCCAAATGGATTTGATAAAAGGATTATCGATAAATTTATAGCCATGACGGGAATACCCGGTGTACTTGGTAACTGCGTGGCATCGGGAACCGAGATTATTAAAAAACTGGGCAGGGAACATTTAGAGTCTATGATGCCAATCGTTTATACTTCTGCAGACAGTGTTTTTCAGATTGCCTGTCATGAGGATATATATCCGCCGGAACAGCTTTACGAAATGTGCAGAACAGCAAGAGAAATACTCGTTGGGGAAGATCAGGTTGCGAGGGTTATTGCCAGACCATTTGTTGGAAATTATCCCGATTTTGTACGAACATCAAATAGAAGAGATTTTTCCGTAAAACCCGATAAAAATAATATATTAGAGAACTTAAAAGCAAAGGGTTATGATGTAATTGCTGTTGGAAAGATAGAAGATATTTTTGCAAAATCAGGAGTGACAGAGGCTGTTCATACAAAAGACAATCAGGATGGAATAGACAAAACAATAGAATATATAAAAGAAGATAATAGTGGTTTAATATATACTAATCTTGTTGAATTTGACTCAACATGGGGACATAGAAGAGATGTTAAAGGATATGGACTGGGACTTGAACAGTTTGATGAAAGACTTCCTGAAATAATGGAATCAATGAGTACGGATGATATTCTTATAATTAATGCGGACCACGGATGTGACCCTACATTTAAAGGAACGGATCATACCAGAGAATATATACCTATTCTTTTATATGGTAAAAATATAAAGAGTGGAGTTGATATAGGCATAAGAGAAACATTTGCAGATATTGGTCAGACTATAGGAGAAGTATTTGGAACGGATAAACTTGCTATAGGAAAAAGTTTTCTTGACAGCATTGAGAAATGATGTATGAAATGGGGTATTTACATGAGAACATACGACTTGATTGAAAAGAAAAGGGACAAAGAGGTTCTTAGCAAAGATGAGATTGAATATATGGTACGTGAGTATACTAATGGAAATATACCAGATTACCAGATGTCGGCATTTTTGATGGCAGTATATCTTAATGGCATGAATGAAGAAGAAATACTCAATCTTACGCTTGCTATGGCTGATAGTGGGGAAAGACTTGAACTTGGCATGATTGACGGTGTTAAGGTAGATAAACATAGTACAGGTGGCGTTGGTGATAAGACGACACTTATTGTCGCACCGATAGTTGCAGCATGTGGTATACCTGTTGCCAAGATGTCGGGACGTGGACTTGGACACACCGGCGGAACAATTGATAAACTGGAAAGTATCCCCGGATATAGGACAACTATACCAACAAATAAATTTATAGATGATGTAAACAGAATTAAGATAGCGATAGTCGGGCAGACCGTTAATCTTGCACCTGCGGATAAAAAAATATATGCACTAAGAGATGTTACTGCTACAGTAGAAAGTATTCCACTTATTTCAAGCAGCATAATGAGTAAGAAGCTTGCATCGGGAGCAGATGCAATAGTTTTAGATGTTAAGACCGGTAGTGGTGCGTTTATGAAAAATGAAAATGATGCGGTGGCACTTGCGAATGAAATGGTTAAAATAGGGCATGGAGCAGGTAAAAATACAATTGCTGTTGTCACGGACATGAATGAACCATTAGGAAATGCAGTGGGAAATGCATTAGAAGTTATAGAAGCTATAGAGACACTTAAAGGCAACGGACCGGATGACCTCACAGAGATTTCCGTAGAACTTGCCGGACATATGATTGTAGCTGCAGGAGAAAGTAAAGATATTGAAAGTGCAAGGCAACTTGCAAAAGAAATGATAAATTCCGGCAAGGCACTTGACAAGTTCAGAGAACTTCTGAAAGCACAGGGTGGAAATATAAATGTCATAGAAGATTATACATTATTTCCACAAGCCGATATTATTCATGAGGTTAAGGCAGAAAAAAGTGGTTATATAAGCAGAATATGCACATCGGATGTTGGCGTTACATCGCTTATTCTGGGTGGTGGACGTGAGACAAAAGAAAGTGTTATAGATTTATCAGTGGGAATTATTTTGAAAAAGAAGATAGGGGACAAAGTTAATAAGGGGGATATAATAGCTCTGCTTTATGCCAATGATAAGAATAAAGTTAAAGAAGCAGAAGAAAAGCTTCTTTCTGCCTATGATTTTTCCGATAAAAAACCGGAAGAGAT
Source organism: Lachnospira sp. UBA2821 (assembly GCA_002351535.1). Classification (GTDB taxonomy): domain Bacteria; phylum Bacillota; class Clostridia; order Lachnospirales; family Lachnospiraceae; genus UBA2821. Next base: position 25,493 of record DEGR01000075.1, read on the forward strand.
AAAACTTATTAAAC
>DEGR01000008.1:0-487 GCA_002351535.1 Lachnospira sp. UBA2821
GAGGAACTTGAACAAAAGATTAAGTCCGAAAAACAAAGGGCGGATTCTGAAAAGAACAGAGCTGATTCTGCTGAACTTAGGGCGGATTCTCTACAAAACGAGAATACTTCACTACAAAATGAAAATACTTCTCTGCAAAGTGAAAATACTTCTCTGCAAAGTGAAAATACTTCTCTACAAAATGAAAATAGCTCTTTACAAAATGAAAATCAATCTCTTCTTAAAGAGATTGAAAAGCTAAAACAACAATTGCAAAACTCTTAACTATGTACTGCTACTTTAATGGCAGATTGACTTTATGTGCAGACTACCCGACTGTCTCTTTTCTCCGCACGCACTCTTGATGGCGCGTAGGAACTGCTTAAGCTTTATCCTTTTATGGCGGATATACTAAGAGACATGGCTGAGTTTCTGCCTTATGCCATCACGCAGAATTTATTCATCATCTTTTTTGCTATATTTTACTTAAATACTCTCCCTTTTTTCG
>DEGR01000008.1:647-11421 GCA_002351535.1 Lachnospira sp. UBA2821
GTCCGAAAAACAAAGGGCGGATTATCTACAAAGCGAGAACAGTTCATTGCAAAGTGAGAACAGTTCATTGCAAAACGAAAATCAATCTCTTCTTAAAGAGATTGAAAAACTAAAACAACAATTACAAAATTCTTAACTATGAACTGTTGCGGTTACTTTATATGCAAATTACACGGCTGGTTCTTCTCTGTGCACAGTTTCGTGGTGATTTAAAAGACTTATTAACATTAATAAAAAAGGGACTTTTTACAGCCCCGATTATATAAGGTCCGTATTGACTCCTGCTTTTTTCAGATTATTATAGACCTTCTTCATGTTTCTATATCTTCCATATCTGAGTTCATACATGAACTCATTATATTCAAGATTATCCCTGCTTCCATCAAGTTCCTTATCAATATTATAAGGAAGTCTTATAAACTGCCATGAAGAAGATGCTCCATATGCTTTTTCACCTAATTTACCTTCTATAATAAGATAAACAGCCTGTGTTGTCTCTCTTACATCAGCATCCCTGTCATCATTTCTTATTATATCGTGTGTATTACCGACACTTCCCGCATTAAGCAGGGTTCTGTTATAAAATCTTTCCGCAAAGCAGTGATGTATATGTCCAAATATAACTATATCTGCAGTCTTGTCTGATACTGTTTTGTCCGTACCGACAAACATCCCATACTTAGTCTCAAAATCATTCGTAGTATCAACAGCAATATTATCTTTATATGGTGTCGCATGAAATACCCTTACAAGACTTCCACTCATATAAAACTCGTAACTAAACGGAAGATTATGCAGATACTCCTTCTCTTCATCATTAATCTGACTTCTGTTCCACAATATCCTTCTTTTCTCCCTCTCAGGAACTTCTTCCATATTATAATCAGTTGTAAAATGTCTGTCACAATTACCTCTTATGACGACATCGCAATTGTCCCTGACAAGTTTTATACATTCTGATGCATGACTTCCCTTTGCTATAATATCACCAAGGCATATTATTTTATCAACGCCTCTGGCCTTCGCATCATTAAGAACCGCCTTAAGTGCCTCTAAATTACCATGTATATCTGAAATAATTGCAATTTTCTGTAACATTTATCTTCCATTCCTTTGTTGTTATTATGATGTGCCATTGTACATGTACGCTGTTTCATTATTGTAATAGTATATATATATCAGCCTTCAGAAAGTCTACTCCTGATTAGCTTTATTACTCTCACAGAAAAATTCTATTTCTTCGCCAAGCGGTCCTCTGCAAAAAGCAATTCTTGCCGGAAATACCGGCGTAGAAGCAATCTCAATATTCTTTGGCTCTACAAACACTTCATACCCTGCTTTTTTAACAGCATCAACACATGCATCAACATCCTCAGTAGCAAGCGAAAAATGTCTGACTACGCCCTGTTCCAGTTCCGGAATGCCTGTATTAAACACTTCAATCAACCCATTACCTGTATCAAACATGACTCCACAATCCCATGAACGTGCTACATCTAATCCAAGCACATTTATATAAAAATGTTTAACCTCATCATACTTCTTATCATTGCTGCATTGCAAATTAATATGATGTATTCCCTTTATCAGCTTCATATTAACCCTCATTTCTGTGCATTTTTGCGCACTATTATCTTAACTGACCATTTCAATTCAATATTCTAAGAACCGCAATGTTCTAAGAATCCGTTTTTAATTGTAAGTGATTTTTTTACCTTCGTCAATTACCTTATGCATCCATTCAAAAAGAGGCCTCCGCCTCAACGTTTTTTAATCGTTAAAGCGACGGCCTCTTTAAAATATTATAAATATTTACTTACTCATTCTCTTCAGACTTTTTATTTTTACCTGTTACTATCGCAACTACTGCAAGCACTGCATTGATAAGACACCATCCTGACCATATTGCAAGGTCTGAATAACTTCCATAATTAGCAAATCCTATCAAAGCTGCTAATCCAAAAAGAATAATCAGTGCAATATTTCCGCCATTCTTAACAGCCTTTCTGGTTGCAACTGACACAATTCCACCGGCAAGCATCAATACCGCCAGAAGTATTCCGGCTGACCCTGATACCTCCTCACTTTCTGACAATGAATTTGCCACTCCTACAGCACATGACTGAAATGTAACAACGGCAAATAATATCATTGACAAAATACCAGACACTAATTTCCATACTTTCATTCGTACATCCTCCTTAAAATTTCTGTAACTATTCTTTTATCATATTTATCAAAACGCAACAAAGATATTGCATTCTAACCAATCCACTATTAACACTGCCATAAAACTGCTACCCTGCTGCTATTCCTGAATACCGCTTTTTCTTAATGGCTCAAAGCCGTTTTCTTCAAGCAGCGAATTCACATCATATACACTCCCGGGCCGCTCATTAAATGCAATCATAAGCATCGCATCTCTTCTTACCTTGGCATACAACTCAGGCATACCATATTTCTTTAACGCACGCTGCGTCTCCTCCAGAGTAAGATTTGCTGCATAACAGATTCTCAGTATCACATCTCTCTGCCTTGTCCGCTTTTCTCCTGATAGCAATTTATAGCCATAACGCTCAGGTATATCGCCATCAAGAAAAACTGTCTGTTGTGTAATTCCCTTCTCATACAACAATTCTTTGATATATACCGGAAATGAATTTTTCTCCGAATTCATGCTGTCTTTGTTATCTTCACAATATTTTTTGAATTCATTCAAATGTGTTTTACCTAAAACCGCTGCCAACTCTTCTGTATTTTTCTCGTTCATTATTTGCTCCCATCTGTTATAATATTCAATATAAAATTATGTTAAACTTAAAGAAAATTTACCGGAAATGAGGATTACCATGGATTTAAATCACCGTCTGGCTGTCTCTTATTATAAGACAATTGCCAACATAAATGAACAACACAATGTTTATCTGGTTCAACACTCCGAAACAGGACATATATGTATCAAAAAAATACTTGATGTATATAACTCAAATATTTATGAATATCTTTATAACAATCACATTAAGGGAACTCCCCGTATAATTGACTATTACGAAGACAACAACAGACTTATCGTATTAGAAGAATACATATCCGGCTGTTCATTACAGGATAAAATAAATAATTCCACATTGAATATCAATGACATTACTACTTATATTACCGATTTATGCAATATACTCGAAAAGCTGCACTCAGCAAATCCAAGTATAATCCATCGGGATATAAAGCCGTCTAACATAATTATTACTGAGTACAATCATGCTGTCCTGCTTGACTTCAATGCTGCAAAATATTTCTCACCCACAGCAGATGAGGATACAACGTTACTCGGTACTCAGGGATATGCTGCTCCGGAACAGTATGGTTTCGGCTCGTCATCTCCAAAAACCGATATATATGCACTCGGTATAGTATTAAAAGAAATGCTCAAATCAACTGATTCATTTACCAGCAGTTTTAATACAATTATTGATAAATGTACACGGATTAATGCTTCAGAACGCTATAACTCCGTTTCCGAATTAAAAAATGACCTGTGCAGATACTTCCCTGATTCCCACAAAACTATGTTTCACAACCTATCTGCATATTTACCACCCGGTTACCGCACACATACACCATGGAAAATGTTTATATCTACCTTTTTCTATATATTAATGATATGGATAAGTATGACACTTGAAGTTAAAAGTGCCGATGGTGCAAATCTGTGGATACAACGAATCTTCTTATTAATAATGTTCTTTTCCACTGTATTTGGATGCTTCAATTATATGAACATCCACAAATACATACCATTATGTACACACCGGAACAGACTCGTCCGATATGCCGGTATAGCATTATTAAATTTGTGCGTTATAACATTTCTCTTTTTAATAATGGCAATAATACTTACCACCTGTTTTTCGCATTGATATTATAACATCTTTACATAAAAAAAGTTGCCACCATAAAGGTGGCAATTATAACTAAACTATACAATATCTGATTCATAAATTCATAGTGCAAAATCTGAAAATTTTATACTGAATAATAATACAACTCTTTCCACAACAGGCATCACCATCCATAAACCATTCCCACCAAAAATCATTGGGAATATGATAATCGCCATACCACTCAGAACAACATTTCTAAGAAGCGATATACAGAGCGACTTCCGAACACTTAAAATGGATTGCAGATAGTATGATGTTAATAAATTAATCCCCATCGGAAGAATTGCAATAAAATATGTCCTCACTCCCCTTTGTGCAATCAAATTCATTTTCTCATTCATATCCATAAATACAGAACATACCGTTTCAGGAAACAATATCCCGCTCAATGAAAAAGCAATACCCATCATAATAATAGTAAAAAACGACATCTTTCTAACTTTCTTAATTCTGTCCCATATTCCGGCTCCGTAATTCGTCGCCACAATCGGCTGGATAGACTGTCCGACTCCCGTAAACAGTGAATTAAATAAAATAACACAATTTGAAATCACGCTATATACCGATAATGCAGAACCTCCACAATATTTTAATATCTGTATATTAAACAGCAGCACTATAAAACCATTTGCAAATTCATTAAAAAAACTTGGTACTCCATTTCCAATAATGTGCCCAACACTCGAAATCACATGTCTTGGTTTAATAAATTTTAATTTATTTGTACGACTCATAAAATGCGATGTTCCAACAATCACCTGAATAATCATTCCCAGCACTGATGCAAGTGCTGCTCCACCAATTCCCATATGAAGCGGAAATACAAAAACAATATCCAGAACAATATTCACTGCGCCGCCAAGCAAAACCCCAAGCATTGCCCTGTTAGGGTCTCCGTCCGCCCTGACAAATATTGCTATAAAATTCGAAAATACCGCTACCGGAAGAAACATATTTATATATTTCATATACGACATTGCATACGGATAAAGTATATCATTCGCTCCCATCAGTCTAAGCAGTGTTGAAATTCCAAAACCATATACAATCCACAACACTATCGCTGTAAATGCCAGAACAGCAAATGACAAGGTAAAAAAACGATTAGCCTTATCATAATTGCCTGTTCCTCTGTGAACGCTCATAGGAACAGAACCACCTACACCGAACAAAATTCCCGTTGCCATAAGAATACATAAAAGCGGAGTTGTAATGCTCAATGCCGCAAGTGCATCTGCCCCAACACCTTTGCCAATCACAATTGCATCCGTCAATGTATAAATAGACATAACCATTGCACTTCCTAGCGATGGAATCAGAAAACGCATGTATAGTTTTTTCAAATCATCTTTTAATAAATCCATTTTTTCGTCCTCAATTCGGTACTCTTAGGAATTCTACCGGTCTTATGCAACAAAAAAGCCAGATAAGAAATACATCTTATCTGGCTCATGATTATCATGTCCATCCGGGAATTCCAACTCAAAGCGGAACACCTTGCAAGGCACATCCAATGTGCCGTCCGACTTTTGATATTATAGCAAATATGTGAAAAATGTCAATCAGTACCACATAACTTTATAATACCATTCTCATAACTTATTTATCTTACATTTATTAATCCAGTAAATTAAACACACTGACTAAGTCTTTTAGTTTCTGTGCCTGATTAGAAAGCTCTTCACTGCTTGCTGAACTTTCTTCTGCCATAGCAGTATTCTCTTCCACTACAGCCGCAATCTGGTTCGTTGCCTCAGATATCTGATTCAGCGCCTCTGCCTGATTCTCAGAAGCTTCAGAGATTTCACCCATATTTTTAACCAGTTCATTTGTCTTTTCCACAGAATCTAACAGCTTGGCTGCAGTCTCGTCAACAATTCTTTTACCTTCTTCTACAGCTTTGATTGCCTGAGCGATTAAATCATAAGAACTCTTGGCCGCTTCCGCACTCTGTGCCGCAAGATTTCCAACCTGGGTAGCCACTACTGCAAATCCCTTACCCTCTTCACCGGCTCTTGCTGCCTCAATAGATGCATTTAATGCCAATAAATTCGTCTGTGCTGCTATATCATTGATTGTATTTATAATGCCACTAATCTGTGTAGAACTTTCATTAATAAGATCCATCGATTTAACAACATCCTGCATCTGCTCGTTACTGCTGACAATATCTTCTCCCACAATTTTTGCCATATCATTTGCAACACCTGCATTTTCTGCATTTTTCTGTACCTGCTCAGACACATTTGCAATAGTACTCATTAATTCCTGTACAGAACTTGCCTGATCGGTTGCACCATCAGTAATATTCTGTGCACCATCAGATAACTGTGCTGCACTTGAAGCCACATAATCGGAAACCTTATTTATCTCACTCAACGTCTTGGATAAGTCCTCCAGCACCTTCACCAATGCTACTTCCATTTCTCTGAAATCGCCTACATTATCAACTTCAGGAGCAATGTTGAAATTACCATTTGCCATCTCATTCAGTCCCCTTGAGAAATCATGGATAATAGCACGCAAAGTATGTGACATCTGTGCAAATGTTTCTGTCAATTCACCGATTTCATCATGATATACAACATCTGTTGTTGCAGAAAAATCTCCAACTGCCAGTTTGTTAGCTACTTCTACCACACCATTGATTGGCTCAATGTATCTGCGAATCAGCCGTCTGCTGATTATGATAATAACTACAAGTGACACTACAGAAATCAGCAACATCATTACAACCAGAATAACCGTTCTTCTATTTAAGTCTGATTTAGACAGTGCGCTTGCTGCCCACCATACCTGACCTGCTGCCTCAACAGGTGAATAGAAACGCACCAGACTGGTTCCGTCATCCTTTTTGGTACTTACATTGAAACTTTTACCAGTATCAATTCCTGCCTGAATTTTCGCATATTCCTTGCTGTCTATAAGTGTATCAAGGCGCACACCTACATAGTCCATCGATTCACTGTCATATACCATTGTAATATCACTTGCAAGAACATCTACATACATGCTTGGATATTTTGAATCTTTAGCACGAAGCTGACTAAACGTGTCAAGGTTAATATCAACCAAAATAATCACCCTGCGTTTTCCCATCATATACGATAGGGAAAGAAGCACTTATCATTTTCACTCCCTGATCTTCATAAGGGTCTGTAAAACTCTCCTTCTGCGATGTTGCGGCATCTTTATAATAATCCTCTGAACCATAGGAATCATATTCGCCGTAACTCTGTACTTTTCCATTGGCTGCATCCTCTTCATTTATGTAAACAGTATAATCCTTAATGCCCGGATCAAAAGCGTCAGGTTCGAAAAACACTCCAATACCTGCGAATTCGTCGCTGGATTCCACTTTAGTTCTGGCTACACTGATAATAAAATCTTCGATTTCCTTATTCATCTCCTGAAGCTTTACATCATAAACATCACTTTGCTCAGTCACACCACTGTAACCTTCCTCGTCATATTTTTCGTATTGTTTCACCATATAATCCTGAAAAATTTTCGCTGTTGCAGCTGCATCATCCAAAACACTCTGCACTTTGATACCGTTTTGTAACGCAACTCCCTCAAATTCACTGTACACTGTTTTATTCAATGTAGCTGCTGCCAGAGAGGCACTGATAGCAATCATAACTGTAAGGCATATTACCAGCAAAACACCGGTTGCCACCGATATCTTATATGATATCTTTCTGTCGCGGAATGCCTGCAGCTTACTCTTCCCCTTTTGTTCGTTCTTTTTCATATAGTTTTCCTTTCGTGCAAACGCAAAGTTACTTTGTTATATATAAACAAATATATAATATTTATTATATCATTTTTTATATTTTTTACAATACATATCGGTTTATGGTTATTTGTATTATGCACAATGTACTATTTTTATGTTTTATATATTTCAGTTTATCAATTTCTTAACAGAAATATTATTCGCTTTTGCCGAAAATTCATCAGTTAAAAATCGAAGTACATTTACTGTTTGCGCCATCTTAACATCAATATCAAAATCTCTTCCTGTCTGATGCTTCATCAACACCTTCAATCCATGAATTTTATCTTCTTCATCATTCAGGATTTCAACCTTTCCCCGTGCAATTACCGAAGCAAAAGTAGAACTATATTTACAGGGTACTTCCCCTCCTGATACAATTTTAATATTATTATCTAACTCTATACATGCCGTACTATTATTTTTAATCAGATCAAGCTTATGTCCTTCTTTGGCACTATGCATATAGAACACTATTTCAGAATCATTAATCTCATATCCAAAGTGCAATGGAACAATATACGGATACCCCTCATCATACAATCCTAATCGGAGGATTTGTGAATTACTTATAATCCGTTCAATCTTATCAATATCATTTATTTGTCTGTCTTTTCTTCTCATAATCTGTTCCTTTTTACTTTTTCATTTTCTCACTCATTTCATTACTGCTAATAACAGGAATAAATTCAAATTCGGTAACATCCGGCCTTTTTCATGTAATCTCTTATAAACAGCTTCCTTGTCTTTGTATTTTTCAATTACCATATATAACAATTTGTTTCCTAATGGTGACAAATAAGTACAAGTATATATCATAGTTATGTCATTCCTTTCAAAGAACATATTGTTTTAATCGTTTCAACACTTCTTCCAGCTTTTCTGTTGGAAGTCTTAGTGACATACGAATTTCCTACGATCTGCCATAGTAGTAAAATCATATTTCATTGTGTTTACACCTCAAAAAATACATTAGGCTCCTGTGGAGCCTGTGAGCGGTCTTTATCCGTATAAGAACGGATTTCGTGTTATGCACCGGCATGAAGATATCCAGTTTATTTATGTTTTGGACAATGAGATTGAAATTGTTACATTACAAGGAAGATGTTACCCCTGAATCTCTTTCCAGAAGTGCAAATGTAAGTAAATCGGAATGTCTTCGATGTTTTAAATCCACACTTCAGACAACACCTTATAGATATCTGACAGAATATCGTTTGTTACAACGCTGCCGGCTCCGATTACAACATTTTTCCTATATGAACTCCTGGAAAAATTGTGACATTTCCACCAATCACTGTATCATTCCCAATATGAGTATGACATCCAAAATCAATATAAAATGGTCGATTTACTCTTACATTTTCTCCAATTTCAAAAAATAACATTTGTAAGATTGCTTGCTGTTCATCTTGGTTTTCGCATTATGACGGCTTATGCAAGCATAGCCGTCGCAATGCTCATTATATCACATGTAAGCTCATGCACAATAAAAAGAGCAACATTTCCGCCACTTACCAGTTATTATTTTTCCTCAACAACCTGAAAATGTAGAACTTCAAATGCAAAACACACTATATAATGGCACTGCCTTTATCCCATTTACCATTCCAAAATTTCTTGCTGAAATCCGAATTGCATAGACAGGGGCATATTTTTCCATATAAACCATCATACTTTTAGCTTTCACATGATTTCCAGCTTTACATTCCACTGGTATTACATGACTATCTTTCTGTATCAGGAAATCTACTTCTGCAGTATTATCTGATTCCCAATAATGAAGATCATAGCCATTCGTTTTCAGTGCAATTGCAACATAGTTCTCTGTCAGTATACCTCGAAAATGCTCTGTTTCCTTACCCTGTAGTGCTTCCAAAGTCATTCCCAGTCTGGCGGACATAATACCCATATCACTATAGTATAATTTGAATGCACTCACATCCTGATATGCTGCAACCGGATAAAATCCCCGACTACATTTCATACACTTATTCACAATTCCGGCCCGAATCAACCAGTCGATTGCATCTCCATATTGAGATGACCGTGCACCTGATTTTATCAACTTATACTGAAATTTTTTGGCATCCTTTGCAAGCTGTGCCGGAAGGGAATCATATGCTTCAAAAATGCGTACCGTATCTGACTGATTCGCATATTTAGTCATGTCAGCAATATAAGAATTTAATAACATCTGCCGGATTTCTGTCTGCTCTATAGGACTGTCTTTTGCAAGATCAGCCTTCACCGCCGCGGGCATACCACCCACAATACAATAATGATAAAATTCCTGCATGGCTTCTTCATGGAGTATTTCGTCCAACGGCTGGTTATTTTCATAGTGTTCCCGTATCGTATCTGCAAGCATCTGTTTTCCCTTTGCCCACAATACCTCTTCCAGATCCATTGGGTACATAGTCAGCATCTGAACTTTGCCTACCGGAAAAGAATATTTTTCCCGGTTCACTGCTACACCCAACAGGCTTCCTGCAGCCATTACATGGTATTCCGGAGCCTCTTCTGAAAAATATTTTAACGAAGTTAATGCTCTTTCACACATTTGAATTTCATCAAAAATAATAAGTGTATTTTCAGGTACAATCTTAGCCTGATAGTATTTTTCCAAAACGGATATCACATGATCTGCATGAATATCTGTTTCAAAATATTTTCCAATTCTTTCATCCGTTTCAAAGTTTACATAGATGGTATTCTTGTAATACAATGTCCCAAACTCACGCATCTCAAATGTTTTTCCGACCTGACGTGCACCGTAAATCAGCAATGGCATTCTACCATTTAACATATTTTTCCACTCATATAACTTTGACGTTATTTTACGTTTCATGCGTATGCATTCTCCTTTCTTTAAAATATTTTGGTGTGTTTTAATGTATTATATTACATTTTTATATATGAATCAATGTTCTTTTTTGCAATAAATAGCAGATATCCCATATCATTAAATAAATATTTTCTTTCTGGTCGGGCTTCTTTTTCATGCAAAAATAATTATTGTATCATCCCTACAAATTGGAATTCTAATGTCCCT
>DEGR01000008.1:11744-13072 GCA_002351535.1 Lachnospira sp. UBA2821
TTCTTCATAAGACCGTTAATAGAATATACATAAATGATACATGTACCCTTCTTAATACCCTTGATCTTACCGTTCTTACTTACAGTTGCGATACTTGTATCTGATGACTTGTAGCGGAGCTTTGCGCCATGACCCTTAGGTATATGCTTCTTGTTCTTATTAACAAGAGTTACCTTTGCCTTAATCTTTGCCGTCTTTCCAACCTTAACGGAGTACTTGCTCTTATTAAGTGTAAGCTTCTTAACATTGCTGTATTTTGCATTCTTAGAACCTACAAGGTGAGCTACTGTACTCTTTCCAAGTGTAACCTTCTTACCATTAATGATCTTGTATGGCACTACATATACATGGAAGTTCTTCTTCTGATTAATCTTCTTGCCGCCTATCTTGGTAATGGTGGTCTTGGTAGTGGTATTCTTCTTGATCGTTTTTACAGTCTTGGATTTCTTATTACCGCAGTACTGGGCATATACATAATAACCGTCGGCAGAAGCAGATTTCTTCCACTTAACAGTGAATTTATTGCCCTTCTGGGTAACTGTTACCTGCTCATTCATAGAAGCCTGTGCTTCTTCTTTAGCTGCTGCAAGCTCTTTCGCCGCCTTATCATTTGCCTCAGCTGTTTTAAGAGCTTTTTCAGCATCTGTCAGCTTCTTAAGTACGTCAGCAGAAACTTTCTTCTTCTGGTCTGCTGTAAGTGCATCATAAGCCTTTCTTGCTGCTTCGATTGCTGCCTTATCTGTTGTAGCCACTTTATCGCTTGCAGGGAGCTTATTGATGGCATCTGTTACCTTCTTTGCTGTATCTGTATCATCTGTTTCTTTTTTCTCTGCTGTCGCAAGTGCTTTCTCGGCTGCTTCAAGCTTCTTAAGAATATCAGGAGTTACTTTAGCCTTCTGTTCTGCTGTAAGGGCATCATATGCCTTTCTTGCTGCTTCGATGGCTGCNNTTATCTGTGGTTGCTACCTTGTCGCTTGCAGGAAGGGCATTAACTGACTTTGTTACCTTATCTGCTGCATCTGTATCTGCTGCTTCCTTCTTCTCAGCTTCATCAAGAGCCTTCTCAGCAGCTTCAAGTTTCTTAAGAGTTTCTGGAGTTACTTTAGCTTTCTGATCTTCTGTAAGGGCATCATACGCTTTTCTTGCTGCTTCGATGGCTGCCTTATCTGTGGTTGCTACCTTGTCACTTGCAGGAAGTTTATTAATTGTATCTGTTACTGAATCTGCTGCCGCTTTGTCAGTAAGCTCTTTTAATGCTTCCTCTGCATCTGTCAATTTCTTGAGTGTATCAGTTGAAACATATGCTTCCTGAGCATCTGTTAAATCAT
>DEGR01000019.1:0-2178 GCA_002351535.1 Lachnospira sp. UBA2821
ACGCTATGTTTTGAAGCACTTACCTAAAATAAAAACAGTTATGAGTTCGAACTCATAGCTGTTTTTTGGCATAATCGAGTTATGCTACTAACTAAAAAACAATGATATAGAAAATAGATTAAAAAAGCTCTTATTAACATAGAGCTTATTAAAGTGCCATAAAAATCAACAATAATCATCACTTAACATAAAGAAACAGAGATACATTGGCAATTGTCAATGTATCTCTGCTAATTAAGGACTTTTTTACATCTCATTTTAAATTTCTTAAGTCTATTTATCGAGTGCAGCTTTTATGAATCCGTAGAATAAAGGATGTGGTCTGTTTGGTCTTGATTTGAGTTCAGGGTGAGCCTGAGTTCCGATAAACCAAGGATGGTCAGGCAATTCAATCATCTCTACTATACGACCGTCAGGGGAAATACCTGATAACTTCATTCCATTTTCAACTAAAGCATTTCTGTAATCGTTGTTTACTTCATAACGATGTCTGTGTCTTTCGTGAATAGTCTCTGTTCCGTATAATTCATATGCCTTTGAAGTCTTGTCGAGAACACAAGGATATGAACCGAGTCTTAATGTTCCACCGATATCTTCAACACCATCCTGCTCAGGCATAAGATGAATAACCGGATGTGTTGTTGAAGGGTCAAGTTCAACACTGTGTGCATCTGTATAGCCAAGTGCATTTCTTGCGAATTCAACAATGGAGAGCTGCATTCCAAGACAAAGTCCGAGAAATGGTATATTGTTCTCTCTGGCATAATGAATAGCCTCAATTTTTCCATCAATACCTCTGTCGCCAAATCCACCGGGTACAAGTATACCTGTAACATCTGAGAATATCTCAGCAGAGTTTTCAGGAGTAACTTTCTCAGAATCAACCCATTTAATCTCAACGGAAGCACCGTGTGCAATTCCGGCATGTTTAAGTGATTCAACAACACTGATATATGCATCATGGAGAGAAATGTATTTTCCGACAAGGGCAACCTTGACTTTTTTATCAAGATGTTTGCATTTGTTTACCATTTCTTCCCAATCTTTAAGGTCAGGTTCAGGACAATCTAACTGAAGACATTCACATGCAACCTGTGCAAGATTTTCTTTTTCCATAACGAGTGGAAGTTCGTACAGATATTCAACATCAAGATTCTGCATAACGTGACTTTTTGGCACATTACAGAATAATGCAATCTTGTCCTTAAGTGCGGCATCAAGAGGAAGCTCTGAACGGCATACAATAATATCAGGCTGTATACCCATTCCCTGAAGTTCCTTAACACTTGCCTGTGTTGGTTTGGTCTTCATTTCGCCTGATGATTTGAGATAAGGAATAAGTGTAACGTGAATAAGAATTGCATTCTCTCTTCCAACCTCATGCTGGAACTGACGAATTGCTTCAAGGAATGGCTGGCTCTCGATATCACCGACAGTTCCACCGACCTCGATAATTGCAATTTCAGTTTTGTCTGTTGTAAAATTTCTATAAAAACGGCTTTTTATTTCGTTTGTAATGTGTGGAATAACCTGTACAGTTCCTCCGCCAAAATCACCACGACGTTCTTTAGATAAAACAGACCAGTATATTTTACCTGTTGTAACGTTGGAATTTTTATTAAGACTTTCGTCAATGAATCTTTCATAATGACCGAGGTCAAGGTCTGTCTCTGCACCATCATCAGTAACGAATACTTCTCCGTGCTGAATTGGGTTCATGGTACCCGGGTCAATATTAATATATGGATCAAATTTCTGCATTGTGACAGTGTATCCTCTTGCTTTAAGCAAACGTCCAAGGGATGCGGCTGTTATACCTTTTCCGAGACCCGATACAACACCACCTGTAACAAACACGTATTTTACTGCCATAAATGTTCCTCCTGAATTTTTATCGAATAAATTACCAAATTAAATACCAAAACATTATACTACTAAATAAGAAATAATTCCACATCAATTTATTATAACTTTACAAATTTATAGGTGAACAAATTGTGATAACTTTATAAAATTGTAGATAACTATATTGATTTATGGTAAAACTAAATTTATAATTTACAGTACCCGTACAGAGTCATGCATTAATCGGACAAAAGTGATTTTGAGTGCTTGCAATCAAAATCATCTTTTTTACGATTAATATTTGGCGGATACGCCAAACCGAGCAAACGGAGT
>DEGR01000019.1:2310-6265 GCA_002351535.1 Lachnospira sp. UBA2821
ACGGATAAGCAGCAAGAGGCGGATACGCCAAACCGAGCAAACGGAGTTTGCGAGGGCATGACAGGCGGGGTACAAAAAAAAACGGAGGATTGCACATGGATAATACAGAGAATCAGAACAAAAACCAGCAGCCGCAGGGCGATAAGAACAGAAGGGTGCAGATGATTGTAATACTTGTAATAGCTGCGATTATTACTGTATTTGGAGCTGCTGTTATGTCTACTCTTATGGAAAATGCCACTTCTAAAGAGATATCATATGACAAGTTTATAAAGATGGTAGATAATGGTGAGGTTAAATCAGTTGAAATTGACTCTGATGGCAAGATAATAATTGTGCCTAAAAAGAGTGAAAATGATTATATACAGATAACTTACTGGACTACGGCACTTACGGATTTAAGACTCGTGGAAAAGCTTGAAAATGCCGGAGACATTAAATTTTACGGAACACAGAGGGATTCAAAGGATGGAATTCTTCTTGTACTTCTCGAATATGTAGTACCATTCGTTATTATATATGGATTTATGATGCTTATATTCAGAAAGATGTCTAAAAGCAGCGGTGGAATAATGGGAGTAGGAAAGTCCAATGCCAAAGTATATATGGAGAAAGAAACAGGTGTAACATTTGCTGATGTTGCAGGGCAGGAAGAAGCGAAGGAATCACTTAAAGAGATAGTCGATTTTCTTCATAATCCAGGCAGATACTCTAAGATAGGAGCAAAATTACCAAAGGGAGCATTGCTTGTAGGACCTCCGGGTACAGGTAAAACACTTCTTGCCAAGGCAGTTGCGGGAGAGGCTAAAGTACCTTTCTTTTCACTTGCAGGTTCAGATTTTGTTGAGATGTATGTAGGTGTCGGAGCTTCAAGAGTAAGAGATTTGTTTAAGCAGGCACAGCAGTCAGCACCATGTATAATATTTATTGATGAAATAGATGCAATAGGAAAAAGCAGGGATAATGGAAGAGGCGGTGTCGATTCTGAACGTGAGCAGACACTTAACCAGCTTCTTGCAGAGATGGACGGATTTGACACATCAAAGGGATTGTTTATACTTGCGGCAACTAACAGGCCAAACGTACTTGATAAAGCACTTTTAAGACCGGGACGTTTTGACCGAAGAATAATTGTAGATAAACCGGATTTGAAAGGAAGAGTTGATATTCTTAAAGTCCATTCAAAGGGTGTCTCTATGGATGAAACAGTTGATTTAGAAGCAATTGCACTTGCAACATCAGGTGCTGTCGGTTCAGACCTCGCAAATATGATAAATGAGGCTGCCATTATGGCTGTTAAGGCTAATAGAAATGCAATATCACAGAAAGACCTTTTGGAGGCGGTAGAGGTTGTAATAGCAGGTAAAGAGAAAAAAGACAGAATACTTAGTCCGGAAGAGAAGAAGACAGTTGCTTATCATGAGGTAGGACATGCTATGATAACTGCATTAGAGAAAAATGCAGAACCAGTTCAGAAGATTACTATAGTTCCAAGGACAATGGGAGCATTAGGTTATGTTATTCAGGTTCCGGAGGAAGAAAAGTTCCTTATGTCTAAAGACGAGATGATGGCAAGAATAGTTACACTTCTGGGTGGAAGAGCATCAGAAGAAATAGTATTTGATACCGTAACCACCGGAGCATCTAATGATATGGAGAAAGCTACACAGATGGCAAGAGCCATGATAACACAGTACGGTATGTCAGATAAATTCGGTCTTATGTCTCTTGAAACAGTAGAGAACAGATATCTCGACGGCAGGGCAACGCTTAACTGCAGTGATGCAACAGCAGCCGAAGTTGATAATGAGGTTAAGGAATTACTTAAGAAATGTTATGAAAGAGCTGTTAAGATGCTTAGTGAGAACAGAGATAAACTTGACAGAATAGCACATTTCTTATATGAGAAAGAGACTATAACAGGAAAAGAATTTATGGAATTATTTAACAATGCTGAAGTCAAAACAGAACAGGAAGAAGTAGTTGAGTAATGTATTTTAATATAGAAGAAGAACTAAAAAAACTGCCGGGGCAACCCGGCGTTTATCTTATGCACGATGAAAAGGATGAAATTATATATGTGGGCAAGGCAATAAGCCTTAAGAACAGGGTCAGACAGTATTTTCAGGCAGGAAGAAACAGAACAGCCAAGATAGAAAAAATGGTATCGCTTATAAGGCGTTTTGAATATATTGTTACTGATTCTGAGATGGAAGCATTGATTCTTGAGAGCAATCTGATTAAGGAGCATCAGCCTAAATATAATACTATGCTTAAAGATGATAAGTCGTATCCTTTTATAAGAATTACTGTTGGTGAACAGTTTCCGAGAATAATGTTGTCGAGGCAGCAGAAGAAGGATAAGTCAAAGTATTATGGACCATACCCAAGCAATGGGGCTGTCAAAGATACGATAGAACTTCTCACATCGATATATAAAGTGAGAACATGCAACAGGGCATTGCCAAAGGATTGTGGCAAAGGAAGACCATGCCTTAATTATGATATTCACAGATGTGATGCACCATGCATGGGATACATTTCAAGGGAAGAATATAACGAGAGGTTCAAAAAGGTAATTGATTTCCTTAATGGCAATTATAAGGAAGTAATTGATATTCTTGAAGAAAAGATGTATAAAGCATCGGAGGAGATGGAATTTGAGACAGCAGCGAAATACAGGGATTTGTTGAACAGCGTTAAGAGTGTGGCACAAAAGCAGAAGATAACTTCACATGAATTTGGTGACAGAGATGTTATTGCATATTCGCAGGATGGTACGGATGCGGTTGTACAGGTGTTTTTTATAAGACAGGGAAAACTGCTTGGAAGAGAACATTTTCATCTTACAACGGGTGTTACAAGTAAGGGAAGTGAATTGCTGTCAAGTTTTATTAAACAGTATTATTCGGGGACTCCCTACATTCCAAGGGAGCTGTACGTTGAGAAGGAGATAGAAGACAGTGATGTGATAGAACAGTGGCTGGCGGTCAAAAAAGGTCAGAAGGTCAGAATTGTTACACCTAAAAAGGGAGAGAAAGAAAAACTTGTAGAACTCGCAAAGAAGAATGCGTCTATGGTTCTTACTAAAGACAGGGAGAAGATAAAGCGTGAGGAGATAAGAACTACCGGTGCAATGAAAGAGATAGAGGGATGGCTTGGACTTAACAATATTGTAAGAGTTGAATCATATGATATATCGAATACAAGCGGATTTAATTCGGTAGGTTCAATGGTTGTATATGAAAATGGCAGGCCAAAACGTAATGATTACAGAAAGTTTAAAATAAAAACAGTTATAGGTCCTGATGATTATGCTAGTATGGAGGAAGTTCTTTCAAGAAGATTTGAACATGGATTAAAAGAACTTGCAGAACTAGAAGAACAGAATCTTGATGATGACCTTGGCAAGTTTACCAGATTTCCTGACCTTATTATGATGGACGGTGGAAGAGGACAGGTTAATATTGCTCTTAAAGTGCTGGAAAAATATAATCTCGACATTCCTGTATGCGGAATGGTTAAAGATGACCATCACAGAACAAGAGGACTATATTTTAACAATGTTGAAATTCCTATCTCTGTTAATACAGAAGGCTTCAGACTCATAACAAGGATACAGGATGAGACTCACAGATTTGCAATAGAGTTTCACAGAAGCCTTCGTTCCAAGACACAGGTTCATTCTATACTTGATGATATAGAGGGCATCGGAGAAACAAGAAGAAAGGCACTTATGAAATATTATAAAAATATTGAGTCTATAAAAAATGCACAGGTAGATGAGCTTGCGAAAGTTCCTTCGATGAATACAAATGCGGCACAGAAAGTTTATGATTTTTTTCATTAAAATACGTCTAAGGTGTTTTTGACACTAGGGTAGTATTATGGTAGAATTACAGCAATGAGGTTGTTTGCATAAAAGGCATAAAATAATGAACTCTCGGAATCTTGA
>DEGR01000071.1 GCA_002351535.1 Lachnospira sp. UBA2821
TAAATGTTCATACCAAGTATATTATTATATATAAAAGGGAATGAATATTAATTAATTTAAAGTTATATAATTATTATACAGCCGAACGGCAGAACGGAGGACATTTAATAATGAAAGAAAAAGTTGTACTTGCTTATTCAGGCGGACTTGATACTACTGCTATCATCCCTTGGTTAAAAGAAAATTATGATTACGATGTTGTATGTGTGTGTATAGACTGTGGACAGGAAAGTGAACTGGACGGACTCGATGAAAGAGCTAAAGCCAGTGGTGCTGCTAAATTATACATAGAAGATGTTGTTGATGAATTCTGTGATGAATACATCGTTCCATGTGTACAGGCACATGCTGTATATGAGAATAAATATTTATTAGGTACATCTATGGCAAGACCGGTTATTGCAAAACGTCTCGTTGAGATTGCTCGTAAAGAAGGTGCTGTTGCAATATGTCATGGTGCCACAGGTAAAGGAAATGATCAGATTCGTTTTGAGCTTGCAATCAAAGCTCTTGCTCCTGATATTAAGATTATTGCTGCATGGAGAGATAAAAACTGGAACATGGATTCCCGTGAATCTGAGATTGAATTCTGTAAAGCCCATGGCATCAATCTTCCATTTGCTGCTGATTCAAGCTACAGCCGTGACCGTAACATATGGCACATAAGCCATGAAGGTCTCGAACTCGAAGACCCTGCTAATGAGCCTAACTATGAACACTTACTCGTTCTCGGCAACACACCTGAGAAAGCTCCTGATGAAGTTGAATATGTTACTATGACATTTGAAAAAGGTGTTCCAAAAACTGTTAACGGTAAGGCCATGAAAGTGTCTGATATAATTCGTGAACTTAACAGACTTGGTGGAAAACATGGTATTGGAATTATCGATATCGTAGAAAACAGAGTTGTAGGAATGAAGTCACGTGGCGTATATGAGACTCCGGGCGGAACTATACTTTACGAAGCACACCAGCAGTTAGAGGAGCTTATCCTTGACCGTGAAACATATGAGCTTAAAGAAGAAATGGGTAACAAACTTGCCCAGATAGTATACGAAGGAAAATGGTTCTCTCCTAGAAGAGAAGCTGTACAGGCTTTCATTGAGTCTACACAGGAATATGTTACAGGTGAAGTTAAATTCAAACTTTACAAAGGTAACATCATTAAAGCCGGAACAACATCTCCATATTCTCTTTACAATGAGTCAATCGCAAGCTTTACAACCGGTGATATGTATGATCATCATGATGCTGAAGGATTTATTAATCTCTTTGGTCTTTCAACAAAAGTACGTGCTATGAAGATGGCAGAAGTAAAAAATAATGGTAAATAAGTTCTAACCTAATACAAATATATATCCAAGAACAAAAAGTTGAAGTATACATAAGCAGACACGATTTCAAAGTGTCTGCCTATATAATACTTCAACTTTTTAATTTCAATATATTTTTAAACTCATGAATTTGAACTTTTTATTTTCTAACTACTTTCACTGTACATGTAGCTTTCTTTCCATTAGCCGTAATAACGGTTATCTTCGCAGTACCTGCCTTTTTGGCAACTATCTTGCCTTTATTATTTACAGTTGCAACTTTAGTATTGCTCGATTTATACAAATATGTTGTATACGTCTTCTTTGGAATCTTAGGCTTTACAGTATATGTTTTCTTTATTACAAGCGTTATCCTGTTTTTATTTAATGTCACTTTTGATGGTGCAGCTTTAATCTTAACTTTACATTTTACTGACTTGCCATCAGATGTTTTTACCGTAATCGTAGCAGTTCCTGATTTTTTTGCGGTTACCGTTCCGTCTGAACTTACTTTTGCTATTTTTGAGTTTGAACTCTTCCATGACACTGATACTTTTTTTCCATATTTCTTTACTGTAACTTTCAACTTAAGTTTTCCACCCACAACCATTGATGCAGATTTTTTATTAATTGTAATCTTTGTTTCTTTAGGTGCACTGTCTGACCCTTTTGTTGTCTCTGTCTCTGTTTTAGTTGTGACATCTTCATCAGGCTTTGTTGTAACACCGGTCTCTGATTCTTTCGTTGTCTCTGTCATAACATCGGTTGTCGGCTCTTTCGTTGTCTCTATCGTAACACCGGTTGTCGGCTCTTTTGTCGTCTCCGTTGTAACATCAGTTGTCGGCTCTTTTGTCGTCTCCGTTGTAGCATCAGTTGACGGCTCTTTCGTTGTCTCCGTTGTAATATCTGTTACAGACTCCTTTGTTGTCTCTGTATCTGTGTCTGTTTCTCTTTCTCTGTTAAATGCTTCTACTTCCTCTTTGGATTCACTCGCTCTTACCGTTACAACGTCAGATATAACAGTTCTTGTTACTGACTGATAATCCTGTGATATTAAACATCTGTATTCATATCCTGATTCACTCATAGGAACAGACGGAATGTTAAGTGTATTGGTTAAAGCACTTTCACTATCAATGTCTTTGAACAATTCATCAGCACTTTTTCTAACCTGCCACTGATATTTAATTGGTTTTACACTTTCAGCTATTCTCTTAACAGACACTTTTAATTCAGCAGGTGCATCTGCCAATACTAATTGGTCAGACGGTTGTTTTATAATATCCGGTGCACCTTCACCCGGTTTATACATTGTTCTGCAATTTATAGGAAGACTATATTCACATTTAATATCATTCAAATCAGTCTCGCCCTTCGTAACAGTACGGATTTCAAATGTGTAAGCTGTTCCCGGTGCCAGATCATCGATGACATATGCTATACGGCCCGCAGGTATTATATCTGTTATATTCTTTTTAGAAGAATCATCCTGCACCATATCAATAACATAACCTTCCACATCATTCATTCTATCAGGAGTGTCCCATGTAATTGTAACAGCAGACTGTGTTGTATCAGCCACATTAATATTCTTTGGAAGTGCTGCGGGTGATACCTGATTTTTTACAAGATATCCAAGAACAATGCAATCATTTCCATTGACAGATGCATCCCATTTTCCAAATCTCCAGTTAAATGAATAATTATCCGATGGAGATGACGCAACTGTTCCCTCAAAGCTTGTTCCTGATGTGTCAGTATATGCTATTCCTTTATTTGTCTCGGCGGACATTGTAACTCCTGCAACTACACCCATAACTTTGAATTTTGTTTCCATATCTATAGCCGTTCCAAAACTATATGTTTTTGTCTTACTCTCAGATGTGTCTATATTTTGTGAAATAGTATTACCGGCACCAAATCCGGCATTTACAAATCCATCTGTTGAAGCATTTGACTGAATCATCTGACCGCCATCAAAATTACGGTATCCTGATGAATCCGATGCATAACTATATGGATTCCCCGGTGTATTTGTCAAAATATTACCATCTATCTTTTCTAATCCTTCGTTCTCAGCAACCTGATCATATTTTTCAGTTGTAACAAGACTCATACGTGGTTCATCAGGAATACATATGTAATATGGTGTCCAATATCCTTCAACAGTTGTGCCATAATCTACGTCAATCTCCTTCTTTTTAACCTGATTATCTGCTGACCTGTATGTTATCTCAACATTTTTTTCATCAATAACCTTTTCAAACGAATTAACTGCATTATAACTATTTATATACTTATTATATTCATATTTTGCCTTATCTAAGTTTCCTGATTCGGCCGCCTCTCTATAATTTTCATAATATGTATTACATTCCTGTGTCATCTGCATATATTCATTTTCCGTTGGAAGAGTGTATGTAGGAATATACATCCAGTATTTATATCTCTTATATGGCGTCATTGAAAGAACAACACTATTATTTAACGGACTTGCATTGTATGTTGTTCCATGCTCAACTTCTTTTGAAATCTCTTCCCCATAGCCTGCATTTACGGATGCTTCCAGATTAAACTCAATACCTGCAACATCTGCAAGACCAAAGAAACTAAAATCCTGCTCGAAGCCTGCAATTACCCCTGCTGATACATTAAACTCTGTATTCCGGCTGCTTCCTGTAGCTTTAGTTTTACCAAAAGCTGTTCCTCCGTTTGTTGAATAGTTTCCATCAAGACTTTCAATATCCGCATAATATGGAGAAGCCTGCAATACCGCAACTACACTCGGGTCACTAAAATAATAGTCACTTCCTGCATATTCCACAATTGTTCCGTCATTATCATAATCCAAGGCACAGATTGCAGTAAAACTATCAAATCTTTCACTTGCAGATACTTTATCCTTATGTGTTACACTATATTTTCCTGTAGCATTTGCATCGGAGATTCTTGATAATACTGATATGTCACATTCGAAAAATGCTGTTGAGTCATTAGCAATTTCCGGTTTTGTCATATTATCTACACTGTATTTTCCATTAAATACTACTGCAGCTAATTGTTCCTTTCCCTGTGCATTACCGTCAAAGTTTCCTGCTACTGCATATGAAACACGTGAATATACGGTTTTATCATCACTTTGTCTTAGATTCACATATCCATTATCATTAGTAAAACGATTCTTTGATGCCTCTGTAAGAACTGAAGAACCATTAACCGGCATTGTATATATCTCTGTAACACCTGCATTATAATATGTATTAAATGCATCTGAATCAGGTGTTCCGCTTTCATATATGAATGTTGAATCACCTATAAAAAGGGTATCCCCATATCCATTTCCTCTGGTTGCAAATGCCTGCACAGCCAGAGGCTCAAACACCTCATCCTTTATAAATGCCGTATTACATCTTCTGATATAATCAGATGGTTTCACAGAATATGGTATACCACCATATAATGCCTCATATTCTTTTGTCGTATAATTATAACCAAACTGGACTATCTCATAGTAATTAGCTAAAATTCCTCCCTGCCAGAATGAAGCATATACACCGACAATCACTTCATCATGACCGTCATTATTCAAATCTCCTACAGTCAGTCCTGCAAAAATAACAGACTGCATCACTCTGTTCGCTACTGTTGCATCATTTGTCACACCGTAATCATTTCCCGTAAATGCAAGTCTCCTCGAAAATTGTTTTTGTAACATATTTTCTTTAAAATCATATATTGCAAAGTATGAGCCATAATTATTTACGGCAATTGTCTCACTATATACTTCGTTTGGTGAAGATGTGGCTAACATTTCTTCTGTTCCATCTCCATCAACATCAGCCATCTCTATATCAACTATCTGCGGTAATGATTTATTTGCTTCTAACTCATATTCTTTATCGATAATTTCTGCCGCTATCTCTGTCATCTTTATATCATTTCCTCTAATTTCCACATCATATATCACTACAGCAGAATTATTATAACCACTATTGCCTGAAGTTATTGTATACTCTTCGGATGGTCTGTACAAAGCTAATTCATCTTTTCCATCTCCATCAATGTCACCTGATGCCAATACTATAAATGCTCCTGCATACCGTTGTTTTATTTGTGATGATTTTATATTGTATGACATTGAAAACTCATACTTCTCACCTGTTTTGGCATTTATAAAATGAAGATTTGCATTTTTTAAATCTGACAATAACGATGTCTCTGCCACTGTATCATCATATCCGTCTCCATCCAGGTCAAGTGCCGCCATTCTTGAACTTACATAAGGGTTATTCTCCAATGATATATATGATGACTGGCTGTCGAGCTTCGAATCATCTAAAATATCCGATGTTTTATCATTCTCATCCTGATTATAATAATTATATAATATATTGCTTTCTCCATTTTTCCTTGATGCAACCATTAACTCAGAAGTAACATTAAGGTTTTTATCTGTCCCTATTGCCGGTGTCAGTGGATTACTGTCCTTGTTATCATCAGTAATCATAGTTGTATTAAATCCCAGCCCGTTCTTATATACACTGTCTGCGTACTTCTGATTTGGTTTTGAAGGCTCGGGGGTATTCTCAACAGCATTTCCATTCATGTCAAAATATTCTTTTTTAATATAACTGCAATTTTTGCATGTAAATATTTTTACACCATTTTGCTTTCTGTAGCTTCTTTTGCTATAACACCTTCTCCAAAATCATGCTTAACCGTCTTTATCTGCTCAGTTTTTGTTTTTGCACAGTATGTACACTTATATATCCTGTATCCATTTTTTACACATGTAGGTTGTTTTTCCTCTATACACTTTTCCCATACGTGTTCATGTACACCATAAGTAACATTAATATATCTTGCATTTCCATTTGCATTAAAATTCTGTATATTATTGCCTGATATATTTTTCACACTACCTGTCCCTGATGTATCAGTAACACTGATTGTCTGTAGACCTATATTAGAATCCGCATTTTTCTTATAATATAAGTACACATAATCTCCGCCGGCTCCTTTATTAAAGTCGCCATTTCCCGCCTTTACCGTCACCATACTATAACCTTCAGGTGCAGAAGATGAATTACTTGCCACAACATCCGTTATGGCATTTGTAATATCTGTTGTTGTCTTATAACCTATGTAAACATAATCAGAACCGGAACCGGCCCCGGAATTGATATCAACATCAATGATATTATATCCGTTAAGTCCTGATTTCGCCCTGTTCATATCACTGTCAGACGACACCGCAATCTCACTTATATATGTATTACTGTCTTCCTGTGCTGATTTAACGTATGTCAATGATGACATATCAAATGATATAACCATAATTACTGCCAACAATATACTCATGCTTTTTTTTATCTTTTTTCCCAATATTATGCCCTCCTTTTTATACCCTTTGTTATTTATTCGTGTATTCTTCTTACTATCCTGTAAATTACATCAGATTCATTTACAAGCGGCTCTCTCTGCTGGAAAAATATTATTCCATCTGTAGGTGCAATCACCGTCTCTTTTACTTCTCCAACAAAAGGGTCTATAACTTCCGCTATAGGCTCTCCATATTTTACTTCTTTTCCTATATCTTTAAGTCTCCTTAATATTCCTCCTTTCCCTGCATATACATTTGTAAGAGATTCTTCATTGATTACATGGCTGATGTATCCGCTAAGACAATCATAACGTAATATTCCCATTCTTGTCATAAATCTTAGAACTGCAGACACGCTCTGTCCTGCCCGTTCTTCATTTATTGTCTCATTGTATCCTGAATATACTGAAAATGCTGCTGTCATATCATTCTGCCAGTTGTAGTTGAGTGTTGTTGTATCTATAGGCTGTGGCTTTCTCACAACGACAAAAGGAAGACCAAAAAGATTTGCAAGAGATGTATTCTGATATCCCGTATCCATCATTCTCACATGTGGCATAAATTCACCATCTACATAAAATGACGCAAACTGTATTCCAAATGTATAATCCTTTACATAATCCATAAGCCTCTTTGCAATTCTTTCATTAGTCTTTCCCATCTCCCGTCCCGGAAAAGCCCTGTTAATGTCTTCATCCTCAACTCCCCAGAATTTTCTGCTTGTATTAAGTGCATACGGATTCAATGTAGGGATTACAAGAATCTTTTTATTAGCACTTATGTTTCCATTATGCTCAAGTTCCACGAGTCTTTTAACAAGCTGTGAGCATATATATGTCTGCTGAATCTCTGTTCCTCTCATAGAACCTATAATACAGGCTGCCTCCTGTCCCTTGCCAAATGTGTAACCATGTACAACCATGTCATCCCTGTATGGAGATTTAATTCTGAATACTTCTACCTGTCTCACTTTTCCACCTCTTGTACTAATATTCGTGCCAACAATGCGCCCTCATACACCATTGGAAACTCTCTTACAGTAAATAAAATTCCATCATTTGGTGCTATTATTTCCTGCACAACTTCATTTTTATTTACATCAATAATCTTTCCTATACACTGTCCCTTTTTCACTCTTCCAAATTTATTCATGGAATTAATAAATAATCCCGCTTTATCTGCCCTCATAAAATCTATCGACGAATCATCGCATACAGGTGTATCATCATGATGGACTGCTTCACCTTCCCATATTCCAAAATATTTCATAACATTAAATATTCCGTCAACAATTCTATCTCCGTATTTTGTATTAATTGTGTTACCTACACCACACTCAACCGTAAATGCCGGCACACCTATACAGTTCATACTGTGAACAAGTGTAGATGCTGCCACACTTGGACATGGATTTTTCCATATCAGATTAGCCGGCATAAGTTTTGCATATTCCATAAGACCGGCTGCAAATTCCTCATTAATTCTGACCTGCAGGCTCTCCCTCGTAAAAATATCACTGCCATGAACATCGATACACACCGATGCCCCCGCTATATCTTCTATTAGGGCATATGCTACTCTTTCCATCATAGACCCATCAGGCGAACCCGGAAAGATGTGATTCATATCAAGCCTTTCTTTTGGAATTGTATGTATTGCATTATCAAGTCCCAACAGATTTACTGCCGGATAAATGTCAACAACTCCTTTTAGTTTATCTCTTTCATTTTCAATCCTTCTGGTTAATTCATAGCAGATATACTGTCCCTCCATCTCATCACCATGAATTCCCGTAACTATCGACATCCTGCTGCTATTTTTAATGTCCTCTGTATTTGATATCCTGTTTCTTAAAAGTTTAATATGCTCTCCTACCGGAAGCTCCATACTAAATATTGTATCATACATATATAAATACCTTTCTTTCTATAGACACGCCTCGTGGCAACATAAGTTGCCACTCTTCTGTGTCTCTTTCTATAGACACGCCTCGTGGCAACATAAGTTGCCACGAGGTGGCGTATCCGCCACATAAAATCCGAAATAAAAAGTCTTAGGAATGCAAGCATTCCACTGACTTTTTATTTCGTCTTTTGCGTGTCTCTGTATGTTTACCTATTGTCGATTTTTTCAGGATACATGTCGTGATTTGCCATTCTGTTCCATGCAACCTGTTCCCATTTTGTTCCCTCTTCTCCGTAATTACAATATGGATCTATTGATATGCCTCCTCTAGGAGTAAATTTTCCCCATACTTCTATATATTTTGGCTCCATAAGTTTTATCAGGTCTTTCATTATAATATTTACACAATCCTCATGAAAATCGCCATGATTTCTAAAACTGAATAAATATAATTTTAATGATTTACTTTCAACCATCCTTTCACCCGGAACATAAGAAATAGTTATAGTTGCAAAATCCGGCTGACCTGTAATAGGACAGAGACTTGTGAATTCCGGACAATTAAACTTTACAAAATAATCATTATCCGGATGTTTATTAATAAATGTTTCTAATACCTCCGGTGCGTAATCATCAGGATATTTAGTCCCCTGATTTCCCAAAAGTGTTATTCCCTGTTTTTCTTCTTTATTTCTTCCTTCCATGTTGTTCCTCCATTTGCTAATTTATACTGATTACAATACATGAGTTATATTTTTATCTGTACATAACAACTATATCCCCATCTATTATTTCTGTTTTTCCATCAGGTATTATCGTCTCTTCATCTCTTATTACAAGAGCAATCAGTTCATCTTTTCTTAACTTCAACTCTCCTATACACTTGTCACACCATTTATGTTCCTTATCAATTGTTATTTCTTCTAATTTTTCTTCTTCAGACGGAATATATGGCGGAACACTTAATATTATAGAGTCCTCCGGTAATATTACGGTGTCTCCCTTGGGTATAATACTTTCCCTGTTTCTCTTAATCATAACTGCAAGAGAACCTGATGGCATTGACACCTGTTTGATTTTCTTCTTAGCCCATACATGCCCTTCAGGAATATACATTCTCATAAGTTGCAATGAATTTTCTTCCTGATAATCGTTAAATGTTTTTCTTACATCTGAATTCTCATCAACCATCTGTAATCTGTTCGCCACATACGGCAGAAATCCACCCTGTATAGCCACTGAAAACAATGTAACTGCAAATACAATATGAAACAAATCCTGATGCATTGTTATCCCCGATGCAACCGCCATAATCGCAAACACACAGGAGGATGCTCCTCTGAGTCCTGCCCATGACATCAGCAGACATTGTCTCACACTGCATCCAAAAGGCAGCATAAGTACATATACCGCTATCGGTCTTGCAATAAATGTAAGAACGATTACCACAAACACAGCCGTAGGAATTATCTCTGCCATCTGATGTGGAAAACTCAAAAGTCCAATCAGAAAAAATACAAGTATCTGTGACAGACTGGTAACCCCGTCAAAAAAATGTATGAGTGTCTGTTTATTACATATTTTACTGTTTCCAACAATAATTCCATATATATACAGGCTTAAATATGCATTTCCCTGCATTCTGACCGATATTCCATAGCAAAGTAATACCATTGCTATCATAAATATAGTATCAAGACCATCTGATACTATACCCGTCTTCGTTGTTATTGCAATTGTCGCAAATGATAGAATTACTCCAATTACAATTCCAACGATTACCTGTAATAAAATCATTACTGCTATATTCTGTGTAACCGAAGTACTGAACATACCTATTGCAATTATAGTGAGCATATATGATACAGGGTCATTACTTCCACTTTCAACTTCCAGAATAGAAGCCGTGCCATCTTTCAGATTCAGTTTTTTCTTTCTTAATATCGCAAAGACACTTGCCGCATCAGTTGATGACAACACTGAACCAACGAGAAAACTTTCCTTTACAGACATTCCAAGTATTAAAAAACATAATACTGCCGTTACTGCTGCAGTGATTAACACGCCTGCCGTAGACAGAATAACTGCCCTTCCTGCAACGGGTCTTGCCGCACTCCATTTGGTATTAAAGCCACCATAAAACATTATGAACACAAGCGCAATGGAACATGCCTCCTCCGCAAATGAAAAATCATCGAATTTAATTCCAAGTATTCCATCTGAACCGAATGCCACTCCGATAAACATAAATAATATCAGTGCCGGCATGCCAAGCCTGTCAGAAATCTTCTCTGCCACTATACAAAGAATAATTATAACAGCAATCCCTAATATATATGATGCCATCTAACCACTCCTATCCTATAATTGCAAACCAATATACTTTCACATTATAACATTATTTCACAGTAAAATGTTATCTTTTTATAATTCTGAATATCTGAATAATTGCTGTTGGTATAAATGCTAACAATACTATTCCTGTTACATAACTTCTATTCAAAGCCACCACCTCAAACATCGAATACATTGCCGGTACAAATAATACAACTGAAAGCAGCAGGACGCCAACAACAAATGCTGCTATACTCCATTTATTTGTTGTTATTCCTATTCTGAATATAGAATAATCACTCCTGCAGGTGAAGCCATGAAATAACCTTGCCAGTGTAAGTGTCGCAAAAGCCATTGTTACAGCAGTATCTTTTCCCTCATTTAATCCTATGTAAAATGCAGCCTGCGTAACTATAGCTATCAATACTCCATATATAACTATTTTTAACATAAATGTATGTGTTAATATAGATTCCTTAGGATTTCTCGGTTTATCATTTAATAGTTTTTTATCTGATGGTTCCATTCCTATTGCAAGTGCAGGTAACGAATCTGTAAGCAGATTAATAAACAAAAGATGTACAGGTTCAAACGGTGCATTAAGTGCCATAACCGTACAATATAAAACAACAAGGATGGCGGCCATATTTCCTGATAATAAAAATAATATTGCATTCATAATATTTCTATACACGTTCCGCCCATTTAGCACTGCTTTAATAATTGTTGCAAAATTATCATCAGCAAGAATCATTGCTGCAGCATCTTTAGACACCTCAGTTCCCGTAATTCCCATAGCCACACCGATATCTGCTTTTTTTAGAGCCGGTGCATCATTCACACCATCACCTGTCATTGCTACAATATTTCCTTTTCTCTGCCATGCATCAACTATCCTTATTTTATTCTCGGGAGACACCCTTGCATATACAGAAACTTTCTCAAGTGTATTATCAAGTTCCCCGTCTGACATCCTATCAATTTCCTGCCCTGTTAATGCTATATCACCTGACTTGTATATTCCTACCTCCTTTGCAATTGCGGTTGCTGTAACCTTGTGGTCACCTGTTATCATTATAGGCTTTATTCCGGCTTTTACAGCTTCCTTCACCGCTCCTTCCGATTCCTCTCTTGGCGGGTCCATCATTGATACAAGTCCTGTAAATGTATAACCATATTCACTGTCAATTGTCAGAGGTTCATTCTCTGTTGATTCTCTATATGCAAATGCCAGCACTCTCAGCCCATTTTCTGAAAATATCCGGTTCTGCAACTGTATATTCTTTTTATCCTCATCCGTTATGTTCCTTACTCCACGTTCAGTTAATATACTGTCTACTCTGTCAAGAAGAACATCTACAGCACCCTTGGTAAATATAGTCATTTTTTCATTCACCATACACTTAGAGCTCATAAGTTTTCTGTCTGAATCAAACGGAAGTTCCTCAGTTCTTGAATACACACTTCTTATAATTTTATAATTCACACCGGTTTTATATGCCATATTAAGAAGGCTGATTTCAGTAGGGTCTCCGACATATATTCCATCATCTATCGATGAATCATTATTAAGAATTGCATTATTTAAAATATTTCTGCTAACCTCTGATGACAACTCCATTTTATCCGGTGTAATACATCTTCCATCCACATATATCTCTTTTATGGTCATTTTGTTCTGTGTTAATGTTCCGGTCTTATCCGAGCATATTACAGATACACATCCAAGACTCTCCACAGCTTTAAGTTCTTTGATAATTGCATTATCATCTGCCATTTTTGTTGTTCCTACAGCCTGCACTATAGTAACTATTGACCCCAGAGCTTCAGGTATTGCAGCAACTGCAAGTGCAACCGCAAACATAAGTGAATCAAATACAGGCTCTCCCTGCCATAGCCGGAGTCCAAATACCAGTGCACATATAATCATTATAATAGCAGCAAGCTTTCTGCTGAAATTATCGAGTGCAATCTGTAAAGGAGTTTTCTTCTCCTTTGTATCATTCATAAGTGCTGCAATCTTTCCCATTTCGGTATTCATTCCCGTTCCTGTAACAAGAATTTTCCCTCTTCCATAAGTTACAAGGCTTCCCATATATACCATATTAACTCTGTCTCCAAGTGCAGCATCTTCCTGTATGTCAATATCTTTTTTATCAATATTTGCAGATTCACCTGTAAGAGAACTTTCATTAACCTGTAACGAATAACTTTCAATAACTCTTCCATCAGCCACTATCATATCTCCGGCTTCCGGCAAAAGTATATCTCCCGGCACAACATGTCGTGATTGTACTTCCTTAACTATTCCATTCCTTAATACTTTTGCACACGGTGCTGACAATTGCTTTAATGACTGTAAAGATTTCTCAGCCTTTACATGCTGAACCGTTCCCAATATTGCATTTAACACAATAACTGCAAATATGACTATGGTACTTTCGACATTTCCTGATAACATTGAAATAAATGCCGCAACTATAAGAATAATAACAAGTAAATCCGCAAATTGTGATATGAACACAGCAAATATGCTTTTATTTTCTTTCTCTTCAAGTACATTTTCTCCATATTCCCGTAGCAGTTCATCGGACTTAGCATCTGTAATTCCTTGTTCGCCACCATACTTTTCATACAATTCTCTTTTGTCCTGTTGGTAAACTTCTTTCATAATAATCCTCTTTTCCGGGTAACCTGTTGCAAACAAAAAAGACTTTTTGTGTACAAAAATAGTACACAAAAAGTCTTGTTTAACTAAATAATATCTGTTACACGGCACCCGGTCTCTAAAGACGTCCTGACGAATACCGAGACATACATTTATTTGAAATAAAGTATGCAACTACTCCCTTTTTGATAGCCGAATTCTAACATATATAATAATACATGTCAATATATAAATTAAATAATATACATGCAATTCAAACTTGTATTAAAATGTTTCAACTATTCCATTTGCTGCAAATGCCTTAGCCCTGTCTATACATGTTCCACACTTACCACATGGTTTTTCTCCGCCTTCATAGCAGCTCCATGTCAGCTCATATGGAACATTAAGTTCTAAACCCTTTTTGACAATATCAGCTTTTGTCCATTTTACGAATGGAGCTTCTACCTTAAGCTGTCTGCCACTTCCTATATATATTGCCTCTCCCATAGCGTTGTTAAATTCATCACTACAGTCAGGATAAGCATTGCCTGCTGCGTCATCACTATGCGCCCCATAATATATAACAGAACAGTCTTTTGACAATGCGATGCTTGCTGCTGCCGATAAAAACAATCCGTTTCTGAATGGTACATAAGTGCTTACAGGTTTTCCGTCACTCTTTTTTAGCTGCTGTGCATAACTCTCCTCCGGAATCTCTTCATCAGACTGTACAAGCAGAGAACAGTTACTGTATTGAAATATTTTGGTAAGATTAAGGTACAGATGTTCTACCCCGTAATAATCTGCTATTTTTTTAGCAGCCTCTAACTCTTTCGTATGTTTCTGACCATACGATACAGATAACGTAACCACATTGTCCTTACCATATTTATCTATTGCCATTGCGACACATGTTGTGCTGTCTACGCCTCCACTAGATAATACCAAAGCCTTCATCTTTTATTCCTCCTCTTCTCTGGAATTCTCCTCTTAATGTTTTTGTATATGTTTTTGCTGCTGTTTTTTTGATTCCTCTCGCTGTCATGCAACTATGGCAGCCCTCTATATATACCGCAACATCTTTCGAATCTGTTATCATCTCCATAATTTCAGCGATATCGGAGCCGATTCGCTCCTGAAGCTGAAGTCTCTTTGATACCATATCTGCAATTCTTGCTATTTTACTAAGCCCTATTACTTTACCATTAGGAATGTATGCCACTGTAACTTTCATATCGTACATAAGCGCCATATGATGTTCACAATAACTAAATATTTCTATATCTTTTACTACAACCATGTCTTTTGAGTCCGTAGTAAAATCCATCTCATCCTCAAACGTCTTATCAAACATTTTCGCAACCTCTTCATTCGTGTAATTCATTCCCTCAAAAACTTCTTCATACATTCTTGCAACTCTGTCAGGAGTATCTTTTAATCCCTCCCTGTCAGGATTATCACCAAGTGCTTCAAGAATTCCTCTCACATGTGTCTTTATTGCCTCTGTATCTATTGCCATAATTTTTTCCTTTCTGCCTTTTAAACACCACGTTTATCCGGGTCCCATATTATTTTGTGCAATTGTGCCTGCAATGTTACCCCATTCATATTATTGTCTATCATAAAATCAACCATATCTTCCATCTTAATCTTTCCAAATACCGGTGATAGATAGACATTGCATTTATCTGTAAGATTGTATAACTTAACCACTTCACTGAATCGTTCCAAATCCTCTTTGCTGCCGGCCACAAATTTGACCGTATCATTTTTAGTGAGCAATTTAAGATTGTCTTTGTCCATCTTACTTTCCATTCCACTGCCCGGAAGTTTATAATCCATTGTAAATGATGGTGGTGGAGTAATTTTTTTATACTTCTCCAATGAAACACTCCCATTTGTTTCTATTTCAACATAATATTGTTTATCCGTTAATGCTCCTATAAGCTCTTCTATATTATTCTGCATAAGTGGCTCTCCACCTGTAAGCGTAATATTATTTATATTTTTCCCGGATACATATTCTAATATCTGCTCCGTCGACATCTCCTCATATGGAACATCTTTTTCATTTGCCCATGTCGTATCACAAAAAGAACAATTGAGATTGCACCCTGCAAATCTTATAAATACCGCAAGCTGTCCTGAATGTGTTCCTTCTCCATTAATACTTACGAACTTTTCAACTACTTTATACATACTAATCCGATTCCTCTTTTCAAATCAACAGCAATACATACCCATATACCTATGTATGCCTAATAGCTATATGCTGTAACTTGCACAGTTATTAGGTGTTTCATATACAGTTGCAAGTAAAACATCATATCCCATATTGCTTATTCTCTCAAAAAAATACTTTGAAAAATTCTCCGCTGTAGGTCTGAAGTCCATTTCCAGTATTGAAAATCCTTCTTCCTTTAGAGCATTAACCGTTGCATCTTTAAGACTTCCTTTTTCTATAATAAAAGTGTGGTCAAACTCTTCAGTAACTTTGTTCAAATCTTCCTTAAGTTTTCCAAAATCAACAAGCATACCTTTATTCTGCACATCTTCTCTTAATTCTTCACCTTTTATCTGCACTTCAACATTCCATCTGTGTCCGTGGATATTGCTGCATTTACCTGTATATTTACTTAAAAAATGTGCTGAATCAAAACTGCTGTTAGTTTTTAATACGTACATATATTTTTCCTTTCTTTTATCCTGATACAGCGAAAATTTGTAGCTGCAAACATAACAAAAGGCAGAACACACGGGTTCTGCCTCACAATCTCCTTATGAAGTAGCCCTGGTTTTGTTTATAGACAGGATGGTACAAACGAACTGTCTCCTTGCAGATTATATATCTATCTTTATGTTATGTCAATGAAAGTTATATTCTTTCTGCCTTCTGTTCTTTCTTGCACTTATACATCTTAGCATCGGCAAGTTCATATACTTCATGCGTCAGCATAGGCTCTAATTCTGTACTTATCTCATAACCATATGCATAAAATATTTCACCATTACAGTATTCCTTATTACCATATGTCTTCGCACGTTCAAACATTGCATTTAATCTTTCCTCAATAAATGCTCTCTCTGTTATGGTAAGTATGGCAATAAATTCATCACCCCCCATTCGACCTATTTCTCCTACTCCGCCAAAATATGTCTCCAAAAGTTGTGCAAATTTTGATATATATTCATCACCTGCCTTATGACCGTATGTATCATTAATTTTCTTAAGCCAGTTCAGGTCAAAATTCAATATTGCATAATTACATATACCATCTTCATCAAGATGTTTCAGATATTTTTCGCAATAATACCTGTTAGCAATTCCGGTTAACATATCTTTATTTGCCAGTGAATAAAGTACCTCTTCCTGTACAGCCCTTTTTGAATATTTGAAAACAAAATACAGATACGAAAGCATTTCCAACACAATAAAGAAAATCATACCGGTCGGCACAAGAATATCCTCCCTGTATCCATCACCACTTACGATTTCTTTCAGCCTGTATATAATAAGTTCTGTAATAAACGATATTCCAAGGACAACTATTCCCAACAGACTCACCATGTAATTTTTCTTATTTTCTTTATTTGCAATAAATGTCGCAAATATAAGTATAAGAGTTACACATGCAATTGTGTGAAATGTATTCAGATACCTGTTTGGATGACTCCATCCTTCAATCTCTGATATAATTGTGAAAACTACAAAACTAACTGTAAGAATTAAATCTCCTATCATAAGTTTTCTGCAGATTCCTTTTTCCGTATCCTCGAGATAAAAAAGTATAAGAGGAATTAAACCTGAGAATAAAGAAAAATGCTCTATATATGCAATTATATGATTGCTTTTCACAATAATGTTAATACTTCCATAATAGCATGCAATCCACATGCCTAATAGTATAAATGTAAGTCCGAGCCATAACACTTTTCTGGCTTTTCTGTCCATTTTCCCATAAAGCATCTGAACAATTACCATTGCAAGTCCCAGAATGAATGAAAATGTTGACACCATAAACTGGAAAAAATGTTGCCTTACATACTGAAATTCCATATAGCGTGAGTTATATATATATATTGCATCTGAAAATGTAAATGCATTATCTTCACACGCCTCATATAATATATCTACCTTTTTCCCCTGACACTTTTCCGGTAAAGTCACATAATATAAACCATCTCCTGCCATAAGAGCCTCATCGTCATATTCCTCACCGTATGTGTATATAATCTCATTATCAACTTTCACTGTTACAATACAATGATATGACATTAATGCCATCGTACTCCTATTAGGAATATCATCAGAAAACACTCCGCTAACCACTATGTTATCACCCTTGTTCTTAACAGGAATCCTGCACCCGGAGTGACTTTTTATATGCATATCATGTCCGTTATAATAAAGATTTAATCCGTCATCCATAACATATTTTTTATCATCTTTGCCATTTATCGCAATTACAATCGTAATTAAAAAGGCCAGCAGCATAAACAAAATTATTTTATGTAATATATTTTTCATAGATTGTCTCACTTAGACCTTTCTGATTTCTTTACACGGTACATTTTCTCATCCGCCTCCGAAAACTTTTTCCACACATCTTCGCTGTTCTTTCTGTTGCATTCCGCAATACCGTAAGAATAAGTTATGTCAAATTTATTCTTTCCTTTTACATTCTCCTCCGCAACATTATTATCAAGTTTATCAAGTAGATTTATTGTTTCTTCATGTGTACTTCGTGTTATTAGAACAAACTCATCTCCACCCATTCTGCCAATAAAATCAGTAGATTTAACAAACACACCCTTCAACAAATCAGCAAATGTCTTAATCAGATTATCACCTTCACTGTGCCCCAGTTCATCATTAACACGTTTCAGACCATTTATATCAAACATTACTATAAGATATTTTTCCTTTGTATCTTCCATAATATCGGCAAAATATTTTTCACAACTGTTTCTGTTTCCAATCCCTGTCATTATATCCGTATATGCCATGCTATTAAGGCTGTCCATCTGATATTCATGTACATATCCTTCTAACGCTCTGTTTATATATCTTATAATACTAAGAATTGATAAGTATAATATTATGTATGGTGTAAAATCATTTTTTAAATAAAATGTTTCTCTCTTTAATCTTACCATTTCCAGAACATAAACAACACAGACCATAATAATAACCGCAATGACATTATCACTTATCATCTTCCTGCTGACTCTTAAATTCCTGCTTCTGATTACGATTGAATTCACAAACATATATATACCAATAACTGCTGACATCAAATAAAATATATATAATACTGAATATAATGTAGCAGCTCCCGTTATATGCAAAATTATTGCATCCGCAAAATAAATAAGCATAATTATTTTCATAATATTAATTATTTTCTTCTGTCTGTCACTAAATTCTATTTCGTATTCCCAATAACATATCACCGAATATACTGCCATATATAAAGATATATATTCTGCTATATACATTGTCTTATATGATATTCCAAATATAATAAGCATTCCGGAAGAAATAAGTATCCACATACCGCCACATATACAAAACAGCCCCATCCATTTTAATGTGTTATTATTTTTCTCATCCATCTTCCCCGACAATATACATAATGCAAAGATTACACCACATACAATTACCAGCAAAGCTGCTGCCGAACGAAGGAATACGTTCTGGATAAATAAAAATGAATAATCGCTTTCCGATAATATATAAAAACTTTTTACTGACACATTTTTTTTATTTTCCTTCGGGTATATATATACAGATAACTCATGACCTTTATAATCTTCAGGAATACTGACATATTCAATGCCATAACTATATTTACTGTTATCATCATTTCTGTTACATATAACTTTATTATCAAATTTTACTACATATCCACATTTGGACTGTTTAAGAATTAATACCGGCTGTTTTACTTTTCCCTCTGTATCAACAGTGCATTTTACAGAAATTATACCATTATCATCTTTAGTAATATTTTTAGGTGAAATATTTATTTTCTCAATATAATAGTCCTGATTATAAATAACTGTACATACAATATGCAAACACAAAAGAGCCACTATCACGCCCACAACTCTATATATTATATTTAATCTTTTATTGTTCAAATTCAAAGTCTCACCTCATCGTTAAACATCTCTTATGTGTCTGCATCCGGCATATCAGTATTTACATCCGACATATCAGTATTTACATCCGGCATATCAGTATTTACATCCGACATATCAGCATTTAAAATGCTGCATACTGCTCTCTAACTCGTCCGCAACTTTTCTAAGACTAATTGTACTTCCTTCAATATGATTAAATGTATCTGTTACATTTTCAACAGTCTCACATGTATTCTTTGCCGTATCCACATTATCTGTAGCCATTAACAGCAGTTCATTAACAGTGTCGATAAGCTCTTCTTTTGATTTATCAAGATACTTAACACTCTCCTCAATCACTTTCATACTGTCAACTGACTGTTTTATTTTATCCATAACATCCACCGATGCCATTCTTGTCTCTTCCATATTTTTATTCTGTTCACTTATTCTGTCTGTAACTTTTTCCATTGTTTCAACAGCTTCATCAGAATCCTGTACAAGTTTCTCAATAATTTCTTCAATACGTTTGCTCGATTCATTAGACTGGAGTGCCAGATTCTGAATCTGCGTAGCAACCACAGCGAAACCTTTTCCACTTTCTCCTGCCCTGGCAGCCTCTATACTTGCATTAAGACTCAGAAGATTTGTCTCTTCTGCTATAGATGCTATCATATCCGTAACTTCTCTGATTTTTCTTGCAGAAATATTTGTTTTCTTAGTCTGGTCTGAAATATCATTAATCAATTCATGAACTTTCTCATTACTGCTAAGAAGATTCCGTATTGTAGCAGCATTTTGTTTTTCAGAATTGCTCATATCCTCTGCATTATTTTCCATCAGTTCAACTTCTTTAGATGTATCAAGTATCTTTTCTCCCATATTTTTTATATTATCCGATGTTCTGCGTGAGATATCTGCCTGTAACTCTGCTCTCCTTGTAATTTCATTAATAGTTTCCTCTACATCTTTCATAGATTCCGCTGCTTTACCCGCAGTTTTCTCTAACTCTACTGATGCCTGCATAACACTGCCTGAATTGTGCGATATATTTTCAATACTCTGCTTCATCTCTTTCTGTAAATCAACAATTGACCTTATCAAATCTCCTATTTCGTCCCTGCTGTTTATATGTTTTCTGTCAACAGTTGTATCAAGATTTCCCTGTGCAACAGAATGTACAGCATCTATTCCTTTCTTCAAAGGACGTGTAATAGAACCCGAAAGAACCGCTGACGCAATTATAACTATAATCATAACTGTACCTACAACTGCCGCAACCGGCCATATGACACCGTTAACGGATGCATCTTTTTCAGCTTTATTTGCCCCTGCAAATATCATTCCAACCGGGTTTTTCTGTCCATCCTGATATACAGGAATATAATATCCATAGTGAATAACTCCCTCTATGGACACAGACTTGCTGAAATATTCTTTTCCACCTTCTAATACAATTTTCTTAATTTTGTCCCCCGCAGTTGTTCCGAGAATCCTGTCACCATTTTTATCTTTGGCAGACGTCATTATTCTTTCATTTCCATAGAAAAATGTAACCTCTACACCGGATTTTTCTTTAATGGTATCTACTATATTTTCGGACTTGCTTATATTATAGCTTCCCTTCCATACATCACCATTCTCCGCCTTGATATACTCTCCTGAATTCTGATTATAAGCCGCATAAGTAGCAATTGCAGTTCCTTTGAGCGAATACCTTACTTCCCTAAGAAGTGCTCCTCTTATAACAGTAAATGTTATAAGCATTACAACCATTCCAACCAACAATACAGGGCATAACGTTATTATAAATATCTTATTCTTTATCTTCATACTTCTCTCCATTCCGAACCTGCATTTATTCCACAACAACTACATTTTTATAATACCAATTAATACTTCCCGTAATTGTTGCGTCATCCAATGTTTCTCCATCTTTTCCAACCGTTTTACCATCATTAGTTTCTATCTTTCCATCAAACACATTAAATTTACCCGACAATATATCTGCTTTAGCAACATCAACTTTTTCTTCAGTTCCATCGGCACAAAAATCTGCAAGTTCTGTTATTGATACTAAACCTTCCTGCATTCCGCCATAATAATTTTCTCCATTATATGTACCATCTATTATACTCTGGACCTGTGATGTATAATATGCACTCCAATTCCATATTACGCTTGTAAGACACGAATCCGGTGTTTCTTTTCTCATATCAGAATTATACCCTATTCCATACGCCCCGGCATCAGCCGCCATAGTCTGTGGATACGGTGTATCACAATGCTGTGCCATCACATCACAACCCATATCTAACAATTCTTTTGCAGCAGCCTTCTCTGCATCCGGTGCATACCAGCTATTTGTTATTTTTACATATACTTTAGCATCAGGATTCACAGATGCGATTCCCATAGCGAATGCATCAATTCCTCCCGTAACCTCTGAGTTTGATGAATCCATTGCTGCCACATATCCAATCTTATCTGATTTAGTATTCATCCCGGCAACAATTCCACTTAAATACCTTGCCTGATAAATTCTTCCAAAATAATTGCTGAAATTCTTTCCGTTACTTTTATATCCTGTTCCATGGAAAAAATATACATCCGGATATTCTTCAGCCATTTCTTCAGTTACGTCCATATATCCCCAGCTCGTTGTAAATATAATATTGCATCCTGAATCTATACATTCCTTTATAGCTTTTCTTGTTGCCTCTTCATCAGTATCATCTACATTTATCTTTCGTACTATCTGACTGTCAGACAATCCCAGATTATCCTGCATTCCCTGAATTCCAAGGTCATGTGTATATGTATATCCACTTCCCTCTGCAGGATCCGACAGATGTAAAACACCTATTTTAATATCTTCCTTCGCTATCTTAGCATTTCCATTACTACTTCCTTTATCTTCCGACCCATTTTCTTTTGTATAACCCTTATTACTTGCATAATCATCAATACCGTTACTCTGACTGCATCCACACATAAATAAGGTTATACCGAATAGTAACATTATTAATTTTAATACCTTTTTCATTCATTTTCCTCCCTTGTAATTCGACGTAAACATTATCACTTTAACTCATTACCGTATTGCTAACTATACACTATATTTTACCAAAAATACCATAATCTGTCACGTTATATATTAGTTATTCTTATAGTTATCCCATAACTGCTATAGAGTGCGAGACGTCGCAGGAGGTCCGGTGGACCTCTGCTTTGCGACGACCGGAACGAAGTGGAGACCTCGAACGTTTGAG
>DEGR01000079.1 GCA_002351535.1 Lachnospira sp. UBA2821
ATCATTATTATACAAGGAGGTATTAGATGGCAGCAATAATTGTTCCTTATCCTGAGACAGGAGAAACTATTACGATTAAAAAAGATGATTATAATATTATTTTGAAACATTGCAGGGAAGGTCTGCCGGAAGAATCGTGCGGACTGATTGCAGGCAGAAAAGAAGGAAATAATAATATTATAGAAAAAGTGTATCTGCTTACAAATGTTGATCATTCCAATGAACATTTTACAATGGATCCGAAGGAACAATTAGCAGCAGTTAAAGATGCCAGAAGTAATAATCTCACAATGCTCGGTAATTTTCACTCACACCCTGAGTCACCATCCAGACCATCAGAAGAGGACAAACGGTTAGCATATGATACCGGTGCGGTGTATATGATTCTTTCTCTGATGGAGGCTGACGAACCTGTCTTAAGGGGATTTCATGTGAGTAAGGACAAAGAAGTTACGGTTCATGCGTTAGAAATTATATAGCATAAGCAAATAATGTGACAGAAAATCACAGCTAAAATGTACTCTGGGAAAAGATTCCGAGAGTACATTTTGTTTTATGGAGGAAAAGACTATGGCATATTTCCCTTTTATGATTGATATAGAGAATAAAGACTGCCTTATTGTTGGCGGTGGAAAAGTGGCTTATCGGAAAGCAATGGATTTACAATGTTTCGGGGCAGATATTACAGTGATTTCAACAGAATTCTGTCGGGAATTATTGGAACTTAGCGGTATTCAGTGTATAGAAAAAGAGTATGAGACAAACGATATAGAGGGCAGATTCATTGTAATCGCTGCAACAAATGACAGAAAAATAAATATGGATATATCTAAAGAATGTGTTAAAAGACAGATTCTTGTGAATGCAGTGGACATAAAAGAAGCATGTACTTTTATATTTCCGGCCATTGTTAAAAAGGATGACCTCGTGGTGAGCGTGTCGACCGGGGGTAATTCACCGGCAGGAGCAGCTTACCTTAAAGAAAAGATTGAGAAAAGTATTCCGGAGAATTATGAGAAGAACATGGAATTTCTCGGAACAATACGTGGCAAAATTATTAATAAGATTTCAGATGTGAAAAGACGCAAAAAAATGTTTTATGATTTATTGAAACAGGCAGATGTGGAACAGAAAATACTTAATGAAGAAGATATTTCTAATTACATTAAGAGCTTGTAAGTGAAGATGTATTGAAGTATTATAGTTGAGGTGACGAATATGTATGATATAATTATAATCGGCAGTGGTCCGGCGGGACTGGCTGCTGCTATATACGCTATGCGTGCAGGTAAGAAAGTAATAGTTATAGAGAAAGAATATGAAGGAACCGGGCAGATTGCACTTAGCAGTAAAGTCGACAATTATCCCGGATATTACAATATAGATGGATATGAGTTAGGAGAACATTTCAGGGAACATGCACTGTATCTGGGCACAGAGATTAAGAATGCCACAGTTAAGATGATTAAGCATACCGGAGAAGTTTTCGAGGTGACCGTTAAAGTAAGAA
Source organism: Lachnospira sp. UBA2821 (assembly GCA_002351535.1). Taxonomy (GTDB): domain Bacteria; phylum Bacillota; class Clostridia; order Lachnospirales; family Lachnospiraceae; genus UBA2821. Next base: position 1,511 of record DEGR01000079.1, read on the forward strand.
AAAAAGAAGAAGTTCTCGAAGCAGCAAATATTATTTACTGTGCGGGAGCAAGGCACAGAACACTTAATGTTAAAGGCGAAATAGAATTGCAGGGTAAAGGCGTGTCATATTGTGCTACATGTGATGGAAGCTTTTTTAAAGATAAGGAAGTAGCAGTCATAGGTGGTGGGGATACAGCACTTGATGATGCACTGTATTTATCGGATATTGCTAAAAATGTAACAATACTGCATAGAAGAGATACCTTCAGGGGTTCATTTACAACACTGGAAAAATTACGGAAAAAAGAAAATGTTAATATTATTACCGGAGTAAATGTAACGATGATTGAAGGTGAGGAACATGTTGAAAAGCTTATACTTGACAATGGCAAAGAGGTTAAGGCGGAAGGTGTTTTCATAGCGGTTGGTATGGTGCCGGAGACAGAATTACTGGGCGATATGGTGAAATATGACAATGCCGGATATGTTCTCGCAGGTGAGGATGGCAGAACGACACATAAAGGATTGTATGTTGCCGGTGATGTGCGGAGTAAAGGCTTGCGGCAGGTTATTACTGCCGTTGCAGACGGTGCAAATGCCATTAATTCTATATTGCAGGATATGTGAGGAAATAGATGCATTATGTAATAGGAACAAGAGGGTCAAAGTTAGCTTTGGCCCAGACAGAATATGTGAAAAAAAGATTAGAAGAATATTATAAGAATGATACGTTTGAGATTAAAGTTATCCGGACAACAGGTGATAAGAATAAGACACAGGCATTGGAAAGCATTGGCTCGAAGGGAATATTTACGGATGAGATTGAAAAGCAGCTTTTAGAAGGAGATATTGATTTTGCCGTACATTCAATGAAGGATATGCCCGGTGAAATCGATGAACGGTTAACGTTTTCAAAAACATGGGACAGGGAAGACCCGAGAGATGTGCTGGTATTAAAGGATGCAGAAAGCCTTTTAAAGCTGCCGGAGGGAGCGGTAATCGGGACCGGAAGTAAAAGAAGGGCGTACCAGCTTAAGAAATTGCGGCCTGATATTAATGTCGTTCATATCCGTGGAAATGTAGATACCAGAATAAAAAAGTTAATGAGTCCGGAAGAAGGGCTTGATGGGATAGTAATTGCGGCAGCAGGCCTTAAACGTCTGGGGCGTGAGGATGAGATTACACAGTTTCTTTCTCCGGAGGAAATGATTCCGGCACCCGCGCAGGGAATTCTTGCAATAGAGACAAGAAAAGACAATATAGCTTTATTAGATAAGCTTAACGCATTGGCGAATGAAGAAGTTAATTATGCTGCAAAGCTTGAACGTGAATTTTTAACATTGACAGGTGGTGACTGTCATTATCCGATTGGGGCATATTATGATTGTAATGGAACATTTTATGCTCTTTTTGGCAGACAGGATGGAAGCAGGATTGTCAGTGTAAAGAGAGAGAGTATCAACAAAGACACAGACATTACAGCGATTGTCGGTGACATTGTGGAAAAAATAAAAAAACAGCTTGATGAGGAATGAATAAATGACAGGAAGAGTAGTATTGATAGGAGCCGGACCGGGTGATCCGATGTTACTTACATTACGAGGAAAAAAATATATAGAACAGGCCGATTGTATAGTGTATGACAGACTGGCATCAAGTGAGCTTTTAGCATATGCTAGAAAGGATTGTGAACTTATATATGTTGGAAAAGAAAATCACCATCATACGATGAAACAGGAGGATATTAATCAACTGCTTGTTAATCAGGTCGGTAATTATAAACTGATTGTACGCCTTAAAGGTGGAGACCCATATGTATTTGGAAGGGGTGGTGAAGAGGCACTTTTTCTTAAGAAAATGGGAATTGAAGTTGAGGTTGTGCCGGGAATAAGCTCTGTTATTGCAACTCTGGAAGATGCCGGAATTCCTATTACACACAGAGGTCTGTCAAAAGGATTTCAGGTAGTAACTGCACATAGCAGAAAAGATATGCAGGCAGATATTGATTATTCTAAAATGCTTGATACTTCTATTACTTATCTGTTCCTGATGGGGCTTTCACACGTCAGGGAAATTGCAGAAGAACTGATAAAAGCAGGAAGGGATAAAAATACACCTGTTGCCGTAATCTCCAATGGTACAACTGCGAGACAAAGAAAATGTGTAGGAAAGCTTGATAATATATATGAACTTGTGTTAAATGCAAATCTTATGTCACCTGCAATCATTGTTGTAGGAGATGTTGTTACACTGTCAGATAAGCTTGACTTTTTTGAATCGAGACCATTATTTGGCAGGAGATATATAGTGCCTTATATAGAACGTTTTTGTTTTTCCTATGATAAGGGTGTAGAATCGGCAAAAAAACAGGAGCATTTCGATTCAGAACTTGAGATGAAGTTAAGGGATATGGGAGCAGACATATGCCCGGTAAAAGTGGGAAAAATAGTTCCCGTAAATATACAAAGAGATGTATTTGAAGACGCATTGAAATCAGACTGGATTATATTTACGAGTCAGAATGGTGTGAATGCATTTCTGTGGAATCTTAAGGAAAAAGGGTTAGATATAAGGGCAATATCATCATGCGGGATTGCAGTAGTAGGAAGAAAGACAGGTGAAGCACTGGCTAAAGCAGCACTTTGTGCTGATGTGGTGCCGCAGAAACAGACAGGTGAAGCACTTTGCAAAGAACTGGGTTACGAAATAGCAAAGAGTGGTATAGATAAGACAGAAGTAAATGTTACGTTATTTGCGGCAAAAGAATCTAATGAAGAAGTAGACAGATATTTAAGTGATGTATATAATTATACAAAAATCATCTGCTATGAGAATAGATTAGAGAAGTATGTCGATAATGAATATAATGACATAGAATGGAATTCGTATGATGGGATATTTTTTACAAGTGGTTCTTCAGTTAAAAGGATTATTAATATTTCGAAAGGTGAACTGCCTGACAAAATATATTCTATTGGACCTAAATGTTCAGAGGTGATTCGCAGTGAAACAGGCAGAAAGTGCATAGAGGCACAGAAGTCGGATTACGACGGATTATTACAGTTGGTGATTTAGAGTCGGACGATGAGGCTATTTGCTTCGGAGCGAAAACAAATAGCTTTTTATGGCAGAAGAAAAATCGCTCAGAAATGAGGATTAGTGTGGACAGAACAAGAAGATTACGCAAAAACGAGAATATTAGGAAGCTTGTACGGGAAAATAGTTTGTCGCTTGACGAACTGATTTATCCTTTGTTTGTTGTTGATGATATAAATGTAAAGAATCCAATCCGGTCGATGCCGGGAATTTACCAGTTTTCTCCGGACAGGCTTCTTGAAGAGGTGGAAAGAGTAGTGAATCTTGGAATACATTCACTGCTTTTATTTGGCATACCTGAGCATAAAGATGAAGTCGGAAGCGGTGCATATGCAGAAGATGGAATTGTTCCAAGAGCCATTAAGATAATAAAGGAAGCATATCCTGATATCGTTATTATAGCAGATGTATGCCTGTGTGAGTATACGTCGCATGGTCATTGCGGTCTGGTTGAACATGGGGAAATATTAAATGATGAGACTCTTCCATTGCTTGCGAAGGCATCGATATGTTATGCAAAAGCAGGCGCAGACATCATAGCACCTAGTGATATGATGGACATGCGTGTCGCTGCTATTCGTGATGCACTTGACAAAGATGGTTTTATTAATGTTCCGATACTGTCATACAGTGCAAAATTTGCATCAGGTTATTATGGACCTTTTAGGGATGCAGCACATTCTGCACCGGGGTTTGGAGACAGAAAGACATACCAGATGGACCCGGCTAATGGAAGAGAGGCACTTCGTGAAGTAGAAGAGGATATTTTGGAGGGTGCAGATTTTATTATCGCAAAGCCTGCACTGGCATACATGGATATTATCAAAGACATTTCTCTCAATTATAATATTCCGGTTGTTGCATATAACGTGAGCGGAGAATATGCCATGGTTAAGGCGGCAGCAGCAAATGGATGGATTGATGAAAAGAAAATTGTCATGGAGAATATGATAGGACTCAAAAGAGCCGGGGCAACTGCGATTATAACGTATCATGCACCGGATGTAGCACGCTGGTTAACGGAATAAGGAGTATTATGGCACTGATTGATTCGGAAAATACATGGTTTCTTTTATTTGTAATTATAGGGACAGTGGCGCTGGCTGTATGGTTAGAGGGCAGGTATAGATGGGCAGCCAGAGTTTCGGCTCTGGTTATTGTTCTTGTAATGTCTGTTTTCTTCTCAAATATTCATCTGATACCGGAACAGGCACCTGTATATGATTGTGTGTGGGATTATTTTCTTCCGCTATCATTGCCATTGTTATTATTCAGGTCCGATATTAAGAAGATATGCAGGGAATCCGGACAAATGCTGATTGCATTTTTAATTGGAGCTGTAGGAACGGTCACTGGGGCATTCGTGTCATATTTTATATTCAGAAATTATATAAATGAATTGCCGGGACTTTCAGCAATGATGACGGGAACATATATTGGCGGCAGTGTGAATTTCGCTGTGCTTAGTTCGGCATTTAATGTATCAGGACAGACAATTTCAGCCGCAACAATTGCTGATAACCTTAATATGGCAATTTACTTTTTTGTGCTTCTTGCAATTCCTGTTAAAGCAAAGAATGTCAACAGTGAAAAGGATAGAAATATTGTAAGTGAATCAGAAGTAGAAGATAATGAATTTACTTTAAAGAAATTTGCTGCAGGAATAGCATTGTCGGTTACCATCGTTGCATTTTCCGGATTAATTGCAAATGCATTCGGACATGTTATTCCATCATCAAATATTTTATTTTCAGCATTGAATTCTATGCTTGGAAACCAGTATTTGTGGATAACGACATTTTCTGTTCTGATAGCAACAGTATTTTCAAAAAAAGTAAAAAAGCTGGCAGTTCTTCAGCCTGTAGGAATTTTTTTCATATATTGTTTTATGTTTGTAATCGGTGCACCCGCGTCTGTAGAAGAGATTGTCAGAAAATCTCCGCTGATGCTCATATTTGCCATGATAATAGTTGCATTTAACATGCTATTTACATTCGTAGTGGGAGCATTGTTTAGCATGGATAGAAAAACATTGATTATTGCGTCAAATGCCAATATAGGAGGACCTACAACGGCAGCCAGCATGGCAATTGCAAAAGGCTGGAATGAACTGGTCGGACCGGCAGTATTAATAGGATGCCTTGGTTATGTAATAGGGAATTATCTGGGAATCATTGTTGGAAACGTACTGACGTAGGTACGGGAAAAATCTTCTTTTTTTGTTTGAAAACAAACATACTTATAACGTCTGCTATAATATGATATCCACATGAAACGTACAAACAAACTGTTATTTATATTTTATAGGAGGAATCATAATGGATAAGCAGATGTTTTGTTTTCAGTGTGAGCAGACGGCAGGATGTGCCGGATGTACGGGAAGTGCCGGCGTATGCGGTAAAAGTGCTGATACGGCCAAGCTTCAGGATGAGCTTACGGGAGCACTTATCGGACTTGCGCGGGCAGCAGTTGGAGAGAACATTTTTACAGAGAGTATTTATAGGACAATTATTGAAGGACTATTTACAACAATTACAAATGTAAGCTTTGACAATGAGTCTATCGGTGCAATGACAGACAAGGTGAGAAACGAAAGAAGTAAAATTGTGCCGGGATGTTTAAGTTGTGCATCTCCATGTGGGAGTACTGAGGAGTACGATATGGAGCAGATGTGGGAAGATGATGAAGATATCCGCTCGCTTAAATCACTTATATTATTTGGAATACGTGGGATGGCTGCATATGCGTATCATGCAGATGTGCTTGGCTATCAGGATGAAGAGGTTAATCATTTCTTCTGCGAGGCATTGTTTAAGATTGGGTATGAAGACAGTGTTGACAGACTGCTTCCTACAGTGTTAAAAGTTGGTGAAATTAATCTTAAGTGTATGGCTTTATTAGATAAAGCAAATACACAGACGTATGGAATTCCAAAACCTGTTACAGTGCCATTGAAAGTTGAAAAAGGACCATTTATTGTCGTTACGGGACATGACCTTAAAGACCTTAAGATTCTGTTAGAGCAGACAGAAGGAAAGGGAATTAATATATATACACATGGTGAAATGCTTCCGGCACATGCATATCCTGAGTTAAAGAAATACCATCATCTTAAGGGAAACTTTGGTACTGCATGGCAGAATCAGCAGAAGGAATTTGATAATCTTCCGGCACCGGTTTTATTCACTACAAACTGTCTTATGCCTCCGAAGGCAAGTTATAAAGACAGAGTGTTTACTACAGAGGTTGTAGCATTTCCGGGGACTGTTCATATAGATGATGATAAAGATTTTAGTCCTGTTATTGAAAAGGCACTGGAACTAGGCGGTTTTTCGGAAGATAAATATTTTATGGGAATTAATGGTGGTGAAGAAGTGACAACCGGTTTTGGACATGATGCCATACTTTCACATGCAGAGACTATTGTTGATGCCGTTAAGTCAGGTGCAATAAGACATTTCTTCCTTGTTGCAGGATGTGATGGTGCAAAACCGGGAAGAAATTATTATACAGAATTTGTAAAGCAGACACCGGAGGATAGTGTTGTATTGACACTTGCGTGCGGAAAATATCGTTTTAATGACTTACAGATAGGAGAAATAGGAGGACTTCCAAGGCTTATGGATATGGGACAGTGCAATGATGCATATGGTGCCATACAGGTTGCAGTTGCACTTGCAGATGCATTTGGATGCGAAGTAAATGAATTACCGTTATCATTCGTACTCTCATGGTATGAACAGAAAGCAGTGTGTATTTTACTGACATTGCTGCACCTGGGTATAAAGAATATCCGTCTTGGCCCTTCGCTTCCTGCATTTTTATCCGAAAATATTTTGAACTTCCTTGTTGACAATTATGGAATAGCACCAATTACTACTCCGGAGGAAGACATGAAGGAGTTATTGGCTTAGATTTTTCGATAATGGCATTTCGTATAATTGTAGATTTGCACAAAAATTATAAAATATTTATTAAATAATAATAAAAATATACAATTGACAATTGCTGTCAGGAGGATTATTGTATATTTAATTTAACAGCCAAATGCTAAGAACAGGAAATGACTTCCTCATATCACCGCTTACAGAGAGCCGACAATGATGAGAAACGACAACAAGGAATGGGAAAGCCCTCACCTGGGAGTTGTTCGATGAAAGACAACGAATTGAAGTTAAGATATGTTGTCCAGTAGTTTGAACCGGAACCCACCGTTAAAAGGGAATACCTTCTGAGGCTTAATCAGGTGGTAACAGAGAGGTCATATAATAGTGACAAGCAGAGTGGTAACGCGGAAGAGAAAGCTTTCGTCTTTGCACATATATTCTATGTAATTTTAGAATGATTGTGTAATGACGGAAGCTTTTTTTGGTGGATTATATAGTGTCTGACTGTGAAGAAAGAGAGGTAAAGTAATATGAACACATTAGTAATTGTACTTATCGCGGCTGTAGTTCTTATTGCAGCTTACACATTTTATGGACGCTGGCTGGCTAAAAAATGGGGAATAGACCCTTCAGCTAAAACTCCGGCAGTAAAATACGAGGATGGAAAAGATTATGTGCCAACAAACGGCTGGACAGTATTTTGCCATCAGTTTTCATCTATTGCAGGTGCAGGCCCTGTCACAGGTGCCATACAGGCAGCAGCATTTGGATGGCTTCCGGTTCTTTTATGGATATTAATCGGTGGAGTATTCTTCGGTGCCGTAACAGATTTTGGAGCATTATATGCATCGGTTAAGAACGAGGGAAAATCGATAGGAATGCTCATCGAAAAATATATCGGTAAATTCGGACGTAAGATTTTCCTTTTATTCTGCTGGTTATTCACACTTTTAGTTATCGCAGCTTTTGCAGATATGGTAGCAGGCACGTTCAATGCATATGATATTGCAAGCGGAAAGTTATTGGATGTAGCAAATACTAACGGAGCAGCCGGAATGGTATCAATAATGTTCATGGTATTCGCAGTTATATTTGGAATTGGTAAGAAGAAGTTTAATTATACAGGATGGAAAGAAGTTGTACTGGCACTTGTATGTATAGTTATTTCATTTATAGTAGGTATTAACTTCCCACTTATATTTACAAAGGATACATGGAGTTACATAACATTTATATATATTTTCTTTGCTGCAGTACTTCCAATGTGGCTTATGAAACAGCCAAGAGATTATATGACAACATTTATGTTTGGTGGAATGATTGCAGGAGCAGTAATTGGACTTTTTGTTGCACATCCTACAATGAATCTTCCTGTATTTACAGGATTTAAAAATGCAAAACTCGGAACTATGTTCCCAATATTGTTTGTAACAGTTGCATGTGGTGCGGTATCAGGATTCCATAGCCTTGTTTCATCAGGTACTTCATCTAAGACGGTTGAAAATGAAAAGGATATGCTCAAAGTAGGATATGGAGCAATGGTACTTGAAAGTCTTCTTGCAGTAATTGCGCTTTGCATCGCAGGAGCAGCGGCGGCTAAAAATGGAACAGCAGCAGAAGGAACACCATTTTATATATTCAGCAGCGGTGTTGCAGGTTTCTTTGAAATGTTCGGTGTACCTAAACATATAGCAACAGTATTTATGACAATGTGTGTATCGGCACTTGCACTTACAAGTCTTGATGCAGTAGCACGTATCGGAAGAATGAGTTTTCAGGAATTATTCAGTGTAGATGACATGGAAAATGCGTCACCTGTAAGGAAATTACTTTGTAATACATATTTTGCAACAGTTGTTACATTATTATGTGGTTATGTTCTTACAAAAATCGGTTATGCAAATATATGGCCACTTTTCGGTTCAGCTAACCAGTTGTTAAGTGCTTTGGTATTAATAACACTTTGTGTATTCTTAAAGGTAACAGGACGTAGTAATAAAATGTTATTCCCACCTCTTATCATAATGCTTTGTGTAACATTCACAGCATTAGTTCAGAGATTTATGGCTATGGTAGAAGCAATAAAAAGTGCTGCAACAGTAGCTATCCCTGCAGGTAAGACAACATGGGGAGCAGTATTTATAGCAAATGGATTACAGTTGATAATTGCAGTTCTCCTTATTGTACTTGGACTTATAATAGTAATAAATTCAACAAGAAGTTATACAAAAAGCCGTAAGGAATCAGAACAGACAGCATAATAATAAAGTGTAAAAAAGTTGATTTTGTCTTAAAATACGATATAATAGTTTAAGAAATAAAGAGATAAAATGTTATGGTATTTTAAGGTGGTATGCAACGTGGATAAGTTTTATACAGTCAGTACAATGATGATAGTATTTTCAATGATAATAATGCTGATTTCAGTGAGATATAATATTGGTCTCACAAAGAGAAGGAGATATGCATCAGCTATATTATTTGGACTGATTATCATCGGAGTATTGTGCGAATGGAGCGGAATAATGCTTGATGGAAAAAGTTCATCACTTATTCCGCTTCATCTGTTTGTTAAAACAGTCGAGTTATCTACTGCACCATTTACTGTACAAATATAAAGAGGAACACAGATAAATAACGGATAAAAACGAATAAAGAATAACATATTTTCAAATAATGAATATGTAAGGAGTGAATATATGAATTATTTGGAAATTGAAAAAATTACGGGAAGAGAAATACTTGATTCGAGAGGAAATCCGACGGTTGAGGCAGAAGTAACTTTGGCAGATGGCACTGTTGGAAGGGGAACGGCACCGTCAGGTGCATCGACAGGAGAGTTTGAGGCACTAGAGTTAAGAGATGATGAAAAAGACAGGTATCGTGGCAAAGGTGTAAAAAAGGCTGTAGATAACATAAACATTATGATTAACAATGCGTTGTATGGAATGGATGCGTCAGACATATATGCATTAGACAAGGCAATGATGGATGCAGATGGAACTAAAGACAAATCAAAGATAGGAGCAAATGCAATATTGGCAGTATCTATAGCATGTGCAAGAGCAGCAGCCATATCTTTGGATATTCCGTTATACAGACTGCTTGGAGGTATTAATGGAAATATGATGCCTGTTCCTATGATGAATATTATTAATGGGGGTGCACATTCTAAGAATTCCATTGATTTTCAGGAATTTATGATTGTCCCTGTAGGGGCATGCTGTTTTAAAGAGGCATTGAGAATGGGTACAGAAGTATACCATTCGCTTGCAAAAGTTCTTGAGGAAAAAGGTTTGTCGACTGCAGTGGGAGATGAGGGTGGATTTGCACCTGATTTTAACAGTGTGGAAGATGCATTAGACACTATGGTTATGGCAATACAGAATGCAGGTTATGAATGTGGAAAAGACGTATGTTTTGCACTTGATGTAGCTGCAAGCGAATGGAAACCGGCAGGAGAATCAGAAATGATGACGGCAGAAAGAAAGATAACCGGACAATTCAGTTATCACATGCCAAAATCAGGAAGAGATTATTCATCTGAGGAACTGATAGATATGTATAAAAATCTTATTGCGAAATATCCGGTTATATCAATCGAGGACCCTCTTGATGAGGAGGACTGGAATGGATGGAAAAAGATAACCGGAGAGATTGGTGATAAAGTCCAACTTGTAGGGGATGATTTGTTTGTAACAAATACATCAAGATTGATAAAAGGAATCGAAGGGGGATGTGCGAATTCCATTTTGATTAAGCTTAATCAGATAGGTTCGGTATCGGAGACATTAGAGGCAATTAAAATGGCACATAGGGCGGGGTACACGTCAATCGCATCGCACCGTTCAGGAGAGACAGAGGATACGACGATAGCAGACCTTGCTGTTGCACTTAATTGTGGACAGATTAAAACAGGAGCACCTTGTAGAAGTGAGAGAGTTGCTAAATATAACCAGCTTTTAAGAATCGAAGAAGAATTGGGAGATGCTTCGGTATATCCGGGAATCAAAGCATTTAAGATAAAAAAGCAAGATTGAAATTAAAATGTATTGTGTATAAAGTGGGCAGGAATAAACCTGCCCGGATACATAAGCTTACAGGATTGATGAAATAATAAAAGAATTGAGGTAAAAGTATATGACATTGCAACAGCTTACATATCTGGTAACGGTTGCTGATTGTGGAAATATTACAGAAGCAGCGGAGAAACTATTTATATCGCAGCCGTCTTTAAGTGCAGCTATTCATAATCTTGAGAAAGAAATGGGAGTGACAGCATTCATAAGGTCAAATAAAGGTGTAGTAGTTACAAGAGAAGGAGAAGAATTATTATCATTTGCAAGAATGCTTTTAGAACAGGCAAATAATATGAAGGACCATTTTGGAAATGGAGAGAGAAGGAGTCCCAAATTTTCGGTGTCATGCCAGCATTATTCATTTGCAGTAAATGCATTTGTAGATTTGATAAAGGAATATGATGCGGACAGTTATAACTTTATTATCAGGGAGACACAGACCGGAGAAATTATAGATGATGTTGCCAATGGTAAGAGCGAGATAGGTGTAATATACCTGTCCGAACATAATGAAGAGGTGATTACAAAGCTGATAAAGAATAATCATCTTGTTTTTGAAGAATTATATACTGCAATGCCACATGTTTTTATATGCTCGGAGCATCCGCTTGCATCAAATGATGTGATAACAATGGAGAATCTGATGCCATATCCGTATCTTGTATATGAACAGGGAAACCGCAATTCGTTTTATTTTTCAGAAGAATTCGTGAGCATGCTTGATTTTCCAAAAGTTATTCAGGTAAGGGACAGGGCTACGTTATTCAATCTGCTTATAGGACTTAATGGATTTACTGTGAGCAGTGGTGTGATAGACCACAAATTAAATGGCAGCAATATTATTGCAAAACCATTGCAGGTAGACAGGACTATGAGAATTGGTATTGTTAAAAAGAAGAATATCATATTCAGCAGATATGCATCTGATTATCTGCAGGCATTAAAGCGTCACCTGCAGATAGATTAATTTCCGGCTTAAATGCCTTTGATTTTCACTTTTTTATTCAGACCGGCATAATGCGAAAAAATACATGAACCCGTCATCGGGAAATACATAATAGTGAGGTAGAGATATGAGTTTTGTATCGATTAACGAAATAGAGAGTTTTAGGTATGATGATTGCTATATAATAGGAAGAAAAGATACGGAGTCTGACATGGTGTTAGAGGTGAAGGCACTGATTGTTAAAGGTGATAACTCACAGAATGCAAATTTTACTGACAGCTATGCAGATGTGGCACAGATTATTTTTAAAAAAGGTTCAATTGTCAAAGGAATTAAAGATGGCATAAAAAGGTATGATGCTGATGGAAAGCTCATTGAGGAAATCGAAGATGTAATATTAGACAATGATAATCTGAGTCAGTTGTGTAATAATCTGGAGGGAATGTATCTTCAGGAAATCGAACGTGTAAATGATACGGATGATTATGTGATTTTTACTGAGAGGGCAAGTGATGAAACATATGAGACGTTTTCTTCTGACACATATCAGATTAAAGTACATTGTGATGGCATAACAATAAGATGGGACAGATATCTTAACAGGGTTGAGCAGTAATGCAATAGAATTGAGGTTAATATGAACATAGTTATACGAAGATATAAAGAGAATGATTTGGATGATATGATAAAAATATGGAATGAGGTTGTTGATGAAGGGGTTGCTTTTCCACAGGAGGAAACTCTTTCATATACTGATGGAAAAACTTTTTTTGCAAATCAGACATATTGTGCTGTAGCTGAAGATATAGAGAACAATAGTATATTAGGATTGTATATATTGCATCCTAACAATGTGGGAAGATGTGGACACATATGTAATGCCAGTTATGCGGTAAGCAGTCATGCAAGAGGTATGCATATTGGAGAAAAGCTTGTTAAAGATTGCATGGAGCAGGGAAAGAATAACGGATTTGGTGTGTTACAGTTTAACGCAGTAGTCGAATCAAATGTGCATGCGAGACATTTGTATGAAAGATTAGGTTTCGTACAACTTGGAACAATTCCTGATGGGTTCAGGATGAAGGATGGGCATTATGAAAATATATGTCCATATTACTATGAGTTGTAATTAACAGGCAGACCACATGAAAATAAAAATCATATGGAAATGAGGAGCAACATGAGAAATATAATTTATGTAGGAGAGGGCGCAGTCATCCGCGGAGAGAAGGACATGCGGTTCGGAGAGAACGTTAATATATGGTATAATGCTGTAGTCAGAGCCACTGATAATATACTTTCTATTGGTGATAACACTAATATTCAGGATAACTGCACATTACATGCAGACATTAATCCGATAATAATTGGCTCAGATGTAACTATAGGTCACAATGCCGTGGTGCATGGCTGCACAATTGGAGACAATACGGTAATAGGAATGGGTGCAATTGTGTTGAATTATGCCAAAATAGGCAGAAATTGTATTATTGGTGCAGGTGCAGTGGTCACAGAGAGAGCAGAGATTCCTGATAATTCTCTTGTAGTGGGATGCCCCGGAAAAGTGAAAAAAATATTGTCAGATAAAGAAAAGAATGAAAATATATTAAATGCACATCATTGTGTGGAACTGGCACATAAAGAATTAATAGCACGGGAAATATAAGGAAATTCTAAATATACTTTTTAAATGAGGCATCATCAGTATGT
>DEGR01000009.1 GCA_002351535.1 Lachnospira sp. UBA2821
AGAGATTCCGAGAGATTATAAGAATGAAAGGGAGGAATTTAATGTACGATGTAATGTATAGATTCTGCTCATCATTTGTTATATTGCGTGGATTTACAGAAAGAATTGAGCATAGAATGAGAATACTGTATCCTTCCAATGTCAGGAATATACAGAAAAAAACCGTAAAAATGATATTATCATTAATGTTAAGTGCATTTTTACTTATTGTCGGAATGTTATTTTTAGGAAATATCAGTTTATATTATATAATGCTGACGGTGGCAGTTGTATATGTTGTTATAGATAATATGGTGTATGAAAGGCTTGCAGATATAGAATACCGGCTGCTTGTAGAATTTGAAAAGTTTATAACGGATGTGAGATTTAATTTTCAATATGACGGAATGATTGAGGAATCTATTGAAGAGGCTGTTAATTCATCGGAATATATTATGGCAATTCATGGTCAGCAGATATGCGAATATCTGAGAGACGATATGGATAAAGCACAGGTGAGTGAGTATAAAGATATATCACCTAATGCATATTTTCTTACATTTTATACACTGTGTGAAACAATTATGACCTTTGGAGATAAAATTGTTGATGGGAAGTCAAGCTTTATGAAAAATATAGGATATATAAAAGATGACATTGGAGCGGAAATTCTTAACAGGGAAAAGATAAGGGCATATTTTACAGGACTTAAGATGCTTTGTGTTCTTCCGGTATTCGCAATTAAGCCTATTGAGAAGTGGGCTATAGGAAATATGGATGGGCTAAAGTCATTTTATTACAGCCAGAGCGGCAGGATTACGACAACAGCAGTTGTTGCAATAGCTCTTTGTATGTATATACTTATTAACAGATTAAAATATCCGGACAGTTTTTCAAAATCAAAAGAGGCGTGGATAGAACAGATTTTAAAATACGAAGTTGCAGATAATATACTTATGTTTCATATAAGCCGTCATTATAAACATTATTTTAAGATGGACAGGCTTCTTAAGTCTGTTGCAAGTCAGTATAATGTTAAAGAATTTCTGTTAAAAAGAATTATATGTTCATTGTGTGCAATGATTATAGTTATTGTATTTGATTTAAGTATAGGAATTGGTAAAGGTGCAATGTTTATATCGGTTATGATTGGTGGAGTAATTGTATACAATTACCATTATATGATGATAGTGTTTAAAAAACAGATGATTCAGCTTGAGAGAGAGAATGAAATTGTAAGATTTCAATCGGTAATTCTTATACTTATGCATATGGAATGGACTACAGTTAACAGAATATTGAGCTGGCTTGAGAGTTTTGCAGTTATATTCAGATACGATATAGAAAAGATGAATGATCAATTGTGCTATAAAGGATACAGGGTTTTTGATGAAATGATTCAGAAGACGGGATTTGTACCGTTTGAAAGACTTCTTAAGTGCTTTATGGCGTGCGACAAGGTTGGAATTGAAAATGCGTTTTCAGGTATAGAATCTGACAGAAACTATTATTATGAGAAACATAAACAGATGAATGAAAAGAATGCAGGTGACAGAGCGGTAATTGCAAAGGTGCTATCGTTTGTACCTATGTGTTCTGTTATAGCATTTGAACTTATTATACCATTTGTAATGGAAGGAATACGGCAGCTTCAGACGTTTACGGCAGGAATATAAAAATACAGGAAAGGAGAGTATGCAATATATTTGCATACAAATAAATATTATGGAGAATTCATTAAAAGGACTGATTTTGGCAGCAGGTACAATTATTACATGTATAGTAATATCTCTTGGGTTTTACATATCCAGAGAGGCTAAATCTACAGCATCTACAGGAGCAAGTGAGATTAACAGATTGAATACAGAGTTTTCAGAAAGTGATAAAGTTATATATGAAGGTTCATCAATATCGGGAAGTGAAGTGGTGAGTGCAATAAGAAAAATGGACGGACAGAGTCTTGGAGTATGTGTCGTTACAAAATCAGCAAGTACATTTTACGGATATGATTTTAATACGGCAACAGGAGAATTGGGAAAATCAAACTCAACTAAATATAGCAATAACACAGGCGTTGCAAGTAATACATATATAAATCCATACGCAAGTTTTAAAGGGCAACTTGTAAGAAATTCTAATAATGTTATTACCGGAATCGTATTTACGCAGGTATAAATATGGGGAATGCATTTGAAGGAATTTTTATTATGTTAGGTGTCTTTGTATTTGTTATGGCACTATGGACATGCAGTATAATAAATAATATTCTTATAAAACAACAACAGCTTGTATTAAGTAATCAGAGGGATAGTTGTGTAATAATTAGAGAGAGGGGATAGTTCTGGATAATGTTTTTTCGAAGATAGTGGCAATTATTATAGCTGTCTGTATGATGTTTGGTGTACCTGTAAAGTATTATATGATGCAGAAAAGACAGATGGTTAATGATTATGTTAATACAGAAGTGAGATACATAACAGACAATATAAGAAATACAGGCATTATTTCAGCAGGGCAGTACAGACAGTTTAGGGAAAAAGTATATTGTGCGAGTCCGGGAAGCAGGATATATATTGAATGTGAAAAAGATAGAGATGATTATATGGAGTATTATTATACGGCACAGATAGAGGAAGAACTTGACAAAAGGGATAAATGTATGTTTAATACAGGAGATTTTATAAGAGTAAGAGTTGTTGATGCTGATAATATGTTAATTGCATATTATGGAGGAATGGTTAAAGATGAAAATTACTGATTTAGCTATTATATTTATATTGTGTTTTGTAATATTTCAGGTAATATTTGAATTAAAATCTGAAGAGTTGGTAAAACAGGAGAATAGTTATGTGTCCATGAATAACATATGTGATAATGCTATAGAGGATGCACTTGCAAAAGGTTATGGCGGAGTTGATATAAATGGAAAACCTTTGATAGATTACGAAAAAGTACGGGAATTTTTTATAAAGGAAGTAGATTATATAGTCAACGGAAATACATTATCTGCAAGACATGAAGAGATGGAAAATAAAATTATTATGATAATAGCTACAGGTGAAGAAGGATTCCGCATATATGATGACGGCTGGCAGCCGGTTGTGAGTTATAATAGTGAAAAACATGAAATAAAAAATGAACAGATTATTTCTTACGTTAACAGCAATCTTAAAAAGAAAGGATGTTATATTGACGTTCCGGCATCAGTGACAGAAAGTTATACTCAGTCCTTTTCACGATATGGAGTATATGTTATATGGGATAATACATCTGAAAGATATAAAATTAATAATGGCAGAAGCTATGTATTTTCAGGTGCGGCAATAAAGAAAAAATAATAGAAAATCATATAATTATAGTGAAATAATATATAAAAAAGGAAGATTTGTATGTATGTGCATATCACACAACCAAATCTTCCTTTTTAATCTTTCTATTCTATAATTGTGACAAGAATTTTATCAATACGTTTATTATCAAGTTTCTGGACAGTGAGCCTGATATTACCGAGGAGAACACTGTCACCCTGTACGGGTATCCGGTCAAGATTTTCGATGATTATTCCACCTACTGAATCATAATTTTCAGATGTGAGGTTTATTTCAAGTTTATCATTAAGATCATCAATTTTCATCTGCCCCTCTATAAGATATTCGTTATCAGATATTTTTTTGAATTCTTCCTCTTCTTCGGCATCATATTCATCACGGATATCACCAACAATTTCTTCGAGCAGGTCTTCAATAGTAATAAGACCAACTGTAACACCATATTCATCGAGTACAATAATAATATTGACTGATGTTTTTTTCATTTCACTCATAAGCTCTGAAAGCTTTTTAGATTCAAAAGTATAGAAAGCTTTTCTTAAAAATGTTCTTACATTGAATTTTTCTTTGTGGTCATATAAGAGAAGGTCTTTCATATTGATAATTCCTATGACATTATCGGTTGAACCTTCATATATCGGTATACGTGTAAAACGTTCCTGCTGGAAGAGGTTAATAATATCTTCGTAGGAGCTGTTTACATCAGCCATTGCCATATCAATTCGTGGAACCATAACATCTTTGGCTTCGGTATCACCGAAATCAAAAACATTGTTAATCATTTTTCTCTCATCAGTTTCGATTATACCCTCTTCATGGCTTACATTAACAATTGTTCTAAGTTCGCTTTCAGTAATTGAACTTCCTCTTTTGGAAATATCTATATGTAATAACATAAGAAGCACATTAGAGATTTTGTTAATTATATATATAACAGGTGTAAGAATCCACATCAGCCCATATATAATAGGGGCATAGATTAACACAAGTTTTTCAGAATTAAATGTTGCAAGATTCTTAGGTATTATTTCACCAAATATAAGAACAAGTATAGTTAATACACCGGTTGCAATACTTACTGCATAATTACCAAAAACATTCTGTGTGAATATCGTTGCAAGAGAAGATGCCGAGATGTTGATAATGTTGTTGCCTATAAGTACCGCACTAAGCATTTTAGATGATTTGCTTAATATTTTTTCAACAATCTGGGCCTTTTTGTTTCCATTTTCACATAGTGTTCTTATGCGTATGTGGTTAACTGTAGTGAATGCTGTTTCTGCGGATGAAAAAAATCCTGACAGCAGTAACAAAATGAATAAAATAATTAGCTGGATAATGTCACCTGAATCCAAATATATCACTCCTATTCTTAGTTTTTTGAAGATTATAATAATCTACAATTATATATATGACACATAGTAAGGATTTTACATTAAAAGATTGAGAGTGTAAAGTGATATTTTATTTATAGAAAAAAAGGTTTGAATTATTCAAAGGATGTGATATAATATAGCAAGCTAAAAATTAAAGGAGGTTTCGTGATGAAGCATATTAAGACTTTGAACGAGAAAACATTAAAAGATACATTAAAAAAAGGTGGATGTGGAGAGTGTCAGACATCATGCCAGTCTGCATGTAAGACATCATGTACAGTTGGAAACCAGACATGCGAGAATAAATAATTAGTAGGCATGTATTTTTACAGTGATATTAATTAAATATGAGTCGTAAAAGTACAATAACAGAGCCGGTATTTCTATTATTTTATATCAGGAAGTACTGACTCTGTTATCGTGCGTTTGAAAAATAGTCTGATTTAGAATGTATAGACAGGAGTTTTGGAAAAGTGATTCACCAGTATAAGAATAATGGATATAATATTGTTCTTGATGTGAATAGTGGTTCTGTTCATGTAGTAGATGAGCTTGTGTATGATATTATAGAAATGTATAAGAATAATACAAAAGAGCAGATTCTGGATAAGCTGGAACACAAGTATCCGGCACAGGAGATAGAGGAAGCTATTCTTGAGATAGAGCAGTTAAAGGAAAACGGACAGCTTTTTACAGAAGATACATATAAGGATATGGTAATCGATTTTAAAAAGCGAGATACGGTTGTGAAGGCAATGTGCCTCCATATAGCACATGATTGTAACCTTGCATGCAAATATTGTTTTGCAGAAGAGGGAGAATATCATGGAAGACGAGCACTTATGAGTCTTGAGGTTGGTAAAAAGGCACTGGATTATCTTATTGAAAATTCAGGAAACAGAAGAAATCTTGAAGTTGATTTCTTTGGTGGGGAACCACTTATGAATTGGGACGTTGTTAAAGAACTCGTAAAATATGGCAGGGAAAAAGAAAAAGAATATAATAAGAATTTCAGATTTACACTTACAACTAATGGCGTATTACTTGATGATGAAGTGATGGAGTTCGTTAATAAAGAAATGTCAAATGTAGTAATGAGTCTTGACGGAAGAAAAGAGATTAACGATAAGATGAGACCATTCAGAAATGGAAAAGGAAGTTATGATCTTATAGTTCCTAAGTTTAAAAAACTTGCAGATAGCAGGAATCAGACAAATTACTATATAAGAGGAACATTTACAAGAAATAATCTGGATTTTTCTAAAGATGTTATAGAATATGCGGACTTAGGATTCACCCAGATGTCAATTGAGCCGGTAGTTGCAGATCCTGAAGAGGAATATGCATTAAGAGAAGAGGATATTCCAAAAATTCTTGAGGAATATGATAAGCTGGCCAAAGAATATATTAAGCGTAAAAAGGAAGGACGTGGATTTAATTTCTTCCATTTTATGATAGATTTGCAACAGGGACCATGCGTATATAAACGTATGTCTGGATGTGGCTCAGGAACAGAGTATCTTGCAGTTACACCATGGGGAGATTTATACCCATGCCATCAGTTTGTAGGTCAGGAGGAGTTCCTGCTTGGTAATGTATTTGACGGAATAACTAATACGGAAGTAAGGGATGAATTCAAACTTTGCAATGTATACGAAAAGGATAAGTGCAAAGAGTGTTTTGCAAGATTTTACTGTAGTGGTGGATGTGCAGCTAATTCTTACAAATTCCATGGTAATATAACTGATGCATATGATATTGGATGCGAAATGGAAAGAAAAAGAGTTGAGTGTGCCATTATGATAAAAGCAGCACTTGCAAATGAAATGTAAGAAGGAGAAAGAAGAACAATGAAGAAGTTTAGCAAATCAAAAAGCATTATTCTTTTCATCGTTACAATTATTGCTACGATTGCCATTGGTCTGCTTGCAGGTTTTGGTATTGGTGAAAAGAAGACCGGTGCGGCTGAGAATATTATTCTTGGTCTGGACTTAAAGGGTGGAGTAAGTATTACTTATCAGGTTAAGGATAAGAAATTTACTAAAGAACAGTTTGACGATACAAAGTATAAGCTTGAGTTAAGAGTACAGAATTATAGTACAGAATCAGAAGCTTATAAAGAGGGAGACAACAGAATTACTGTTGATATTCCGGGTGCATATGATGCAGAGAAGATTCTTAAGGAATTAGGGCAGCCTGGTACACTTATGTTTGTTACAGAAGCAGACAGCAGTTTTACAGGTGATGATACATACAAATTGTATGAAGGCAAAGATGGTAAGAAATACAAAGTATGGATTGATGGTAATGATGTAGAAGAAGCAAAACCGGTTACAACTACAGATGACAAGACAGGAGCTTCAGATTATCAGGTTTCATTAAAACTTAAAAAAGACGGAACAAAGAAATTTGCAGAGGCTACAACAGAGAATGTTGGTAAACCGATATCTATTGTATATGATGATGAGATTATAAGTTCGCCAAGAGTTGAATCAGCAATTACTAATGGACAGGCTGTTATCAATGGAATGGGTTCATATGAGAGAGCAGAAAATCTTGCCTCTACTATAAGAATTGGTTCACTTGATCTTCAGCTTGAAGAAGTAAGTTCACAGGTTGTCGGAGCTAAACTTGGTAATGATGCAATCAGTACAAGTTTGAAGGCAGGTATTATTGGACTTATAGTTGTTATGTTATTTATGATTGTTGTATATAGAATACCCGGTCTTGTTGCAAGTATCGCATTGGCTATTTATACAATATGTGAGCTGTTAGTGCTGAATGGATTTGATTTGACACTTACACTTCCTGGTATTGCAGGTATTATTCTTTCAATCGGTATGGCAGTAGATGCCAACGTTATTATCTACGCTCGTATTAAAGAGGAAATTGCAGCAGGAAGAAGTGTTGATACAGCTATCGAAACGGGATTTAAGAAAGCTACATCAGCAATTGTCGATGGAAATATTACAACAATTATTGCAGCATTTGTTCTTATGTGGAAAGGTTCCGGTACAGTACAGGGATTTGCACAGACACTTGCAATCGGTATTATATTATCAATGTTTACTGCAATGGTAATATCAAGATGGCTTGTAATATTATTCTATAACATGGGATTCAAGAGTGAAAAATTCTATGGACGTCAGAAAGAAAGAAAAGTTATCGACTTTGTTGGAAAGAAAGTTATCTGGTTTGCTATATCAATAATTCTTATTGTATCAGGAATTGTTGGAATAGTAGTTAATACTGTTAATAAGAATGGTGCATTTAATTACAGTATTGAGTTCAGAGGTGGTACTTCAACAACAGTAACATTTGATAAAGATTATTCTATTGATGAGTTTAATAAAGAGATTAAACCGGCACTTGCAAAAGTTCTTGGAAATAATGATATTCAGGGACAGAAAGTTACAGATTCTAAGCAGTATGTAATTAAAACACAGGTTATGGATTCTGCTACAAGAGAAAACTTTAAGAACGAGTTGATTAACAACTTTGGTGCAGATAAGAAGATGGAAGAGACAAATATCAGTGCCAGTGTAAGTAACGAGATGAGAAATAATTCAATTATAGCAGTTGTACTTGCTACAATATGTATGCTTATCTATATCTGGTTCAGATTTAAAGATATTAAGTTTGCTTCATCTGCAGTATTGGCACTTGTGCATGATGTACTTGTTGTTATAGGATTCTATGCAATATCAAGAACTACAGTTGGTACAACATTTATAGCATGTATGCTTACTATTGTAGGTTATTCAATCAATGCTACAATCGTTATCTTCGATAGAATTCGTGAAAATATTGCACTTGACAGGAATAAAAAGGATTTCGATATCAAGAATATTGTTAACAAGAGTATAACACAGACACTTACAAGAAGTATTTATACCTCATTTACAACATTTGTAATGGTATTCTTTATTTACATCCTTGGTGTTGCATCTATTAAAGAGTTTGCTTTACCTATTATTGTTGGTATATTATGTGGTGGATATTCATCAGTATTTATCACAGGTTCATTATGGTATGTAATGGCTAAGAAAAAATTCCAGAAGAAATAGAATTGTTAATGTAAATTATTCAGGCTGCCGGTTCATATGATGGACCGGCAGTTTTGATTTCATGTTTTTATAGTTTGTGGTCATCATCACACATTAACATACAGATGCAGGGAGGTGAAATTATGGTTGATGAAAAATGGATGGTATATGCAAAGAAAGCAGATTTTAACAGACTTGGACAAAAATATGATGTAGACCCTGTCGTAATAAGAGTTATGCGAAATCGTGATGTAATAACAGACGATGAGTTCGAGACATATGTTAATGCGACTGTTGATAAAATGTATTCGCCGTGGTTGTTATATGATATGGAAAATGCAGTTAATATTATAAAGAATAGTATTATTGCTAAAAAGAAGATAAGAGTAATAGGAGACTATGATATAGACGGAGTATGTTCAGGACATATTTTGACAGCGGGACTGGAGGAAGCAGGTGGCGATGTTGACTTTACGGTTCCTGACAGGATAATAGATGGCTACGGAATAAATGAGAGAATTATAAAAAAAGCATATGCTGCTGGAATAAATGTATTAGTGACATGCGATAATGGAATAGCTGCCATAGAGCAGATCGAATATGCCAAAAGCCTTGGAATGACAGTTGTAGTTACCGACCATCATGATGTTCAGTATGAGGAAGAAGATGGAGTTAGAAAGTATCTTATACCGAATGCAGATGCGGTTGTCAATCCTAAGCATCCGAAATCTGAATATCCATTTAAAGAGCTTTGTGGTGCAAGCGTTGCATACAAAGTTATACAGGCGTTATTTGAAAAAATTGGATTTACCTCCGAAAAAATGGATAAGTATGTTGTATTTGCAGGCATTGCCACTATAGGAGATGTAGTAGAACTTAAGGATGAGAACAGAATAATTGCAAAAGCGGGAATAAAAAAACTTAATAATACACATAACGTTGGGCTTAATGCACTTAAGGAAGCAACAGGTGTAACTGATAAAAGAATTACATCTTATACTATTGGATTTGTGCTTGGTCCATGCCTGAATGCGGGGGGAAGACTTAGTACGGCAATGAAAGCATATTCACTTCTTCACACATCGGATTTAAAGGAAGCAGATTCTATTGCAAAAGAACTTACTGAATTAAATGATAAACGAAAAGACATGACAGTTAAGGGGTTCGAAAAAGCATGTGAAATGATTGATAATGATGAAAAATATAATAATGACAGTGTATTGTTAATAAATCTTCCTGAATGTCATGAAAGTATTGTTGGTATTATAGCAGGAAGAATCAGGGAGAAGTACAATAAACCGGTTATTGTGTTTACAGAAGTTGATGAGGGGCTTAAAGGTTCAGGACGTTCAATCGAAGAGTATAATATGTTTGAAAAAATGGTTAAGTGCAGGGAATTGTTTAAGAAATTCGGTGGTCATGCAATGGCTGCGGGACTCACTATAGAAAAGGATAATTTTGAAAAATTAAGAAAAAGACTTAATGATGAAGCTGACCTTTCAAAAGAGGATTTGACAAGGAAAATATGGATAGATGTTCCTATGCCCCTGGAGTATATATCTGAGAAGCTTGTATATGACCTCGATAAACTTGAACCATTTGGCAAGGGCAATGAAAAACCGGTATTTGCTGCAAAAGATTTAATTGTTGACAGAATAAATATATTTGGTAAAAACAGGAATGTAGTGAGGATAATGTTCAGACTTAAAAACGGATTTCCATTTGAGGCGACTTATTTTACGGAGGGTGATGTGTTTGCAGCAGAACTTGAAGAAAAGTATGGAAAAACAGAGGTGGAAAATGCATTTAGTGGCAGAAACAATAATATAAAAATGTCTGTTGTATATTATCCTGATATAAATGAGTTTAATGGAAGAAAAAGTTTACGTGTGATTATAAGAAGATATATGTTAAATTAACAGTCTGAATTGGTAATTAGGATTATATTAATGTGTGCACATTATGTGGTAATATGCATTGAAAGGCATTATAATATGTGGTAGTATGTAAGTAATAAATATGTAGGCAGTAATGTCTGGAAACGAGGTTTTAGATGAAGAAAGTAGAAGATTACGTAAGAAGTATTAAAGATTTTCCTAAGGAAGGAATAATATTCAGAGATGTAACTACAGTATTACAGGATGCAGACGGATTGCATCTTGCCATTAATGAAATGCAGGATAAGGTTAAAGATTTGGATTTTGATGTTGTTCTTGGACCTGAATCAAGAGGATTTATATTCGGTGTGCCTATTGCATACAATCTTCACAAAGCGTTTGTTCCGGTAAGAAAGAAGGGAAAGCTTCCATGTGAGACGGTATCTATGGAATACGAACTTGAATATGGTACAGCTACAATAGAGATACATAAAGATGCAATTAAGCCGGGACAGAAGGTTGTTATCATAGATGACCTTATCGCCACAGGTGGAACTATCGAGGCTATAGTTAAGCTTGTAGAAGGACTTGGAGGAGAAGTAGTAGGTATATGTTTCCTTATGGAGCTTGAGGGACTTAACGGAAGAGACAAGCTTGCAGGATATAATGTAGAATCGGTTATAAAGTATGAGGGAAAATAGAAATTATTGTAAAGCAGCTATTGGAAGTTTCTGGCTGCCACTCAAAAAATATTCTGCGATATTAGTATAGTTATTTACAAAATGATATTTAAAAAAAATCTCCTGAGTATGATACGATATGTACTCAGGAGATTTTTGTTATTTAAAGTATATTCTCAAGTAATGTCTCCGGCACAGCAATATTGTTGTCGTATCCTGTACCAAATTCAAGTCCCGGTTTGGCTGTTCCATGAAAGTCGGAGCCACCTGTTATATACAGTCCATGCCTGAAGGCTAAGTTCTTATATTTCTCCTCATCCCCAGCTTTATTAAGACAGTATATTGCCTCAATGCCTTCCAGTCCGTCAGATGCAAGATTGGTGACCAATTCCTCCAACACATTATCCGTGAAACTATATAGAACAGGATGTGCCATAACGGGATGACCACCTGCTTTCTTTATAAGCTTTACTGCACCTGAAGGGGTGATTTTATGACGGGGAACATAGCATGGACAGTCTTTATTAAGCCATTTGGTAAAGGCTTCGTCCTTATCCTTCACATATCCCATTTCAATCATAAGAATTGCATAGTGAGCTCTTGTAATTACGGCATCACCAAAACGTTTATCAACTATAGCCTGTGTTATGGCAAAACCATTATCCTGCAATTTCTTAATCATCTTTACATTTCTGTTAGAACGTGAATCCTGAAATTCTTTAAGTTCTGTTAAAAATTCTGTATTCTTATAATCAATGTTAAGTCCGAGAATATGAACATCTTCGCCCATATATTCAGCAGAGAGTTCTATACCGGGTATGACGGTTATGTCATATGGAAGTGAAGCAGCATATGATATAGCTTCGTCAAGACCATCACATGTATCATGGTCAGTAAGTGCGAATGCACATAAATCTTTTTTTAGTGCGTAATTAACAAGTTCGGACGGTGTATAAGAACCGTCCGAAGCTGTTGAATGCACATGCAAATCAATATATTTCATTAGTTTTCTTTATCCTCATCGTTGACAGCGAATACTTCACGTTTTCTTGCCATCTCATCACTTTCAAGATATTCGTCATATGTTGTAATTTTATCGATAAGAGAACCATTGACAATCTCCATAATACGATTGGCTGTAGTCTGGACAAACTGATGGTCATGAGAAGCAAACAGTACAACACCAGGAAACTTAATAAGTCCGTTATTAAGAGCAGTAATTGATTCCATATCAAGATGGTTGGTAGGTTCATCAAGAATAAGAACATTAGCTCCGGATATCATCATCTTAGAGAGGAGACATCTTACTTTTTCACCACCGGATAATACTTTAACCTTTTTAACACCATCATCACCGGCAAAAAGCATTCTTCCAAGGAAACCACGTACATAAGTAGCATCCTTTTCTTCCGAGAACTGTGTAAGCCAGTCAACTATTGTATCATCACAGTCAAAATCTTTAGTATTATCTTTAGGGAAATAAGACTGTGTAGTAGTAATTCCCCATTTGTAATTACCTTCATCCGGCTCCATTTCCCCAGCAAGAATTTTGAAAAGGGTAGTCTTTGCTATTTCGTTGGAACCGACAAATGCAACCTTATCTTCACGTCCTATTATGAAAGAAATGTCATCAAGTACTTTTACACCATCAATTGTTTTAGATAAATGTTCAACGGTAAGAACTTCATTTCCTATTTCACGATTAGGTCTGAAATCAATATATGGATATTTACGGCTTGAAGGTTTGATGTCATCAAGCTCTATCTTCTCAAGTGCACGTTTTCTTGAAGTAGCCTGTTTTGATTTAGAAGCATTGGCACTGAATCGCTGAATGAATTCCTGAAGTTCTTTGATTTTCTCTTCTTTCTTTTTGTTAGCTTCTTTCATCTGTTTGACAAGTAACTGACTTGATTCGTACCAGAAGTCATAGTTACCTGCATATAGCTGGATTTTGCCATAATCAATATCTGCAATCTGTGTACAAACCTTATTAAGAAAATAACGGTCATGCGACACTACTATAACAGTATTTTCAAAATTAATGAGGAATTCCTCCAACCATGCGATAGCATCTAAGTCAAGGTGGTTAGTAGGCTCATCAAGAAGAAGAATATCCGGGTTGCCGAAGAGTGCCTGAGCAAGAAGAACCTTTACCTTTTCGCTACCTGTAAGTTCTTTTAAGAACTTGTAATGAAGCTCTGTATCTATGCCAAGACCATTAAGGAGAGTAGCAGCATCAGATTCGGCTTCCCATCCGTTAAGGTTGGCAAACTCTTCCTCTAACTTACCTGCTTTAATTCCATCCTCTTCCGTGAAATCTTCCTTTGCATAAATAGCATCTTTCTCTTTCATGATGTCATAAAGACGCTGGTTACCCATGATTACTGTATCAAGTACAGGGTACTCATCATATTTAAAGTGGTCCTGCTGCAGGAAAGAAAGTCTCTGACCGGGAGTTATTACAACTTCACCGTTTGTTGAGTCAATCTGACCTGAAAGAATTTTAAGAAATGTAGACTTTCCTGCACCATTTGCACCAATAAGTCCATAACAGTTTCCTTCGGTAAATTTAATGTTTACATCCTCAAATAAGGCTTTTTTACCAATTCTAAGTGTAATATTATTTGCACTAATCATTTTATTTCATTCCTTTCAAAAGCATATCATAGTCTATTCTACATTAAATTCAGTAATTTGCAAGCTATTTATAGCTTGTTATGTTTTAAAATATACGATATAATTATGTAAGAAGTTGTTTTGAAAGGACTAATTGTACATGGGAAGAGTGGACGACATAGAATATACAATAAGGGCAGGTGAACCTGTGCCTCTTGGAGCTGAGGAAGTGGGAAGAAAGGCAGTAAATTTCGCGATTATGGCCCCTGGAGAAGAGGTGTGTTCCCTCTTATTATATAGAAAGAATACTACAAAGATATTGACAGAGATACCACTTACAGATGATATGCGTTTTGGAGATGTGTATGCGGTTTTGGTTGAAGGGATAAAGGCAGGCGACTGTGACTACGCATATCGCATCGGAGGAAATGTAGAACAGGACCCATTTGCAACTCTTATAAATGGTGGGGGTGAATGGGGAGATAAAGACAAAGAATACACATCAGGAATTGCAGATAACAGATATGACTGGGAAGGCGACAGAACTTTATGCAGAAAGTTCGAGGATACTATTATATATAGAATGCATGTAAGGGGATTTACAAAGAATAAGTTTTCCGGTGTTAAGCACAAAGGTACATTTAAAGGGATTGTAGAGAAGATACCTTATCTTAAAGAACTTGGTATTACTATGGTGGAACTGATGCCGGCGTATGAGTTTGATGAAGTAGTTAAGAAAAAGGAAAGTTATATAAATCCTAAATATCGTGATATTGAAGAGAATGCAGAGAATATAAAAATTGATTACTGGGGATATTGTGAGGGAAATTACTTTACACCTAAAGTTTCATATTCTTCTGCAAAAGGAAGGGGAGGAGCTGTAAGGGAATTTAAGGATATGGTTAAAGCACTTCACCGTAACGGTATAGAAGTTGCTATGGAATTCTATTTTCCTGAGAATGTTAATCCATCACTTATACAGGAATGTTTCAGGTACTGGGTGAGAAAGTTCCATATAGATGGAATACATTGTAATATCCAGCCGGGTATAAGAGATATGATACAGAAAGATCCATATCTTAGTAAAACAAAACTTATGGATTACGGTTGGAATCAAGAGAAAGTATATGCTATGAAGCATCTTGCTGAATATAATGATGAGTTTATGAATGTTGCTAGATGTTTTCTTAAGGGTGATGAGAGCAGAGTGGCAGATATGGTATATCGTATGAGGTACAATCCTATTTCGGCCGCAACAGTCAATTATATAGCTAATAATAATACATTTACTGTGTATGATAATGTTGTATATGGAAGAAAGCACAATGAAATTAATGGTGAGAACAATAAAGATGGAAGGGAATTGGAATATAGCTGGAATTGTGGTTACGAGGGTGAAACAAGACGTAAAAAGGTGCGGGAATTAAGAATCAGACAGATTAAAAATATTTTTACCATTCTTCTGATGAGTCAGGGAACTCCGATGATATTTGCAGGAGATGAATTTTGTAACAGCAGAGGTGGAAATAATAATTCATACTGTCAGGATAATGAGATATCATGGACAAGCTGGAATGCAAAGAAGAAGAATGAAGAAATATTTCAGTATGTTAAATTTTTAATAGATTTCAGGAAAAAGCATTCTATAGTTCATGTCAGCTCTCAGATGCAGATGAGAGATTTCAGGGCTCTTGGAATACCCGATATGTCTTTTCACAGTGATAAAACCTGGGTATTGGATGTTGGATGTTTTTGCAGACAGTTCGGCATGATGCTTAATGGCAAATATAGTGTCATCTATGGTAATGATGAAGAAAGAACTGTGTATATTGCTTATAATATGCATTGGGAGGAACGTTCACTCGGACTTCCGGGAAATGACGATTCAGTATGGGACATAGAAGCATGTACTAACACTACTGATAAACCGGAGATAAGCGGAAGAATGCTGCAAATGCCTCCTAGGACTTCAGCTATTATTACAAGAGAAGAAAAAGGAAATGCCATGGCAGGTCGTATTAAGGCTGACAAGGAGAAAAAAAGTGGTGAAAACCGTGTGGAGTCTATCTAAAGGATTTACAACATTTGAACTTAAGGTAATTGCTGTAATAAGTATGATAACGGACCATGTAGGATGCATTTTGTTCCCGGAAGTGACAATGTTAAGGATTATCGGAAGAATGGCGTTTCCTATATATAGTTTTTTACTTGTTGAGGGTTTCTATAATACACATTCAAAAAGAAAGTATATTAACAGGATGATACTGTTTGCATGTATATCAGAGATTCCGTTTGACATGGCGGTATATAATAAACCATTTTATCCGGGAAGTCAGAATGTTTTTTTTACATTAGCAATTGCACTAGTTACATTAACCATAATGAATGAGGCTAAAGACACTTTAACTGAATGTGTTGTGGGATTTATGGGATTATTTGCTGCAACATGTATTCGATGTGATTATTCTTATTATGGTATATTCATGATATATTTCTTTTATTTTTTTAGAATGAAGAAAGTAAGATGCACTTTCTGGCAGATATATATGAATGGAATTGCAATAGGTGGAATGCAGTGGGCGGCAGCTTTGGCTATGGTTCCGATAAATATGTATAATGGAAGACAGGGAACTAAGAGATATAAGTGGTTGTTTTATGCAATATATCCGGTACATCTTATTGTTTTACAATTAATACATACAATTATAAAATAACCCATGTTGTGTCGGCGAAGACATGACATGGGTTTTAATAATTATACGGTTTAATTATTTTTCTCTTTTTTACTAACAATGCCCTTTGAATCAATATTTACATCATATGAGATATTATTAAGATTGTTTATAAACTGGTCATTTGCGGAGCCGTCAAGAGCAGTTGTTTTATATGCTTCTGTAGAACAGCCGTTGACAGTCAGAGTGATTTTGTTTTTAGGGGAAACATTAAGTTCTATCATTTCTGTATTTGCGTGATAATCAGAATTCAGGAAGTTACCTATGCTATAGATTATAGGTTTATCTTTATAGAATTGTATTCCCTGAATAAAATCACTACATCCAATAACAGTGTCACATCCGGCGTCTATAAAATCTTTTGCCATTTTGCGCTGGTCATTGTCAGGTTCAGAAGAAGATGAACCTGTGTCCCATGCAATGCTAAGAATGAGAAAATCGCAGGTTTTTTTTGCACGTTTGATATTATAGCATATGTTGTCTGAGGAGTTGTCAACATATATTCCCTGTGAGGCTTTTTCATGACTTGTAGCATTTACGGCACTTCCTTTAGAAGAAGGGTCATCATAGTAAACCGATAACAGGCCAATTTTACGGCCATTGCATTCTAACACGGATGCCTTACACGAACTGTCCAAATCTTCACCTGCCCCTGCATAATTCATTTCTGCTGAATTAAGTTCATTTATTGTATTTTGTGTTATATAGTCCGCATTTTGTTTAAAATAAGGATTTGCTAATGATACCATATTTATTCCAAGTTCTTTTATTATATGGTAGTTATCAGATACAGTATTGTTTGGGGCTGTAAATGCTGATATTGTGAAGCACTGATTCATAACAGCAATATCGGCTGATTTTATTTTGGATGAAATACTGTCTGATAGAAAACCTGAAAGACCAAGGTCGTTATATCTTGTGAGTAACTTTTTACTCATATTAACATTTCCTATTAAAGCAATGCTGACAGAATCAGACTTGCTTTTTCTGGTTGTAGAATCAGACGAAATAAAAGTTTTGATAAACTTTAGCCCTATTATTATTACAACAATTGAGGCAGCAGCAATAATAATGTTGAACAACTGCCGGTTTTCTTTGTTAAACACAATAAACACCTCACGTTACATATAGTATTAAAATCTTATTTTCTTATTATAGTTGCTTTTTTGCTTTTTAACAAGTAAAATATTAGAAGTGCAATCAGACAGATATTATGGCATAAGAAAAGGAGATTAATATGTCACATAATAATCAAAAAAAGATAGCGGTGGTAAATGATATATCAGGATTTGGAAGATGTTCAATAGCGGTATCACTACCGATTATTTCTGCTATGAAGATACAATGTTGTCCGTTACCTACATCTATTTTTTCTAATCACAGTGGATTTGAAGAATTTTTCTTTGATGATTATACGGACAGGATGCAGATATATATAGATAACTGGAAAAAACTCGACCTTCAATTTAACGGAATTGCAACAGGTTTTCTCGGTTCTGAGAAACAGATTGAAATAGTGGGACGATTTTTAAAAGACTTTAAAAATGATAATACAACTGTTATAATAGACCCGGTTATGGGAGATTATGGAAAACCATATGCCACTTATACTAAAGAGATGTGCTATGAAATGAAAAAACTTGTATCTCACGCAGATATACTTACACCTAATCTTACAGAGGCGTGCATTCTTACAGATATGGATTATTCGGAAACTATCGGGAGAAAAGAACTTGAAAAAATAGTGTATCTTTTATCGGAGCAGGGTCCTGAAAAAATAGTAATCACAGGACTTCAAAGAGGAGATATGGTTACTAATTTCGTATATGAAAAGGGAAAAGATATAAAAGAGATAAGTACAAAAAAGATTGGAAAAGAACGTTCAGGAACAGGTGATATATTTGCATCCATTATTGCTGCTGACGCAGTGAATGGTGTTGATTTTGCAAAATCTGTAAATAAAGCGACAGAGTTTATAAGTAAATGTATAGTAAAATCGATTGAGATGCGTATTCCATATACAGATGGTGTATGTTTTGAAGAATTTCTGACAACGCTAAAGAGTGATTAATAAAGAAAGAAGGAATAGATAATGAATAAAGCAATGACTATCTTATATAAGGTACATAATAATATATATGTTAACCTTACCAACAAATGTCCCTGTGCATGCACATTCTGTTTAAGGCAGACAAGAGACCATATGGAAGATTCAGACCCATTGTGGCTTGAGCATGAACCTACTTTTGAAGAGGTAATAGAAG
This sequence comes from Lachnospira sp. UBA2821, assembly GCA_002351535.1. Lineage (GTDB taxonomy): Bacteria > Bacillota > Clostridia > Lachnospirales > Lachnospiraceae > UBA2821. The sequence goes on from DEGR01000009.1 coordinate 18,900, forward strand.
AATTTGGAAGATGGAATGTAGAGGAATATGATGAGGTTGTATTCTGTGGTTTTGGAGAACCGACAGAGAGACTTGAACTTCTTCTTGAAGTTGCAGCATGGTTAAAGAAAAATTATAATATTAAAACAAGAGTAAATACGAATGGTCTTGCCAACTTTATTTATAATAAAGAAACAGAACCGATGTTTGAGGGCAAAATAGATACTGTTTCTATAAGTCTTAATACCCCTAATCCGGAGAGATATTATGAACTTACGAGAAGCAGATTCGGCATCGAGTCATTTGACGGAATGATTAAGTTTGCAAAGAATGTAAAAAAATATGTGCCGAATGTTGTAATGACAACGGTAAGCACAACATTAACAAAAGAAGAAGAAGAAGAGTGTCAGAAAATATGTGATAAAATAGGTGTGACATACAGAATCAGACCTTGGGAAGATTAAGATTAAGGAGAAAATATGGCAAAGATAATACTTGCATCCCAGTCACCGAGAAGAAAAGAAATATTGCATCAGGTAGGAATTGAATTCGAGTGTTTTCCAAGTGACAAAGATGAAATATGTTCATCTGTAACACCGTATGATATTGTTGTAGAACTTGCGGAAATGAAAGCGAAAGATGTTGCAAAGAAAAAAGCAGGTGAATATGAACTTGTTATTGGTGCAGATACCGTAGTTGCATGTGATGATAAAATACTTGGCAAACCGGCGGATTCTGAAACAGCATTTGAAATGCTGTCAATGCTGCAGGGAAGAAGTCATCAGGTATATACAGGAGTTGCACTGGTATTTAAAGATAAGACATATACGTTCTATAAGAAGACAGAAGTATATGTATACAAAATGACGGATGATGAGATATATAATTACATATCAACGGGAGAGCCTATGGATAAAGCAGGTGCATATGCAATTCAGGGAAAATTTGCCTCTTATATTGAGAAAATAGAGGGAGATTATTATAATGTGGTCGGGCTGCCTGTTTCAGCAATTGTACAGAATATCAAAAGTCTTGGAAGAGAGGAATTACTTTAGTATATGAAAAAGAGAATAATGTCAGTTGCAGCATTGATGATGTGTGGAGTCATTATGGCGGGCTGCAGCAGTAAAATAATGTTTACAACAGGTCTTAAGAGCGACCAGATATTCAGAATAGATGGCAGTGTATGTACAAAGCCGGAGGCGATGATACTGTTATCAACGGAGCAGAAGAAATACGAAAATTCTTATGGCAGTGAAATATGGCAGCAGGATTGTGGCGGAGTAACGATGGAAGAGTATGTTAAAAACAATGTTAAGAATCAATTGGCACGTTTGAAGACACTTTCATTACTGGCACAAAAACAAAAAGTAACATTATCCGAGAAGGAAAAGAAGAAGATAGATAAAGCAGCTAAAACATATATGGAAAGTCTTAAAAAAGCAGAGATTAAATATATGGGAATAACAAAAGAAGACGTTGTATCACTTTATACACAGTATGCACTGTCACAAAAATTATATAATGAAACAATCAGTGATGCTGAACCGGAGGTCAGTGATGCTGATGCAAAGATGATTAAAGTGCAGAGTATATATGTAAAAGCATGTGATATTGACAAAAAGTCAGGTAAAGTGACTACATATGACGATACAAAGAAAAAAGAATGTTATGACCGTATAACAAAGATTAAGCAGAAGATTGACTCAGGAATAGATTTTGAGACAGTTGCAAAGAAAAATTCTGATTCAGGACAGACTGAATCTGTCATTGGAAAAGGTGATATGGAAAAGGAATTCGAAGAAAAAGCATTTTCGCTTTCCCAGGGTCAGGTAAGTGATATTGTTGAAACTGAAAAAGGATATTATATAATAAAATGCATAAGTGATTATCTTCAGGATGAAACTGCCGCGAGAAAGCAGGAACTTATTGAAAAAGAAAAAAATCAGGCATTTAAGGACATATATACACCTTATGCAGATAAGGTAAGTTCTGAATTTAATGATAAAGTATGGAAAAAGATAAAGTTTGAAGACAATGATAAGGTAAACAATACATCATTTTTTGATGTATATAAAGAAGCTGAGGTAATAGAAAACGATTGTAACAGTTCAGCCTTCCGGC
>DEGR01000029.1 GCA_002351535.1 Lachnospira sp. UBA2821
TTGACATTTATTAGCTGGACTATTGTATTGAATGCACTCTTACCCCCAATGACTGTGAGAATAATTTACATATATTTATGATAATCGACATTTGTCCATAGTACAAGAAAAATCATTCGACATATTGTTACCATTATCGCACTTTTATGCGTCTTACGACATACGAAAATACAAAGTGAACCACAAAATCAACTATAAGCATTATAGCAAGTACCATTATCAGCTTCAGATTAAGACTTGCTACCCCAAATAATGATTTAAAGAAACTGAATGCTATAAAAAATCCGCTTATCAATACCGCTAACATTATGCTTCTTAATTTGGTAAAAGGAATACATAATTTCACAAGTACGATAACAGATGCAATCACTGTAGAAAATACCACAACCGTTGACTGCTGTGTGCCTGTACATCCATGAATTGATGCTATAACTATAGATGCAAATACGTTGAACAATATTAAAAGTGCACCGGGCACCGCCTTTTCCATAACATTTGTAAGAAACCTTCCTTTTACTCGCTGCGAATTTGGCTCCATAGCAAGAATGAAAGACGGTATTCCTATTGATAACGCTCCAATAAGAGTCAATTGTATAGGTTCAAACGGATACTTTATACTGATTAAAGAAAATACTACAGCCATAATAAATGAATATATCGTCTTAACAAGATAAAGAACTGCCGACCTTTCCATATTGTTTATTGCCCTTCTTCCTTCCTTTAATATATGCGGAAGTGATGCAAAATCTGAATCCATAAGAATAACCTGTGACACATTTCTTGCCGCATCGCTTCCCGATTGCATGGCAATACTCAAATCAGCCTCTTTAAGAGCCATAACATCATTCACTCCATCTCCTGTCATTGCAACAACATGTCCATCTTCCTGAAGTTGTTCTACTATCTCAAGCTTTTGTTCAGGTGTTGTTCTCCCGAATATTGTGTAATCCTCAACCCGTCTGTGCAATTCATCCGAATCCGTTTCCGAACAGTCTGTAAATCTGTTATAACCTTCTATTCCAACCTCTTTTGCAACATTTTTTACAGTCACCGGATTATCTCCTGATATTATTTTAATATCAACATTCTGCTTTTTAAAATATTCAAGTGTCTGTACTGCACTTTTCTTTATCTTATCTTTAATAATAATAAATGCCTGTACTTTTATATTATTATCTGAAGAACATATAGTTAATACTCTGTAACCTTCTTCTGCATATTTATTGTATATATTACTATATTTTTTCTCATCAACCCCATTAATATACTCAATTGCTCCCATAATACATGTTCCATGTTCTTCAAATGTCACCATTCCATATTTTTTATCAGAAGAAAAAGGAACACATTTATTTACTTTCCAATCATGTTTTTCTCCAAAATACTGCTTTACCGCATCAAATGTAGCATTTTTTTCATCCATTGCCGAAACATAATTTGACATCATTTCGCATATGGATTTCTCATCCATATCACCCGTACAAATCATCTTTTCAACCTGCATGCTTCCCTCTGTTATTGTTCCTGTCTTATCAAGACATATAACATCAACTCTTGCCAGTGTTTCTATACAGTACATATCCTGAACAAGTGTATTATATTTGGACAGTCTTATAACACCTACCTCCATAACCATAGTTGTAAGAAGCACCAGTCCTGACGGCATAGTTCCGACTATCGCTGCAACAGTATTTATAACTGCATCTTTTATTCCGTTGCCCGGAATATTAATCTGATTAACGAAAAAAATAACAGCAAGTGGAACTATGCTTATTGAGATAAACTTTATAATAGTTTTGACAGACTTCATCATTTCAGAACTATTTTTTTTAATATACTTAACCTTTCGTGTTATTGTGTCACAATAGTTATCAGCTCCTACCCTGTTAACCTTCGCCTTAACAATTCCCTTAACTATATAACTTCCCGCAAATAACTGCTCCCCTTCTTTTTTTGATACAGCATCACTCTCCCCTGTAAGCATGCTCTCATCCACCAGACACTCTCCATCTGTTATAATACAATCTGAACAAATCTGATTGCCTGTTCTTATTAACATCAGGTCATCAATAACTATATCACTTCTTTTTATCTTTATCTCTTTGCCACCCCGTATAACATATGCCATTCCCTGTGACATTATAGACATCTTATCAACAATTCTTTTAGATCTTATTTCCTGAAAAATACCGATAAATGTATTCCAGAAAACAACTCCCATAAACATCATATTTTTATATGAATGAACCATTATAATGCAAAATGCCATTATGCAGTTTACAAGATTAAAAAGAGTCAGTACATTTCCTGCAATTATCTCTGAGACAGACTTCGTGGTAGCAGTATTTTCCACATTTACTTTACCTTTCCGAATTCTGTCATTTACTTCTTCCTGTGTCAGTCCTTCATTTTTTTTATCTTTATTTACCATAGTAATTTATCCCTTCATATATTTTTTCAGATATTCAGTGCTTACTCTCCCCCACCCTTGTTTTTCTTTATCATAATCTATATCCATTATTGCTGTCTGCATAAGTATTTTTTTTATATCCTTATTTGTAAGTGATTGATTTACCGATAAAATCAATGCTATTATCCCGGTCACTATCGGAGTTGCCATTGAACTTCCACTCTTCGATGCATATCCATTGCCCCTTGCAGAACAACTTACAATACTCACACCGGGCGCTACTATCTCCGGTTTCATAACACAATCTGCCGGTCCCCTTCCCGAATAACTTTTTCTTCCTCTTGAATAATAATCTGCAATACCTACAGTTATTACTTTTCTGCTGCTTCCCGGCACTGTAACAGTTCCATATTCCGGTCCATTGTTTCCTGCAGCCACAACGACCACTATTCCGCATTCCCACATTCTTTCGACCCAGTATACAAGCTGCACATTATCTTTTTCTTCATTTATATTTCCTACAGTTCCTATTGAAATGTTAGCAATTCTTATGTTATATCTGTTCCTGTTGTCTATAATCCATTTGATACATTCTATAGCCTTATGGGTAATTCCTTTTCCTGTTCTTCCCAGTGCTTTAACAACAACAATATCACACTCCGGTGCAATTCCTCTGTATTCGCCTCCGGATACTTTTCCTGTTCCCACTATTATTCCGGCAACATGTGTACCATGACCATTGTCATCATATGGAACTGTTTTCCCATTTACACCATCATACGCTGCAATAATATTCTTTTTCAAATCAGGATGATTTCCGGATACTCCCGTATCAATTACGGCTACCGTAACACCCTTTCCTCTAATACCATTCTCATGTAACATGTCTATTCCCAATAATTTTCGTACATTGTTCAAAATACGTCCACCCATAAACACTTTTATTATTATATTCCAAATTATGGGTTATGTACACAGTTATTGTTGTGTATTTTGCTATTTCATGGTATAATATAATCTATTAATCTATAATATAGAAATGAGGAAAAGTATGAAAACGAATGAATCAGCAGAAAATTATTTAGAAACTATATTAATACTCAGTAAACAATTGCCTGTAGTCAGAGCTGTAGATATAGCCAATGAACTCGGATTCAAGAAATCAAGTGTAAGTATCGCTATGAAAAATCTTCGTGAAAAGGAACATATAACAGTGTCTCCTGCCGGATTTATTACCCTGACCAAAAGCGGACTTGATATTGCTGAAATGATATATGAGAGACATGAATTTCTTTCAAAATGGTTAATTGAAATGGGTGTTGATAAAAATATCGCCCTTGAAGATGCCTGTAAAATGGAACATGTTATAAGTATCGAAAGTTTCGATGCAATTAAAAAATTTGTAACATCACATATTACGTTCTAATTAATTCCCATTAGTTTCTTCAATTACATAATCGATTTCCTGCTTTTCCATTTCACTCAGATTTTCTCTGTTTTTATTTTTTTTGATTGCTTCATCTCTGTTAAGCAGCGGTCTGAGCATAACCTTATGATTTTCAACAGGTATATAACAGTTTTTCTTTTCCCCGAACATATCTTTTAATACATAATACAACAAAGGTTCTGCCTTACCGGCAGATAATTTTGTTATATCCATAACACGGCACACTCCCATGCTTTCACTAAATATTATATCTTTTTTCTGAAACATATTAATCCCTTCTCTTACTCAAATGATGGTATTTTTTCTGCCAGCTTCTGCATCCTCAAATCCGCTTCCGACATCAGTTCAGCACAAACCTTTAATTCTTTCTTCATATCTTTTGTAAATTCCCGTTCCTTTTTATATCTAAGCTGATGTTCAAGGCTTGCCCAGGAATTCATTGCTATTGTTCTAATCTGGACCTCAACCGGCACCTGACTTTTGTGGTCAGAAAAATACACATCAACCATAACTATCAGATGAAGACTTCTATATCCATTAGCTTTAGGCTTTTTAATATAATCCTTAATTTTCATAACTGAAATGTCGCCCTGATTAACAAGCATATTTGCAACATTATACACATCTGAAATAAACGGACATATAACTCTTACTCCCGCAATATCATGAAGATTCTTAACCATATAATTCATAGTCAGCGGAAGTCCTTTATCAATCATCTTATTTGTTATACTTTCTAAAGATTTTACCCTGCTTTTTATATTCTCTATAGGATTTCTATCATTACTGAATTTAAACTCATTATTAAGAATTTGCAGTTTTGCCGTAATCTGATTTATACCGGATTCATAAAAAAACATAATCTGGTCATATTGTTCCTGTAAATCCTGATTTTCTTTCACAATAGGCAGAAGTAACTCTTCATGTTCCTCTATTGTCTCAATTATTTCTACCTCTTCTTTTTTACTGTTCCTTATACGTCTCAAAAAATCTGACATCCTCTTACCTCTTCTGTAAACAAACGTATTTTTTCCGGATTTTTACCTGGCGTTCCATCATCAAATTCTACTCCGGTTGATATATCAACGCAATCCGGTTTAACATATTCAATTGCTTTAGAAACATTTTCTATACTCAGTCCCCCTGCCAGAACAAACATTTTATCACTTTTCTCAATATCATTCAATATGTCCCATGAAAATGTTTTCCCGCTTCCCGGCTCCTGTGCGTCAAACACATAAGCTTTTATTCTGCTGCATTTGTTATATACATCATATTTATCCATATCATTTACATTAAATGCTTTAAATATCGGAATATTTGTCTTATTCAGTATATCTTCAGACAACTCTCCATGAATCTGTATATAATCAAATCCTGCATTTTCAATTTCAATAACCTGTTCAACACTTGGCGATACAACTACCGCCACGGTCTTTGCCTTATCTATGCTTTCAATTATACTTTTTGCTTTATCTATCGTAACATTTCTTTTACTCTTAGGATAAAAAAGCACCACACCGGCATAATCAATATCATTATCATTGATATATGATGCGTCTCTTTCACATATCAAACCACATATCTTTATCTTCATATGTCAATTACTATCCTTTCACCGATACCATCCAGACTCATATTATCAGAAATATATCTCAAAGAGCTTAACTGCTTTTCTATGCCGTTAAACTCTATAAGAATAGACGAATCCGGTTTATATCTGCACATCATTTCTTCAAATCTGTTCCAGTTTATTTTACCTTTTCCCAATGCAAGATGCAAATCATCTTTTAAGTCATTATCATTAATATGTATATGTTTTATAAAGGGCGAAAGAGATTCAAACCACTCTTCCAGATTTTCACCATATACATTAGCATGTGCATAATCAAAACATACACCAAAGTTACCATAATCTTTTAATTTTATTGCAAACTCTGTGAGTATATCCGGTGACTCATCAAACATATTTTCAATAAACACGCTTTGCTCCGGATACATCTCAAGTATTCTTCTAAAAAAAGCAACATTCGTTTTCATCCAATTATCAAGATATACTTTATCACGAAATCCATTAATTCTTCCCGTATGGAATACAACCGCCCTTAACTTCATCTCTTTCGCTATATCCATTGACTGTACAATTCTCTTCTCTGAAACCTCTCTTATAAGCGGGTCCTGACTGTGAACCGTAACATCGAGAAATGCGCCATGCATCGTATCTATTGAAAAATCAGTTCTGTATCTCGAATACCTGTCAATTATTTTGCTTTGTAACTTTATGTCATCAAGAACAAGCGGATTATAGAAGTCGTTATATTCGAAAGCTCCATCACAGCATTTTATCAGCTTTGCAGATTCCTCTATTCTATTTAAATCCGGTATTAAATATATTTTTTTCATAAACCATCTCCATTCCATACGTCTATGAATACAGTTAACGATTTCTAAATAACCGTACAATCGCTATACTAACTATGTTTTCTAAGATACTCCTCAACCTGCGGTCTTATGCTGACAAATGCATCGACAATATCAGGATCAAAATGTTTCCCCGAGTCTTTCACTATTATACCATATGCTTGATCTATCGACATTGGTTCTTTATAACATCTCTTGGCAACCAATGCATCAAATACATCCGCAACTGCCATTATCCTTGCACATAACGGAATATCTTCACCTGCCTTTCCATATGGATAACCTGTTCCATTCCATTTTTCATGGTGATAGGTTGCTATATCCTTTGCCACTCTTACTTTTTCTTCATTCTCTATACCTGACAAAATCTTATCTATAATCTGTCCACCCTCACTTGCATGAACTTTCATCTTCTCAAATTCTTCATCAGTCAGCTTTCCGGGTTTAAGCAAAATAGTATCTGACACCATTATTTTTCCAACATCATGTAATGGTGCAAACCGCTTCAGCAGGGCAATATAATCTTCACTCATAATATCTTTATATTTATCTTTTGTAGCCATATAACGTGCTATCATTTCAACATATTTTGCCGTATTCTTAATGTGTGTTCCCGTATCACCGTCACGGCTTTCAACAAGTTCTGCCATTCCTTCAATCGTTTTACTCTGAATTCTTGTAACATCTTCTTTATGCTGTTTCTGTTCAGCATTAAATTCTATAATGATATTTCCTGAGTTCCTCAATAATTCCACAATCAGAACAATCATTATGCAGAATGAACCTACAGCAACACACATCATCATAATGCTATTGACATTGTTACTCTTGTCAAGCTCTTTTCTTACATTGCTAATATTATCCTCATAATAATTACAAAGCTTCGTTATACACATATTCATATCAGAAAGCCTTGTCTCTAACACATTTACAACATAATACTGCGAAGTCTTTATTGAATCGTTTGAACGGATATCGGTTGCATTTTCCTGCTCTGACTTATAATTAAGATAATTAGAATATAATTCATGATATATTTCTTTCTCATCATCCGTAGTAATAGTATCTTTAAGTTTCTTCAACAGTTCAATATTGCTGTTATGCATCTCCTCTATCTGTTTAGTCAGGGACACAACTTTTACATCGTCCTCACTAAGCATCTGTGCCAGTGTCAGGCTCTGCATCTTATACACATCTGCACTAAGCTTAGACATTTTCTCTTCATCAGAAACATATCTGTTCAATATAAGCTCATAATTATCCCTTGTATCATAGTAACTAAAAAGCAGAAATGCATTATATATTGTGTTAATAAAGCATATCATTATCATAGCAAATATTAATTTTTTTATGGATTTCTTCATATTAATCCTCATTTCTAAGCAATTTATTGCAAAGATGCAAACAGAATTCTACATTTGCAGTTTAAGTGCTGCAATAAAATGCTATTTGTTTATATCTCTCACAACATTTTCAAGTACCTGACTCATATATGCATTATCCGGATTTCCTGCCGCAAGATATACGCCAAGTCGTGACATAGGGTCCCAATAGGCTTCACAAATATTTTGTGCTACTGAATACTTCTTTTGCTCTGCAACTGCATTGATAATATCCGAGTTTTTTACCTCTTTAGCATTTATATTAGAAGGACTTTCTCCTATCTTATCAAATCTTCTCATCTGTGTATCATAATCACTTATTTTTTTTGCAAGACGCATTGCCCACTTCTTATTCTTTGAATGCGCATTAACACCAAAATACTTATATCCGTAAAAACCCGACATCTGCACTTTCTCACCATTTATTGTGAATTCAGGCAGCTTTGCTGCTGCACACGACTCTCCCCATACATCCTCTATTGCCTTTGAATTCCACGTTCCATTAACAGCTGCAATGATTTCTCCATCCCTTATTCCTTCTATGATTTTTCCGTCTATTGCACTTCTGAAACTCTTTTTATCCGATATATCTAACATTGCATTAACTATATCAATTCCCGAATATTTTCCGCTTTCATCCGCAAAGTCACATATATTATGCAGTCCATCATCAGAAACAGATATTTTCTTGCCTGCTCCTCCGAAGAACGAATATGTATACCATCCACTAGACCAGTCCATGGCAAAATATTTATCATTCTTCTGCGCAATATCCAATATTTTATCTATATCCTTTACATCATTCTCTGTAAAATAATCACTGTTATAATACAGAAAATAACCGTTGCTGTCAGACAAAGGATATCCGTATAGTTTATCTCCTTTAGTAACCTTCTGTATAATATCCGAATCTTTTCCCCCATTATCTTTACATATCTGTTCTACCCCTTCTGTTATATCTGCCAAAGCCCCAATATTATATATATCACTAAACTGGTCATCAACGTAATTAAATACATCCGCAGCATCCTCTGCATCATTAAGGATAAGTCTTTTTGAATCGCTTATACTTTCCGACATAACCTCTACCTTAATATCTGCTTCATTTTTATACTCTTTCTCAAATTCTCTGACTGATGTCATTATTATATCTTTATCTTCACTTGAACTCCATACTTTCAATACGACTTTATCTTTTTCGTCTTTTTTTATACATCCACCAAGACATAGCAATATACATAACACACATGAAATAAATACAATTCTACGTTTTATCTTCAAATTCTGCCTCCAATTTTTCGTATATGCACTATTTTTCCATCAGATTATTATACCATATTTTACATATTTTGCCAATTACTAACACAAAGTCTCCCCCAGCCCTGTCTTCTTCTGTCCTGCCCCTTTATATCCTCTGCGCCACTTATCAGAACAGCTTTCAGCCGCTCACCATACATATATAAATCATTTCCTTTTACTATCCCCCACTCCATAAGTAATGCTGCACTCCCCGTCACAAACGGAACTGCCATGGATGTTCCACTTCTCACCGATATTCCTCCACCGCTTTGTGCTGAAACAATGTCTACAGCCGGTGCAACAATATCAGGTTTAACAAAATTTAGATTTCTCAAATATCCTCTTCCTGAAAAATCTGCTACCCCAAATGTTCTGCTGTCATATCCCCCAACAGATATTACTCCATATGATGTTGAAGGTATAGTAAGGGTTACACTCGGATCAGGTTTTAGAAAAAATGTATCGGAACTAAGTATATCCACCGATGACATCCACAAATCATATCTTCCATCTTTAATTCTTATAGGATTAATATTTATGCTCCATCGTCCATCATCAACATAACTCTCTGTCGGGACCAATCTTATATATATTTCCTGAAACATACTATATGGTACCGGATTTCTGACTATAACGTATATCCTGTTATTACCATCAAAGAAGTTCCGTATATTTTCCCCTGTATCTGATATATTAAACACATTTTGCTGTGGTGTAGTAATGCTTATATCCATCTTATCCTGATATTGTTTCCACAATTGTATACCAAATGCTCTTTGAAATTCTCCAACTGATATTTCAACATTTTCCATTGTATTTCTCACATAACCTGATGCATGAATGGCTGCATCTCCCTGATTGCCGGTTCCAACACACACTGAACAACGCCATATCTGTGAAACCGCATCTATATATGTCTCCACAAGTCCCGTGCCATCATGCGAGCCATAATTATTTCCAAGACTTATGTTAACGGCCACCGGCATATTATATTTTATTGCCTCTTTTATTACAAAATCAACCGCCTGCATAAGCCCGGAGGTCTGTGGAGATATATCCTCACCGTACCCTCCTATTTTAACAGCAATAATTTTACTCTGTGTTGCTATACCTATATTATTGCTTTTATCATCTGCAAAGTTACCTGCCATAATACCCGCTACATGAGTCCCATGACCACTTATATCTCTTGAAGGAACAATATCAGACTGCTCTCTCTTCCCAGCTTCTATCGCCCTGTTAATATCATCTTCTGAATACACACTTCCAACAATATATCCCTGTGGTGGATTCCCATCTATAGTCTGGTCCCATAAAGCTATTATTCTTGTCTTGCCGTTCTGGTCCAAAAACACAGGATGGGAGTAATCTATCCCACTGTCAATAAGTGCACAGATTACTCCCTCTCCATATATCCCTGTATTATTTTTCTGAAAGGCTGTAATGCACGATACCTGACTTCCGTACACAACAGAAAAAAACAGCCTTCTTGGTTTTTCTATATATATTACCTCTTTAGCATTTTCCAATATTTTCAACTCATCCATATTTACATATGCAACTGCATAACCTGCAAGAAGTATTACAAGCTTTATATTACCATACTCACTGCTCTCAAGATATGATATATCTCCATAATACTTTAAAATCACCTCGAATATCTGCAAATCACTATCATGTTTTCTTTCCTCTTCAGTAATATTTTGTGCCAGCATTAACTCTGCATCCGTCTTCGACATTCTGCATTCTCCATTAATTTATACGATATATATAATGTATTCATATTAACGGCTATTCATAACTCCATATACAGATTCGTATCAGCATAAATATTTTCTAACATTTTCACACCATGTATCATAATACTTTGCACCCGTTAGCCGTAAGTTTGAATTTACCGCCAAGCAGTTCTGCTGCACCACGGCACATCATCATTCTTCCAAGAAATATATCAAAATACTCATACATCGTACATATTTTCTCATCTATCTGCAAATTAAGAGATATGACCTTTTTATCCACACTTATTTTGAGTTTTGAATCTGTCACCGCATAATTAACTCTGTCATGTATATCAAATCTTCCCTTTGTCTTTTTGACTCTGCTCCTCCTTACATCAGTTTTATCCCCAATTATCAACGCTGCTGATACCGGGTCATTAGCACCACCTGTACTCTCGTCATGATTTCCTATTGCCGACATTATTATTATACGTTCTTCCAATGTAACATTCTGCTTTTTCAAAATCTCACCTGCTAATATTGCACCATATTCACCATGCCTGTTTCTATTAATAACATTCCCTATATCATGCATAAATCCGGCAACTTTAGCCAGTTCAACTTCTCTATTTGAATATCCGAATTTATCAAGTATCTTCCCGGCTCTTTGTGCAACCAGAATACAATGTTCTTCCGAATGGTCTGTATATCCCATAACAGCCAGATTCTGATTTCCTTTTCTTATGAATTCTTTTATCTCTTTATTGTTCTTAATGTCTTCGTAAAGCAAAACTATCTCCTCTATTCTTTAATGTATTTAATTTAAGTTTACTCACTAAACATTATAAAAAGAGTACATTTTGCTTACTATCAACATAATGTTAAATATATGTAAAAAATAAGAAAAACTGCCATGCTGTTTTAATAGCATGACAGTCCGTAATTACATTCAATAACAAAACATTTTATTAAGTTCTACTATGATAATTCTATATCTTCTAATTCTTTAGCAGGTAACTTCTTTGATGAACTGTTAACAAACTTCTTAACCTCTGCTGATGCCTTCTGTACAGACAGACATGTTCCTGCACCTGCTACACATCCACCGGGACATCCCATTCCTTCAATAAGGTATCCATTCTTCTTTCCTGCCTTCGCAAGCATAAGTGCCTTTTTACATTCCGCAAGGCTCTCCACATGTTCAATCTTAACCTCAACACCAGGATAATATTCATTAATGCATTTTTCAATGGCATCCGCTACACCACCTGCAACAGCATATCCTCTACCTGCACCTGTAGCATCATGCATAGATACTTCTTTGTCATATGTCTCCATGTCAATTCCCTTAGCTGTAAACATTGCATGAAGTTCCTCAAATGTTATAACAAAATCTACATCACTTCTTACACTTCTTCTTGATGCCTCAAGTTTCTTAGCGGCACAAGGTCCTATAAATACAATCTTAGCATTTGGTTTTTCTTTCTTAATCTTTCTTGCTGTAGCAACCATAGGTGTAAGTGCACTTGACACATTATCAACCATATCAGGAAGTGTATTCTTAGCAAGTACTGACCATGCAGGACAGCATGAAGTAAGAAGGAACGGAAGTTTTCCTGATACAACTTCCTCAACATAATGATGTGCTTCTGTTATAGCACCCATATCAGCTCCTAATGCAACTTCAATTACATCAGAGAATCCTATATCCATAAGAGCTGCTTTAACTTTTTTCTGTGTCATATTAGGACCAAACTGTCCGACAAATGCAGGTGCAACAATACCAATCACTTCATCATTAGTCTGCATTGCACGAATAAGCTGGAATATCTGTGACTTATCAGCAATTGCACCAAATGGACAATTAATCATACACTGTCCGCAAGATACACATTTTGTTGTATCTATAGCTGCTCTTCCATGTGCATCAACACCTATAGCATTGATTCCACAGGCTTTTTTACATGGACGCTCTCTCTTTGAGATAGCATCATAAGGACATGTTGCCTTACATTTTCCACATTTAATACATTTTTCTTTATCTATATGAGACTTTCCATCAACAATACTTATTGCCCCGACAGGACATACCTCAGTACATGGATGTGCTACACATCCCCTGCACTGGTTGCTGACTTCATACACATTGTCATCACATGCTTCACATGCAGACGGAATTACCTGCATAAGAGGTGGCTCATAATATTTCTCAGCAATATCACTTTCATCAACATTAGCAGTTATATGTACAGGTTTGTCATCAGGTCTTAATGACATACCCATTGCAAGTCTGATTCGCTCAGATACAACTGCTCTTTCTCTATATATGCTGTCACGCATACGTGGCTCATCCTCTGTTACTATCTGATATGGGAGTTCTTCAATATCTGAAATAATATCTTCAGATTCATAAGCAATTTTGGCAACTCCGGCAAATACCTGTTGTCTGATCTTGGTTATCTTTGTCTCAATTCCTCTCATTTTTACCTCTCATTCTAAAATAATTATACGTATTAGTTCAGACCAATTCGGAAAAATATTGATAATTCATCCTATTGGTCATAAATTATCAATATTATTATAAACACCGCAAAGTAAAACGTCAACATCTGCCAGCTATGGTCTTCAATAAATACATAGTTAAATTATTTTAAAATGCTGTAAATTCATGATTTTGCAAATACTCTTATATTATTATCTCCTGCATATACTGCAAGTAATACATCTTCTACCTTTGATACCCCGCCTGCTTTAATGTTATCCCTGAGCCACTTCTCTTCTTTGCCTGAATGTCTGAGTGCTTCCTTCTGTATTTTGCCATCAATGATCAGGTTATAACATATATTTTCCTGCGTGGGGAACATATCAAAGTCTTTTGGAGTTGTATATCTGTCAGTCGACTTTGGAATAAAACTAATCTTTCCATTCTCTTCAAATACTGCAGCATATATCTGACCAATGTCATAATATCCGTTTATACGGCACTGTGTAAGAAACTCGTTGATATCTATTCTCACTTTTTTCATATTCTTCTCATATATCACACCATTTTCAAGAAGAATGTACGAAGTTCCTGTTATAAATCTTCTAAGCACCATACTTTTGCTCGTAATAAATGATAAAAACACTGCTACAACACCATATACTATCATTGCAACTAACGGTTTCTCAAAACCATCATCAACTGATGTTGCCATTTCTGCCGCAATCGAACCTATAGTTATACCATTGATATAATCAAACATACTCATCTCAGAGACCTGTCTTGCTCCCATCATCTTAGCCAGAATAAACAGAACAACTATAGAAAACAAAGATAACAAAATTATTTTTACAATCACCATATACTCCTCCAATAATTAACCATCGGTTTGTTATCTATAGTATTATACAATAATGCAGTTTTTTATACAGTAACCACCCTTATAGTATCCGTATTTCCTGATTTGCCATTTATCTGACCTCCTGTGACAACAATGCTGTCGCCGTCCTTAAGCTTAAACACTCTTTTTGCTTCCTGTGTAGCATGATAGAATATTACCTCAAGCGAACTGAAACTCTCACATAACACCGGAGTCACTCCCCAGCTCATATTAAGCTTTCTCCATGCCTTCTCTGATGTTGTCATTCCGATTATGTCTGCCGGAGAGCGGAAACGGCTGACCATTCTTGCCGTTGTTCCGCTAATAGAACTTACAACAATACATTTTGCATTAATGTCTATTGCCATGGAACACGTCGCATGCGATACTGCATCAATGTTACTGCATATCTCGAATTCCGTCTGATGAAAACGCTGCTTATAATCAATCGTAGTCTCTGTATACTCTGCTATTTCTGCCATATTATGAACAGCCTCCACAGGATACTTTCCTGCTGCTGTCTCTCCTGATAACATTACGGCTGATGTTCCGTCATATACCGCATTTGCAACATCCGATATTTCAGCTCTTGTAGGTCTTGGCTTTTCAATCATTGACTCAAGCATTTCCGTCGCAGTTATTACCCTCTTACCTAACAGACGGCACTTGTTAATAAGATACTTCTGAACTGATGTTACTTCAACAAATGGTATCTCCACACCGAGGTCACCTCTTGCCACCATTATTCCATCTGCTATATCGCAGATTTCTTCTATATTATCAACTCCTGCCCTGTTTTCAATCTTTGCTATTATTTCAATATCACTTCCATTATTTGAGTCAAGAAATTCTCTTATATCCTGTACATCCTTTTTACATGATACGAACGAGGCTGCAACAAAATCAATTCCATGTTCTATTCCAAATGCTATATCACTCTTATCCTGTTCACTTAAATAAGCATGGTCAAGAACTTTATTAGGAAAATTCATACTTTTTCTGTCTGACAGTTCTCCGCCTGTCAGCACGGTACAAATAGCCTCTGTATTCTTCAGCTTGTCAACCTTGAATTTCACAAGTCCGTTATTGACCATGATTATATCCCCAAGTTTAAGATTGTTAATAAGGTTCTTATATGTTACTGATACCTTTGTCTCATCACCTTCAACATCTTCTGTCGTAAAAGTAAATGTGTCACCATCATGTAACATTATTTTTTTATTTTTAAATGTTTTTATTCTGTATTCCGGTCCCTTTGTATCAAGCATAATAGGAATCGGCAGCTTTAGTTTTTCCCTCACTTTCTTCACAAGTGCAATTTTTTGCTCATGTTCCTCATGCGTTCCATGTGAAAAGTTAAGTCTGGCAACATTTGCCCCTGCAAGAAATATTTTAGTAAGTACTTCTTCTGATTCACATGCCGGTCCTATAGTGCATATAATTTTTGTCTTTCTCATTTCTACTCTCCATTTCTGAACATTTTAATCTTCATGCTTAACCATATGTTTCAATGCCTGTAATACTCTTGTACGCAGATGTTCAAGTGTAACTGCAATGTAATATTAACACTACTTATATAAAATAACAACTATATAAAAAGCTGATATAACATATTTGTACACTTATATGTTATACCAGCTTCCATATCTACGAATTAATATCTTCTATTGAATCAAGCTCAGGCATTAACTCTTCAGTAATTACTGTCAGCATTTTTTCAAGAAGTTCCAATTCATCTTTGCTGAATCTCTTCTCCATTCGTTCCGTTACCGACATAATATATGAAGAACTGAGATTATAATAGTTCAGATATTTGTCCGTAACTTCAAGATGATATTCCCTTTTATCTTTCTCAGACTGTTTCTTAACAAGATACCCTTTCTTTATCAGAGAATTAACCTTGTACGCTGCATTAGGCGATGATATCTGTATAAACGATGCAAATTCACTGACAGTCGGTTTATTCATCGCATAAATAATCTCAATACAGAATGTCTCAACCGTCGATAAAGACGTTTCCCTATTCTGAATCTTTTCAAACATTGACTTGTAGAAATTAAGTTTAAACTTCATATAAACTTCTCTGAACACATTACCAAGCATCTTTTTATTCCTCCATATAATAATATCACTTAACGGAATATGTATTTTACTGAATAGCGAAAGATATCTCTGCATCCACAGCAACTTCACCATTTACTGTCGCAATAGCTTTACCTATTCCAACAGGTCCTTTTTGTGCTATTATCTCACACGATAATTCAAGAACATCCCCCGGAACCACCTGTTTTCTGAATCTTGCCTTTTTAATTCCTCCAAAAAAAGCAATCTTTCCTTTGTTCTCTTCTTTGCATAGTATAGCCACTGCACCTGTCTGTGCAAGTGCTTCCACTATTAAAACACCCGGCATAACATGCTGGTTTGGAAAATGTCCCAAAAACTGCATCTCATTTGCCGACACACACTTTATTCCTTTTGCCCACTGACCAGGTTCAAAATCCACAATCTTATCAACTAATAAAAACGGATATCTGTGTGGAAGTATCTCCTGAATCTGATTTGAATTTAATTCCATATCTATATCATACCTTTCTAATCAAACTGTTGCAATACATTTTATAAAAATATTTAGTAAAATTGATTTGCTAATATTATGCCCATTTTTTGAAAATAATACTCGCATTATGTCCTCCGAAGCCAAGTGAATTAGACATAGCATATTTAATATCACACTTACGTCCCTCATTTGGTACTATATCAAGATTACATTCTTCATCAGGTACAGAATAATTAATAGTAGCAGGAACAAATCCGTCGCTTACGGCCTTTGTACATATAACCGCTTCAACCGCACCACTTGCACCCAAAAGATGACCTGTCATTGACTTAGTCGAACTCATCATAAGTTTTGTGGCATGTTCACCAAACGCAAGCTTTACCGCCTTAGTTTCACCACTGTCATTGAGTGGTGTTGATGTTCCATGTGCATTAATATAATCTATATCTTCTTTATTTATACCTGCATCCTTAATCGCCATCTCCATACATTTTGCAGCTCCACTTCCATCTGCCAATGGTGCTGTAATATGATGTGCATCACATGTAGCTCCATATCCTACCATTTCTCCGTATATATGTGCATTTCTTGCAAGTGCATGCTCAAGTTCTTCAAGAACAAGAATACCTGCACCCTCTCCCATTACAAATCCATTTCTCTCTTTATCAAACGGAATAGAAGCTCTATCCGGGTCTTCTGACTGTGACAATGCCTTTAGTGAAGTAAATCCACCTATTCCAAATTCAGTAATACATGCTTCTGCCCCACCACATACCATAACATCAGCATATCCGTCTCTTACCTGTCTGAAACTGTCACCAATCGCATTAGTTCCGCCTGCACATGCCGTAACCACGCAGCTGCACATTCCCTTAATTCCATGCTTTATCGCAATCCTTCCTGCTGCCATGTTTGATATTGCAGATGGAATAAAATATGGAGACACTCTGTCAAACCCTTTATCCATACCCTTTTTATGTTCTTTTTCTATTGTATCAAGTCCGCCTATTCCACTTGAAACAATCACCCCCGAACGCTCCGCATCATTCTCAAATGAAATTCCTGCATCTTTAACAGCCTCATCAGCAGCAATTATGGCAAACACACTGAATCTGTCCATTTTTCTTAATTCTCTTTTATCCACAAGTTCCTCAATATTGAGATTTTTCACTTCACCCGCAACTTTAACCTTTCTTCCGGTTGTATCGTAAGCTGTTATAGGTGCAATACCACATTTTCCGGTTTTTATGCCTTCCCACATATCATTAACATTATTTCCCACCGGTGTAACTGCACCCATTCCTGTAATCACTACTCTTCTCATACTGCCATTCCTCCATCCACGCATATTATCTGTCCTGTTACATAAGAAGCTTTCTCTGAAGCGAAAAAGCTGACTGCATTGGCTATATCTTCAGGTTTTCCGGCTGCTTTCACAGGTATAGATTCAATCATTGCAGCTTTCACTTTATCCGGTAACACCGCTGTCATCTCTGTATCAATCATTCCCGGTGCAACCGCATTTACAGTAATATTTCTTGAAGCAAGTTCTTTGGCTGCCGCTTTAGTAAGACCGATAACACCTGCTTTGCTCGCTGAATAATTAGCCTGCCCTGCATTGCCCCTCACACCTGACACACTGCTTAGATTAACAATTCTTCCATAGCGTTGTTTCATCATGATTTTTGAAGCAAATTTCATACAATTAAATGTTCCTTTAAGATTAACATTAATTACAGAATCAAAATCTTCGTCCTTCATTGCCATCATAAGCTTATCTTTTGTAATGCCCGCATTATTCACAAGAATATCCACTTTTCCAAATTCATTAACCGCTGTATCTATAAGTGCAAGACATTCATCTGTTTTGGATACATCGGCTTTTACAGCTATAGCCTTTGCTCCCTTTTCTTCACACATTTTAACCGTCTCTAAAGCTGCTGCTTCACTTCCTGAATAGTTAACGACTACATCTGCACCTTCACATGCCATTCTGACTGCAATTGCCCTTCCAATTCCACGGCCTGCTCCCGTTACTACTGCAACTCTGCCTCTCATTTATTCACCAAACCTTTCAATAATATTGTTAAGACCAACTATATCCTCAATGTTATAAGTTGTAATTGATGGAGCTGTCTTTTTAACAAAACCGCTTAATGCTTTGCCCGGACCAATCTCTATAACAGTATCAATTCCAAACTTTTCAAGCTTTTCGATTATATTTTCCATGTAAATACTGCTCTGAACCTGTTTTACAAGTATATCTCTTATCCTCTCATTCTCTCCAATAAAGTCTGCCGTTGTATTGAACAATACCGGAATCTTCATATCATTAAAATTCACCGAATCAAAGTAAAAATCAAGTGCCTCTCCTGCCGGTTTCATAAATGAAGTGTGGAACGGTCCGCTTACTTTCAATGGTATACATCTTTTAGCACCTGCTTCTTTTGCCCTATCCTCAGCTTCTTCAACTGCGCTCTCATCACCACATATTACATACTGTCCTTTGCAGTTGTAATTCGATACGGTCACATAGTGTCCATCTGTTGAAATGCTGTTACAGATATCGCCGAGTACATGACTTTCAATTCCAAGCACAGCACTCATCTTACACTTTATTCCCTCTGCTGCCTCTTCCATTACTTTTCCTCTATAGGCGACAAGCTTAATAAATGTATTAACATCAAATACTTCCGAACAGTATAACGCACTGTATTCCCCAAGACTTAATCCTGCGACAACATCAGGAATTATCCCATTCTCCTTAAGCACATCAGTAACTCCTGCTGCAAAAGCCGCCATACATGGCTGCGTATTCTTAGTTTTCGAAAGTTCATTCATGGGTCCTTCAAACATAAGTTTTTTAACATTTACATTCACATCTATAGAATCAATTACAGACTTAAATGTTTTATTATTTTCATAAATGTCTTTTCCCATCCCCACTTTCTGACTACCCTGTCCTGCATATAAAAATGCGATTTTCATTTTGATTTCCTCCATTCACTAACCAGTTCATCCATAAGTTTTTTTACTGTTGTAATACTCTTTACCCTGTCAACATTTTCTCCGGTAAACAAAAGCCCTTCGCTGATATTTCCCTTTACAGCCTCTATCAACGCTCTGCTTATACAATATGGAGCTTTGATACCGTGTGGACATGTCTTCAGGCAGTCATTACATCTGACAGGCGGAAATGTTTCACCTTTACCTAACCTCTTAATTATTCCTTCATTAAGTGCTCTTCCCGGAAGCCCAACCGGACTTTGTACAATAGTAACTTCATCCGATGTAGCCTTTACAATTCTGTCTTTAAATTCCGTTGATGCATCACATTCCTCTGTTGCAATGAATCTTGTTGCCATCTGCACCCCGGCCGCACCAAGATTCATAAAATGTGCCATATCATTCCCATCAAATATTCCACCTGCAACAAATACAGGAATGTCTCTTCCGTATTTCTGTCTGTATGGTTCAATTTTCTCAAGCACTTCTTTAAGAATATATTCAAGTGGTTTTGCTGTTCCTCCAATTACCTCTTCTCTTGCAAATCCAAGATGACCTCCTGCTTTCACTCCCTCTATGACTATAAAATCAGGTGTCACACCATAATGCCTGTCCCAGCTTTTCATTATAACCGATGCAGCTTTACCACTTGATACAATAGGTGCAGCCGCTGTAGGAGTATCTTTAGTATATTTAGGAAGCTCTAATGGAAGTCCTGCTCCAGATATAACCGCATCGATTCCCGCCTTAACTGCTTCTTTCACTGATTCCTCATAATGATTAACTGCTACCATCTGGTTTATTGCTATTTTCCCTTTACCCTTAGCAATCTCAAATGCTTTTTTTATCTCACGCCTTAATGCTCTTAGATTAGCCTCAACATGATTTTCTTCGAAATCATTTTCCATGTACCCGGCGTTTACTGTGCTTATCACACCCATACCACCACACAGTGCAACATTACCTGCCAGCCTTCCCAGCGAAATGCCAATTCCCATGCCACCCTGTATAATAGGTATATCTAACTTAAAATCCATACTGTTCCTCTTTTCTAAGCGATTTTTTACACTATTTTATAACAAGTTGTTTATGCACTTTAATACAGTCATTCCACATTTCTTCAAATATCTGTGCAACAGGTTTTATCTCTTTAACCTGCCCGGCAACCTGCCCTGCCATAAGTGAACCGGTTGTCGTATCTCCATCAAATACCGCTCTTCTGAGAGAACCAAGTGTAAACTTCTCAAGTTCCATCTTGTCAGCTCCTTGTTTTTCTCTCTTGACATACTCTCTTGCCATCTGATTCTTAAGAATTCTTACCGGTGTTCCGCCTATTCTTCCTGTCACAATAGTATCATTATCCCTCGCCTTAATAACGGCCTGCTTATAATTCTCATGAATCGGACACTCTGTGCTTGCAAGAAGACATGTACCCAACTGTACGCCACTTGCTCCAAGTGCAAATGCCGCATGTAACTGTCTTCCATCCGCAATTCCTCCTGCCGCAATAACCGGTATGTTAAGATTGTCAACCATCTGTGGAACAAGTGCCATTGTTGTCATCTCTCCTATATGTCCGCCACTTTCCGTTCCTTCTGCAATAATATAATCTGCACCATTTTTCTCAAGTCTTTTTGCAATCATAACGCTTGACATTACAGGCATTACCTTGATTCCCTCTTCTTTCCACTTTCCAATGTAAGGTGCAGGATTACCTGCTCCTGTAGTAACGACAGCAACCCTCTCTCTTGCAACAAGCTCCGCCATCTGTGCTGCCTCAGGATTCATAAGCATAATATTTACACCAAATGGTTTATCTGTAAGTTTTCTGCACTTATGTATATTTTCCTCGAGCATCTCTGTATTCATTCCACCTGCTCCGATTAGTCCAAGTCCCCCTGCATTTGATACCGCAGCTGCAAATTCACCTACAGCTATATTAGCCATTCCTCCCTGAATAAACGGATACTTAATTCCTAACTCTTCATTTAATCTCATCTGATTTTTCATTCCTTTCAACTACATGCATATACTATAAGTGTCTGTTATATTTCCATAAGAATTCCGCCCCATGTAAACCCTGAGCCAAATCCGACAAACATTACTTTCATTCCTTTTTTAAGAATTCCCTTTTCATTCATTTCTGATATGGCAATGGGAATACTTGCTGCTGATGTATTGCCATAATCTGCAATATTCATATAGAATTTTTCTGCAGGTGCTTTTAGAGTTCTCACAACCGTATCTATTATTCTTTCATTTGCCTGATGACAGACAATATAGTCAATGTCTCCCATATCCCACTGTGACTTGCAAAGAAGCTCTTTTACAACTGAAGTCATTGTCCTTACCGCTGTCTTAAATACCTGTTTGCCATCCATGTACACATGTGGTTTTCCATCCTGAATTCCTGTACACCCAAGTGCTTCACTGTTGCCATCCGCTCCCATAATGCTGTAATACCTTTTGTTATCACTAAGTCCTATAACAACTGCTCCTGCCCCATCTCCAAACAGTACACAGCTTCCGCGGTCTTCCATATTAAGTCTCGTCGATATCTGCTCACTTCCAACTACGATAGCATACTTTTTATTTTTTTTATCTTCATTAATCTGATTAAGAATAGCTCTTGCAGTTTCAAGTGAATACAGAAATCCTGAACATGCCGCATTTATATCAAATGTCATAACATCTTTTCCAAGCCCTAATTTATTCTGTATCATACATGATACTGAAGGGCTTGCATTATCAGGAGTAAATGTTGCAACTATTAACAGTCCTATATCATCTGTCGATATGCCACTGCTTTCAATTGCTTTCGATGCCGCCTCATATGCCAGGTCCATATTTTTTTCTTCAACGCAAAAGTTTCTTTTCTTAATTCCTGTTCTTGTCGTAATCCATTCATCACTGGTATCAACAATCTTGCTTAAATCATCATTTGTGACAACTTTTCGGGGTTTGCTGTTACCTGTTCCTAATATTTCTATTCCTGCCATGTATAACTACCATGCCTTTCCTCATCACATTTTATGCCATCTTTCTAAACTTTTTATATCTCGACTTGTATATGTTATCTTCTGACATTTTCATGTATTTCCTTAACTCTTTTCTAAGTATAACGTCAAGCATTATAAATGCCTCCTGTGGATTCTCCTGTATTCCCCCTTCAGGCTCAGGTATTATCTCATCAATTATTCCATCTTTTTTCAAATCCGAAGCAGTCATTTTCATAAGTTCACATGCTTTATCACTTTTAGCAGCATCTTTCCATAATATTGATGCAAAACCTTCCGGTGATAAAATAGAATATACTGCATTCTCATACATTACAATACTATTTGCCACAGCTATTGCTAATGCTCCTCCACTGTTAGCCTCACCCGTAATAACTGCAATAACCGGAACTTTCAGGCTGCTCATCTCTGCTATCGACTTAGCTATGGCGATGCTCTGTCCATTCTCTTCTGCTTCTATTCCCGGATAAGCCCCCGGCGTATCTATAAATGTTATTATAGGACGACCGAATTTCTCCGCTTGTTTCATAAGTCTCATTGCTTTTCTGTATCCTTCAGGCTCAGGCATTCCAAAATTACATTCAATATTTTCCTCTAAAGTCTTCCCTTTCCGATGTCCTATTATTGTAACCGGTATACCGTGGAATTTTGCTATTCCTCCAATAATAGCTTTATCTTCCCTGCCGAGACGGTCTCCCTTTAATTCCATGAAACCATCAAACATTTCATTAATAAAATCTATTGTTTTAGGCCTGCCAGGGTCTCTGGCAAGTTTGACCCTCTCATATGCTGTCAATGAATTGTCCACACTAATTTCCATACTAATCCTCATTTCGCTCATGATACTCTAACAATCTGCACACTGTTTTCTTCAAATCTTTTCTTTCCACTATCATATCTACAAAGCCATGTTCTTCCTGAAATTCTGCCCTTTGGAATCCCTTTGGTAAAGTTTCATTGATAGTCTGCTTTATAACTCTCGGCCCGGCAAAACCAATAAGTGCCCTCGGTTCTGCAATTACTATATCTCCAATAGTTGCAAAGCTTGCACTTACACCTCCCATTGTAGGATGTGTAAGAATAGACATATAAAATCCACCGCTCTTAGAAAACTTTTCTATAACAGCACTTGTCTTAGCCATCTGCATAAGCGAATGCATTCCTTCCTGCATTCTCGCTCCGCCACTGCATGCCACACTCACAAAAGGAAGTTTATTTGACATTGCATATTCAACTGCCTGTGTGAATTTCTCACCAACTACTGTTCCCATGCTCCCCATCATAAATGTACTGTCCATAACGGATATTACTGTCTTATGTCCCCCTATATTACATACTCCCGTGATTACAGCATCTTTATTGCCATTTGTATTCTGAATGTCTTTTATCTTATTTTTATATCCCGGAAATTTCAAAGGGTCTTCAGTTGACATCGAAACATTATGCTCTTTAAATGTTCCTTTATCAGCAAGCTGCTTTATTCTTTCTCTCGCTGATACCGTCATATGAAATCCGCAATCAGGACATACTCTTAACCTTTTTTTAATGAAATCCTTAGTATACTCATGCTTACATGAAGGACATACAACTAATGAATTATCTTCCTCCGTAATTCCACCGTCAATCTTTTCATTTCTCAACTTCTTTAGCGAAAAGAGCTGATTTCTTTTATTTGCAAAAATACCACTCATTGCATTCTCCTATACTTTCCACTTTCTACTCAATTGATTTACTCCACTCAATTATTTCATCCATATGTTCTTCAATGAATGCCGTATTATACTTTCCTTTAAGATACTCCGGATGATACATTACTATATACTGAAACCTCTCATTAGTTGTTACTCCCTTAATCATTAATTCCTCCAGGGCACACCTCATCTTCCGGATTGCTTCAAGTCTTGTTGGAGCATGAACTATTATCTTTGCAATCATAGAATCATAATACATACTCACTTCATATCCTGAAAATGCCGCCGTCTCAACTCTGACGCCATTTCCGGCAGGCAGATGAAGAAAATCAATCTTTCCGGGTGCCGGTCTGAAATTATCAAGTGGATTTTCTGCATTAATTCTACATTCAATTGCATAACCGTTAAGCTTTATATCTTCCTGTGCATATGATAATGGCAGCCCCGCTGCAATTCGAATCTGTTCCTTCATTATATCCACTCCGCTTACCATCTCCGTAACCGGATGCTCGACCTGTATTCTCGTATTCATCTCTATGAAATAAAAATTATCATCACTATCAAGTACAAACTCAACCGTACCCGCACTGTAATAGCCCGCTGCCACGGCTGCCCTGACTGCCGCTTTTCCCATCTTATTACGCAATTCATCTGACAAAGCTCTGGACGGTGCTTCTTCTATCATCTTCTGATTTCTTCTCTGTATTGAACAGTCTCTTTCTCCAAGATGAATAATATTTCCAAATGTATCTCCAAGTATCTGGAATTCTATATGTCTTGGCTTTAACACAAGCTTTTCCATATACATATCACCATTACCAAATGCTGCCACAGCCTCGGCTCTCGCTTCATTAAATGCACTCTCGACCTCTTCCTTTGTGAAAGCTTTTCTCATGCCACGTCCACCACCACCTGCAGAAGCCTTTATAAGCACCGGATATCCTATCTCATCAGCAATCTCTAAAGCCTCCGCAGAATCTTTAATAAGTCCCTTAGACCCGGGCACTACAGGAACATTATTCTCCATCATAAGCTTTCTTGCCGACTGTTTATCTCCCATTTTGTCAATTATATCTGCATTTGGTCCTATAAACACAATACCATTATCCTGACATTTTTTTGCAAACGAACTATTTTCTGACAGGAATCCATATCCGGGATGTATTGCCTCACATTCAGTTCTAAGAGCAATATCTATTATTGCCTCCTGATTCATATAACTTTCTCTGGCTGATGCAGGCCCGATGCATATTGGATACGTTGCAAGTTCAACCGGAAGTGAATCTTTATCTGCAGTAGAATATATAAGAACAGTTTCAATATCCATTTCCCTGCAGCATCTGATTATTCTTAATGCAATTTCATTTCTGTTAGCAATCAGAATTCTCTTAAACATTGATTTCCTCCATCTGCTTTTTTGCTATTCCGGTTTCACAATAACCAGAACATCATCATATCCTACAATATCTTCATTATTAGCAACTATCGATACTACTTCTCCACTGACCGGTGACGTTATCTCATTCATCATCTTCATAGCTTCAATCATTCCTATAACATCACCCTCTTCAATCTTCTGTCCCGGTTGTATGTATGGTTCACTGTCAGGCGACTCTGCCCTGTAAAATGTTCCTGCAACCTTAGCTTTTATCTCAACACCGTCTAAAGGTGTATTATTTTCCTCTTTCTGTTCAATAACTATGTTCTTCATTGAATCTGCCTGAATATTTTCCCGGTTCATAACAGTGTCAGCAGCCGGTACATTAATAATACTGCCGGCTGCACAATTACCTTTTCTAAACACCATTTTGGCACCATCCAATTCAAGCTCCATTTCATTCATACAAGAACCATCAAATCTGTCCATTATACTAAATACGTCCTGAATATTCATTGGATAATCCTCCACATATAACTATTTTGTATTATTATCAATATAAGTCACAATGTCACCAACTGTAACAAAATCAGCAAGTGCTTCATCAGGAATTGATATATCAAATGCTTCCTCAATTGCCATATTTACCTCTACAGCATCAAGTGAATCTGCACCTAAATCATCCATAAGCTTTGACTCCAGAGTAATATCCTTCTGTCCACAGTTTAAAGTCTCAATGATAATTTCTTTTACCTTTTCAAATGTCATATTATTCCTCTTTCTGCACTGACTATATATTATTGGGACGGTCCAGTGCTGACCATATAATTTAGTTAAAATATATTTATATAAAATAATTTAACTAAATTGTTTGTGGTTATTTTATTATGACTTTATTTCTTTGTCAACTATTTTTTTACACAACAAAAAACGGATGCGTGACTTTTTTGCCACAACATCCGCTTTCGCTTATATTTATTATAAGCTATTCAAGAACTTTTTCCTTATACTTGGCCAGCTCTTCTATATATTTTTGTCCCATTTCACTTATTATCGATGATTTACCGGATATATACCCTATAGTCATTCTCTCATCTGTCTTTAACTTAACAGCACAATAATCAGTACCATTCAAATCTTCACATATTATACCGGAACATAATGTATATCCATTAATTCCAACCATAAGATTAAGAAGTGTCGCCCTGTCATTAGCCCTTATAAGACGCTTGTACTCATATGTACTCATTACCTCCTCGGCAAAATAAAATGAATTAAACTCTCCCTGCGCAAAAGCAAGACATGGGTATTCATCAAGTTCACTCATGGTAACTTCTTTCTTCTTAGAAAGAGGATTTCCTTTACTCATATATGCATATATACCACATTCAAACAGAGGTGTAAACTTAAGTCCGGCTTCAGATAATATCTTTCCAAGAACATTCCTGTTATACTCATTCATATAAAGTACACCTATCTCGCTCTTCTGGTTTTTGACATTTTCTATAACCTCGTATGTCTTTGTCTCATCAATTTCAAATTCATATTCGTCCATGCCATATTGCTTTATCAGTTCAACAAATGCATTGACCGCAAACGTATAATGCTGCATTGACACATGAAAACTTCTTTTTACATTATTTTTGGATATATATTTGGCATCAAGAATATCAAACTGTTCCACAACCGACCTTGCATATCCCAAAAACTCTGTTCCCTTAGTTGTAAGAGTAATTCCGCTTTTAGAACGAATAAACACATCGAAGCCTAATTCCTCCTCCAGCGAACGTACTGCCGCAGAAAGACTCGGCTGTGATATAAAAAGCTTCTTAGCTGCATCATTTAATGAATTTTCCTTCGATACTGCAATTATATATTTTAATTGATTTAATGTCATAGCCATCTCCCATCACTTTTGAACAGTTATAATAATTTATATTAAAAAGCAGCAAAGCTGCGACGTATTATACGCCACAGCAATGTTCGCAGTCATGATCCTTAGGGAACTTTGACTCATCATATTCAATCCCATTCTTATCATAATAATCTTTCACTGCTTTCTTTATTGCCTCTTCTGCAAGTACTGAGCAATGAAGCTTATGTGCAGGAAGTCCGTCAAGTGCCTCTGTAACAGCTTTGTTTGTAAGTTTAAGTGCCTCATCGAGCGGCTTTCCTTTGATAAGTTCCGTTGCCATTGAGCTTGAAGCTATGGCACTTCCACATCCAAATGTCTCGAATTTAACATCATCGATAATCTGGTCATCATTAATCTTAAGATATATTTTCATAATATCTCCACAGACAGGATTACCAACTTCACCTACACCGTCTGCATTTTCAATAACTCCGACATTTCTTGGATTTCTAAAATGATCCATTACTTTTTCACTATATAAAGCCATATCTATTCCTCCTATTCTGCGAATACATGCTGTCTTTTACCACTCATAAGATCTTTCCAGAATGGTGACATGTTTCTTAAATATTCCACAACTTCTTTTACTGATTTGATAATGTAATCTATTTCCTCTTCTGTTATATCATCTCCAAGTGATATTCTGAGTGAACCATGTGCCACTTCATGTGGTCTTCCGATTGCAAGCAATACATGACTAGGATCAAGGGAACCTGACGTACATGCAGAACCTGACGATACTGCTATACCTTTATCATCAAGAAGCAGTAATAATGATTCTCCTTCAATTCCTTCAAAGCAGAAATTAACAGTTGCAGGAACTCTCTTATATCTGTCTCCATTAAGTTCCGAATAACTTATACTGTTAAGTCCGTCTATAAGCTTATCTCTTAACGGAATTATATGCTGTGCATTTTCATCAATGCTTGCAACAGCCTCTTCAAGAGCCTTTGTCATTCCCATAATCCCCGGTATATTCTCTGTTCCTGCCCTCTTGCCTCTCTCCTGTGCTCCACCTTCTATAATATTAGTAAGCACAATGTTCCTTTTGGCATATAGAATACCGCATCCCTTTGGTCCATGGAATTTATGTGCCGACACAGACAACATATCAACATTATCTTTCTGCACATCAACCTTAATATGGCCTACTGCCTGTACCGCATCACTATGGAATAAGACACCTTTTTTTCTACATATCTCACCAATTTCTTTTATTGGCTGGATAGTTCCTATCTCATTGTTAGCATACATTATGGTTACTAATGCTGTGTCATCTCTTATCGCATCTTCTACCTGCTTCGGAGTAACAACACCTTCTTCATGAACATCTAACAATGTAATCTCAAAACCTTCTTTTTCAAGCTTCTTAAGTGTATGTAACACTGCATGATGTTCAAATGCTGTTGATATGATATGCTTTTTACCTTTTTTTTCACCAATTCTTGCTGCAGATATTATTGCCTGATTATCAGACTCACTGCCACCTGAGGTAAAATATATCTCACGTGCCTCACAATTAAGTATATTTGCAACCCTCTGTCTTGCATCCTCAAGTGCTTCCTTGGCTT
Organism: Lachnospira sp. UBA2821; assembly: GCA_002351535.1. Taxonomy (GTDB): domain Bacteria; phylum Bacillota; class Clostridia; order Lachnospirales; family Lachnospiraceae; genus UBA2821. The sequence continues at coordinate 29,178 of DEGR01000029.1, forward strand.
TCTGACCAGTCTCATACAAACTTGATGGATTTCCATTAACATTTTCCATATAATAAACCATCTCATTAATTACAGATTTACTCAACTTTGTTGTAGCCGCATTATCAGCATATATATTCATATATTCTACCTCCATTTCAACCTACTTATTCGATAGGTTATATATTAACACTAACTTTCTACTTTTTCAATAGGATTTTTCGATAATATTTGTTCATTAATTAATACACAAAAATTCCCATGGTGATGAATGATAAAACACCTATTGTATGGTATCAAGTCTTCACCATGGGAAGTATAAATTTAAATTAATATTTACTCTTCAAACGGTATTACTGCTCCGTCATATTTATCATTAATGAATTCTTTTATTTCATCTGATTTTAACACCTTTACAAGTTCTTTTATTCCGGCATTATTTTCATTACCTTCTTTAACCGCAATAATATTTACATATGTCTTTGCTGCTTCTGAATCTGATGCCTCATATGCAAGTGAATCTTTAGCTACTGAATATCCTGCCTCTAAAGCATAGTTACCATTAAGTACAACATAATCATCTTCATCTACAACTCTTGCAACCTGTGCCGCTTCAAGCTCGTCAAACTTAATCTTATGTGGATTTTCCGCAATATCATTAATTGTCGCATCAAGTCCTGCACCATCTTTTAACTTAATTATGCCATTATCCTGTAATAAAAGTAATGCTCTTGCCTCATTTGTTGTATCATTAGGTATCGCTATTCTGTCGCCATCCGAAATCTTATCTAATGATTTCTTCTTGCCCGGATATATTCCAAATGGTTCATAATGAATCTTTCCTACACTTACAATATGTGTTCCTTTCTCTTCATTGAAGCTCTCAAGATATGGAAGGTGCTGAATGTAGTTTGCATCATATTCTCCACTCTCAACAACCTCATTCGGCTGTACATAATCCTCAAATTCTGTTATTTTTAAATCATATCCTTTGTCTTTTAATATTTCTTTTGCCTTTTCAAGTATCTCAGCATGTGGGGTTGGTGATGCCGCTATTGTTATAACTTTACTATCCTTTTTATTGCCCGCTTCTTTATCTTTTGATGAATTACCGCAGCCTGCGAATACTCCTAATGCTAAAGTTCCTACTAATGCTAATGCTAAAAATCTTCTCTTCATATTCTTCTACCTCTACTTTCTCATATTTTAAATGTTAATATTTACTTTGTTGAACAGTTACCTTTTATTTAACTTTGATGCTGTAATCATTCCTATTGTCTGGAATATCTGCACCAGAATTATAAGTAATATAACTGTCACAATCATAATATCTGATTTGTATCTGTAATATCCATATCTTACTGCTATATCACCGAGACCTCCGCCTCCTACAGCTCCTGCCATTGCTGAGTATCCAAGTATTGTTCCTATAGCTATTGTCATACCGGTAATAAGCGATGTTCTTGCCTCCACTATAAGAACCTTCAATATTATTCTTATATTTCCGGCTCCCATAGAACGTGCTGCCTCTATAACCCCATGGTCAACTTCTTTTATAGATGATTCAACCATTCTTGCAATAAATGGTATTGCTGCCACTACAAGCGGAACAACGGTTGCCGTCGAACCGGTACTTCTTCCCACTACCAGTCTTGTGAATGGTATAAGAAGTATAAGCAATATAAGGAATGGTATACTTCTCGTAATATTTACTATTACATCCAGTATCTTATAGATAATCTTATTCGGTGTAAGTCCATCGGAATCTGTAATTGCCAGACACACTCCAAGCGGAAGGCCGAACAGATATCCTATTATTGTTGATAATAACGTCATATATAATGTCTCACCAATACCTCGTATTATCATCTCATTTATTTCAGGCGTCCACATCACTTATCACCTCCCCTATCTCAACACCACTTCTTTGTATATATTCTTTCATGGCATCTACCTGTGTACTGTCTTTTTTAAACTCTAATATCATCTCACCCTTTGCAATTCCACCAACATTTTTAGTTGATGCACGCAGGATGTTGACAGGCTCCTTATATTTCAAAATCAAGTTGGCAATCACCGGCTCAAAAGCCGAATTCTCTGAAAAGATTATCCTTATTTTTTCTCCATGTTTTATATTTCCAACTTCCTGTATGATTTTATTATCTGAATCAGATAATGTATCTTTTTTCAACAATTCTTTTGCAACTGATGATTTGGGATGTGCAAACACCTCATCTACATTTCCGGTCTCTACAATACTTCCCGACTTCATAATAGCCACATGTGAACATATCTCCCTTACCACTGACATCTGATGGGTAATTATTACAATAGTTATCCCAAACTTTTTATTAATATCTTTTAATAATTCAAGAATTGATGTTGTTGTCTGAGGGTCTAATGCACTTGTCGCCTCATCGCAAAGAAGTATATCCGGTTCAGAAGCTAATGCTCTTGCAATCGCTACTCTCTGCTTCTGTCCTCCTGACAACTGGGAAGGATATGCCTTTATCTTATCAGCCAGTCCGACAATTTCCAGCAGCTCTTTAGCTCTCTTTCTCGCATCCTTTTTACTTTTTTTCTGTATATATAATGGAAAACATACATTTTCTAAAACATTCTTCTGCATCAGAAGGTTAAAATGCTGGAATATCATTGCTATGCTTTCTCTCTGTTTTTGCAATTCTTTTTTCTTAAGCTTAGCAAGGTTTTTTCCATTAATAATCACATTTCCGGATGTAGGTTTTTCAAGAAAATTTATACATCGTACTAATGTCGATTTACCTGCACCCGACATTCCTATAATCCCATATATGTCGCCTTTTTCAACAGATAAGTTTACATCTTTTAATGCATCAACCGTTCCTTCTTTAGTCTGAAATGTTTTATTCAAATGCTCTATTAATATCTCAGCCATATGTTTCCTCCTTTCGCATTTCCTATAGTTTTGGTTGGTTTTGTTATGAATGCATTCTATCATTACTTAGAGTATTTGTATAATTCACATTTTCTATGAATGGTTATAGGTTAAGACTATAATACAACCAAAAAAGTTTAAAATAATAAAGAGCCATAAAGTTCATTAATATATAAAATGAACTCCACAGCTCTTTATTACATCAATATAGTTATACTTTTTAGAAATATACTAAATCATCCTCCGGCTTCTCGCCTTTTGCAATACTTATTGCATGCAGCACCGGACCTTTTCCTCTGTATTCTTTTGCAAATTCTCTTCTTACAGATGCTTCAAGTGTTATCCAGTCTTTATCCTTAAGTCCGTCAAGTTTTGCATCCTTGCATATTATTCCCATATACTGTATATCATCTGCACAGCATGTCATTGCAAATCTTCCCGGAACAAATGATGTATTGGCATAATTCTTAGGTCTGTATACCAATGCATCAAACTTTACAACTTTGCCATCGTATTTTTTAGGATTATCCATGACATCCATATACCAGATTCCATAATCGTCATCTTCTATCTCAATCACATCTGCATTTATGTCAAAAGGAAGTTCTTCTACCTGAAGTGCATCCTCATACCCTTCTGCTGCCTCAAAACCAATCTGTGCTTTTTTATTAAACAGCTTTACACTTCTTCTGAAATCATTTCTCTTTGTCTCATTAGTACATCTGTTAAGAATTACAAGATCTGATATTTTCAACTGTTCCATAACCATAGAACGCATATTGTTCCAATACATATTAAATGTTGTTGCATCAACTGTTGATATAACCTGTACAAGTTCCCAAGCCTCAGGCATATCATCTCCATATACGGGGTCAAGCTTCCACATTCCATTATATTCAATCATAACTCTTTCCGGTGTATGAAGTTCATCACATTTCTGATAGAATTCTTTAGTTAAACTCTCTTCGCTCTCAACTCTTTCGATGTATATGTTCTTATCGGCATATTCCATATCGTCAAACTCTACTTCACCATCTTCACATAATATAAGTAATGTCTTTTCACCGTTAAAGAATCCTCTGTCATTCAAAGAATCTTTGATAAAACTTGATTTTCCACTCTCAAGAAATCCTGTAAAAAGAAAAACCGGAACTTCTCTGTTTTTACTCATTTTTATCTCCATTCCTAAAGCATTTTTATTTATACTAATTTAAATAAACTCTTTATCTTATCTTCATCAAGGTTGGTTCCTATAACACATAACTTTCCTGTGTAATCAGAATCTCCTCTTCTGATTTCATATTCACCCGGTGTCATATCAAAGTGAATCCATTTTCCTTCAACTGCCGGTACCATTCCTTTAGCTCTCAATATTACTCCACACTCTTCTGTCTCTGAAAGAGTCTTAAGTGCATTTTCAATATCTTCCTCTGAATATTTGTGTGGTGTCTCTACACCCCAGCTTGTAAATACATCGTCAGCATGATGATGTCCATGCTCATGGTGGTGTCCGCAGCTACACTCTTCACCATCTTCGTGATGATGATGGTGTTCATGCTCTTCATGGTCATGATGATGTTCTTCTTCATGGTGATGTCCACAGCAGCAATCCTCTCCGTCTTCATGATGATGGTTCTCATGCTCTTCATGGTCATGATGATGTTCTTCTTCATCATGATGATGTCCACAGCAGCAATCCTCTCCGTCTTCATGATGATGGTGGTGTTCATGCTCATGATGTGCAAGTTCCTCTTCTGTAAATAATTCATCGAGTATTGAACCCTTTTTCTCTATTGCTGAAAGTATTGTCTCTCCCGTAATATCATCCCATGGAGTTGTTATTATCGATGCTTTATTGTTCTTCTCTCTTAAAAGATTAGTTGTCTCCTCGAGTAATACTTCAGGCATTTTCTGTGAACGGCTGATAATAATTGTTCCGGCACTCTCCACCTGATTATTAAAGAATTCTCCAAAATTCTTCATATACATTTTTGTCTTCATGCCATCAACTACAGCAGTTGTACTGTTAAGTTCAATATCAACATTGTCTTTTACATCAAGAACTGCCTTTATTACATCAGAAAGTTTTCCTACTCCTGAAGGCTCAATGATAATTCTGTCAGGTGTGTATTTCTCCACAACCTCTTTGAGAGCTGTGCCAAAATCACCAACAAGTGAACAGCATATACATCCCGAATTCATCTCAGTAACCTGAATTCCGGCTTCCTTTAAGAATCCTCCATCTATTCCTATTTCGCCAAATTCATTCTCGATAAGAACAAGTTTTTCACCCCTAAACGCCTCTGCAACAAGTTTCTTAATAAGTGTTGTTTTTCCTGCTCCAAGAAATCCTGAAATAATATCAATTTTTGTCATCTTAATCTCTCCTATCTGCTACCTGCTATTTTAAAAATCCATTTACTATCTGTGCCTCTGCCTCTGCCTCTGTAAGACCAAGAGTCATCAGCTTAATAATCTGTTCTCCGGCAATCTTTCCAATTGCTGCCTCATGAATAAGCTGTGCATTTAAATCATTTGCGTTAATCTCAGGTATGGCACTAATCTTTGCATTATCCATAATAATTGCGTCACACTCTGAATGTCCTGCACAACTTGCATTTCCATTAATTTTAGCAAGGAACGTCTGCTTTGACTCATCCTTTGCTACTGACCTTGATATAACATTCGTACTTGAGCCGTCTCCATCAAGGTCTACATTGAAACTTGTCTTCGCAAACTGCTTACCATGTGTCATAAGCTTTTCTTTAACTATAAATTTAGCTCCTGACTTCAATGTTGCATTAGTAATTCTCTCGGTTGAGTCAATTCCTTTAAGCTGTGTTGTCTCCATCTCCATGCAGCCGTCTTCATCTATTTCCACAATGGTTGTCGGATTCATAATATTTTCACCATTACCGTCTCCCTGACCATAGTGTTTTTCAATATATTTTACTTTAGCATTTTTTCCAATATGAAAAGTATGAATTCCATCATGGCTTGAATTCTGATTTCCACAATTATGGATTCCACACCCTGCAACTATTGTCACATCTGCATTTTCACCAACAAAGAAATCGTTATATACAAGGTCATCAAGCCCTGTCTGACTTATGATGACCGGTATATGAACACTTTCATTCTTTGTACCCGGTTTAATAATTATATCTATTCCCGGCTTGTCCTCTTTAGTGACAATATCTATATTTGCAGTTGTATTTCTGTCTGCAAGAGCTCCGTTCGACCTTATGTTATATGCGCCTTCAGGCACTTCATGAATATCCGCAACCTGTTCAAGCAATCTTTTCTGTATGCTGTCCATTTCCATTATTATCACCTGTTATGAAGTGACC
>DEGR01000059.1 GCA_002351535.1 Lachnospira sp. UBA2821
GTGTGGGAAGTTTTAGTAATTAACTTTGCCCCATACATTTCAAATATTTCCATAGCTTTTTCGCCTGTATCGGCAACACTCACTATATAATTTTCATTTCTTAAGAAATCACATAACAGACCGGCTATCTCTTTGTTATCTTCTACAATTAATATATCCAACATATTCTGCTCTCCGTTCAGGCTATATTACCCTTTTATACCGTAAATATATATTATAGCAATTCCGATTGGAACAATAAATCTGAACACAGGCTTCATCCACTGTTTTACTTTTATTCCTTTGCCTTCATTTGCCTCTTTCATAAATGATTCCCAGCCCCATCCGAATGAATTACAGCAAAACAATGCAATCACAAGTGAACCGAGAGGCAATATATTTGTTGACACTATAAAGTCCCAGAAATCAAGCCATGTACTTCCCTTTCCAAATGGATGAAATTTCCACACACTATTGCCAAGTGCTGTAGTAAGTGCAAGAGTAAACACTACAAATCCACATATTATACTTGATTTTACACGTCCAAATCCTGTAATATCCCTGAACATGGCAATAATATTTTCACAGACTCCAAGTACTGTAGACATTGCCGCAAATACCATAAAAAGGAAAAATACTGTTCCCCACCATCTTCCACCTTCCATGTTGTTAAATACACTTGCCATCGTATCAAATAAAAGGCTTGGACCTGCATTCACTTCAAGTCCGTAACTGAAACATGCGGGAAACATAATAAGTCCCGCAGCAATTGCAACAAATGAATCTATTACAATTATACTTATTGATTCGCTCATAAGAGAACGTTCCTTGTCAATATAGCTTCCAAATATAGCCATACTTCCCATACCCACAGATAAAGTGAAAAATGACTGGTTCATTGCTCCTACTATTACTGAACCGTTTATTTTGCTAAAATCCGGTATAAGATAAAATTCAAGTCCTTCCTTTGCTCCCGGAAGTGTTATGCTTCTTCCCGCAAGTATAAGTATTATCAAAAGTAATGCTATCATCATATACTTAGTTACTCTTTCAAGACCTCCCTGAAGCTTAAAGCATAATACAGAAAAAGCTAATATGACCGTAACCAGAAGGTATATAACATTTATTTTCGGATCGGCAATCATCTTCTCATAACCGAAATTTTTCTGGTTGTTCGTAAGAAATTTTACAAAATAATATATAAGCCATCCGGTAACAACTGTGTAAAAAGCCATAAGTGCTACATTACCAATAACACATATATATCCCATAAATCCCCATTTACCATTAGGTTTCTGTAATTTCTTATACATGTTTACCGCACTGCTCTGTGCTGCACGTCCTATTGAAAACTCCATGGTCATAACAGGTATTCCCATTATAATGAGACATATGATATACACAAGCATAAAGCTTCCTCCACCATTTTGTCCACACATCCATGGGAACTTCCACACATTTCCGCATCCTATTGCACAGCCTGCCGACAGCATTATAAAACCCAGACGGCTTCCCAGTCTTTCTCTCTCCATATACATTTCTTACCTTTCACATTAATATAACGATTATATCAAAATTTCATGCATATTACCATCAAATAATGCATACACTTTCTTATTAGCAATAACAATATACATTTATATAATTACATCATAAATGTTTGTAATATAAGAAAGGATTTATACATGAATAAACAATGTAAATATATTATCATAACCGCTGTCATTGTGTACGTTATCGGAACTTTACAACACTTTCTATATGATTTGAGCGGACATAACTTTCTGGTTGGTCTGTTTTGTCCGACTAACGAATCCACATGGGAACATATGAAACTTGTTTTCTTCCCGATGTTTCTTTGTAATATATGGCTTAACAACAAATTAAAATCAACAGGCGTACACCCTGAAGGACAACTTCTAATGTCATCACTAATCGGAACATGGCTTATCCCTTTTCTATTCTATACTTACCGTGGCATACTTGGCTTTGGAATTTCCGCAGCAGATATAGCAACTTTTTATATAAGTGTTATCCTCGCATATCTGTTTGTATGGCATACTATTAATTCCTTATGGAAAAAAAGCTGTATAACAGCACTTTATATATTATGCTTTATACAGCTTTTCGCCTTTATATTATTCAGTTACACCGATTGCAGGCTTGGAATATTTGTTCCACCGGTTAAATAGGCTCACTGCTATTCACCCACTATCTCTTTACTGTCAAGTACTATTGTAAATGGACCATCATTGAGAAGCTCCACTTTCATATCTGCGCCAAATTCTCCTTTCTGAACATCTTCTACCTGTTCAGAACACTTCTTAACTATATAATCATAGAGTTCTTCTGCCATGTCAGGAGGTGCAGCCTTCACAAATGAAGGTCTGTTTCCTTTGCGGCAGTCGGCATACAAAGTGAATTGTGATATCAGTAAAAGATTTCCGCCAACATCATTCAGAGATAAGTTTGTCTTGCCATTTTCATCTTCAAAGATTCTCAGATTAATCATTTTCTTAATCATCTTATCAGCAGTCTGTACTGTATCACCTGCACCGATTCCAATAAGAACCATAAAGCCTTTTCCTATCTCACCTCTGACTTCACCATCAATTGTAACTTTTGAACTTTTAACTCTTTGTATTACAAACCGCATGTTTACACATCCTCTGAATTAGTATGACACTACAAGCTGCATTTTAAATCTTTCTTCTCCATATACTGCATGCGGAATGTCCTTTGGCATAATAAGTGTCTCACCTGCTTCAAGATAGAACACCTCATCAGCTACTGTAAATCTTCCTTTTCCCTCTAATACTGTAACCATTGCATCTCCACCTGCTGCATGTGTTGAAATCTCTTCACCTTTATCAAATGAAAAAAGTGTCATACTCACATAATCGTTCTGGACAAGTGTTTTGCTGACTACCTGTCCCTCCTGATATTCTACCTGATTCTTTAATTCTAATTTTTCTTTTTTGTTAATATTCTTATACATTTTTTCCTTTCCTTTCTGAAACTGTTCTGCGTCCTACAAAACTAATATTTTACCATCAATTGAGATAGTTACAACATTCCATGGAATAAATTTTCCACTATTTTCTAATGCTGTTTTTGCTGCCCTTTCAATCCCTCCACAACATGGCACTTCCATTCTCACTATTGTTATCGACATTATATCATTATTCCTGATAATTTCAGTTAACTTTTCACTATAATCAACTGCATCAAGCTTAGGGCATCCTATTAAAGTTACTTTACCTTTTATAAAATCCTCATGAAATGCACTATATGCATATGCTGTACAATCTGCGGCAATTAAAAGGTTTGCTCCGTCAAAATATGGTGCTGAAACCGGTGCAAGCTTAATCTGAACGGGCCAGTTTTTAAGATTAATCCGGCTCTCACTATTATCTTTATTATTTTTCACTCCTTTCTGTTCTTTTGCCTTTAAAACAGCCTCTTCATCATATGCCGGTGCCTCTCTTTCCTCAAATGTTATTGCCCCCGTAGGACATCCCGGAAGGCAATCGCCAAAACCATCACAGAAATGTTCCCGTACAAGCTTTGCTTTCCCATCTATTATATCAATAGCACCTTCATGACATGCTGTTGCACAAATACCACATCCATTACATTTTTCTTCATCAATGTGTATAATCTTCCTTACCAAATTTTTATCCTCGCTTTCTTCGAATTGAAATGCCAACTAAATATTTAATTTACTTCCGGGGATAATTATACTAAAATGTATTTACTACATATGTTAGAATTCCAACATAAGGAGAATTATTGTGAATAATTTTGAAAAATATATTAATGTATTAAAACACAACCCACTTTTTAATAATATTACAATTGATGACATTCCTATTATGCTAAACAGACTGCATGCATATACCAAATCTTATAAAAAAGAAGAGTATATTAAACATTCAGGAGATAACGCAGACTTTATCGGTATTCTGTTATCAGGAAAAATTCATATTCTGCAGGATGATTATTACGGCAACAGAAACATAACCGCTTCTATTTCAGAGGGAGCTTTATTTGCTGAAGCATTCGCATGTGCAGACATAAAACAACTTAATCTGGATATCGTAGCTGCAGATAACTGCACTGTAATGTTTCTTGACAGTTCCACCATGCTCGGTTCATGCAACCACACATGCAAATTCCATCATACTATCGTGAAAAACCTTCTTGGAATTGTTGCAAATAAAAACATGTATCTCAATCAAAAATTGAGATACATGTCACGCAAAACTACAAGTAAAAAAGTTATGGCTTATTTATACGAACAGGCAAAATTAACTGATTCTAATGAATTCACAATTCCATTCAACCGTCAGGAACTTGCCGATTATCTTGGAGTTGAAAGAAGTGCCATGTCCGTCGAAATAAGTAAGCTTGTAAAACTGGGTATTATTGAAACAAAACGTAGTTATTTTAAAATACTCGAATAGTATTTTCTATCTTTTAACCTGTGCCCTGAGCTGATTCGCCATACCATCACAAGCTCCTAACACCATAGCTGATTCGGATGAATATAATGGATATTTTCTTCCTGCATCCACAATATCTTCATATTTACCCATATATGAATCCAACCGCATTTTATCATCCATTATTCCACCCATATAAGAAAAACTTCCCCAGCAAAATACTGTTTCACCTTTTGCAATGTAATCCATATCCTGCCAATTCCATGCTTTGCAAAATCCTTCGTATACTGTTTTTGCATATATACTATCTGCATCTACAATTCCATAGATAACAGGATATATCTCACTTGATGCACATGGATATAACATATCCCATGAAAATGAATATCCGTTGTACTCACTGTAATCATCATTTAGCACTGTAGCATAATGGTCACCCATCCACCAGTGTTCATTAAAATGTTCATCATAAAATTTAACTGCATCAGACACTTTTTCATACATATCGTTGTCGTCAATTACATTTTCATATATGTATTTTGCTGACACAAGTCCTGCATATACTTCTGAATTATCCATAAGATATCTTATTTTATAATCAGGTTTCGCATATGTATATCCGCCTGACATAGTTGCAAACATAACATTAACTATATCTCTTATATTCTGTTTCTCTTTCTCTAAATATGTTGTATCTCCATATACTTTTACATAATCAGCAAGTGCCTTTACAAACAATGCACTATATGAATCTGTAGAATCATATGAATTCTTTGATGTCTCACTAACAACCACTCCATCTTTCACTACAGCAGTATAATCATAAATAGTACCTGCAACTCCATTATAATCTGTCTGTGCAGTATTAAGATGTGACATATGCCAGTCAAAATATCTTTCAATATTTTTCTTTGCAGTATCAGAACTATCATGATTAATAAGAGCAATTGCTACTATCTCGCTAAAATACGGATTAATACTGACCTGTCCATTCTGTTCATTATAAAAAGCAAGTGCTCCATTAGACATCTGCTGACTCCACAACCATTCAGCCTCTTTCGATGCGAGTTCTTTATATTTATATATGTCATTATACAATTCTTCGTTATGCTTCTGATCCTCATCACTTAATGTTGTTGTCTCTTTTTCTGTTGTTATCTCTTCTGTTGTTGCTTCTTCTGTTGTTCTCTGCTCTGTCGTTGTCTCTTTTTCTGTTGTTGCTTCTTCTGTTGTTACTTCTTCTGTTGTTCTCTGCTCTGTTGTTCTCTGCTCTGTTGTCTCTTTTACAGTAGTTGTCTGAGATGGTCTTCCCGGAACAGATGGTCCATGGTGAAACCATTTTCCAAATATAAATGAATTCCCCATGTTGGATGAAATCATTCCCTGTGGAACATTTCCTAATAATGTTGTACCAAGCATTGTTATTGCTACCATTACACTTACTGTATTCCTCGTCATATTACTTCCTCCGTTCTTATGTACCTACTCCCGGAATCTTCTTCAAACGAATCATTCCAAGAGTATATATTGATATAAGAACCAGAGCGTTCTTGCAGATTACTGTTAAAGCAAGATTAAATTTCCCGCTTAATATAAAAATAAAGCTGCTAAGGATTCTTCCTTAACAGCTAATATACAAGATTGCAACTGGCTGCCATTTTAAAGGCCCTTTAGTTTTGCGTCACAGGCTTTCGCCTGCTTTGCCCATATATTCATTTCACTTTTTTAATATATCATTTATTACTATTTTTTTCAATATTATATAACATTTTTGTGCAAAATGCACAACTTATTACTTCTGTTATTGGAAATGCAATGAATACTCCATTTGCACCAACAACCCTGCTGACAATGAAAGCCACCGGAATTATAACAACTACATAACGTATGAGAGAAATCATTAATGATGCCATTCCTCTGCCAAGTGCCTCTAATACACCGCAACATGTGACGGATACCGCTGAGACAATAAATCCAAGACTTATTATATGAAGTGCCTGAATTCCCATTTTAATAGTTTCTGAATTATTAGTGAATATTCCTATCATCTGACCCGGAATTACATACGAAATCAACATGCCTATTCCCATAAGTATTCCATTAAACCACAATGACACCCTTATTATTCCTTTTACACGTTTCATATCACCGGCACCATAATTGTAACTTATTATAGGTCTTATTCCCTGAATTATTCCATTTGCTGATAAGTATATAAATGTCTGTAACTTATAATATGCTCCAAATACAAGCACATATTTATCTGAAAACTCTTTAAGTATACCATTCAGTGATGATACAAGAAGTGATGGTAAAGACATATTCAGAGTAGCCGGTATTCCTACACCATATACCTTTTTTATCATTCCCTTATCAAAACACATATTTTTTCTTTCAAATGCAAACGGCAATGGACGCACAATACAAAATACCACATATACCAGTAACGTAATTGTCTGTCCAATTCCAGTAGCATATGCTGCACCCGCCATTCCCATTTTAGGAAATGGACCGATTCCAAATATCATAAGAGGGTCTAATATAATATTGGCTATAAATCCACACATCATACTTATCATGGATACTTTCATTCTTCCAACAGACTGAAATATTTTTTCAAGTGAAATTCCAAGCATGATAATAACCGAAAATGCAAATGCCCTGTATGCATATGAGAGTCCAAGATTGACGATTTGTGCATTACCTGTATACAATCTTAAGAACCATGGCATTCCAAACATACACACCACCATAAGTATAAGTCCGTGTATTACACTAAGTAACATGCCTACCGATGCTACATTTCCTGCGCTTTTATTATCTCCTTTTCCCATACAGAATGCTATTCTGGCATTCATACCAATTCCAAATCCTACAGCTACTGAAGTTATCACATTTTGTACAGGTTATACAAGTGATAATGCTGTCATTGCTTCTTCACTTATTTTTGCAACAAAATAGCTGTCCACTATATTATATAAAGAGTTCACAGCCATTGATATTACCATAGGTAATGACATTGATACTACTAATGGCAATATTTTCTTTTCTTTCATAAAATTCTGATTCACATTACTCCTCATTTCTGAGCAATTTATTGCTAAGATGCAAACTGAAATCTGCATATGCAGTTTCAGTTCTATCATAAATAGCTATTTGTTTTTGCCCGGAAACAAATAGCCGTATGAAAAATCAGCTTATCAATGTGATTTTTCACACTAATCTTCATTTTACAGATGCTATGCGTCAAAGAAATCCCGGGCAGAACCTCAACGTCTGCTCTGCGATAAAAATCTAATTGTGACAAACATAGCACAAAGTTATCGCGAGTCGAATCTTTGACTCAACCCGCGATACTTTATAACTGTATTTTTATTTCGGACATTTTGATGTATTTGTCCAGGCTGAATATAGTGTTACTGTTTTTCCATTATATTTAACACTCTTTACAGCTCTTATTCTTATATAATACATTTTTCCTGATTGTAATTTACTAAGCGATAACGATACTGCATTCTTTCCACACTTCTTCTTTTTGAGTGATTTCTTAAATTTCGCATCTGTTGCATACTGCACTTCATATGAAGATGCTGTTACATTTTTCTTCCATTTGAGTGTAATTTTCTTCTTACTCTCCTTAACAGATGCAAACTTTGTTGATTGTGGTTTAACGTCTATCGTTACAACTTTAGAATCACCATAATAGTTATCTGTTGCATCAACAGTAATGTCTATAGCAGCTCTTCCTGAAAATCCTTTTGCAATTGTTACTTTTCCGGAAGAACTTACTTTAACTTTACTATTATCAGTTTTATATTTCATCTTTCCTAATGCTTTAGCATTCAGCTTAAATGCAACATTTCCTGTCATGTTTGCATTAACTGCATAAGACTTTTTGCTTATTGAGATTTTACTGAATGCTTTTAGTATTTTGAACTGACATGTAGTCGTACCTTTGTAATCGCCTTTTCCGGCAATCGTTACATTAACTGTTCCAACATTGATATTATCTGAATAACTTACGGTATAATCTATATCTTCCATAAGAATATCTCTGTCTTCGTTGTAACTTGTTATCATAATATCAGGTTTAAGCTCTTTTCCCGTATATTTAAATCTATTACCGGTTATCTTAACATCACATTTACTAATGTCATATGCATCATCTTCCGGCTCGTCCGGTTCTGTTGTCTCCTCAGGCTTTGTTGTCTCTTCAGGTTTTGTTGTTTCTCCCGGCTTTGTCGTTTCTCCCGGCTTTGTTGATTCTCCCGGCTTTGTTGATTCTCCCGGCTTTGTTGTCTCTCCAGGTTTTGTTGTCTCTTCAGGTTTTGTTGTTTCTTCAGGCTCTGTTGGTATCTCACTGTCAGATACTTTAACATTAATTGTTGTATAGCCTGCCTCATGATTATCGTCACCTTCCGCAACAACCTTTATAGTTACTTCTCCCTCTTCACATGAATCTTAAATGTAATTCTAAATTCCACTTCTAATCTCCTAAAATGGAATTTAGTCTTACAGAAATTCCATTTTGTTTTATAATGTTTCCTGATGATCCTTGTTCCTGGAAAGGAGTACATTATGTCTAATTTAATTCCAGGTAACCAGAAACATTTAACTCTTGATAATAGAGTATTTATAGAAAAGAGCCTTGATCTTGATATGACTCTTAAGGATATCGCCAAGCCTTTATGTAAGGATCCTTCTACCATCTCAAAAGAGATCAAGAAACATCGTACATTCCACCCTCACAATGACCTTGGAATCAAAGGTCCTATTAATCGTTGTATAAACAAGAAGGAATGCTCTTTACACAAGGTTTGCCCTGATACATCACTCTGTACAGGTAGGTGTGCTTCCTGTAAGAAGATTAGTTGTAACAAGGTGTGCAAAGACTTTATCCCTGATACCTGTAAACGCCTTCTTAGAGCGCCCTTTGTCTGCAATGGATGTCCTTCTAAATCTGGTTGTCGCAAAGACAAGTTCTTTTACAGAGCCACTACTGCCAATCGTGATTATCGCACCATTCTTATTGAATCAAGAGAAGGTATTAATACCACTGAAGCTGATTTGAAGGTTCTTGACGAGGTTGTTTCCCCTCTTATTAATCAGGGGCAATCGCCTGCTATGATTCTTATGAATCACCCTGAATTAGCTGTGTCAGAGAAAACTATATACAACTACATTGATAAAGGTTATATGTCTGTTATCAATCTCGATTTACAGCGTAAGGTTAAATATAAGCTTCGTCATTGCCACAAATCTGAAATTAATGATACTGGCATCTTTGAAGGTAGGACCTATAAAGATTTTCAGGAACTTCTTAAAAATCATCCGGATACCAATGTAGTCGAAATGGATACTGTAGTCGGGTGTGAAGGCTCCAAAAAGGTATTTCTTACGCTATATTTTAGATCCTGTAAATGTTTGCTTATATTTCTTCTTCCTGATAAGTCTGCAGTCTCTGTTAAAGGCGTTTTTGACCGTTTAGAGAAGAAACTTGGTACATTTACATTTTGTACTTTATTTCAATGTATCGTGACAGATAGAGGTACTGAATTTTCTAATCCTGATGCTCTTGAAACAGGCATTGATAACATCATTCGCACTAGTATTTACTACTGCGACCCTATGTGCGCTTGGCAGAAGCCTGGCGTAGAAAAGAGCCACGAATACATTCGCTACATTCTTCCCAAAGGAAGCTCTTTTGACAAACTCACTCAGTGGGATGTTGACAGAATCATGAATCATATCAATTCATCAGCAAGAGCCAGTCTAAATGGGTTGCCTCCCATCAGACTGGCTCAGCTACTTTTTGATCAGGAAACATACAATGTTTTCAAGTTAAGAGAGATATCTCCAGACGATATCATCCTTACGCCTGATCTTATAAAATAAACATTTTTGACAAGGAATAAAGGATCATCAAAGTACATACATAAACACACTAGACGAGTGGAATTTAGTTTTGCAGAACCACAGCCAGTCGTCTGTTTGCTATGCAGTTTTTTCCTTAACATTCTTCATCATAACCCCATTATAAGCCATTTTCAGTCTGATGCAATCTATTTTTTAAGTTCAAAATGCTCTAAATATCGGAATTTAGTCTGCAGAGTGGAATTTAACTTTACAGTGGAATTTACTATTTCACTCAACCCTCTTCACATGAATTAAAATATCCCTGCGAGATATATCCTACTTTGTCATCACTTAATTCATATGTTATCCTGCCGTAACCTTCAGTAATTATCCGGCTGAACTGTCCTGTCTTCATAAAACCTTTATTCTCTAAAGATGCACCGACATTCTGTTTTGCTTTTGTAATTGTGAATTTCTGTATTGCTGCCCCTGTGTAATCTCCAATTCCATTTACAACTATATATCCTGTTCCCGCATTCACATTATTTTCATATGTCACAACATAGTCCGTATCTTTTTCCAAAGTGGTTTTAGTCATAACCGTTACATGTGGTTTTATTTCCTTACCAGTATATACGTTCTTATTGCTAAATAATATTGTTGCATTTGACAAATCTGTTTTTTCAGACTGAATATCTGTCACATTCAATTTAACCGAAGTTTTTGAACTCCTGTAATTAGCTGTCTCAGCAGCCACAACATTAATAGTTACACTACCTTTTCCTACCGCATTTATATTTCCTTTTTTATTAACAACTGCCACATTTTCATCAGAAGATGTAAATGTGCACTCTCCTTCTGAAGATGTTGCAATTCTTATCGAATCGCCAATGTCCAGTGTATCAGTGTGTGCTGTTGCAGTTATGTTCTGTTCTGCCTTATCAATATTAAATGCCTTTGTAACTACTCCGCCATACTTTCCTCTTCCGGTAATTGTTACATATGCAGTTCCTGCATCTATATTATTTTTGTAATCTAAAGTATAATCTATATTCTCTTTAAGTGAAGAATCTGCATATTTTACTGATACTGCCGGCATCTTAGCCGTTCCGTCATATACAGGTGTCTCATTTATATCGTCTATGGTGCAATTGCTGACAGACACCGTAGCTGACGAATTATTATCTTTCTTCACATGAACCGATATATACTTTTCACAACCGTTATGGTTATCATCATCTTCTATATATACCTTAATTCCGGTATCACCTTTTTTTATTGCACTTATTATTCCCTTATCATCAACTGACGCAATCTCTTTATCCTCTGACTCGAATTTAACATCAGCATCTGACTTAACAACTACCTGACATGTATCACCTTCATTAAGAGTATACTCATCATCAGATATTTCTAATAGTCTGTCCGCTTTAACAATCTCAAACTGTACTGTTGCCGTACCGACAACACCATTCGTTCCCGTTATGTTAACGGTTGCAGTTCCTGCATTCACATTATCCTCATATGTAACCTTATAATAGTCAGAAGGTACTACCTGTCCGTTCGTCTCTTTTACCGTTACTTCCGGATAAAACTCTTTGCCGGTATATACAAATTTGTCTGACGATAACGTGATTTTCTTTTTAGCAATATCTCCATATACCCTTTTATTAAGTTTTACACCGAGATACTTATCAACATTGGATATAATACTACTGTCATATCCTGTTGTATGATATACAACTGTATTATCTTTATCAAGATACAAAGCAAGCGGTGTTGTGTAGCTATATCCTATATTCGCAGGAGCACTTGACCACGCAAGCCGGTTGGCATCATAACAGAACTTTGTCTGATTCGCATAGCTGTAATTCTGACTAATTGCCTTCTCTACCTGCTCCTTCAGACTGGCGCTGTTGGTATCTGCAAATATAAAATCAATCTCTGATAAATCTGTTCCTTCCAGCATACTTATCATATTACTGCTATTCATACACCCAATGCTTGAGAAGAATATAAGCTTAGGTCTGTCAGAAGGTTTAACTACTAACTCTTCATCATTCATTGTCTTAAATGTCTGTGTTCCAAAATCATATTTTTTATATTCTTCCTCTTTTTTCTCCGTTGTTGTCTCTGTCTCCTGCTGACCGGTTGTCTCCTGCACCGTTGTCGGCTCTATTGGCTCATTTTCAGGTGTTATCCTGCCTGCATCATATATCGTCCCTTTAACCTCTCTGCTCTCTGCAACATATATTTTAACATTTCCTCTTACATCTATATTCAGACCGTATATAGAACCGCTCTCTTTCTGTTTATCAGTAAGATTATAAAATACGTCACTCTTCTTTGTGTCCGGATTATAACTTACTATACTGTCCGGTGTAGAATAATATATAATACCATTCATAACCGCAATCTTATGCTCAGAAACGTCATCAGAAGGTCATTTCTCTATAAGTGATAATACTTTTTCTTTAAATTCCAATCTGCCTCCACCATACTCATACGAACATATACCCTCTTCATCCGTATTAAGTGCATACCAAAGATTACCAATCTTAAATATTCCTGTATTTATATTATTCCATTCACATGTATCTAATGATGTATCTGTAGCTTTGTCTTCACCATATATATCTGCCTTAAACATCCAGTCATCTGAATTATGCTTTCCATCATCTGATTTAAAGTAAGATGTGCTCTTTAACATATATTTATGAAGAACCCTTCCCGGTATATCACTCACAGTATCATCCATTGTAACATCCACATGGTAATATGAATCCCCAACCTTTACAATATTCCATGTGTGATTAAGAGAACTGCTAAAGACAACTTTCGCATCAAGTCCTGCACTTGCTGCAAGCTGTTCAAATGCATTTGAATACCCGAGACAGGTGGCTTTCTTTTCAACAAGTGCCCCATATGCATTACTATTCATACCATCTGTTTTATATATTGATGTTTCTTTGCTATCCTGATTATATTCCGTATTAAGTGCTATATAATCATGTATGTATAGAACTTTCTCTGCATCACTTAAATCCTTGTCCATTCCCGCAAGAGCATTAGTAACTTCTGCATCATATCTTGCAAGCATGTTCCTAAGTGCTGCACCTTTATAAGTATAGGTATTTTTTACAGATACAGTCATACCACTACTGTCACTTGTTGTCTTATATGGTTCAACATAAAAGTAACGTGGTGATTTGCTCACTGCATACTGAAAAAATTCCGAAGCATCACGTGAAGGAATATTGTATGCAGATACGTCAACACTATCCTCACATTTATTCCAAGAATCTAATAACGCCTGTATAAAACCATCATAATCAGGCTCTGACGTCCTGCTTATATCTCCTGTTTTATACCCATTAGTATTGGTCACTGCTGCAAATGCAGCATCAGGTGTGCTGCCAAACACCATTGCTATCGACATAACACCCGCAATGGCTTTTTTCCACGATTTTTTTACCATAGACATACCTCCAATTCTTTTTCACGCACTTTTAACATGTAGTTTTTCGTTACATATGTACAAATATTATGTGTATATTATAACATTTTTTATAATGTTGTTGCAAGAAAAATTTACCGCACAATCTACTTCTAAATATTATTTAACGAATTTTAAATGTTTTTAAATATGTTTTTTGTTCATCTGTTATACGATAACTTTCTACCGCTTTCTGAATAGTCTTATTATGAACCCAGACAGGCAGCTTCTTATCTTCTATAAAAGGAATTACCGCATCCCACTGCTTTGCAAGTGCTGTTGCCATATACCATGCAATCATCATATTAATATAATATTCATCTGATATAACACCGGCAACTTTTCTGACATATTTAACATCAAATGTTTCATCAAGATACAGTCTCATAAGCATTCCTATTCCATATCTTACAGTATATGTATCCTCTGAATTAATCCAGACATCTATTTCACTTAACAACTCCTTCCTATGCTTCTTAAAGCATGAAGGTGGTGCAAAATCACACGTTGCCCAATTATCTATATATGTAAGAAAACGATTCACTTCTTTTATACATTTGTCATAATCTTTAATAGAAGTTATAAGCATCATATGAAGATTATTTTCCTCATAATATGTATGTGGAAGCTGCTTTATGAATTGTTCTGCTTCAATACTTCCCGATATTTCCTTAGCATATTTTCTCAGAACAGGAACTCTTATACCTATTACATTTTCTTTATTGATATTCGGTATAAGCCTGCTGTGAAAATCACGATATTTTATATCCTGCATCGCAAATAATTGTTCCTGAATACTATCCATATACTTTTACCTCTCCGAAATGCATTTAAATAGTAACTATTTTCCTTCAATATTTATTAACACATACTCTGAACGACATCCTGTTTTATACTTAATTGCCCAGTCTGATATCCCGGATGTGACTATAAAATTCGTATTTTTTAATTTCTCTATTCCATATATCTGATTATTTTCTCCTATGCCTGTAAGCTGCTGGAATATTTTCATCAGAAGCATCTGTCCGCCGTGTGTATGTCCTGATAGAACCATATCCACTCCCGACTCTTTCTGTGCATCATAATCAACCGGCTGGTGGTCAAGCACAATCTGATACTTAGTGTCATCAAGCTTGTCTGTAAGTGCAGCCATACTCTTTCTTTTGCCACCTTTTTCAAGTTCTTCGGAACGGTCCTTTCTTCCTATTATATAGAATCTGTCATCGACAAGAACAGCTTCATCCTGCAATACATTTACTTTATTCTTCTTAAGTTCTTTAACCAAATCATCACTACTGTAGCCACGATACTCACTGCCATAATATCCTTTATCGTGGTTACCAAACACATAGTAAATACCATATTTTGTGTGAACTTTTCCAAGTGCTTCGCAGGACTTTTTCATGTCTTCAAGACTTGTATCATCATCTACAAAGTCACCTGATATTAGTAAAACGTCCGGTTTTTTCTTCTCAATTTCCTTTAAATGCTTTGAAAATCCATCCCCGTCAAATGTTGTACCTACATGCGAATCCGCTATAAGAACTGCCTTTATATCCCCAACTTCTTTGTCCGTATGTATAGTATAATCTTTCTGCCACACTCCATAATCCTGATATGCTGCAAATATCATATACAGGCATGTAACAACAATTGCTACAATTCCTTCGACATACACTTTGCATTTCATATTTCTTTTAATTACACGTCTTCCTATGCGGAAAATAATTGATGTAACTATCCAGAACAATATAAGATAGACCACCGTTATCACTGCATTTACACTGCCTAAACATATCATGAGAAGTGCAATGCCAATAACACATATTGCAATACTTATAAGTATACTCTTAAGCCTGATTCCGCCTGACATCTTTTTCACTATATAGAAATGTTGCACTTTACATACAAGATATACACATGACAATCCAAAAAGTACAATTGCCGCTAATAAAATAAATAACCACATCATTTGTTTTTTCTCCTTTTAATAACAGTTAATTTTCATTTATTTCCCTGCCCCATGCATTCTCAAGCCTGTCCAAAGTCCAGACTGCATTTGCCGGACTTGTTGACGGCACTTTTACAGCGGCTGGCATATGCTTTCCACCATAAAATTTTTCATATAATTCATATGCCTTTCCACCATTAAGTATTATTTTCTTAACATCCGAATTATTAACAATAAGTTCCAAATCATTTGGTTCAATATTTTTTATCGAACTGTCTGACGACCCTTTTATATCACAGGATTTTATTACATCCCATAATGCTATATTGTTATCCAGCAGAAATTGTTTCTTTTCGTCAATTGTATCTAATGACACATTCTCACAATCAAATATTCTCTTCATAAGCTTCCAAAATCTGTTCTGCGGATGTCCATAATAGAATTCCTGCTCTCTTGATTTAACTGATGGAAACGAACCAAGTATCAGAATTCTTGATTTTTCATCATAAACAGGAGGAAACTCATGTTGTACATGTACATATTCCATACCAAACCTCATTTCTGAGCAATTTATTGCGAAGATGCTATGCGTCGAAGAATCGCGTACAAAATCTCTAACTTTCTTCAGTTACTGATATAGCCAAAGGAAATTCTACTTTTTCTCCGGCACAGAAAACAGATTCATCTGCGCTGTCAGTTATCTCAAACTCTGCTCCATTCCATCCATTATTTCTTATTACACCTTTTATATTTCCATCAGATGAAGTAAATTCAAGCTCTCCATTTCCATTATCAGTAAACGTTCCTTCTATCTGTCCTTTTCTGTAAACAGATACGACAGCCTCATCATTATCATAGCCCTTTCTGATAAGCAATGAACTGCATACACTGTCCGTTCCTTCATTATCAACAAAGAAACCATATTTTAATGATGCTTCAGGCATATTGAATGCTTCATCATTTATACCTGCGAGTTCAGCGGCAAGCACATATGCTCTATCTTTGCATATCTGCTCCAAAAAAGAGGCTTCCAGTTGTGGATATATACTTCCACCCTCCTCGCGTGCTCCAAGATTTATCAAAGTCATCTCTTCTTTCATATTCTCCCAGTTTTCCTGTTCAGCAAGAATCTTTTCCTTCACCTGTGCATCTGTTACATCATCTACTCTGTTTTTCAAAATGTCCAGTTCTGTATTCCATATCGAATAAAGCCATCCTGCGGACCGGTCCATCTCCATTTGTGTCTGTGCTGCCTCAGCTAATGGCGTATATTTGTCTGTAATTTTATTCACATTCTCCAATTCTTCCTGCAATGTTAGTCCTGATTCTGAATTCTTATTAACATCTGATTTTACGTCATCTGTATAATCATGCCCAAAATCAATTTGTATTTCTTTTTGAATCTGTGTTTCTTTTTCAACCTGTGTCTTTTTTTCAACTTGTGTCTCTTTTTCAGCTTGTGTTTCTAATGACTTTTCACTTTCCAGATTTTTAGCTGTAGAATTCTTTGCGCATCCTCCTAATATACTGGTTACCGCAACCGCCGTAACCGCAAATATAATAATTTTTCTCATTTTGTAACTCCTCTATTACCTGAATCCGTGAAACACATT
>DEGR01000023.1 GCA_002351535.1 Lachnospira sp. UBA2821
TACAAAAAAGAAAAGTTAAGGATGTTATTATGAAATTGAAATACAATGTATTTTTAATCTCGGGATAAATATATTTCATGGTAGAAGGGAATGCAATGTTACATATAATATGTAGAATATATGCATAATTTGTTTTACGGAGGAAGTATGAAAGATATCAGATTAATTATAAAAAATACTATTCATTTTATAAGGCATAGAAAAATGCAGGCGGCAATTCTTACAATTGGGCATGTTATTGCAGCTATGGTATTACTATTTGCCATTGGAACATGCAAGATGATGGTGTTTGATAAAGAGGGGGATTTTACTAATTATACAGATGATAAATATTATTATATGTATCTAAGAGATACTGATTCAGATGTTACACCACAGGAGTGGCTTAAGCATATAATGGAGTTAAGAGATTGGATTGGGAAAGATTTGGAATCTGCAGATATGTATGCATGGACAAATTCTGATGAAAATACTTATCTGTATACTTATTATACACAGAATTTAGAAGATGAAGGATATCCTGAACGGCTTGATGATATTCCGGTTGAAGTATTATATAGTGACAGCAATATAATATATACACCAAAGTTCTGGAAGTCAAAAGAGGGAGATACATGTACTGTCGGGGATAAGAAATATACAGTTGCAGGGGAAACGGAAATGCAATATCCACTTATACCTAATAAAGCATTTCCTGAGGGGTATAAGTTGACAAGTCTGAGTATGTATATAGGCGGTATGGTTACAGTTGAACGAAATAATCAGATAGTAGCATGGTTAAAGAAATGCTTTGGAAGTGATGTTGAGGTACAGTCACCTGAAAAAGCAGATTTGATACAAACGCAGATTAATAATAGTATATATGTGATAATAGCAATTGCATCTATTGTTGTGTTATTGAATATATTAATATGTTACATATATATAGTGTGGGATGGAGGTAACATGATAAGGGTATACAAATTAACGGGATGTTCGGATATTAAAGCATTTGTAATATATGTCGTACAATTTATTATTGAAATTGTATTAAGTTATGCATTCGGACTTATGATGTTCAGAAAATTTGTATACCCGGTTATGGTGCATAATAACGGATATTATATGGATATATATGACATGCGGACGTATGCTTTTGCTGTAATTACTTTTGTATTAATTAATTTTGTTCTTATAAGCACTGTATTGATAAGGCAGATTAGGAAAGGGGTAATTGCCGAATGACGAAACTAATCAGACTTGGAATTGAAGGATTTGGAAAAAAGCTGTGGCTTAATCTGTTTATATTTATAGAGACAGCAATTATAATTGTAGCTGCGAATGTAATTATATCTAATATAAATTCAAGATGGATGTTGTATGAGCCACTCAGTTATGTTGTGGAATCTGATGGATATATTTTTTCGATATTTGAAGGAGATGAGGATGAAAATAATTTATATATTGAAAAGATGAAGAAGATAGAGAAGAAGTTAAAAGGTGATGTGACTATCCATAGAACATATGTATATGAAGGATTTGATAAGGGAAAAAATACAAGCTTAAATGTATATGGATTTGAAAAAGAATTCTTCGCTAATATAGCATTTCCACTTAAAGATGGAAGCTTCAGAAAACTCAGGCAAAGTAATGATGGGGAGTATATAGAATGTGTTGTGACGCCTAATAATTTGGGATATGGAGTAGGAAGCATTATAACATGTGGTGATAGTGAGAAAGTTATGTTTAAAGTAGTAGGAGTACTTACGGATTCAACATATGTTACATCATCAACTACATGGGGATATGGGTGTAGAGGATTTTTCGAAAGTTATACGCTTAAGGACTCAGGAAGTAAAGGCATATATATGTATGCAAATGCAGAAAAACTTAAATCGGTAACTGGTTCATATCCCTGTGAAAGTGAGTTCATTACATATAACAGAAAACCAAGTGACTATGAGTATAAGTATAATAATACAGTTCTTGGAAAACGTGGATATCTGTTTACTTTAGAGCAGTTTAAGAAAAACAGCCTTGAATATATAGAAAAACTTATAAAAAGGACAATTCCAATATATGCAGGAGTGATGATTATTATAGGAATTGGGATTATATGTGCAACGATAATACAGATAAAATCACGCATGAAGGAATATATCATATATTATCTTTGTGGTGCCTCAAAAGGAAAGTGTATATTTGTCAGTATAGTATACAATCTTATAATTAATCTGTCGGCAGTTATTATAGGAGTATGCAGTTTTGTTGTAATATATTATTCGGGTATAAACGGAAAAATAGGTATGATTGTAAATGAGTACAACATGTATGTTACAATGGCGATAATGGCAATATTGCTTCTTGTATCTGCAATAGTACCGTTTATAAGGCTTGGCATGACATCTGTTAAGGAGCTGCTGATAGAGGAAAAATAAAAGGGAAAAGAGGATTACTATGATAGAGATTATGAAACTACAAAGACAACAGGGGAGATAATGGAACTGTTCACTGAACTTAATAAAGAGGGAAGGACAGTACTCATAATAACACATGATAAAGATGTGGCAGCGAAATGCATGAGAACAGTTGTTATAGAAGACGGAAAAATTATCGATAATAATTAATTATGTGACCGCAAAATGCTCTACAGTCAGTATGTTCTGATTGTGGGGCTTTTTATTTTTGTGTTTGATTATTAAAGAACATATAGTATAATGTTGCATAGCACTAGTGATAAGAAAGGTATGGTTAAAAATGAAAAACATAGTAAGAGTAAAATATTTATTCGTGTTTGCGTTTATGCTCATATGTTCGCTCTGTGTCTCGAACAGTGTAGACGTATACGCAAAAGGGGATGAATTTATTGTAGGATTTGATGCTGAATTTCCACCGTATGGTTACATGGATGATAACGGACAGTATGTGGGATTTGATTTGGATTTGGCAAAGGAAGTTTGCAACAGAAGGGGTTGGACATTTGTTGCCAGACCTATTGCGTGGGATTCAAAGGATTCTGAACTTGCATCAGGTTCTATATCATGCATATGGAATGGTTTTACTATGAATGGAAGAGAGTCTAAATATACATGGTCTACACCTTACGTTGATAATTCACAGGTAGTAATTGTAAAGAAAAATTCGGGAATAAAGAATCTTAAAGATTTGAAAGGTAAGATTTTAGCAGTTCAGAGTGATTCTTCAGCACTTAAGGCTCTCACAGGTGATGATGCAACTAAAGATAATGTAGAACTTGCTAAGTCTCTTAAGAACCTTCAGGAAGTTGCGGATTATAATTCGGCATTTATGAATCTCGAGAGTGGGATGATTGATGCTGTGGCCATGGATATAGGTGTTGCCTCGTATCAGTTGTCAGCAAAAGGGAACGAATTTGTTATGCTTGATGAACACATTTCATCCGAGGAGTATGGAATAGGATTTAAGCTTGGTAATACTAAGCTTAGGGATGAAGTTCAGGATACACTTTTTGAAATGCTCGATGACGGTACATTTGCCGGGATAGCAGATAAATGGGGACTTAATGACAGCATATGTCTTAGCAGGGAAGATAAGGTGGATGATTCAGCACTTAATAAAGGGGCAACTGTTAAGAAGACGGGAATTGATAATATTATCAGGCTTTTGTCTTCAGGTATGCTGGCTACATTCGCAATATTTGCATTGACATTATTGTTCTCAATGCCATTAGGACTTGTCATTATGGGACTTAGGATGTCGAGATTCAAAGTTGTGCAGTGGATTGCCAAAATATATATATCAATTATGCGTGGAACACCGCTTATGCTTCAGTTATTAGTTGTATTCTTTGCACCATATTATGTATTCAACATTTCTACGTCATATAGTTATAGATTTTATGCAGTAATTATAGGATTTTCACTTAATTATGCTGCATATTTTGCGGAAATATACCGTTCGGGAATTCAGAGTATACCCGTAGGACAGAGAGAAGCAGCTAAGGTATTGGGATATAACAGTTCAAGTACATTTACAAGAATTATTTTCCCACAGATGGTTAAGAGAGTTATGCCGGCTATAACTAATGAAGTTATAACACTTGTTAAGGATACATCTTTAGCATTTGCCATAGCATATACGGAAATGTTTACTGTGGCTAAGCAGATTGCTTCTTCACAGGCATCATTAGTACCATTATTTGTTGCCGGATTGTTTTACTATATATTTAATTTTATAGTGGCATTTGTAATGGAATATATAGAGAAGAAGATGGATTATTATAAGTAAAATGGATTCGGGCGAAATGGAGAAAAATATGAGTGAAAATATATTAAGTTTAAAAAACATAAGTAAAAGTTTTGGAGAAAAACAGGTACTTAAAGATATTAATCTTGAAGTAAATAAAGGAGAAATAGTATCAATAATAGGACCATCAGGTTCAGGTAAATCAACTTTGTTAAGATGTGCAACATTTCTTGAACATATTGATGGAGGAAATATAAGTTATATTGGCAGGGAAATTGTCAGAACCAATAAAGATGGCAGGGTTTTGTATCCATCTAAGGCTGACATGAAGAAGGCATATATGAATTTTGGACTTGTATTTCAGAATTTCAATCTTTTTCCTCATTATTCCGTTATTAAGAATATTGTTGATGCACCAATTCATAATCAGAACAGGGATAAAGATGAAGTGTATGCCCAGGCAAGGGAATTGCTTGACAAGCTGGGGCTTGCCGACAAGGAAAATGCATATCCGTGTGAATTGTCAGGTGGACAGCAGCAAAGGGTTGCTATAGCAAGAGCACTTGCACTTAATTCTAAAATATTATATTTTGATGAACCTACATCGGCACTTGACCCTGAGATAACAGCCGGAATATTAAGAGTTATGAAAAGCCTTGCCGCAGAACACATGACTATGGTTATAGTTACACATGAGATTGATTTTGCTAAAGCCGTATCGGACAAAGTAATATTTATGGATGGCGGCATGGTTATAGAAGAAGGAAGCCCTGAGGATGTAATTGATAATCCTTCAAGTGATAGAACAAAAGAATTTTTACAGAAATTAAATATATAAAGATATCTGTATTTTATGGAATTAACAAGCGACCTCCTGCATATATTTTTTTAAGAATATGTGGGAGGTTTTTGTATTTAGATGGAAAATGTTACAGGTAAGTATGATATATACAAAGATATTTACGAGAGGACAGGAGGAGAACTTTATCTTGGGGTAGTAGGACCGGTGAGAACGGGTAAATCTACATTTATAAAACAATTTATGAATAAGATGATTATTCCAAAGATTGATGATGAGAATGAGAGAAAAAGGACGCTCGATGAACTTCCGCAGAGTGCACAGGGGAAGACTATAATGACTACCGAACCTAAGTTTATTCCTAAAAACGGAATGAGCATAACAGTCGAGGATGGAGTTGATATGAAGATAAGACTTATTGACTGTGTCGGATATGTTGTGAAAGATGCGGAAGGATATATGGAAGATGGTGCTAAGAGAATGGTTAAAACACCATGGTCCGATGAAGAAATTCCATTTGAAAATGCTGCCGAAATAGGTACTAACAGGGTTATTAACGACCATTCTAATGTTGGAATTATTATAACTACGGATGGCTCATTTGGAGAGATTGACAGGGAAAGTTATATTGAAGCCGAACAAAAGACGATAATGCAGATGAAGAGTATAGGCAAACCTTTTATTGTATTGCTTAATTCGGTACATCCTCATTCAGATAAAACGGTGGAGCTGGCTGATAAGATATCAGGGGATTATAATGTTAATGTGTATAGAGTTAATTGCGAACAGTTAAAAAGGGAGGATGCTCTTTCTATTTTAAAAAGTATTCTGGATGAATTCCCGCTCTGCGAGATTAATTTTATACTGCCTAAATGGTTCGATATTCTTGATGTATCACATTGGCTCAAGTCGGATATAGTTTCGTGTATGAAGAACTGCTGCATGAAGTTTTCGAAGATGAATGACGTGAATGACAGCAGCCTTATTCCAGACAGCCCATACATAAAAAATATTATGATTGTAAATAAAGATACTTCTACCGGTATAGTTAACGTTAATATAGAATTGCATGAACATAATTATTATAATATTCTTAGTGAAATGACGGGAACTGATATACAGGATGAGTATATGCTTATAGATAGTCTTAAGAAGTCTGCACTTATGAAAGACAGTTATGAAAAGGTTAATCAGGCTATGTCTGATGTTGAACGGACCGGATATGGTGTTGTGGCACCGGTAAGAGATGAGATTGTACTTGAAGAACCGGAAATAATTAAAAATGGAAGCAGATATGGAATTAAGATTAAGGCGACAGCACCGTCTGTTCATATGATTAAAACAGACATTGTTACAGAGATTGCACCGATTGTTGGAAGTGAACAGCAGGCTCAGGATCTGATAGATTATATTAACAGTAATTCGGGAGATAATAATGACGGAATATGGGATACTAACATTTTTGGCAAGTCAGTTGAACAAATAGTGTGGGATGGAATTGACACAAAGATAGCGGGGCTTACAGATGAGACACGTCAGAAGATGCAGAACGCAATTATGAAGATAACCAATGAGAACAAAGGAAATGTTATATTTATAATATTGTAATTCATACTTCCCATGGCGATATTTTCTGTAATATTATTTTGGAGCCGGCTTCTTAGTAGTTGCATTTTTTCAGTTATCGCGGTGGGAAGTCTGATGAATTGTAATAATATAGTTTACCGGATATAAGTAATGCTGTATAATAATATCGCAAAAATGACAATATACATCTGTTATATTGAGATATTAAGGAGGTTATGGTGGATACAGCAGGAAAATTAACAATTTTATTTTTTGTGGCAGGATTTTTGGTTCTGTTATATGAGTCATATATGGCTAAAGTAAGAAAAAACGAGAAGTTAAAAAGACAGATAAGGGAACAGTGGGGAAAGGAAGCAGACAGTGATTTAGAAGAAATTGACAGAATAGAATATTATTATACAAAATCACTTGGTGATGATACTGAATATATAGATGACATTACATGGAATGATGTTGATATGGATAATGTATTTTGCAGAATCAATTCAACTTATTCATCAATGGGTGAAGAATATCTGTATAAAATGTTAAGAGTTCCTGAGAAGGATGAGGACAGGCTTAAGGAGAGGGACAGAATTATAAGCATTTTTCAGAAAGATAAGGATAAAGCGTTTAAGTTATCAGAGATATTTGCAGCAGTCGGAAGAACAAAGAATATATCTATTATGGAATTTGTGGACAGACTTAATGAACTTCAGGTAAGAAGTAATTTGAAGCATTATATTTTATGTGCTCTTATGCTGATTGCTGTTATAACATTGTTTATTAAGCCGGTGTTTGGTATATCGGGTATTATTGTAATGCTATGTGTAAATGTCGCAACTTATTATTCTGCCAAAGCCGAAGTTGAGAATTACTTTGTGTGCATGAGATATATTGTTGGAATGCAGAATGCTGCGGATATGATATACAAATGTGATGTTGAAGATTTATCCGGATATTCGAAGCGTCTTAATGAGATTAACAGAAAGCTTGCACCTTTGAGAAAAGGGATATTCTGGCTTGCACCAAAGAATATTAATGGTTCAGCATCTGAAGTTGTTCTTGAATATGTAAGAATGATTACACATGCAGATATTATTAAGTTTAATAATATGCTTAAGTATACTAATGATTACAAAGATGATATATCAGAGATGTTTGACATATTAGGAATGCTTGATGCATTAGTAGCTGTTGCGTCATACAGAGAGAGTCTTAATTATTACACAACACCCGTATTTAATCGGGAAAAATGCAGTATAAATGCAAAGGATGTGTATCATCCAATGATAAATAATCCTGTTTGCAATACTATAGAGGAAAATAGATGTGTACTTATTACAGGCTCTAATGCTTCAGGTAAATCAACATTTTTAAAGACGATAGCAATCAATGCAATATTTGCACAGACTATATATACCTGTCTGGCACATGAATATATAACGCCATTTTACGATATATATTCATCTATGGCATTAAAGGATAATCTGCTTGGTAATGAAAGCTATTATATCGTAGAGATTAAGTCTTTAAAGAGAATAATTGACAAGGTTAAAGCAGGTAAAAATGTTCTCTGCTTTGTTGATGAGGTGTTAAGAGGAACTAATACGGTAGAAAGAATTGCTGCATCATCAATGATTCTTAAAGAAATCAGTGACATGAAGGCAATGTGTTTTGCGGCAACCCATGATATAGAACTTACTTCAATACTTGGCAATTATTATTCTAATTATCATTTTGAAGAAGAAGTAAGCAACGATGATGTGTTATTTAATTACAGGCTTAATAAGGGTAAGGCAACTTCAAGAAATGCAATTAAATTATTGAATGTGATAGGTTATGACAAATCAATTACTGCTAATGCAGAAATGGCGGCGAATGGGTTCATTAACACAGGTAAATGGAAAAACATTGAATAAAAACATTTAATGTGCTAAAATGGTTAGAAAAGGCTTATGTACGGCATATATAGATTTCGAAAGTACATAATTAAGAAATGGAGGAAACATATACGATGTCAACGAATGTATACGACGTATTAGTTGAACGTGGTTTTATAGAGCAGGCCACACATGAAGAAGAAATAAGAGAAATGTTAGGAAAGGAACGTGTGACTTTTTATATAGGTTTTGATGCAACAGCAGACAGTCTTACAGCAGGTCATTTTCTTACAATTATGGCAATGATGCATATGCAGAGAGCGGGACACAGACCTATTGCTTTATTAGGCGGTGGAACTACTATGATTGGTGACCCATCAGGCAAATCAGATATGCGTACTATGATGACAAGAGAAAAGATAGATTATAATGCAGCAAGATTCAAAGAGCAGTTATCAAGATTTATTGATTTTGATAATGACAATGCAATAATTGAGAATAATGCTGACTGGCTTCTTGACCTTAATTATGTTCAGTTCTTAAGAGAGGTCGGAGTCCATTTCTCTGTTAATAAGATGTTAACTGCTGAATGCTATAAGCAGAGAATGGAGAAGGGACTTACATTCTTTGAATTTAACTATATGCTTATGCAGTCATATGATTTCTGGAAGCTTAATCAGATGCATGGATGTACATTAGAGATGGGTGGTAATGACCAGTGGTCTAACATCATTGGTGGTGTTGAACTTATCAGAAAGAAAGAGAATAAACCGGCATACGGTCTTACATTTAAGCTTCTTACTACAAGTGAGGGAATTAAGATGGGTAAGACAATGAAGGGGGCTGTATGGCTTGACCCGGAGAAGACTTCACCATATGAGTTCTATCAGTACTGGAGAAATATCGAGGATGTTAAGGTTGAAGAGTGTCTTGGACTTCTTACATTTCTCCCAATGGATGAGGTAAGAAGACTAGGTGCATTAGAAGGTGCTGAGATTAACAAAGCTAAAGAAGTTCTTGCATTCGAGATTACTAAGATTGTTCATGGTGAAGAAGAGGCAGTGAAAGCACAGGAAGCAGCACGTGCAGTATTTGCAAGTGGCGGTAAGAGTGAGAATATGCCGACTACAGTACTCGATAAGGCTGTATTTGAGGATATGGATATTTTAGCATTACTTGTTGAGACAAAACTTGCCAAGAACCGTTCAGAGGCAAGAAGACTTGTCACACAGGGCGGTGTTTCAGCAAATGATGTTAAGATAACAGAGATTGATAAGAAGTTTACAGAAAATGATTTGGATGATGACGGAAGTCTTGTTATTAAGAAAGGTAAGAAAGGATTCCACCAGATTAAGTTATCATAATCATAAAGGAGGTATTTTATGACTTTATTACAGGCAGTTATATGGTATCCATTATGTTTCGTTGTTATGATTGGTGTGATAGTATGTGCCGTAATACTTGGCAAAAAACTTCGTGACAGGAAAGACAATAAAGCAGACAGTAATATGGATAATAACATTGAAAGTAAGAACTAGTAGACGAAAGGATTTATAGAAATGAAAAAATATGGTGTTAATGAATTAAGACGTATGTTTTTAGAGTTTTTTGAGAGCAAAGGACATTTGAAAATGAAGAGTTTTTCTCTTGTTCCACACAATGATAACAGCCTTCTTCTCATAAACTCAGGTATGGCACCTTTAAAGCCTTATTTTACAGGACAGGAGATTCCACCAAGAAGAAGAGTAACGACATGCCAGAAGTGTATCAGAACAGGTGATATTGAGAATATCGGTAAGACAGCAAGACATGGTACATTCTTTGAGATGCTCGGTAACTTTTCTTTCGGAGATTATTTTAAGACAGAGGCAATTCATTGGTCGTGGGAATTTCTTACAGAGGTAGTAGGGCTTGATCCGGACAGACTTTATCCATCAATATACACAGATGATGATGAGGCTTTTGATATATGGAATAAGGAGATTGGAATAGCTCCTGAAAGAATATTCAGATTCGGCAAAGAGGACAACTTCTGGGAGCATGGTGCAGGTCCATGTGGTCCATGTTCTGAGATATATTACGACAGAGGTGAAAAATATGGTTGTGGAAAGCCGGGGTGTACTGTAGGATGTGAGTGCGACAGATATATGGAAATCTGGAACAATGTATTTACACAGTTTGATAACGATGGTAAAGGCAACTATACAGAACTTGAACAGAAGAATATCGATACGGGAATGGGACTTGAGAGACTGGCAAGTGTTGTTCAGGATGTGGATTCTATATTCGATGTTGATACCGTCTGCGCTCTTCGTAATAAAGTATGTGAGCTTGCAGGAGTTAAATACCTTGAAGATAATGCACATGATGTATCAATTCGTATAGTGACAGACCATATACGTTCGGCTACATTTATGATATCAGATGGAATTATGCCATCTAATGAAGGCAGAGGCTATGTATTAAGAAGACTTATCAGACGTGCGGCACGTCATGGTAAGCTGCTTGGAATAGACGGAAAGTTTCTTGCCAGATTAAGTGAGACTGTAATAGAAGGTTCTAAGGATGGATATCCTGAGCTTGATGAGAAAAAAGACATGATTTTTAAAGTTCTCACAGAGGAAGAAAATAAGTTCATCAAGACTATTGACCAGGGACTTGGCATCTTAGCAGATATGGAAGCAGAGATGAACGAAAAAGGTGTTAAGGAACTTTCAGGCGAAAATGCATTTAAATTATATGACACATATGGATTTCCATATGACCTTACAATGGAGATTATGGAAGAAAAAGGATTCACTATTGATGAAGCAGGATTCAAAACTGCAATGGAACATCAGAAGGAGACTGCAAGGGGTGCCAGAAAAGTTACTAACTACATGGGAGCCGATGTTACCGTATATGAATCCATTGACCCATCAGTTACAAGTGAGTTTGTAGGATATGATTCACTTAAGACAGAGGGAACTATCCTTGTACTTACAACAGATAAAGAGATTACACAGGCTCTTGCCGATGGTGATGCAGGTACAATTATTGTAGACAAGACACCATTCTATGCTACAATGGGTGGTCAGGAAGCGGATAAAGGTATTATTACTTTAGGTGATTCACAGTTTGAAGTGATGGATACTATCAAGCTTCTCGGCGGTAAAATAGGACATGTAGGAAAAGTAACTAAGGGCATGTTCAAGGTAGGAGATAAAGTTACATTACAGGTTGATGGGACTATAAGAAATGCTACGGCTAAGAACCACAGTGCAACCCATCTTCTGCAGAAAGCTTTAAGAATGGTCCTTGGCAATCATGTAGAACAGGCAGGTTCTTTGGTCAATGAGAATCATCTGAGATTTGATTTCACACATTTCCAGCCTGTTACTAAAGAGGAAATTAAGAAAGTTGAAGATATTGTCAATGCTAAGATTCAGGAAGCCATCAATGTAGATACTCAGGTTATGAGCATTGAAGAAGCGAGAAAGACAGGAGCAATGGCACTGTTTGGCGAGAAATATGGCGAGAGTGTACGAGTTGTTTCGATGGGTGATTTCTCTAAAGAGTTCTGTGGTGGTACTCATGTAAGTAACACTAGTGTTATTGCACAGTTCAAGATTATATCTGAATCAGGTGTTGCTGCCGGTGTAAGAAGAATTGATGCTCTTACAGGTACAGGAGTTACTGAATATTACAATAATCTTGAGAAGGAACTTGAGAAAGCTGCTAAAGCTGCTAAAACTGAGCCGGCAAAACTTGCCGAGAAGATTCAGGCAATGAATGATGAGATGAAACAGTTAAAGAGTGAGAATGAGAGCCTTAAGAGTAAACTTGCCAATAATTCACTTGGTGATGTTATGAATCAGGTTAAGGAAGTTAAGGATGTCAAACTTTTGGCTGCCAATGTTCCGGAGATGG
This sequence comes from Lachnospira sp. UBA2821, assembly GCA_002351535.1. Taxonomy (GTDB): domain Bacteria; phylum Bacillota; class Clostridia; order Lachnospirales; family Lachnospiraceae; genus UBA2821. Next base: position 12,361 of record DEGR01000023.1, read on the forward strand.
ATATGAACGGACTTAGAAATCTTGGTGACAGCCTTAAAGATAAGTTGGGAGAAGGTGTGATTGTTCTCGCTTCAGCACTTTCTAAAGATAAAGTTAATCTTATCGTTATGGCTACTGAAGGAACTGTTAGCAAGGGAGCACATGCAGGAAATCTTGTCAAAGCAATAGCACCATTGGTAGGTGGTGGCGGTGGTGGCCGTCCAAATATGGCTCAGGCCGGAGGTAAAGATGCATCGGGAATAGATGCAGCAATCGCCAAGGCAGCTGAAGTGTTAGCTGAACAATTATAATATAAGTTTAAGTTAGTTAAGAAAGTTCTTGACGAATGAAAAAAATATGTTATAATACATTTTAGTGCAAAAAATACCCAAACAGTTGTATTGTGCACATTCCACAACTGGAGGGAGGTAAGGTGTGAGACTATGTCAAATGTTATCGTAAAAGAAAACGAATCTTTAGATAGTGCTTTACGCAGATTCAAAAGAAACTGTGCAAAAGCTGGCATTCAGCAGGAAATCCGCAAGAGAGAACACTATGAAAAGCCAAGCGTAAAGCGTAAGAAAAAATCTGAAGCAGCAAGAAAACGTAAATATAATTAATGTGCTGTTAATGCCATTGCAATCATATTGCAATGGCATTTTTTTATTGCCGGCTACATATATTATAAAAATGTATATAGCCGGCAGAAACGAGGATTAATGTGAAAGAAACGATTGTTAATTCATTAAATCTTCCTAAAGATGTAATGCTTGGAGCATCCACAATACATTTGACAGGGCATTATACAGTTGTTGTAGAGAACTTTGACTGTATTCTTGACTACGACTCAGAAAGTATTTTGATAAAAACCAAAGATTCCAAAATAAAGATATGTGGGAAATCTATGGAGATGGATTATCTGTCAGACTATGACTTTAAAGTATCAGGGCGTATATCCCAGATAACTTTTATTTAATTAGAAAATTAATAGTGAGGCTTCGTAGTGAATAAAATTCTTTTGTTGTGTAAAGGATATTATATTGTTACGCTAACACAGGGACAGTATGGAAGGTTTATTAATATTTGCAGAAACAATTCTGTAAAGATATTTTTTGTGAAAAGTAGAGAAGATGAGTGTACTTTTCTTGTGGCATATAGTGATATAGAAGTTATAAAAAGAGTATCAGAAAAAGGAATTTGCAGGGTAAAGATTTCAAAATGTCAGGGTATCACAGGTATTATTAAGAAGTATAATGACAGAATGTTTTTTGCAATTGGTGGAATTATATTTGTAATAATGTTATATCTTATGCAGCTACATATGTGGAGTATAGAATTTGATGGAAATCTTATGTGCCGGGATGAAAATATAATAGACACACTTAAGGAAAACGGTGTATACAATGGAATGCCGATTAAAGATATACATTGTGATGAAATAGAGAAGCTTCTTAGAAAAGAATATAATCTTATAACGTGGATATCGGCAGAAATACAAGGTACAAAGCTTATTTTACACATTAAGGAAAATGAAGATGAGACTCCGGATGAGACAATTGAAGAGGGATATTACGACATTATTGCTGCGCATGACAGTGTTATAAAAGATATGGTTACAATAAGCGGGACACCTGAGATTATTCCCGGCAAGGTGGTAAAAAAAGGGGATGTGCTTGTGAGAGGTGAACTTGATATTTATAATGATAATCTTGAAGTTCAGGCGGTACATGACGTTATACCAAAAGCATATATTAATGGCGAGTACTGTTATAATTATGATGAGTATATGAAAGATTTTTCTGAAAATGTGTCATCAAAAGATATATTATACGATAAATATAATCACTTTTTATTTAAATTAAAAGAAAAGGGTATTCAAATTATACAAAAAGATGTTAAAATAGAGAAGGCTGACCATGGATACAGGATTCATGGCAATATAAAAGTCTATGGCGAGATTGGAATAAAAAGAAAAAAACTTGCCAGTGACAGAGAGGATATTATTCAGGATGAGTGTAATTGAAAGTATTATGAATATTCCGGCCGGACATGAGCAGAATATATTCGGTCAGTTTGATTTATTTTTGAAAAAAATAGAAAAGACTCTTCACGTAACAGTTATTGCAAGAAATTCAGAACTGAAAATTATCGGAAGTGAAGTCAGTACAAAGAGGGCGAAGAGTGTAATTACGGAGCTTATTAAGTTGTCAGAGAAAGGCAGTACCATTACGGAGCAGAATGTTAATTATGCACTTAGTCTTTCTATGGAAGGCAATGTAGAGACATTATCAGAACTTGATAACAATATTATATGCAGAACTATTAATGGAAAACCGGTTAAACCTAAGACTATAGGGCAGAAGAAGTACATTGATGAGATAAAAAATAAAATGATTACTTTTGGAATAGGACCGGCAGGAACAGGTAAGACATACCTTGCGATGGCAATGGCAATTACGGCATTTAAAAATAATGAAGTTGAGAGGATTATTCTTACCCGCCCTGCAATTGAAGCAGGAGAAAATCTTGGATTTCTTCCGGGTGACCTTCAGAGTAAGGTTGACCCGTATTTAAGACCATTATATGACGCATTATATCAGATTATGGGTGCTGAGAGCTATATGAGCAATAGCGAGAAAGGACTTATAGAAGTAGCACCACTTGCATATATGAGGGGAAGAACACTTGATAATGCATATATAATACTTGATGAGGCACAGAATACCACACCTGCACAGATGAAAATGTTTCTGACAAGAATAGGTTTTGGTTCTAAGGCAATTATAACAGGTGACCTTACACAGAAGGATTTACCTGCCAATGCTGTATCGGGACTTGATACGGCTATGAAAGTTCTCGGGAAAATAGATGATATTGCATTTGTACGTCTTACAAGTGAAGATGTTGTCAGACATCCTCTTGTTCAGAAGATAGTTAATGCATATGAGGCATATGAAAATCGTGAGAAAAAGAAGAAAGACCAGAGAAGACATGAGGGATAATTCTAATGTATAAAGCACATAACAAAAGTTTGAAAAATGAGATTACAGTAATTATTGTGATTATAACATCTTTAATATATACAGCAGTACTTATGTATTCAAAAATTATGAATTATCCGTTATTTCCATATGAAAAAGCAGGAATAATAGGAATAGTTGTAATGTGCACACTTATATATTTTGTGTGTCTGTTAAAAAAATCAACTGATAAAAAAGGCTGGGCAGGATGCATGGCAGTGTACTGCTTTTTATTTGCAACACTTTTTATTATTACAAAATTGCAGCCTGTGTATGTTCCGATAGCTCTTGCTGCGGCTGTTGCAGCAATACTTTATCATCCATATACAGGTATTGCTTTTCATGTATTATATTGTGTAAGTTATTATTATATAGTACAGCCTGATAAGAAGGAGAGTATTATATATTATCTTATATTTGGTATAATAGTGTGTTTTGCATCAGAATTCATGAAAACAATGAAAGATATGTTTTTTGTATTTGTTATTATTGCTGCGTCATATTTTTCATTAGTTATTATATGGTGTTTTAGCAATTATGGACATATTGATTATTATGGACTTATTCCGGGTGTTATTCAGCTTGCAGTTACATATGTGGCAATGTTTATTACTTTAATTATTTCGAAATATATGGTAATAAAAAAGAGAGCCTCAAAAGATAAATATATGGCTTTGTGCAGCGAAGACTTCCCTCCTATTGCAGAGATGAGGAATACATCATTAAGAGTGTTTTATCATACACTTGAAGTTGCGGACCTGGCTTCAGCAGCCGCTATTGCCATAGGAGCAGACGAGGTGCTATGCAGAACAGGGGCAATGTATCACGATATTGGTAAGACAATAAGCAGAGATTATGTTCCGGCAGGAGTGATGATTGCCAGAGAATATAAGATACCGAAAGATGTTATAGCTATTATTGAGGAACACAATGGCAAAAAAAGACTTCCACAGACAAAAGAGGCTGCAATTGTTCTTCTTGCTGATACACTTGTGTCCACAAAGGATTATATGCTTAAGACAAATATGACAAGAATTAATCAAAAGAAAATAATTGACAGTGTAATGACAATGAGAATGGATGGTGGCATGCTCAATGATGTGCCATTTACACTTAAGGAATATAGTATAATAAAGGAAACATTTGTTGATATATTGTGTGGAACAATAAGAGATAAAAATGTCAGAAATGAGGTTTAGTATGACGCTTAATATTGAAAAGGAAACAGATATTGTACTTGATTTTGATTATGAAGATGTAATAAAAAGAGTTGTAGGGTATGCAATAGATTATGTGAAATGTCCTTATGAGACTGAGCTTAATGTTACTCTTACGGATAATGATTCAATTCACAGCATAAATAAGGAGTATAGAAACATAGACAGACCTACGGATGTTTTATCTTTCCCTATGGTTGATTATAAGAAACCTGAAGATTTTACCCTTGCAGAGGAATCAGACGATTATTTCGACCCTGATACGGGAGAGATGGTTCTTGGAGATATTGTTATATCGCTTGAAAAAGTAAAAGAACAGGCGAAGGAGTATGGACATTCGGAATTAAGGGAACTTGCATTTTTATGTGCACACAGTATGCTTCATCTGTTTGGACATGACCATATGGAAGAGGATGAACGTATTGTTATGGAAGCAAAACAAAAAGAAATACTTGATGCATTGGAGATATACAGATGATTAACAGCAAATGTAATGATACAGAATTAATACAAAAAGCCATAAAAGCCATGGAAAATTCGTATTCACCGTATTCACATTTCAGTGTTGGCGCAGCTATTATGACAGAAAGTGGCAATATATATACGGGATGCAATGTTGAAAATTCTTCTTATGGTGCAACGATATGTGCAGAGAGAACAGCAGCACTTAAGGCTATATCAGAAGGGGAGAGGAAAATAGAACATATTGCAATCGTATCATCATCAGGTGATTTTACATTTCCATGTGGTATATGCAGACAGTTTTTGTCAGAATTCATGCCTTCAGAAGGAAGGATTATTCTAAGTGACAAAAATAACAATATTAAGATATATACATTAGGAGAACTGCTGCCGGAAGCATTTATGCTTAACACAAAGGATTAAGATACATTATTCCGAATTTATTATAGTTATAGCGGTGTTATACATAGTAACGCATAAAAGTATGGATGCATCAATATTAATATCGAAACATTTTGCGTAAATTGCATAAATTTGCCAGATGTCGTATTTCAGCTTGACGTTTGTGTTCATTCGCTAAGTGAACAGCGACGCTAAGGATGTACTACCATTACACACGCTCTCATGATTCCTTAGCCGGGTGGGAGTAAATGCCGTTCCCGGATTATGCAAACAAGATGCGAAAAATCCAACGCGCTATTTAGTTTATTACAACAATGTAGATAGTGTTGCTTGAACGGTGATTTTTCGCATCTGCATAAGCCGGAGAACGGCATAACTCCCACACACGGCACGTCATAAATCGAGTGTGTGTAATGGGTGCACATCCTAAGGAGATGTTCAATATCGAATGAACATAAATAATAATACAAGCTGAAAACGACATCGGCAAATTAGCAATTTATGGCAAGTTGAGATATTAATATCTGATGCATGCCATACAATATACGTTTTCCTATTTACCGCTATAATAAGTTCGGAAAATTTGTATAAAATCTTTGAATATAGTTAATCCTTTTATTAAGGAAAAATTTATTCCGATGAATGAAAGGATTGTTATATGAAATCAGTAATAAAAAAGACGGCATATGGCTGTTTTATACTGTCAGGTGCGATAATCGTGCTTACATTGTATTTTTATTGTTATTATAAAGCTTCATCCGGTATTAAAAAAGATGAGAATAATGATGCTGAGATAACAAAAGAAGATGCAAAGCAAGAGGAAGCTATGGCCGGAATCGAAAAACAGTATAACTATAAAGTTATTCTTGAGGGAGAGAGCATTAATGTATATCATACATCTGACAATAAAGTATATTTATACACAGAGATAGAGGCTGATACATTAGAACCAACTGACCGGACACAGTTAGAAAAAGGTGTATATATGAATGACCTTAAGGGGTTATACAGCTATTTACAAACACTTACAAGTTAGGAAATGAGGAATTATATGTCTGATAATGATGTGATTGTTATTGGTGCAGGGGCATCGGGGCTGATGGCTGCAATTACTGCTGCCGGATATGGTAGTAAAGTTACTGTGCTTGAGCATATGGATAAGCCCGGCAAAAAGATACTTATGACAGGTAATGGAAAATGCAACTATTCCAATACATTACAAAATATTGATTGTTACAGAACAGTCAGACCTGAATTTGTAAAAAGTGTTCTTAATGTATTTGGACAGAAGCAGGCTACAGAATTTTTTAGCAGCCTTTCGATAGTGACGAAAGATAAGAATGGTTACCTTTATCCATATTCAGGACAGGCATCCATTATAGTAGATGCCCTTATTAAAAAATGTGATTCGCTTAAAGTAAATATTATATATAATGTTCATTGCCATTCTATCAGAAGGACTTCTGACGGAAGATTTGTATTAACATGTATAAAGGATTCAGATAAACAGATTGAATATAAATCAGAACGTGTTATAGTATCAACCGGTGGAAAAACTTATGAAAAAAGCGGTTCAGACGGTAGTGGTTATAAATTACTTAAAAAATTAGGGCATAAAATAATAAAGCCTTTGCCTGCACTTACGGCTATAAAGTGTAAAGATGAATATCTGAAACTATGGAAGGGAGTAAGATGTGATGGAGAGATTACATTAATGTGTGGCAACGATATAATAGTAAAAGATAAAGGTGAATTACAGCTTACAGATTATGGAATATCAGGCATTCCGGTGTTTCAGGTGAGCAGATATGCATCAAGGTACATTTATAATAATAACAAAGTAGATGCATTAATTGATTTTGTACCGTTTTATTCATACAAACAATTGAGTGAACATATAAGAAATGCTGAGAAGTATATGGACATTTATCAGGTAATAAGCGGAATTGTCAATAGAAAGCTGGCACAGGTTGTCATAAAGAAATGTAATATATCACCGGATATGCACGTTTCGGAATTATCGAACAGAAAGATTTCCAATATTGTTGAGACATTAAAATCAATGAAAATGCCCGTAACAGGAACAGGTGATTACAGTCAGGCACAGGTGTGTACGGGTGGAGTAGCAGTTGATGAAATTAATGAAAAGACAATGGAATCACTTATATGCAATAACTTATATATTACAGGAGAACTTATGGATGTTGATGGAATATGTGGAGGATATAATCTTCAATGGGCGTGGTCAACAGGATACATAGCAGGTAAAAATGCAGGATATGTGGAGGAAATATGATTCGGATTAATCAGATAAAATTACAGATAAATCACAGTGAAAAGGAATTGGTTCGTGCAATCAGAAAGAGTCTTAAATTAAAAAATGACATTAAATTTAATTATTCTATAGTAAGAAAATCTATTGATGCAAGAAAACAGCCTGTTATGTACAGCTATTCTGTTAATGTTTATATTGATAATGAAGATGCAATTGTTAAAAAAGTTAACAATAATAATATTATGTTAACTACAGAAAAGAGATATACACCTGAAATAAGTGGTATGGATAATCTGGACAAGAGACCTGTTGTAGTAGGATGTGGTCCGGCAGGGTTATTTTGTACCTATATGCTTGCGTCTTATGGATATAAACCGTTAATGATTGAACGGGGTGATAATGTAGAAAAGAGAACTAAGGATGTTGAGGAATTTTGGAATAATAATGTACTTAACGTTAATTCGAATGTTCAGTTCGGAGAAGGGGGAGCCGGTACATTTTCAGATGGAAAACTTAACACTATGGTAAAAGATAAGTTTGGCCGTAACAGATTCGTGTTAGAAACATTTGTTAAATTCGGTGCTCCGGAAAGTATTCTATATAATAATAAGCCACATATTGGAACAGATATACTGTGTATGGTTGTTAAAAATATGCGTGAAGAGATAATACGTCTTGGAGGTGAAGTGCGATTTAACACCTGTTTGACAGATGTTGAGATAAAAGAGGACAGACTATGCTCTTTAACTGTTAATAATAGTGAAAAAATAGGCTGTGATGTTCTGGTGCTTGCTCCCGGACACAGTGCAAGAGATACATTTAATATGCTATACAGACATAATCTTACAATTACACCGAAGTCATTTGCTGTAGGAGTAAGAGTTATGCATAACCAAAACATGATTGATATATCACAATATGGTGAAATGAATGAACTGCTGCCATCTGCAGATTATAAAGTTACGGCTAATCTTGATAATGGAAGAGGAGTGTATTCGTTCTGCATGTGTCCGGGAGGATATGTTGTCAATGCTTCATCTGAAGAAGGTATGGTGGCTGTAAATGGAATGAGTTACAGCAAAAGAGATTCGGGAATTGCCAACAGTGCGGTTATAGTGACTGTAACACCTGATGATTTTGAAGGAGATTCGCCACTTGCAGGTATAGAATTCCAAAGAAAACTGGAAAAGGCAGCATCCAGATGCGGACATGGTAAAATTCCTGTACAGTTGTATGGAGATTTTAAGAATAAAAAGGTATCAGAAGAATTTGGAGAGATTACCCCTAAGATTAAGGGAGAATATGTGTTTGCTGATATTAATGAAATATTTCCTGAATATATAAATGAATCACTTGTAGCAGGAATGGAAAGATTTGGACATAAAATAGACGGTTTTGATAGAAAAGATGCAATATTTGCAGGTGTTGAAAGCCGTACATCCTCGCCATTAAGAATTGTCAGAAATGAAGAATATGAGAGCAGTGTTAAAGGTATATATCCATGTGGTGAAGGTGCAGGTTATGCAGGCGGAATAACTTCTGCTGCAATGGATGGGATTAAGGTATTTGAGGCAATAGCGTTAAAATATAAGCCTTTATTATGTGAAAATAATTTGTAAATATTCAATATAGATAGACTAAATATACATTTTGTAGTAAACTAAACTGAAAACGCAAAAAAGAATGAGGATAGATATGAGTTACAGAGAATCATTAAAAAATAAAAAGAGGATTGTTGTAAAGATTGGTTCATCATCTCTTACACATTCAGAAACAGGAAAGATTGATTTGCGTAAGCTTGATATGCTTGTGAAGGTTATCACAGACATACATAATCAGGGACGTGAGGTTATTCTTGTTTCTTCAGGTGCTATTGCAGTAGGAAAAGGTAAGATGGGATTTGATACATCAGTTCAGCCTTCATTGTCTGAAAAGCAGGCATTTGCAGCAATTGGGCAGGCACAGCTTATGATGATATATCAGAAGTTTTTTTCGGAATATGGTCAGAATGCAGCACAGGTATTAATGACAAAATATACAATGATAAACGATTTAAGCAGAAAAAATGCGGAGAATACTTTTAAAGAATTGTTAAAGCTCGGAGCAATTCCGATTGTAAACGAGAATGACACTGTATCAACATGTGAGATTGAGTTTGGTGATAATGACAGACTTTCTTCATATGTTGCATCAGTTGTAGAGGCTGACCTGCTAATATTGTTATCCGATATAGACGGACTTTATACTGATGATCCTAAAGCTAATAAAGATGCAAAGTTTATCAGTATTGTTCCTGAGATTACTAAGGAATATGAAAATATGGGAAAAGAAAGTTCGGGAAGTAATGTAGGTACAGGTGGTATGAGTGCTAAGATTACCGCTGCCAAAATAGCAACAAGGTCAGGTGCAGACATGATTATTGCAAATGCAGATGACATTAATAACATATATAGAATTCTTAAGGGTGAAGATGTAGGGACATTGTTTCTTGCACATAAAGACGAAGATTTCTGTCTTATTGACCATCTTGAAGAATAATGAAAGGTACATTAATGTATGGATATAAAAATTCTAAAAAACATTGATAATTATAAGAACCGGTTACTAAAAAAAGACTATGTTCTTGAAACATTTTATGATGAAAATGGTCATACAGGAATACCAAGGGTAAAATACGTTGTATTTGATATACAAAGCAATATAAGAAAAGAGGTATTGCCGGATGTAGAAAAATATGCACTTGGCATTATTAAGATAGTATCTCTTAATGATGAACATATTTATTTTTTTACAATTGTCGGAAAAAAGATTATTCTTAAAAAGTTTAATTATATAACTGAACAGTGTGAAGATGTATTATGTATAGAAGATGATATAAGCATGTATCCGATTGCAAAGAGATTAAAGGTTTTTGTTCTCAACGAGTCCTATGTGCTTGTACAGCATGAGTACATTAGGACAAATAAAGAAGAGACATGTTCCGGTTTCTTTGCATTTGAAACTTTTTTATATAATTATCAGGAAAATCAGCTATATCCTGTAATGGATGAAAACATAGTCCAGAACGGAATATCTGAGATTGTAGAAATATCAGAGAATATGTGCGTTATGAAAACAGGATATTCACTTCTTGAAGATGAACGCTATAAATATCTTACAAGAGAGGAAGTAAGTGTTGAATCTATAAGTATTGTCAATGTAGGACAGTTTATATCAGATATTATTATTTCACAGACCAATATAACAGTTGATACAATACAACAGACTTTTTTTACACATACAATTCCATATATACAGGTGGAATCAGGATATCTTATTTATTCAACAATTGATAATATAGAGCATGAAGAAGAACTTTTCTTTTATAATCTGGAAACGAAGGATATTGTCAATTGTATCAATAAAAATGTTGATAGTGAGGAGACACTCGCCTCACATCATATTATAGGTGGCGAGCCATATATAAGTCTTAAAAAGGCAAATGTATATGAATTTATCAATCTTAAGAAGGCAAAGGTAGAATTCAGGTTTGAAAATGATATGGAGTTATTAAATGTGAATAATGATCTTTTCCTTTTTGCCGGAACAAAAAGCAAAGGTATTATAAGAAAAGAGACGCCGGTATTTGAAGTATATTCATATCCGGGTTTAAATTGTATTATTAGTGAAAAAGGTGAATGTACAGATCTTATATGGGCATCTGAGGATGATATATATATATTTACCAAATAAGTAATAAGTAAATGGAAGGTGAGAGCATTGAAGAAAGCAGGTATTGTCTTAGAAGACGGTGGAACAAGAGGAGTGTTTACGGCAGGTGTACTAGATTATTTTATGGAAAATAATATGTATTTTCCATATATAATAGGTGTTTCAGCCGGTGCATGTAATGCGGTTGCTTATGCAGCACATCAGCCATACAGAACAAGAAAATGTATGATTGATTATCTGTATTCTGATTCTTATGTGAGTATCAAAAATATGATTATAAATAAAAGTCTTTTTGATATGGAACTTATATTTGATGCATTTCCAAATGGAATAATTCCTTTTGATTATGATACTTTTTTTAAGGGCGAATCGAGATGCCTTATTACTGTTACGAATTGCAACACCGGTGAGCCGGAATATTTAGAAGAATATACTGACAAAAAGAGACTTATGCAAATATGTCAGGCTTCAAGCAGTCTTCCATTTGTATCCCAGATTACTGAGGTAGATGGTGAACCTTATCTTGATGGAGGTGTAAGTGATTCTATACCTGTAGTTAAGATGCTTAGAGACGGATATAAGAAGCCGGTAGTTATTCTTACACGAAATAAAGGATATAGAAAAAAAGAAAGAGATAAGAATTCCATGGATTTTTCGAAGCTTGTATATAGAAATTATCCGAAGCTTAATGAAGCTATATTTAAGAGAAATGCAAGGTATAATAAGACATTGGAATTTATTGAGGAACTTGAGAATAAAGGACATATCTTTGTTATAAGACCTGAGATGGAGCCGGTAGACAGGGCTGAACAGGATACGGATAAGCTTATGGAGTTTTATCAGCATGGTTATGATATGGGGATAAAGTATTTAGATGAGCTTAAAACATTTATCAATAAATAATCGTAAGGAAGGATATATTTATGGAGCAGTCAAAATTAGACAGAATTAACGAATTATACAGAAAGTCAAAGTCAGAAGGTCTTACACCTGCAGAAAAGGATGAACAGCAGAAACTAAGAAAGGAATATATAAGGCTTGTACATAACAACCTGAGAGGACAGTTAGATAATGTGAGTTTTCTTAATCCTGATGGAACAGTAACTCCTGCAAGACCTAAGAAAGGCAATTAATACAAAGATGAGTATTTTAGTTGATAAAAAATCATTTAGAAAGGAAGCCGTAAAGGTCAGAAATTCTATAGAGAACAGGGTTGCTAAAAGTGATGAAATAGCAATGAGATTATGTCAGACTGAGTATTATAATAATGCTTCGGAAATTCTGTGTTATGCCAGTTATAGAAGTGAAGTTATAACGGATACAATTATAAATAAAGCATTACACGAAGGAAAAGCAGTTGCACTTCCCAAAGTCGAAGGTGACAAAATGGAATTTTATTATATTCATTCATTAGAAGATACCAATATCAGCGAAATGGGAATAAGAGAGCCGGCAGATAATTGTGACAAAGTGACAGATACAGGGAATGCAATAGTTATTGTTCCCGGAACGTCATTTGATTATAAAAGAAACAGAAATGGTTATGGCGGAGGATTTTATGACAGATACCTTTCAGCACACAAGGTAAAGGCAGCTATAGGTATTGCATTTGAAGAACAGGTATATGATGCTATTCCGCATGATGAGTATGACATAAAGATGGATATTATTATAACAGATGAGAGGATATATTAATGCGGTTATATATGGCTCCTTTAGAAGGGATAACAGGCTATGTTTTCAGAAATACATACAGTGAAATATATGAAGGTGTAGATAAATATTTTACACCTTTTATTGTGCCTGCAAAAAAGAGAGATTTACGCAATCGTGAGAAGAAAGATATTCTGCCTGAGAATAACATCGGGCTGGATGTTGTGCCTCAGATTCTCACAAATAAAAGCGACGAGTTTATATCTGTAGCAGAGAGATTGAGAGAATATGGTTATAAAGAAGTTAATATTAATGCAGGTTGTCCTTCCGGAACAGTTGTTTCGAAGGATAAGGGTGCCGGAATTTTAAAAGATACAGATAATCTTAAAAGATTTCTTGATAATATATTTTCTGCTGATATTACAATTGATATTTCTGTTAAGACACGTATTGGGATGAATGATGGGGAAGAATTTTATGATATTCTTGATATTTATAATGAATATCCTATAAAGGAACTTATAATTCATCCCAGAGTAAGAGAAGATTATTATAAAAATAGTGTGAATAAGAATATGTTTTTGTATGCTTATCATAATAGCAGAATACCTCTTATATATAATGGGGATGTGTTTTCAATTAATGATTACGAAGAAATATGTAATACATTTGCTGATATAAATGGAATTATGATGGGGCGTGGAATTCTTATGAATCCGCAGTTATGTGAAGATATCAGATGTAATAAAGAAAGTAAGCCTGATTATATGAGAATGAGAAAGTTTCATAACCTGTTAATATCGGGATACGCAGATGATATGGGAAGTGAAGTAAATGCGATGTTTAAGATGAAAGAATTATGGACATATATGATACGATGTTTTGATGTTGAGGAAAATAGAGAAATGGCAAAAATATACAAAAAGATAAGGAAAACGAGAGATTTTTGCGAATACATGTCTTTAGCAGCACAATTGTTTGACAATTATTGTGCCTAAATGTATAATTCATTAGTTAGTAGAAGATAACACAATTGCAGAGAAGGATGGATAATAACTTGGATAAGAATTTAAACAATAGAATGAACGAAAAAGATATTAAAGATGATGAGATAAAAAGACAAAATTATTATATGGAATTATGTAAGGAGTGGGTCAGTAAAAAAAGTGAGGAACTTGGAAGGCCTCTTACATGTACGGCAAAAACTTTTGGATGTCAGATGAATGCAAGGGATTCAGAAAAATTATTGGGTATTCTTCTTAAGATAGGATATGTCGAGACAGATTCGGAAAATGCTGACTTTGTTCTTTACAATACATGTACCGTCAGAGAAAATGCCAATCTGAAAGTATATGGTCACCTTGGATATATGCAGAATCTTAAAAAGAAAAATCCCGGCATGATGATTGCTTTGTGCGGATGCATGATGCAGGAAGAAGATGTTGTAGAAAAGATTAAAAAAAGCTACAGATTTGTTGATATAGTGTTTGGTACACATAACATATTTAAACTGGCTGAACTTATATATAGCAGAATAACAGCAGGACATATGATTATTGATATATGGAAGGATACGGACAAGATAGTTGAAAATCTGCCTATTGAGAGAAAGTATTCATTTAAGTCAGGTGTAAATATAATGTTTGGATGCGATAACTTCTGCAGCTACTGTATCGTTCCTTATGTAAGAGGAAGAGAGAGGAGCAGAAAGCCTGAAGATATAATTGATGAGATAAAAGGACTTGTTGATGATGGTGTAGTTGAAGTTATGCTTTTGGGACAAAATGTCAATTCATATGGTAAGGGACTTGACAAGCCTGTTACATTTGCTGAGCTTCTTAAAATGGTTGATGACATAGAAGGTCTTGAAAGAATAAGGTTTATGACATCACATCCAAAAGATTTGTCAGATGACCTTATAGAAGTTATGAAAAATTCAAAGAGAATATGTACGCAGTTACATCTTCCTTTACAGTCGGGAAGCAACCGGTTATTAAAGATTATGAACAGGCATTATACTAAAGAATCCTATCTTGAACTTGCAGGAAAGATTAAGAAAGAAATTCCTGATATAGCACTTACTACAGATATTATTGTAGGCTTTCCGGGAGAGACGGAGGAAGATTTTGAGGATACCCTTGATGTTGTAAAACAGGTAAGGTACGACAGTGCATATACATTTATATATTCAAAGCGTACAGGGACACCTGCTGCTAAAATGGATTGCCAGATTCCAAAAGAAGTGGTAAAGGAAAGGTTTGACAGGCTTTTGAAAGTTGTTCAGGATATTTCTACAGAAGAAACGTTAAAGAGAGTCGGACAGACACTTCCGGTTTTAGTTGAGGATATTAATACTCATGATGAAAATCTTGTTACAGGAAGACTTTCAAGCAATACCGTTGTACATTTTAATGGAACGGCTGATATGATTGGCAAAATCGTAAATGTCAGACTTGATGAGGCAAAGGGATTTTATTATCTGGGAACATTAGTATGATGCCTGCGGAATGGAGATTAGTATAAGAATTATGCGGCATGTCCGCTTATATAAGAGGAATAGGATGAACTATGGAAAAATTATCGCCAATGATGCAACAGTATGTTGATGTAAAAGAACAGAATAAAGATTGCATTTTGATGTACAGAGTGGGAGATTTCTTTGAAATGTTTTTTGATGATGCACTTACTGCATCAAAAGAACTCGAGATAACACTTACAGGTAAAGAATGTGGTCTTAAAGAACGTGCTCCTATGTGTGGAGTCCCTCACCATGCTGTTGATATGTATATAGATAAACTTGTCAGTAAAGGATATAAAGTGGCAATTTGTGACCAGGTCGAGGACCCGAAGTTTGCAAAAGGTCTTGTTAAGCGTGAAATAGTAAGAATTGTAACGCCGGGAACAAACATCAGCACATCAGCACTTGATGAAACTAAAAATAATTATCTTATGTCTTTAGTATATCTTGATGATTCTTTCGGCGTTTCTGTTGCAGATATATCTACCGGAGATTATTTTCTGACAGAGGTTAAAAGTGCAAGAGAGATGCTTGATGAGGTTAACCGTTTTATGCCTTCGGAGATAATATGTAATTCTTCGTTTGTGCTTTCGGGTATAGATATAGATGACCTGAAGGGAAGCCTTGGAATAAGTGTATTTACTCTTGATACATGGTACTTTGATGATGAACTTTGTAAAAGAGCGCTTAAAGAGCATTTTGGGGTAATGGACCTTGCAGGACTTGGAATTGCAGACTATTCATCCGGTGTAATTGCTGCCGGGGCACTTATGCAGTATCTTATAGAGACACAGAAGACAAGCCTTTCACAGATGAGCACAATAACTCCGTATTCTACTAATAAGTTTATGATTATTGATACTTCAACAAGAAGAAATCTGGAACTTTGTGAAACTATGCGTGAGAAACAGAAAAGAGGCTCACTTTTGTGGGTGCTTGATAAGACAAAGACTGCAATGGGAGCCAGAATGTTAAGAAGCTATATTGAACAGCCGCTTATTGTCAGAACGGAGATTGAAAACCGTCAGGAAGCTATACAGGAACTTAATGATGAACTTATTACAAGAGATGAGTTAAGAGAATACCTTAATCCTATATATGACCTTGAAAGACTTATAAGTAAAATATCTTATAATACGGCTAATCCAAGAGATCTTATTTCGTTCAAGAATTCGCTTGAGATGTTACCATACATTAAGAATCTTTTAAAAGAATATAAAGGTGAAATTCTTAAAGGACTTTATGAGAATTTTGATACCCTTGAAGATATCTATAAGCTTATAGATGATTCTATTATAGATGATCCGCCTATTCTTATCAAAGAAGGAGGAATAATAAAAACCGAATACAATGAAGAGATTGCAAAGCTTCGAAATGCTAAGACCGATGGTAAGACATGGCTTGCCAAACTTGAGAGTGACGAACGGGAAAAAACAGGTATTAAGAGTCTTAAAGTAAAGTTTAATAAAGTGTTCGGATATTGTATTGAGGTTACCAATTCATTCAAAGATATGGTTCCTGAGTATTATACAAGAAAGCAGACTTTAACAAATGCAGAAAGATATATTACACCGGAATTAAAAGAACTTGAAGATGTTATACTGGGGGCTGAGGAAAAATTATTTTCACTTGAGTATGATATTTTTAACAGTATAAGAGAGCAGATATCTGATAATATCATAAGAATACAGAAGATGGCAAAAGAGATTGCAACAATAGATGTATTCGCATCACTTGCGTTCGTTGCGGAACACAATAATTTTGTACGACCTGATATTAATGATAAAGGCATTATAGATATTAAAAACGGAAGGCATCCCGTAGTAGAAAAGATGCTCAACAATGATATGTTTGTTGCCAATGATACATATCTTGATAATAATAAAAACAGAGTTTCTATTATTACAGGTCCTAATATGGCCGGCAAATCAACATATATGCGTCAGACTGCACTTATAGTGCTTATGGCACAGATAGGAAGTTTTGTTCCGGCGTCATCTGCCAATATAGGTATATGCGACAGGATATTTACAAGGGTAGGAGCATCGGATGACCTTGCATCAGGACAGAGTACATTTATGGTTGAGATGACGGAGGTTGCTAATATTATAAGAAATGCCACATCCGACAGCCTTCTTATTCTTGATGAAATCGGACGTGGAACAAGTACATTTGACGGACTTAGTATAGCATGGGCAGTTGTAGAGCATATAAGTAATACAAGACTTCTCGGAGCAAAAACATTATTTGCAACACATTACCATGAACTTACTGAACTTGAAGGTACTATTAATGGTGTAAATAATTATTGTATAGCAGTTAAGGAACAGGGGGATGATATTGTATTTCTCCGTAAGATAATTAAAGGGGGGGCTGATAAAAGTTATGGTATTCAGGTTGCAAAGCTTGCCGGAATACCTGAATCAGTAATATCGAGGGCGAAGGAAATAGCCAAAGAACTTTCGGACGCAGATATAAGTGTGAGGGCGAAGGAAATAGCAGACGGAAGTAAAAAATCGGCAAAACAGGGATATATAAAAGAAACTGTCGAGAATACACAGATGTCTTTGTTTGACACAACGGACGATAATGATGTACTTGATGACATTAAGAATCTTGACCTCGGCAATATGACACCGATAGATGCCCTTAATGAATTGTATAAGTTTCAGAATAAGTTAAAGAACAGATGGCAGGCCGGAAGGATATGATTTAGTTATGGCAGATATTAAAATACTTGATAAAGAAACGATTGATAAAATAGCAGCGGGTGAGGTTGTTGAAAGACCGGCTTCTATTGTAAAAGAGCTTGTTGAAAATGCAATTGATGCAAAAGCAACCGCTGTTACTGTGGAGATAAAAGATGGCGGGACTTCATTTATAAGGATTACTGATAACGGAAGCGGTATTGACTATGAACAGATAAGGACAGCTTTTCTGCGTCATGCAACAAGTAAAATCAGAAATATAAATGATCTTGATACAGTATCTTCACTTGGGTTCAGAGGAGAAGCTTTATCAAGTATTGCAGCAGTGTCACAGGTTGAGCTTATAACAAAGACACATTCATCCTTTACAGGTACAAGATATGTTATAGAGGGTGGAGTTGAAAAGTCTATAGAAGAAATAGGAGCACCGGAAGGAACAACATTTATTATAAGAAATATATTTTACAATACACCTGTCAGAAGAAAATTCTTAAAGTCCAATACGACGGAGGCAGGATATATTGGTGATATTATAGAACATATATCTATGTCACATCCTGAGGTATCAATAAGATTTATTAATAATAACCAGAACAGACTTCATACATCCGGAAATTCCAAATTGAAAGATATTATATATAATATTTATGGAAAAGATATTTCTTCGAATCTTGTCGAGGTAGATTCAGGAAATGAATTCATAAATATAAAGGGGTATGTAGGCAAACCTGTTATATCAAGGGGAAACAGGAATTTTGAGAATTATTTTATAAATGGGCGGTATATTAAGAATAGGATTATTAACAAAGCCATTGAAGAAGCATATAAACCATTTATGATGCAGCACAGATATCCTTTTGTGGCATTTCATATAAACATTAATCAGGAGATGATAGATATTAATGTTCATCCGACAAAAATGGAACTGAGATTTCGTAATCCTGAAGAAATATATCCGGTAATATATAATATAATATCTGATGCACTGAAGAAGAGAGAACTTATACCAAATATTGTTCCCGGAAAAAGTGAAAATATTAAAAAGCATTATGAAAAAGGTCGTCCGCCTGAACCTTTTGAGAAGAAAAGACTGTCAGGAACAATTCATGTTGATGATATACCTGCACAACAGACTGACGTAAATGCTATAAATAATAAGATGTCTCAAGAGGATAATGTTAAACAGGAAAATGTTAAGATGGGTATTAATATCAGCGGTAATAACATGCAAAATAATATTACTAATGATGTGAAATATGAAGAAAAAACTACTGATTCATTTATGCGTGAAGAAAGTAAAATTCCTGAACAGCCAAAGCAGACTACACTTTTTGATGACAGACTTTTATCTGAAAAGGCGAGAGCAAAACACAAACTTATCGGACAGGTATTTGACACTTACTGGATAGTGGAATATGACAATGCAATGTATATAATAGACCAGCATGCAGCACATGAAAAAGTGTTATATGAGCGCACGATGAAAGCCATGAAGGACAAGGTGTTTACATCACAACAGATTAATCCACCTATAATATTAAGTCTGTCACTTAAGGAAGAAGAAGTTCTTAATAAATACAGAGAATCATTTGAAGAACTCGGATATGAAATAGAAGAGTTTGGTGGACATGAATATGCCGTAAGGGCTATACCTGACAATCTGTTATCAATATCTAAAAAAGAACTTCTTATTGAAATGATAGATTCACTATGTGATGATAATCATGGCATGACATCAGAGACTATAAAAGACCGTATTGCAACGATGTCATGTAAGGCAGCAGTTAAAGGTAACAACAGATTATCAGTTGAGGAAGCAAATGAACTGATAGATGAACTTCTGACTCTTGATAATCCTTATAATTGTCCTCATGGCAGACCAACTATTATATCTATGACAAAATACGAAATGGAGAAGAAATTCAAACGTATTATATAGAATAATTATAAGTGAAATGGAGTATTGTAAAGATGGTTAAGAGCAGTAATGAAAGCAAAAAAATACCATTGATTATTCTTACAGGACCGACAGCGGTCGGAAAGACAGAACTGTCAATAGAATTGGCTAAAAGATTAAATGGTGAGATTATAAGTGCTGATTCTATTCAGGTATATAAAGGACTTGATATAGGTTCTGCTAAAATTAAGAAAGAAGAGATGCAGGGTATACCACATCATCTTATTGATATATTGAGTCCGTTTGATGAATTCAATGTGTACACCTTTAAAGAACTTGCTGTGGAAAAGATACATGAGATTACCGGAAGGGGACATATTCCTATAATAGCCGGTGGAACAGGATTTTATATTCAGGCAGTGCTATATGAAATTGACTTTAAGGAAAATGATGAAGAGAATTCGTGTCGCTTAGAGTTGGAATCAATTCTGAAAGAAAAAGGTGCGGTTTACCTTCATGAGCTGCTAAAAGAATGTGACCCTGAATCAGCAGAATCAATCCATTATAATAACGTAAAAAGGGTTATGAGGGCCTTGGAATTTTATAATGAAACAGGTGAAAAACTGTCAGAGCATAATAAAAAACAGCATGAAAACATTTCGCCATATAATTTTTTGTACTTTGTTCTTAACAATGACAGAGATGTATTGTATGAGAGGATTAACAGACGTGTTGATATAATGCTTCAGGAAGGACTTGAGGATGAGATAGATAAATTGTGGAAAATGGGATGTAATAAGGAGACATTTTCAATGCAGGGAATTGGATACCGAGAGATGATGAGCTATAAATCAGGTGATATATCCCTTGATGAAGCTGTTGAACTTATTAAACTTAACAGCAGACATTTTGCCAAAAGACAGCTTACATGGTTCAGAAGAGAAAAATGTGTTGAATGGCTTAATTATCCTGATTTTGGTAATGATAAAGAAAAGATGCTTGGTAAAATGATAAACAGATGTATTGAAACAGGTATTATGGATTAAGTGCAGAGATAAACGGAAGATTATGATGAATAGAAATGAGGAAAATGATGAATTTACAGAATATATATAAGGAAAATGGAATAGATGCCAATGTTTACAATTATTGTAAGGATATAGAGGAGTCTTTAAAAGACAGATTTGATGAAATTGATGAGATTGCACAGTATAATCAGATGAAAGTTATTCATGCAATGCAGAAAGAGAAAGTCAGTGACATACATTTTGCATCATCATCAGGATATGGCTATAATGACCTCGGAAGGGATACGTTAGAGAAAGTATATGCTTCGGTATTTCATACAGAGGCTGCACTTGTAAGAGCTCAGATAGTATGTGGAACACATGCACTTGCAGTTGCTCTTTCATCTAATTTAAGACCGGGGGATGAGATGATATCCATTTCAGGAAAGCCTTATGATACATTGGAAGAAGTTATCGGGATAAGACCTTCTAAGGGTTCTTTAATGGAATATGGTGTGACATATAAGCAGGTTGAATTGCTTGAAGATGGTTCGTTTGACAAAGAAGGAATCAGGAGTGCAATATCACCTGCGACAAAACTTGTTGCCATACAGCGTTCAAAAGGTTATTTGACAAGAAAGACTTTATCGGTGGAAGAAATTGGTGATGCAATTAAAT
Source organism: Lachnospira sp. UBA2821 (assembly GCA_002351535.1). Taxonomy (GTDB): domain Bacteria; phylum Bacillota; class Clostridia; order Lachnospirales; family Lachnospiraceae; genus UBA2821. Next base: position 33,888 of record DEGR01000023.1, read on the forward strand.
ATGTAAAATCAATCAATAAAGATATAATAGTAATGGTAGATAACTGTTATGGAGAATTTGTTGAAACAATTGAACCGTCTGATGTCGGTGCCGATATGACAGTAGGCTCTCTTATAAAGAATCCGGGTGGTGGACTTGCTCCAATAGGCGGATATATTGTTGGAACTAAGGAATGCATAGAAAATGCCGCATACAGGCTTACATCTCCGGGACTTGGTCAGGAGGTTGGTGCTAATCTTGGAGTTGTACAGAGCTTTTTTCAGGGATTATTTCTTGCACCAAATGTAGTTGCAGGTGCATTAAAGGGAGCAATATTTGCTGCGAATATTTATGAGAAACTTGGTTATAAAGTTATTCCGGATTCTAAAGAACCAAGATATGATATTATACAGGCTGTTGAATTTGGAACACCGGAAGGATTAATAGCTTTCTGTGAGGGAATACAGGCAGCAGCACCTGTAGACAGTTATGTTACTCCTGAACCATGGGATATGCCGGGATATGATTCGCAGGTGATAATGGCAGCAGGAGCGTTTGTTCAGGGGTCATCAATTGAACTTAGTGCTGACGGACCGTTAAAAGAACCATATGCTGCGTATTTTCAGGGTGGACTTACATGGAATCATGCGAGATATGGAATAATGATGTCTTTACAGAAATTAGTAAATGCGGGTATTGTTAAATTAAAATAGTTATGGTATTATATAGGTTGATTTTTCCGTTGAATCTGGAGAGAACTGGTTCAAATCGGGAGGAAATCATATGAATTCATCAATGACAATTAAAGAGACATGCGAGGAATACAGACCATATGAGAAGTGTTTTAAATATGGAGCAGAAGTTCTGACAGATCAGGAGCTTCTTGCGGTAATATTAAGAACGGGTTCTTTTGGTGAGTCCTCGGTATTATTAGCAGATAAAGTCTTATCGTATTCGGGTAATAAAGAAGGACTTTTGATTCTTCTTCATCTGTCTGTAGAGGAACTTATGAAGATAAAAGGAATTGGCAGGGTCAAAGCTATCCAGCTTAAATGCATAGCAGAATTATCAAAAAGAATATCTAAGACTTCTGCATCAGATAAGCTAGATTTTTCGTCGCCTTCTTCCATAGCGGGTTATTATATGGAGGATTTAAGACATGAAGAAAAAGAACAGCTTATACTTGTAATGGTGAACACAAAGCACAGACTGATTCGCGATAAGGTAATGACAACAGGCACCGTCAGCTCTTCGCTTGTTTCAACAAGGGAGATTTTTATTGAAGCCTTAAGAAACGGTGCTGTTTATATTGTACTGATTCACAATCATCCGAGTGGAGATCCGTCTCCCAGCAGAGAAGATATAATTAACACAAAACATATTAAAGAGGCTGGCAGCCTGATAGGTATTGAACTTATAGATCATATTATTATAGGAGATTTCAGATATACTAGTATGAGAGAAAGAGGTATTCTATAACACATACAGACTGCATAAAGGAATTGGAGGAAGACATGGCACAGCATTCATATGGTATCGATATAGGTACAAGTAATTTTAAGTTATTCAGTGTAACAAACAAAAAGATGATTAATGAGAAAAATATCATTGCAATTAAAAATAAATCTGAGATATATTCTTTTGGAGATCCTGCATTTGAAATGTATGAAAAAGCTCCTTCTAATATAGATGTATCATTTCCGGTTAAATTCGGTGTAATAGCTGATATTAAAAACATGGGAACATTATTTGAGTGTTTTGTTCAGAAAGTTAATGGCCAGAATAATGGTGGCGATTTCTGTATAGCTGTTCCTACAGATGTTACGGAAGTTGAAAAAAGAGCATTCTATGACCTTATTGCAGAGTCGAGAATTAAGTCAAAAAGAATTAATGTAGTTGAAAAACCTATCGCAGATGCTGTAGGAGTGGGGCTTGATGTTGAAAGTCCAAAAGGAAAACTTATTATAGATATAGGTGCTGATACAACAGAAATTTCCGTTATATCTTTAGGGGGAATAGTTCTCAGCAAGATTATTAAGACAGGTGGTAATAAACTTGATGATACAATATGCAATATTGTAAGAAAACAGCACAATCTTATAATAGGTTCAAGAACAGCGGAACAGCTTAAGATTAACCTTGCAGATGCAACTAATTCAGGCGAAGCTGTACATGTAGCATATGGCAGAAACATTGTAACAGGTCTTCCGGCAATGAGAGATATTTCATCAGAACTTATATATCAGGCAATTCAGGAATGCTTACGTTCAATTATGGATTCTATTAAAGTGATATTAGAGAGAACTCCACCGGAATTATCAGCAGATATTATAGAGGCAGGAGCATATCTTACAGGTGGTTCAGCACTTATTAAGAATCTTGATGCACTTATTACACAGGAGACAGGTCTTAAAGTAAATATATGTGACGCACCTGCTGAGTCTGCTATAAGAGGATTGGCACAGATTGTATCAAATGATAAATTACAGGGATTGATGTACGTTCCAAGAGAAAAGCAGTATAACGATTAATCAAAGTTAAAGATTCAGAAACGAGGATAGATATGAAAAAACGTGAAACAGTAGAGTTTCCAACTAAATATATCTTGTCAATATTAACGATTATATGTGTTATATGTATAGTATTATCACTTGTAAATGATGATTTTGGCAGACCCGTTAAGAATGCAGTTGCTACAGTTGTAGTTCCTGTTCAGGATGGAATGAACAGTGTTGGAAAATGGATGGCAGGAAAGTCAGATACATTAAAAGAGCTTTCGGATGTTATGAGCGAGAATAAAAAACTCAAGAAACAGCTTGAGAAATTAAAAGAAGAGAATACTGCTTTACTTCTTAATAACAACAAGGTCGAAGATTTGCAGAAACTTTTAGAGCTTGATAATAAGTATTCAACTTATAATAAAGTTGCAGCAAGTGTAATAAGCAAAGAACCGGGCAACTGGTTTTCATCATTTACTATTAACAAAGGTTCTAAGGATGGAATTAAAGTTGATATGAATGTAATAGGTAACGGAGGACTTATCGGAATCGTTACTGCTGTAGGTAAAAATTATTCTACCGTACGAACTATTATAGATGATTCAAGTAATGTAAGTGCACAGTTTTCAACTACTTCTGACACATGTATTGTAGAAGGAGATTTAAAACTTATTAATGATGGAATATTGTATATAAGCAATATTAAAAAGGATGTAAAGATAGCTGATGGAGACATGGTTGTCACATCAAATATAAGTGATAAATTTCTTCCGGGAATTATGATAGGTTATGTAAAGGACATATCGAATGATTCTAATAACCTTACAAAGTCAGGACATATTACACCTATTGCTGATTTTGCACATATAGAAGATGTACTTGTCATTACTGATTTGAAAACAAATATGGAAGAATGAGGTGATTAATAGTGTTAAGAAAGATAATAATGACAGCTTTAGCACTGTTATTCTATCTGTTGCAGTGTACTTTATTTAAAACGTTGTCACTTGCATCAATTTCTCCTAATTTGTTGATTATCCTCACATTCGCATTCGGGTTTATGGGTGGTAAAAGGAATGGCATGTATGTTGGTTTTATATGTGGATTTCTGATGGATGTGTTTTACGGAGATGTGCTTGGATTCAATACATTAATTTTTGTATATGTAGGATATGTAAACGGAATATTTAATAAAATGTTTTTTGATGAAGAGGTTACACTTCCGATTGCTTTGCTTGTAGGAAGTGAATTGTCATATAGCTTTATATTTTACATTTTCAACTTTTTATTACGGGGAAGACTACAGTTCGGATATTATTTTCTACATATAATGCTGCCGGAATTAGCATATACAGTTATAATTGCGGTATTATTATACAGATTGTTACTAAAGATTAATCATAAGTTAACAGAATTTGAAAAAAGGAGTGCAGCTAAGTTTGGTTAGAGATATTTTTGAAGAAATAATTAAATTTTTAAAATCAAGAGCATTTGTACTCATAATTTTATTTGGAATTATGTTTTCAATTCTGATTTATAGAGTGTTTTATTTACAAATAGTTAAGTCGGAATATTATCTTGACAATTATCTTCAGAAAGCGGAAAGAAAAGTTACTAATTCAGGTACAAGAGGACTTATATATGATAGAAACGGACAGGTTCTTGCGTTCAATCAGCTTGCATATTCGGTATGCCTTGAGGATGTTTTGTCACAGTCGGATGATGAGTATGACAGCAAGCTTAATGAAATAATATATAAAACAATCCAGATAGTTGAACAGAACGGCGATACTTTAAATAATGATTTCTCTATTATACTTGGAACAAATGGTAATTATGAATATTCTGTATCGTCGGATATGGCAAGGCTTAGATTTTTGAGGGACATTTATGGTAAAAAGTCGGTCGATGAACTTGATAAAGGCAAGAAGAAACTTTCCAGTTCGACTGCTGATGATGTGATGAAATATCTGTGTAGTGATGAAAGATTTGTGATTGATACAAAGAAGTACACCAAATCCGATTGTCTTAAGATTGCCATGATAAGATATAACTTATCACTTAACTCATATCAGAAGTATGTTACAACGGAGATTGCATCAAATGTCAATGAGAAAACCGTTGCTGCAATTTATGAAAATCAGGATGTTCTTCAGGGAATAGATATTACAGAGAAAACAGAAAGAGTATATAATGATTCAATATATTTTTCACATATTATAGGTTATACCGGAACGATTTCAGAAGACCAGCTTGCTGAATATAATAGTGAACTGAAGAAGGGCAAAGACGAGTATATATCCTCTGATGTTGTAGGTAAATCAGGCATAGAAGAATATATGGAAAATGATTTACAGGGAAGCAAGGGATATCAGAAGATGTTTGTTGACAGCACCGGTAAAATACTTGAGATTACGAAGTCGAAAGAAGCCGGAGCAGGCAATAATGTGTATCTGAGTCTTGATGCAAATCTTCAGAAGGCTGCATATAATATACTTGAACAGAAACTTGCCGGAATTTTATATTCTAAAATTGTTGACTACAAGGTTACTCCGGATGAGAATGCAAAGACAATTCCTATATATGTCAGGGATGTGTATGCGCAGATAATCTGTAATAATGTTGTTGACCTTAACAAGTTTGGTGCAGAGACGGCTACAGAAAATGAGCATTATGTACACAATATATTTACAGCATATCAGGCTGATGTATTTGAAAAGGTAAGAGGTTATCTTACATCTGAGGATAACAGAGCCTTAAAGTCTTTATCAGAAGAAGATAACACATATTTATCATATATATATACAAAGCTCTCTTCTGATGAACAGATAATTGATACAACAGCTATAAATAAAGATGATGAAACATATAAGAAATGGCAGGACGAATCTATTAGTTTAAGAGAGTTTTTAAGATATGCCATATCAAAGAACTGGATTACAACATCCAAACTGTTCGATGATGAAGTTCAGAAATATTCCGGTACGGATGAAATATATAATGCTGTTGTGGAGCATATTTTATCAGAGCTGGGTGATGATACCGGATTTTCAAAGAAAATATATTATTATCTTATTGAAAATGGTACAATTTCTGGTAATGCTGTATGCAAACTATTATATGACCAGGGTGTTCTACCAAAGGATGATGGAATGTATGCGCAGCTTTCAAGTGGTGGAGCAGGGGTTGCATATAGTTTTGTATTGCAGAAAATTAAAGATATGGAGATTACACCTGCACAGCTTGCACTTGATCCATGTTCAGCTTCAGTATGTGTCACAGATGTAAATACAGGTCAGGTTCTGGCTCTGGTTACTTATCCAAGTTATGATAATAACAGATTGTCGGGTTCTGTAGATGCTGAATATTGGAAGCAGCTTAATGATGACCAGTCGCTTCCATTATATAACAGGGCAACACAGACGAGAACCGCACCCGGTTCAACATTTAAGATGATTTCGGCAATAACAGCACTTGAGAATGGAATAATATCGCCTGGTTCAACGATTGTGGACCGTGGTGAATTTAAACAGATTACGCCATCACCTAAATGTTGGAAATATCCGTCAAATCATGGTGCAATTAACGTATCGCAGGCACTTGAGTTCTCATGTAACTATTTCTTTTATCAGGCTTCATATGACCTGAGCATTGATGCAACAGGCAAATTTAATAGTGAACTCGGATTGTCTAAGTTGAAAAAATATGCTGACGAACTTGGAATAACATCTATGTCAGGAGTTGAAATAGATGAAAATCCACCATTATTTTCAACAGATAACTCTGTTCGTTCGGCTATTGGACAGGGCTCAAACAGTTTTGCAAATATACAGCTTGCAAGATATACAACAACATTGGCAAACCATGGAAAGGATTACAAGCTTACTTTACTTAACAGAGTTGAGTCTGCTGATTCATCTAAAGTAACTAAGAAAGAACCTGAACTTGTAAATACCGTTGATATTGCCGATTCTACATGGAATGCTGTATATACAGGTATGAGAATGGTTATTACAGGTGGTACTGCAATGAAGACTTTTAAGGATTTTCCAATTGAGGTGGCAGGTAAATCAGGTACGGCACAGGAGAACAAATTAAGGTCAAACCATTCAGTGTTTGTTGCATTTGCACCATATAGTAATCCTGAAATTGCTATTAGTGTTCTTATACCTAATGGTGAGTCATCAGGCTATACAGCAGAGGTTGTAAGGGACATTGTCAATTATTATTATAATCCTGGCACGCTTAATGATATTCTTGGAGGAACAGCCGCAGTTCCAACCAGTGGTATCACCAGTGATTAGTGTCTTAAGGCAGATGGAGGACAAAAATGAAAAATTCAGTAGTGATAAAAGGCAATAAATATGGTATTATGGTTGTGTTGGACAAGGATATGCCTTTTGATGAATTAAAAAAAGATATAGCCGAAAAGTTCAAACAATCTTCAAAGTTTTTTGGTAAAACTTCAATGGCGGTTACTTTTGATGGAAGAGAGCTTGATATCGATGAAGAAAGAGAAGTTCTTGATATAATAGCTGATAATTCAGATATAGAGATTGTGTGTGTTATTGATAATGACAAACAACGTGAAAATCTATATAAACAAAGCATTGAAGAAAGAGTGTCATCTTCCGTGAGTGAAAACAGCGGACAGTTTTATAAAGGAACACTTCGTTCAGGACAGGTGTTAGAATGTGACAGCAGTGTTGTTATTCTTGGAGATGTTAATCCGGGAGCAAAGATTATTTCTACCGGAAATGTAATTGTTCTTGGTTCACTTAAAGGAATCGTTTATGCCGGAATAGCAGGTGATACATCTACTTTTGTTGTGGCATTGGAGATGAATCCTGTCCAGATAAGAATAGGTGATATTATGGCACGATGTGCAGATGATAATTCTAAAAAGCGTAAAAAAAATAATAAACCAGAGACAAAGATAGCTTTTGTTGAGAATGACAATATTTATATTGAAACACTTAACAAAGAAGTATTAAATGATCTTCATTTTTAAAACCAGAAAGGATTAGGGAGGAATTATTAAAATGAGTGAAGTAATAGTAGTAACGTCAGGTAAAGGTGGTGTTGGTAAAACAACTACAACAGCAAATGTCGGAACAGGACTTGCAATGCTTAACAAGAAAGTTGTATTAATTGACACAGATATAGGTCTTAGAAATCTTGATCTTGTTATGGGACTTGAAAACAGAATAGTATATAATCTTGTTGATGTAGTAGAAGGAAACTGCCGTCCTAAGCAGGCTATGATAAAGGATAAGAGATTTTCAAATCTTTACCTGCTTCCTTCGGCACAGACAAGGGACAAGACAAGTGTTACACCTGAACAGATGAAGGCTCTTACAGATGAGTTAAGAGAAGAATTTGACTACATACTCCTTGATTGTCCGGCTGGAATTGAACAGGGATTTCAGAATGCAATAGCGGGTGCTGACAGGGCACTTTTAGTTACAACCCCAGAGGTATCAGCTATACGTGACGCAGACCGTATTATAGGACTTCTCGAAGCAGGAGAGACTAAAAAGCGTGCAGATCTTATTGTTAACCGTATTCGTATGGACATGGTTAAAAAAGGTGATATGATGACTATGGAAGATGTACAGGATATACTTGCAATTGATTTAATTGGTGCTGTGCCTGACGATGAGAACATTGTCATTGCAACTAATCAGGGTGAGCCTCTTGTTGGTTCTAATAATCTTGCAGGACAGGCATATATGAATATCTGTAAAAGAATTACAGGTGAAGATGTACCTTTCCTTGACTTAAATGGAAAAAGTGGATTCTTTTCAAAAATTTCAGGTTTATTTAAAAAATAGGATTAGCAATGTATAAAAGTTATATGGAAAGGGAATGGTTTATATGAATATTTTTGATATTTTTAAAAAGAAAAACTCAGGAAATGTTGCTAAAGACAGATTAAAGCTTTTACTCGTTTCAGACAGGGCAAACTGCTCACCTGAGATAATGGAACAGATTAAGAATGACATTATTAATGTTATTAAAAAGTACATGGAAATAGATTGTGAAGGTCTGGATATCCAGATTACCCAGACTGAATCAGAGACAGAGAATGGTTCTGTTCCTGCACTGATTGCGAATATTCCAATTAAGGAAGTAAGGCATTAATATTTATTGAAAGGTATTTGGTATGGGACTTATAATCAACACTTTAAAAAATTATCAATATAGACACCTTAATGTGCGGCTTATTGTATGGGTAGCTGCACTTACGGTACTCGGCATAAATGTTATTGCAAGTGCTACGGATTCCTCGTCTTTTGAACAGAGGCAGGTGCTTGGTATGACTCTTGGTATATTTGTAATGTTGATTATGGGCATAGTCAGTTACAAGTTCGTACTAAGATTCTATTGGCTGTTTTATACCATTAATCTTGCATTGCTTATATGGGTTAAATTGGCCGGAGCATCAAGAAAAGGTGCTACACGATGGATAACATTCGGTGGATTTCAGTTACAGCCATCAGAATTTACAAAAATATTTTTAATAATATTTTTTGCAATGTTTTTGTACAAATATAAGGATAAGATTAATACATTGCCTGTTCTTGCTGGGACAGTTATATTATTTCTTATACCATTGTTATTAGTTTTAAAGCAGCCTGATTTATCTACAAGTATTGTAATTACGCTGATATTCTGCACGATATTATTTAGTGCGGGTCTCAGTTATAAAATTATTGGTGGTGTGTTTGCAGTTGCAATACCTGTAGCAATAGTGCTTGTATATCTGATTATGCAGCCTAATCAGAAAATACTGGAAAAATATCAGTATAACAGAATTATCGGTTTTTATGATGAAAATAATGAAGTAGCAGCAAGAATAAGTTATCAGCAGAATAATTCTATTATGGCCATCGGTTCAGGTGGACTTTGGGGTAAAGGACTTAATAACAATACAACTACAAGTGTGAAAAATGGTAATTATATTTCAGAACCACAGACGGATTTTATATTCTGTATTGTAGGTGAGGAATTAGGATTTGTTGGTACAACCGGTGTGATTGTATTATTGGCATTAATTGTGCTTGAATCTATTCTGGTTGGAATACATGCTGCCGACATGGCAGGGGCATTGTTATGTTATGGTTTTGCTGCATTGGTTGCATTTCAGTCATTTATAAATATATGCGTTGTAACAAAAATGATTCCAAATACAGGTTTGCCATTACCATTTGTAAGTTATGGACTTAGTTCACTGCTAAGTTTGTACATGGGTGTTGGAATAGTTCTAAATGTTAGCTTGCAAAGAAAGAAAATAATGTAGTTAGTAGGAGGTATACAGATGAATATTGGTCTTATTTCACATGATTCAAAGAAGAAACTGATGCAGAATTTTTGTATTGCATATAGAGGAATTTTAAGTAAACATGAGCTTTATGCAACAGGAACTACAGGCAGACTGATTGAAGAAGTTACTAATCTTTCAATTCACAAATATCTTGCCGGACATTTAGGTGGTGCACAGCAGCTGGGTGCACAGATTGCACATAATGAGATTGATTTGGTTATATTTTTATGTGATCCTGAATCTAAGAAATCACATGAACCGGATGTAAACAATGTAATGCAATTATGTGATATGCATAATATTCCGCTTGCCTCTAATCTTGCAACAGCAGAATTATTAATCAAGTCTCTTGACCGTGGAGATATGGAGTGGAGAGAAATATACAGGCAGTAACCGGACATATTTACAAATACCAGAAGTGCCATAAGGCACATTCTGGCATTTTACATACTATTCGGCAATATCTTTAACTCTGCCATACATACTTATAAGATAAAGACCACATATTCCGACAGCGGCATAGATTATTCTGGATAAGAGTGACATCTCTCCGAATAGGAATGCAACGAGGTCGAGTTTGAAGAATCCAACCAGACCCCAGTTAATTGCTCCGATAATAGCTATAGTCAGGATTGTATAATCAAGACCTTTTGAATTCATATTAATCCTCCTTTATGGTTGTTTAATATTAGTGTGGTAATATTAATGCGATTTATGCATTAGTTTATTTCCAAAAAATGTAAATATAACATTATAGAAAGGCACGGTTATTAACATGGCTGTAAGAAAGAAAAAACGAAAAAAGAAGAAGAGTATTGTAAGATTCGGAAAACGTCATTCAGCTAATGTTGGCGTAATTATTTTCGTTCTTATTTTTTTATATGTAATATTTTATATTGGAATGTATCTTTCAAGAGACAAGGTTGCTTTTTATGAGGTTGTTGAAGGAAAGAATTCAGTGATTGCTAATCATACATATAATGGGTTTGTTCTCAGAACGGAGACACCGGTAACAGCAACAAATTCAGGTTATGTAAACTTTTATGTAAGAGATGGCGGACGGGTTTCGAAGACAACAACTGTATATTCACTTGATGAGAACGGTACACTTTCAAAATTATTAGAGAGTAGTGATGATGATGACAATGACTCATTATCTTCTGAAAATGTCAGTCAGCTTACTTATAATATGAATCAATTTGTAAATAATTTTGATATGGCTAAGTTTGATACTGTTTATGATTTTAAATACGAACTTAATTCTACATTACTTGAGTGCATTAATCTCAATAAATTACAAAATATTAATCAGGCAGGAACAAATGGAAATGTATTCTCACTACAGACGTCCCCTTATTCGGGTATAGTGGAATTTTATACAGATGGTTATGAAAGTCTTGCACCTGTTGCGGAGTCAATAAAACCTGAGTTATTTAAGAAATCGGAGTACAAAAAAAATAATATAACTTCGGGCCAGTTAATTGAAGCCGGTGCGCCTGTGTATAAAGTAATAAGCAGTGAAGACTGGTATATTATGGTCGAACTTACAGAAGAAGAAGTCAAAGAATATGGAGATACATCTTCTGTTAATATCAGATTTCTTAAAGATAATCTTACAACAACAGCAGGTTTTGAGATGTTTAATATTAATGGAAAATATTATGGAAAACTTTCACTGAAACGTTATATGATCAGGTATGCTGATTACAGATATCTTGATGTTCAGATAATAGGTAAAGATATAACGGGATTAAAAATTCCTAAATCGGCAGTATGTGAGAAAGAATTTAACACCATCCCTATAGCATGTATGGCAAATGAGAATAATGTAGAAGGATTTATTATCAAGACAGTTGATAATAATAATAACCCATCGGAAACACTTATTTCACCCGACATATTTTATCAGGATGATGATTACTATTATGTCGATAAGGATGAAATAGATGCAGGAACTGTAATTTGCAATAAATCTGATAATTCGGAGTATCTTGTTGGTTCAACCGTTGCGACACTTAAAGGTGTCTATAATATAAACGATGGATTTACTGATTTCAGGCAGATTAATATACTTGCATCAAGCAATGATTATTATATAGTATCATCCGGAAACAGATATGGTGTTCAGAATTTTGATCACATAGTACTGGATGCATCAACTGTTAAAGACAGACAAATTGTTTTTCAGTAGGAAGGGAGATTAAAGAACAATGATTAGTGATAATTTGGATATTGTAGAGCAGAATATAGTGAAGGCATGTGAGAGAGCAGGACGTAAGAGGGAAGAAGTCACCCTTATATCTGTCAGTAAGACAAAGCCTGTACCTATGCTTGAAGAAGCATATAATTGGGGAAGCAGGGATTTTGGAGAAAATAAAGTGCAGGAGATAACTGAGAAATATCCGGTACTCCCTAAAGATATTAACTGGCATCTTATAGGACATTTACAGCGAAATAAAGTTAAATATATCGTTGACAAGGTAAAGCTTATCCATTCTGTTGATTCACTCAGACTTGCGGAACAGATAGAGAATGAGTGTGTGAAGAAAAATGTTGAAATGGATATATTAATCGAAGTGAATGTTGCAGAAGAGGAATCCAAGTTTGGAATGAAGACTTCAGAAGTTATTGATATGGTTAAAAAAATAGCTGTATTTTCACATGTACATATAAAGGGGTTAATGACAATAGCACCATATACTGATAATCCGGAGACAAACAGACAATATTTTCGACAATTAAAGCAATTATCTGTTGACATAAAGGAGAAAAACATTGATAATGTTACTATGGATTGCCTGTCGATGGGAATGACAGGAGATTATGAAGTCGCAATAGAGGAAGGTGCAACTCTGGTACGTGTTGGAACAGGCATTTTCGGCGAAAGAGATTATGGAAATAAATAAGAAAGGCATGGTTATTTAAAATGAGCAATTTAACAGATAAGCTATTGAATTTTTTGAATCTTACGGACGATGAGGATGATTACGATGATTATGAGGATGATTACGAAGAGGATGATGAACCAAAATTCTCAAGTAAGAAAGCTCTCAAATCTACAAAAGTACGAGAATCCTCTGATGACTTCGATGATTCAGCATTTGAAAGTTCAAAGACCTCTAAAGCTGTAGCCAGAAGCAGTCGTACAAGAACATCCAAAGTAGTACCTATGAGAGGAAAGAATGGAATGGAAGTTTGTGTTGTTAAGCCTACAACAGTAGAAGATGCAAGGGATATTACAGATACACTCGTTGGAGGACGTGCTGTAATACTCAATCTTGAAGGACTGCATGTGGAACTCGCACAGAGAATAATAGATTTTACAGCAGGTTCATGTTATGCAATCGATGGTAATCTTCAGAAAGTCTCTAATTATATTTTTATTATAACACCGGGTTCTGTAGAAATCTCCGGAGATTTTCAGGAAGTTATTGATGGTGGTATAGATGTAACATCAATGTAGTTGTAAGAGAGTAGTTATTTGAAGAGTATTATATGGAAAACCTCCTGTTCGTATATGATAGGAGGTTTTTGTATAGGCAGACTTCATATGATTATATATTAATAAAACAGGAAGAAATACCAAATATGTGTATGATTCCGGATTGGAGATAATTATGTCAGAGATAATCAATGTATCTTGGAAGAATGAACCATGTTATGATATTGTAATAGAAAATTCATGGGATAAATTAAAAAGCTGTCTTTCAGAATTTGACACTGCTAAGAGAAAGGTTTGTATTGTTACGGAAAGTAATGTAGGACCTCATTTCGCAACAAAAATCAGAACTATTTTTGAGGATATTTTTGATAAAGTAATAATATTTGAATTTCCGGCAGGAGAAAAAAGTAAAAATCTTGATATGATCAGCGAGTTATATGAAGCTTTAATCAAAGAGCATTTTGACAGAAATGATATGCTGGCAGCATTAGGCGGTGGTGTAACAGGTGATATGACAGGATTTGCTGCTGCAACATATTTACGAGGCATAGATTTTATACAGCTTCCTACGTCATTACTTTCCCAGGTAGATAGTAGTGTAGGAGGAAAGACAGGCGTTGATTTTAAGGGCTACAAAAATATGGTTGGAGCATTTAAACAGCCTAAGCTTGTATATATTAATACAGAAACTTTAATGACACTCGGGGACAGGGAATTTCTATCAGGTATGGGTGAAGTTATAAAATATGGCTTTATTAAAGACAGATTATTTCTGGATTGGCTTAAGGATAATAAAGATGCCATAATCAATAAAGAGCATTCTGTCTTAGAAGAAATGGTAGCAAAAAGTTGTGATTTTAAAAGAGTTGTAGTAGAAAATGATTTTACTGAAAAAGGTGAGAGAGCACATCTGAATTTTGGACATACGATAGGTCATTCTGTTGAGAAAGCTAAGAATTTTGAATTATTACACGGTGAATGTGTGGCAATAGGAATGGCTGCAGCTTTAAGAATAAGCTGTGATTGTGGTAAAGTTACGGAAGAGGATGTTGCTTATGGAATTAATCTTATCAAAGAATTCAATCTTCCTGTTAATACATCAATCGATATTGAAGAAGTATATTCAGGCATATTAAATGATAAAAAGATGGACTCAGGGAAGATAAAGTTTATTCTTCTTTATGGTCTCGGAAATGCATATATTGATAAAAATCTTACAAAAGAGCAGATTATGAATGGAATAGTTTATATAGGAAATGAGGATTAATGTGAAGAATAGAAAACATTGTATTTTCAAATATATTTTTTATATAATTTTAGCAGCCATGCTCGTATTTTTTGACCAGTATACAAAATATTTAGCAGCAATAAAATTAAAGAATAATCCCCCATTCAGGCTTATTAGTGGTATAATAGAACTAAGATATCTTGAAAATAACGGAATGGCATGGGGAATGCTTGGAGGCAAAATTCAACTTTTTACAATATTCACATTTATTCTTATGATTTTGATGTGTGTGTTAATAGTAAGAATTGATATTATGAAGGAGAAAGCCGACAGACCACAGACACTGATGATTTTACAGATTATTGTTGTTATACTTGTTGCAGGAGCAATTGGTAATCTGATTGACCGTATACGGCTTGGATATGTAATTGATTTTATATACTTTAAACTAATTAATTTTCCAATATTTAATGTAGCTGATTGCTATGTTGTTATATCAACATTCGGGTTATTGCTAATGATTATGTTTTTTGTAAATGAACATGATTGGAGCTTGTTACTTTCAGGTAATAAAGGTAATAAAAGGAGTGGATGATGAATAATAGTTTTATAGCAGATAATAAAGATTCAGGGAATCGTATAGACAAAGTGCTGTGTGATAAGTATCCTGACATGTCAAGGGCTCATTTTCAGAAATTAATAACTGATAATCTTATACAAGTAAATGGTAAGTCAATTAAAAGCAATTATAAACTCAGGGAAGATGACTGTGTGGAAGTTTCTTTCCGTGAACCTGTAGAACCTGACATTGTTGCCGAAAATATTCCATTAGATATTGTGTACGAGGATGAGGATATAATTCTTGTTAATAAGCCGAAGGGAATGGTTGTTCATCCGGCACCGGGACATTATACCGGAACACTTGTAAATGCACTTATGTATCATTGTAAAGACAAGCTTTCAGGAATAAATGGTGTGCTAAGACCCGGAATTGTTCATAGAATAGATAGAGATACAACAGGTATTATTGTTGCATGCAAAAATGATTTTGCACATAATTCAATCGCAGAACAGTTAAAGGAACATAGCATTACAAGAAAATATCATGCCATTGTATATAACAATTTTAAAGAAGATGAAGGCGTTATAGATGCCCCTATTGGAAGGCATCCAACAGATAGAAAGAAAATGTCACTAAACTATAAAAATGGAAAAAAGGCTGTCACTCATTACAGGGTTTTGCAAAGATTACGGGGCTATTCATATATAGAATGTGAATTGGAAACAGGTAGAACACATCAGATAAGAGTTCATATGGCCAGTATCAATCATCCACTATTGGGGGATGCAGTATATGGTCCGGGTAAATGTCCATTTACACTTGAAGGTCAGGTTTTACATGCGAAAGTTCTTGGATTTATTCATCCCAGAACCGGCAAATATATGGAATTTAATACTGATTTACCAGAGTATTTCGTTAAACTTTTGAACCGACTGTAGATTTGTACAGTTAACATTATTATAATGTGAAAGGCAGGGTGTTTTATATGAATGACAAATTTATAATAACAATTGGAAGACAATTTGGAAGTGGTGGAAGAGACATTGGAATGAAGCTTGCAGATAAGCTTGGAGTTAAATGCTATGATAAAGAACTTATATCAATGGCAGCACAGGAAAGTGGTATGTGCAAGGAAATTATGGAATTACATGATGAAAAAGTAACAAACAGCTTTTTATATTCTCTTGTAATGGACTCATATGCCGGAATGTATGGCTCACACAATATGGTCGATGTACCAATCAATCAGAAAGTGTTTCTTGCACAATTCGAAACCATTAAGAAAATAGCACAGGCTGAATCATGTATATTTGTTGGAAGATGTGCAGATTATGCACTAGAGGATGAAAAGAATGTTACCAATATATTTATTTCTGCGGATTTGGAAAAAAGAATAGAAAGAATATCTGACAGATTTAAGATGCCTGCCGGAAAAGCTAAAGATAAGATTATTAAAGTAGATAAGAAACGTGCCGGATATTATAATTATTATACGAACAAAATATGGGGCGAAGCATCTACATATGACTTATGTATTAATACAACTAAAATATCTATTGATAAAGCCGTTGACATTATTCTTTCTACGTTGTAAAATTATATGGTTAGTTTTGTAGTTTTACACTTGAAAAAATTCATTTGAATGGGGAATTTTATGATTGGATATTATAGTTATACGGTTGTATTAACATATCTTTCAGCTATTTGTGCATTTATAGGAATGACACAGGTAACACAGGGAAAGATAAAGATAGCATTGTACTGCCTGATGGCATGTGGTACATTTGATTTATTTGATGGAAAAGTTGCAAGAACAAAGAAAAATCGTACAGATAATGAAAAAACATTTGGAATACAGATAGATTCGCTCTGTGACGTATTATGTTTTGGTATGTTTCCGGCTATGATTAATTATTACATATGTGATGGTTCATGTAAAATATTATCATATATAAGTTCAGCTATGCTTGTTGTATGTGCTGTAATCAGACTTGGATATTTTAATGTAATGGAGCAGGAGAGACAGAAATCTACGAATGAGAACAGAAAGACATATCAGGGACTTCCCGTTACATCAGATTCTGTTATTATTCCATTTGCATATATTTTAAAAGAATTGGCTAATAAACAATTGAATTCGCCAATTTGTGATACGGTGTTTTCTATAGTTGTATTATTAATTGCATTGTTTTTTGTGATTGATGTAAGTATTAAAAAACCAAATAACAAGGAAGTTGTTGTTCTTGGTATATTTGGTATTGCATTAATATTTGGAGTATTAATGGTTTAAAATTTAATTTGTGAGGTGTAAAATGTTATACAAAGATTTTGACGGCAAGATAGTGGAGATAGATTCTTCACAGGATAAATTATTGAGATTTATGTATAAGCATTTTGCAGGAAGACTTATTCTTAAGATATTAACAATACCGGCTGTTTCTAAAATAGCCGGTTTGTTTTTGGATTCAAAAGTATCCTGCATGCTTATAACTCCTTTTATAAAGGCTAATGATATAAAGTTAAGCCAGTATGAAAGATGTCATTACAAATCATATAATGATTTCTTTAAGAGAAAAATTAAACGTTCCAAGAGAAAAATTGATATGGACGATTCACATTTGATTAGTCCTAGTGATGGAAATGTAACCGTTTATCCGATACGCAGAAGTACACATTTTATGGTGAAAAATACCATGTATACATTAAGAACCATATTGCGTGATAAAAAACTTGCTTCAAAATATTATAATGGTTACTGTGTTATTATAAGGTTATGTGTAGATAATTATCACAGATATTGTTATATAGACAATGGATATAAATCTGATAATATATTTATACCGGGCAGGCTTCATACGGTTAATCCAATTGCAAACGATTATTACCCGATATATAAAGAAAATTCTAGAGAATATTCGGTTCTTTATACGGATAACTTTGGAGAAATAATTCAGATGGAGGTTGGTGCACTTATGGTTGGACGCATTAATAATTTCCATAGGGCCGGCTTTATACAAAAAGGACAGGAAAAAGGCTGTTTTGAATTCGGAGGTTCGACAATAATGTTGTTTATTCCTCAGAACAGCAATGTAGAGATTCGAAAAGACCTGATAGAAAATTCTATATTAGGAATAGAGACAAAAGTACATATGGGAGAATGTATTGCCAAAAGAGTATAATTGCTAACTTCCCATATTTTTCCT
>DEGR01000045.1 GCA_002351535.1 Lachnospira sp. UBA2821
CCGGAAGGCTGAACTGTTACAAATCTTTTTATACACAGATTTTCCCATAAAAAGTCCTCTTTTATTTTACACCCTTGTATGCTACAATTATCTACAAAAAAACATACTTAACCATATCATTCAGACAAGGAGGTTTTATATTGGAAGCCAACACCAACGACAACAATAATACTGACACACAGGCACAACAACCACAAATGCAGCATGACAATAACTCCAGACATATATTTAGTAAAAACCGGAACTATTACACAATAAGCATATATGTTATAGCAACTGTTGTCATCTGTGCGATTCTGCTTAAGATTATCATAAACTGGACAAGTACCGTGTCTGCAATTAACCAGATTATATCTCTGTTAAGTCCTTTCTTATTAGGATTCTTTATTGCGTATATCCTTAATCCTCTTATAAGAAACACGGACGAAAAAATTTTTAATAACTTTTTCAAATTAAAGAGCAGCTCGGTCAGAAAAGCTCTTTCTATACTTTTTGTATATTTAATTGTATTCGGAATTCTTACCGTATGTATTGTCGTAGTTATACCGGAGCTTTACAACAGTATTCTCAATATATATTCAAGCATTCAGGATTATTATAATGAATTTATGAAGTTCATTAATTCTCTTAATAAGAAATACCCTGACATAGACCTTTCTTATGTCACTAATATTGTTGAGAAAAACAGCACAAATATCGTCGATTTTCTTCAGGGTTCAATTGCAACTATATTACCTGTAATATACAACACATCACGTTCTGTAATATCCGGAGTAATTAATTTCTTTATTGCAGTAATTGTGTCATGCTACATGCTTATAGATAAAGACATAATGAGTACCAATTCAAAGAAAGTTGTATATTCTTTCTTCAAAAAAGAAAAAGCCGACTCTTTTCTTTCTACGGTATTTGAATGTAATGAAATATTCAGCGGATTCATTGTTGGAAAAGCTATCGATTCGACAATTATAGGTATATTGTGTTTTGTGTTTATGAATATAATGCAGCTTCCATACACAGTTCTTGTAAGTGTAATAGTAGGTATACTTAATATGATTCCTTACTTCGGTCCGTTCATCGGTGCAATCCCCGGTGCAATACTATGTCTGACCGTAAGCTGGCAGGATTCACTTATGTTTATAATTCTCGCGATTATATTACAGACTTTCGACGGTCTGTATCTTGGCCCTAAGATTCTTGGTGACAGCACCGGTTTAAGACCCTTATGGATTATTTTTGCAATATCTGCCGGTGGATTTGTGGCAGGAATAATCGGAATGTTCTTAGGCGTTCCAATCGTTGCAGTTATAGCCTTCTTATGCGACCGTTATATTAACAGAAGACTCGCTGCAAAAAACATTACCACTGATGATTTTATAGTATCACACATCCATGATGATAACAAAAAAGCTGACTCTGACGCGGATAATAATACCAACAATAAAAAAAGCTTCAGGTTATTCAAACTCAAAGCAAAAAAATAATTATAACTGTTCAGAAACAGGCAAAATTAATAAGCTGCTGATTTAACGGCAAAAACGCCGTTCAATCAACAGCTTATTTTAATTTTATATGTCGGACAGAGTCCTGATTAACCACACATCTCTTATCCAAGTTTAGCAAGCTTCTGGTCTACAACATTCTTAGTTACAGCACCCTCTATTCTCATTTTTGCCTCTCCATCCTTAAAAAAGACAAGTGTTGGTATCGACATTACCCTGTATGCTGCAGTTGTTGCCGGATTCTCATCAACATTCAATTTCACTATTTTAATTTTATTTCCCTGTTCCTTTGACACCATGTCGAGAACAGGTACCATCATCTTGCATGGACCACACCAGTCTGCATAAAAATCAACTATAACAGGCACATCAGCCTTTAATACCTCTGCCTCAAAATTCTCATCTGTAATATGTGTAATCATATTATCACCTTTCCTCTCCGGGCATTTTAACAATGTGGGCTTATCATTTCACACACCTCATCAAATGCCTTTTTTATTTTTAATAAAAATTTGTCCAGCCTTCTCTTGTCAGCCATAAATATACATAGTTTTTTTCTAAAGCAAAACATATGTCCTCTGATTATTCTACCTGTTTATTATCATTTTATGAATAGGATTTCCCATTGATGAAAATTTTTCTTCATATTCAGTCATAACATTGCCTTCCGCCATGTCACTATTATGCAAATCAAAAGTATGCTTCACTACTTTCCATCCTGCCTCTGGAGCTTCCTCAAGCGAAAAATCAAATAACGGACGGTTGTCTGTCTTAAACTCTATAACACCGTCTTTTTTCAGAATACTGTCATACCTTCCAAGAAACTGTCTTGACGTAAGTCTTCTCTTTGCATGCCTGTCTTTTGGCCATGGGTCAGAAAAATTAAGATATATCTTCGACACTTCATCTTTGTCGAACACTTCACCGATTTCCTCTGCATCCATTCTTATAAAACAGATGTTACTTATCTCGAGTTCTTCCATCTTCTCCAAAGCCCTTAAAAGGACACTGGAATATTTCTCAATACCTATATAATTAATACCAGGATTATCACTTGCAAGAGTTGTAATAAATTTTCCCTTACCCATCCCAACTTCAATATGTATAGGATTATCATTGCCAAAAAATTCTTTCCATTTTCCTTTATACTCTTTTGGCTCATTAACCGTATACTCACTCGCCGAAATAGTTTCCCTTGAACCTTTGACATTCCTAAGTCTCATACTGCCATGATTCCTTTCCTTAATTTTCTGTTTGTAAAACACTATATTTGTCTATAATACACTATAACAGTCGCTCTGTCAAAATGCTTCGCTATCTGTTACTTATATACAAAAAAACTTTGTTTTTTTTATGTTTTTTGTGGAAAATTTCATTATGAAGTAGTATTATAAATTATAGTATACTTCGAAAGGGGATGTTTTTTACGGATACCACTATTGAAAATATTATTAACGAATTATCAAAAATAGATTCTGCCACCGAAAAAGTAATTCAGACAGGAAATGAGGAAAAAGAAGACTATAATACCTACATCGCAGAACAGACAAGAAAATTTGATAAAGATATTGAGACATCTTCAAATCTTGAGTTAAGCAAATACGAAGATTCTCTTCGTACTGAAGCCCGCAAAAAGCTTGATACATTTACCAATGACATAGATAAAGAAAAATCCAGAATACAGTCAGCCTACGATACACACAAAGATGAATGGGCATCCGAAATATTTAACCGGCTGATAAACACCGGAAAAGGGGATAATATATGAGTAGTACATTTGCTTACAGCGGACTTACAACTAAGATAAGGGCAATGCAGGGCAAATTGATAACTGACAAAGAATATTCTTTGCTTTCAAGTCTTACTTCTGTAACAGAAGTAATACAGTTTTTACAAAAACATCCGGGGTACTGTGATATACTTCCGGATAACACAGACGAAGATTTTTATCACAGGGGCAGACTGGAACGTCAACTCACCATTTCCCTTTATAACGATTTTGCCAAAATATATAATTTTGCTTCCTTATCTCAGCGAAAATATATGCAGCTATATTTTCTGACATACGAAACACGTCTTCTGAAACAGCTATTCAGGGAACTGACCAATGACGGAGAGATTGTATCTGATTTTTCTGCACTTGCACCATTTTATGAACAATTTTCGTCCATTGATTTTGAAAAAGTGATTCATTCCTCTTCAACAGATGATCTTATTGATAATCTGAGAGACACAAAATATCATGAACCGCTTAGCAGGATTTCAGATATTCAGAATCCTACCTTATTCGATTACGAATTATGTCTTGATTTATACAGATATACTGTTTTTTGGAAAAAGAAAGGGAAATACCTTTCCGGTACTGACTTGAAGGTGACTACCGAAGCATACGGCTTCATGATTGACCTTCTCAACATTGAATGGATATTAAGATGTCACAAATATTACAACATGACCGCTTCCCAGATATACGCAATGGTTATTCCGATTAATCACCATCTCAAATTTGCTGATTTGAAGGCTCTCGTTGAAGCCGACAGCATATCTGACTTTTTTGAAATACTTAAAAGCACAAGGTACGGCAGTTACATTTCCGAAGATTCAGATAATATGATAGAGAAATATTTCGAGGCATTAATGTTAAAACAGAACAAAAAGCTATTCAGAAATTCTCCTTATTCTCTGGCATGCGTAAACACCTATCTTTACCTCAGAGAGATAGAAATCGAGAAGATTATAAAGATTACAGAATGCATCAGATACTCTTATTCTTCTGATGTAATTCTTAAAATCATATCCACAGATACGGAAATATATTAGAAAGGTTTGGTACTTTGAATGATTGTAAAAATGAAATTCGTAAGTCTTACCGGTCCTACGGATGATATAGACCGAATTGTAAGCACATACTTGTCAAAGTATGAAATTCATTTGGAAAATGCATTATTAGAGTGGAACTCTTCTTCAAATTTAAAACCATATGTTGAAGCCAATCCATACAAAGATATGTTGCAGCATTCTTCAGAACTTATGTCTTACATTTCGGACAAAACACCGGACTCAAAAACAGACATAAACGTTGATACAGCCAACAAAATCATCATGGATATAACCGATTCCATTCATCATATTCAGGAAGATATATCCTGTCAGGAAGAATTACTTAAAAACCTTCAGGAAAATTACGATAACATATCACCATTTGTCAATCTTAATTATGATATATCATCTATATTTTCATTCAGGCATATAATATACCACTTTGGTAAAGTTCCGAAGAATTACTATAACCAGTTTGAAGAATATTGTGATAACACAGAATCCGTAATTAATATCAGATGCAGCGAAGATAACAGCTATATATGGTGCCTGTATTTTACCCCTGCTGTCAGGGCTGATGTTGTGGATGCTGCATGCACATCATTGCATTTTGAAGAAACATTTATTCCGAAAGATTTCTCAGGCACTCCCGAGAAATCATGTATGGACTTACTGAAACAGATAGATTCTGTCAAAAGCAGAATCAAAGAGCTTCGACAATCTATTACAGATAACGTCCTGAGTAAACGCAATGATATAATTAACTCACATAACCGTATTACTTCTGCATATGAGAATTTTGATGTAAGAAAGATGGCAGCAAAAACCAATGCCGATGGAACAACATTTTATATAATCTGCGGGTGGATGGATGAAAAAGACGCAGACAGCCTTGCTCATGACATTGAATCCGATGAAAATATTATAGGAATTTTTGAGGAAGCCGGCTCACACAGGTCGCAATCTCCTCCAACCAAACTTAAGAATCCAAGATTCTTTAAACCATTTGAAATGTTCATCGAAATGTATGGACTCCCATCTTATTACGAATTTGACCCGACGATATTTGTAGCTCTTACCTACTGCCTTATATTCGGAGTTATGTTTGGCGATGTCGGTCAGGGACTTGTACTTCTTATAGGTGGAGCACTGTTATACAAATTCAAAAAAATGAGACTTGCATATATCATTTCATTTGCGGGCTTCTTCTCAACAATATTCGGAGTATTGTTCGGAAGTGTGTTCGGATTTGAAAATATTATAGATGCACTATGGTTAAGACCTACCGAACAAATGTCAGATTTGCCATTTATCGGTTCGCTTAATACAGTATTTGTTGTGGCAATTGCATTTGGAATGTTCCTTATACTGCTGTCTATGATTTTCCATATTATCAATGCTGTTAAATCAAAGAACCGTGGAGACGCTCTGTTTGACACTAATGGTGTGGCAGGATTTGTATTCTACGGTGCCATCGTATCAGTAATATTACTGTACATGACCGGCAAACCTCTGCCTGCAACAATTATACTTGTAATAATGTTTGTTATACCTCTTCTTCTTATAGCATTCAAAGAACCCCTTTGTCATATGTTAGAAAGAAAAAGCAAATTAATTGAAGGAAGTATCGGAATGTTCTTTACACAGACCTTCTTTGAAATGTTTGAAGTTCTGTTAAGTTACTTCTCAAATACACTTTCATTCGTCCGTATCGGCGCTTTTGCGGTAAGCCATGCAGCCATGATGCAGGTCGTAATGATGCTTTCGGGAGCCGAAAGCAATTCACCAAACTGGATAGTTGTAATTCTCGGTAACCTTATAGTAATGGTAATGGAGGGATTCATAGTAGGAATTCAGGTTCTGCGTCTTGAATATTACGAAATGTTCAGCCGCTACTACAATGGCTCCGGAAGAGAATTCAAACCATTCAGACATGTAAATACAGACTAATATACATTATAATAAAGTCATTTCAAGGAGGATTAATCTATGTTAATTAAAATCACACTATTTATTGCTTTAATATTAAGTATCATCATACCTTTCGCCGTATACGCAGCCGGCGAAAAGAATAAGGGACGGTACAAAAAAGCCCTTGCTTTAAATGTCATTTCATTTTTTGGAATAATGATAATATCACAGATAATATTATTCTCAACAACAGCATTTGCAGGCGAAGCTGCTGCAACTGCTTCTGCAGGAATAAGCACCGGTCTCGGATATATTGCGGCAGCCCTCGCAACAGGCCTGTCATGCGTTGGCGGTGGTATAGCCGTTGCAAGTGCAGCAAGTGCGGCTCTCGGTGCGATAAGCGAGGATTCCTCAATCCTTGCCAAATCACTTTTGTTTGTAGGTCTTGCTGAAGGTGTATGCCTATACGGACTTATTATATCTTTTATGATTCTTGGTAAACTTTAATAGAATGCATTTTAAAAGAAATGAGGATTTTTTATGCAGATATACCTTATAAGTGACAATATAGACACTCTTACTGGCATGAGACTTGCCGGCATACAGGGATGTGTAGTTCATAAACGTGACGAAGTCAGAGAAATGCTCGAAAAAACCATTGCTGACAAGTCTGTCGGCATAATACTGATTACCGAAAAACTTTCAAAAGAATTTCCTGAAATTACTGAGTCTGTTAAGTTAAATGTAAGAACACCTCTTATACTTGAGATTCCTGACAGACATGGCACAGGCAGAAACCCTGATTTTATAACTAATTATATCAACGAAGCAATTGGACTACAATTATAGAAAGGACTGATACTTTGGACGCAGAACATAAATTACAACATTTTTTTAATATTTCAGTTCAGACAGCAAGTCAGCAAAATGCTGATTCCCTTGATAAATACAAAAGCAGTCTTGATTCAGCTTTTGACGACCACAAAAACCAAATCAGACATACAGCAGACGAGACGATACTTACCAAAAAAAATATTATTTTACAATCTGTAAGAAGAGATTATTCATCAAA
Source organism: Lachnospira sp. UBA2821 (assembly GCA_002351535.1). Taxonomy (GTDB): domain Bacteria; phylum Bacillota; class Clostridia; order Lachnospirales; family Lachnospiraceae; genus UBA2821. The sequence goes on from DEGR01000045.1 coordinate 7,306, forward strand.
GGAATCCGAAGCCAGACGTTCACTTATTAATCTTAAAAATGATATAAGAAATGATTTGTTTCACAAAGTCCGGCAGCTTATCAGTGAATTTCGTCAGACTGATGAATATACAGACTATCTAATCAACAGAATCAATTATATCGACTCCGTTGCAGGAGATGATGCGGCTGAAATATATATAGATTTATCAGACTCACGGCTTCAAAAAACTCTTGAAGATAAAACCGGCAAAAAAATCAACATATATGACAAAGATTTTTCCGGTGGAATACGCGCAGTTATTCCTTCAAGAAATATACTTATTGATGAAACACTAAAAACAAAATTTAACGACATGCATGATAATTATCAAATAAAATATTAACAGGAGGTTACTCCAATGCACAATGAATACTCAGCAAATATATACGGAATAAACGGTCCTGTTGTATATGTAGGAGGACCAACCGATTTCAAAATGGGTGAAATGGTATATGTAGGAAAAGAAAAATTAGTAGGTGAAATAATTGCCCTTTCATCCGAAAGAACTACCATTCAGGTATACGAAGAGACTTCAGGTCTTAAACCGGGCGACAAAATATATGGCGCCGGTACTGCAATTTTCGTTACACTTGCACCCGGAATAATTAACAACATTTTTGATGGCATACAGCGTCCATTAAAAGGAATTGCTGATAAATCGGGTATATATATATCCAAAGGAATCAGCGTAAACCCTCTTGATAATAAGAAAAAATGGAATACCCACATTACATTAAAACAGGGTGAACACGTTACCGGTGGAACTATTGTTGCCGAAGTAAAAGAAACAGAATCCATTACACACAAATCAATGATACCCCCATATATAAGCGGAACGGTTGATTCTGTCTGTAACGACGGAGAATATACTATCGACGATACAATAGCAACTCTTACACTTGATAATGGTGGCACATTCAATGTAACACTTTCACAGAAATGGCCTATCCGTAATCCAAGACCATGCCGCAGGCGTCATCCTTCTTCAATTCCTTTAGTAACAGGGCAACGTATAATCGATACACTGTTTCCAATAGCCAAAGGAGGAACTGCTGCCATTCCGGGAGGCTTTGGAACAGGCAAAACAATGTCACAACATCAGATTGCAAAATGGTCAGATGCCGACCTGATAATATATATAGGGTGCGGTGAACGTGGAAATGAGATGACCGAAGTACTTGAGGATTTTTCAAAACTTACGGACCCAAAGTCAGGTAATCCTCTTATGGCAAGAACAACACTTATTGCAAATACATCAAACATGCCTGTTGCAGCCAGAGAAGCCAGTATATACACCGGTATAACACTTGCTGAATATTACAGGGATATGGGATATCATGTGGCAATAATGGCTGATTCAACCTCAAGATGGGCAGAAGCATTAAGAGAACTTTCCGGCCGTCTTGAAGAGATGCCAGCCGAAGAAGGCTTTCCGGCTTATCTTGCAAGCAAACTTTCTGCATTTTATGAACGTGCGGGATATGTAACCAACTTAAACGGAACAGAAGGTTCTGTATCCATTATCGGCGCTGTGTCTCCACAGGGCGGAGACTTTTCAGAACCGGTTACACAGAACACAAAAAGATTCGTAAGATGCTTCTGGGGACTTGATAAATCACTTGCATATGCAAGACATTTCCCGGCAATCCACTGGCTCACAAGTTATAGTGAATATCTTAACGACCTCTCTCAGTGGTACATCAAAAATGTAAGTGACGACTTTATATCATGTCGTAATCAGATACTCGCCATTCTCAATCAGGAAAGCAGCCTTATGGAGATTGTCAAGTTAATCGGAAGTGATGTATTACCTGATGACCAGAAACTTACACTTGAGATATCGAGAGTGATACGACTTGGATTTCTACAGCAAAATGCCTTCCATAAAGATGATACATGTGTATCGCTCAAAAAACAGCTTCTTATGATGCGTACAATACTTTATCTTAACACACGTTCAAAGTCTCTGATATCGCAGGGAATGCCTATATCGATATTAAAAGAAACAAACATTTTTGATAAAATAATAGCCATGAAATATGACATTCCTAATGATCATTTGGAATTATTCGATAATTACACACAAATGATAAATGAATTCTATGATGAAATAATAATAAAAAATGGACAATAGATGGGAGAAATATATGTCAGTTGAATATATGGGTCTCAGTCAGATTAAAGGTCCTCTGGTGGCAATACGCGGAATTAAAGGCGCTGCCTATGATGAGATTGTTGAAATGACTGTTGATGATGAACAAAACACTAAAAAACTCGGAAGAATAATCGAAGTATATGATGACTATGCTGTTATACAGGTATTCGAAGGTTCCGAAAACCTTTCTCTTACCAACACTCATACCAGACTCACAGGTCATCCACTCACACTTGCACTTTCAACCGATATGCTCGGAAGAACATTCGATGGTATCGGACGTCCTATTGATGACTTAGGACCGGTATATCCCGAAACCGAGAGAGACGTAAACGGTCAGCCTCTCAACCCTGTTATGCGTGAATATCCCCGTAACTATATTAATACCGGAATTTCAGCCATAGACGGACTGACCACTCTGATTCGTGGACAGAAGCTTCCTATCTTCTCAGGCAACGGACTTCCACATGACCACCTTGCTGCTCAGATAGTACGTCAGGCATCCATTGGAGATAACTCTGATGACCAGCTTGTTGTTATATTCGGTGCAATGGGCGTAAAATATGATGTCGCCGAATTCTTCAAAAGAACTTTCGAGGAGAGTGGCGTTTCTGAACATGTAATAATGTTCCTTAATCTCGCTAATGACCCTGTTGTAGAAAGATTAATCACTCCGAAAGTCGCTCTCACCGCTGCTGAATATCTTGCATTTGACAAAGGATACCACGTTCTTGTAATACTTACCGACATGACTTCATACTGCGAAGCCATGAGAGAAGTTTCTTCTTCCAAGGGTGAAATTCCATCCAGAAAAGGTTATCCCGGATATCTGTACAGCGAACTTGCAACTATATACGAACGTGCAGGTATCGTAAGTAATTCCAAAGGTTCTGTTACCCAGATACCAATACTTACAATGCCAAATGATGATATAACACACCCTATTCCTGACCTTACAGGATATATTACCGAAGGACAGATTGTTCTTGACCGTACACTTCACGGTCAGTCTGTATATCCCCCAATCAATGTCCTTCCTTCACTTTCACGTCTTATGAAAGACGGAATCGGAGAAGGTTATACGAGAGAAGACCATCAATCTGTAGCAAACCAGCTTTTCTCATCATATGCAAAGGTTGGGGATGCCAGAGCACTGGCATCCGTTATAGGTGAAGATGAATTATCAGATACCGATAAAAAATATCTTGAGTTCGGCAACCGGTTTGAAAAATGCTTTGTAGCACAAGGTGAAAATGAAAACAGAGATATAATAGAAACTCTTAATCTGGGCTGGGAACTTCTAAAAATGCTTCCAAGAGAAGAACTTGACAGAATTGATACAAAAATTCTTGATAAATATATGCCTGCTGACAATTAATGCACCACAAATATAATGCTTCAGTAATACAGAAAGGACTTTAACCATGGATCTTAAATCATTTCCCACAAAAGGTAATTTAATACAGGCTAAAAATTCTCTTGTTCTTGCCGCACAGGGTTATGAACTCATGGATAAGAAACGTAACATTCTTATCCGTGAGCTTATGGATCTGGTTGACAGGGCAAAAGAAATCCAGGGTGAAATTGACAGTACATTTTCCAGAGCATACTTAGCACTCCAAAAGGCAAATATTGAGATGGGAATACACGAAGTAGCCTTATTTGCTGCCGCAGTACCTGTTGACGACACAATTAAAGTAAAAACCAGAAGTATAATGGGAACAGAAATTCCTCTCACAGAACATGATTCAAATACTGCTAACCAGCCTGTCTATGCATTTTCCGGCACAACACGTTCACTCGATGAAGCCAAAGTAGAATTCGAAAAAGTTAAAGAACTCACTATACGACTTGCCATGATTGAAACTTCTGCATACAGACTTGCCCTCAGTATCAAGAAAACCCAGAAGCGTGCAAACGCCTTACAGAACATTACAATTCCCAGATACGAAACTCTTGTTAAAAGTATTTCCAATGCTTTAGAGGAAAAAGAAAGAGAAGAATTTACACGTCTTAAAGTTATCAAACAGACAAAACTAAAAAATACGACCAAAACATAAAAACGGCAGCACAAACTTGCAGCAACGGTTATACTTGAAATTATCATTTTGTTTTAGTATAATACATTTAGGTTATAGCTTTTACATCTATAACACTCACAAAATGTTACGTTACAGATTGGAATTATATTATGAAAACTAAATACTATACTTATTTTAAGCGATTATGCAATGGTAAGTTGCATAATCTTGTTTTATTATGCATGATAACAGGCATTGTTATGTCTTTATGCTGTACACCCGTACCGGCAGAACCGGACACATCAGCCGGAGCTTCCAATAATCAGGCGGCTGAATCCGGAACAACTGCAGCGTCCGGCAATACTTCCACCACAGAGTCATCTCCTGAGTGGCCTGTAGCACCTGATATATTTGCACAGGCAGGTGTAGTAATTGATGCATCCACAGGAACAGTATTGTATAACAAGAACATGAATGACAAGATGTATCCTGCAAGTATCACCAAAATTCTCACAACACTTATTGCTATGGAGAATTGCAGTTTATCAGAGACCGTAACATTTTCACACAATAATGTTTACACTCTCGAATATGGTGATGCCAACATAAGCATGAATGAGGGCGAGCAGCTTTCAATGATTGACTGTCTGTATGGTGTTATGCTTGCATCTGCCAATGAGTGTGCCAATGCCACCGGTGAACACTGTGCGAGAAAAACTCCCGAATTCCAGAAAAGAATTGAAGAGTTAAAGGCTTCCGGCGAATCATATGATGAGTCTGTGGTTGCCATATCTGTATTTGCAAATATGATGAATGCAAGAGCAAAGAAAGCAGGTGCAATTAATTCACACTTTAACAATCCAAGTGGATTATTTGATGAAAATCATTACACTACATGCTACGATATGGCTATGATTACAAGAGATGCCATCAAATGTGATGAGTTCATTAATCTGGAATCCAATACAACCTATACCATAGGTCCTACAAATATGGTGGCAGAACCAAGATATCTGAAAAACAGGCACAAAATGCTGTTTCCTGCCAATCCTGTATATTATGAGGGAATAATGGGTGGTAAAACCGGATATGTTGACCAGTCGGGCAATACTCTTGTTACATTTGCAAAAAGAAACGGCATGACACTTATCAGTGTTGTTATGAAGTCAAATTCAGAAAATGTATATAAAGATACTACTTTACTTCTTGATTATGGTTTTAATAACTTTAAGTCACTTAATATTTCAGAAAATGAGACAAAATTTTCTCCTGAAACACAAAACCTGTTTAAAAATGTAGAGAGTATTTTTGATGACACCAATGAACTTCTGTCACTCAATAAGTCTGATAATGTTGTTATACCTGCATCAGTCAACTTTTCCGATGTGAAATCAGAGATACATTTTCTCAAAAAAAGTGAACGCCCTGATGAAAACACAATAGCTAATCTCGATTATTACTATTGTGACAGAAAAGTAGGCGAGACAACATTAAAATTATCTGATACAGCCGGTGAATCTTTCAAATTCGGTGCTAATAAAAATTCTGAAAAGGACACTCATAAGATAAACTGGATTAGAATTAATATATGGATTCTGCTTATTGTAATCATAGTTATTGCCGCTATTGCAGGTCTGATATATTATACACACTTTTACAGATATTCTTCTAAAGTTAAAAATAAAGGTCGCTCAAAAAGACGTTTGAAGAGACGAAAGAAAACTACTTTCAAAAAATAGCACAATTAACAATTATACATTTATAACAAACGGAGGTTTTATATGAACTGGGTAGCCCCTATCAAAGACGAAGAAACTCTTAAAAAATTCAAAGAAATATTACGTGAATACGATGACAAATATTATATTATGTTTGAAATCGGCGTAGGTACAGGACTTCAATTACAGGACATTCTGAAGTTCAAAGTAAAAGATATTGTCAATAAAGATTCTCTTACTGTTTCCATTGGAACTAAGCATATAAAACGTGTGTTTAAGATTCCTAAAGAACTCAAATCAATTATCTCAGATTACGTTAAGGGAATGGATCCTGAATCTTATATTGTCACAGGATATAACGGTTCAAACCAGCCACTTTCAAGAGAACAGGCATACAGAATATTTAAAGCTGCCGGAAGACAGGTCGGTATCAATTCTATTGGTGCCCAGACTATGAGAAAAACATTCGCATGGCATTATTATAAAGATACAGGAGATATATACTATCTTCAGAATTTATTTAATCATGCTTCACCTTCCATTACATATCGTTACATAGGTGAAAAACCAAACGTCCAGGTAGTACTTAAGAAAATGACTGCAGAAGAGAATGAAAGAAGCCGTTATGTATTATACAAAAACGGTAGTGGTAAGAAGAGATTAAAAGCAATTATAGACGAGCTTGAAAATATCAGAACAAACTTTGACAATCCTGCCAATAACGATGCTTTCTATGGAAAAGTGGATTGCCTTCTTACAGAACTTGATGAAATAATGAGTATATACAAAAATACAAAATAGTTAACCAAAAGGTTAACTATTTTTATTTTCTCTTTATTTTTCTTTTTTCTTTAATCTGCTGCTTCTTTTCAGCAATTTTGGCATATTCATCATCATCTGCCATTGCTATATATTTTATGGCATATATTTCATTAAACGGTGATTTTTTTACTCTTATCTTTCCACTTACATAACCATGGTTTGCACACTCACCAATATAATAATAAGTCTTACTTCCGTCAGAGAACCAGCCCAGCTTTCTTGTAACCCTGTTATTACACTTAGGACATTTTACCGACATGAGACGTTTATCACCAAACAGACGGCTTCTGCTCTCATAGCCTCTTGATACAAATCTTACACTGTCATTATAGCATATAGAAAATTCTTCTTTCTTATTCCGTGGAATGACAAACGTATCTATAGACACAACTTCTTTAACCTGCTCCATGTGAATACATCTCATGACCTGAGCCGTATAATATGCGTCTGCTCCTGCTCTGTGAAATTCCTCTTTTTTTTCTATTCCAAGCTGTTCAACGGCATATTCCAATGACCTTCTTGTAGAATTATTGTCAGCCTGTATACTGAACAATTTCTGAATATCATAATACAATAAAGGAGCTTTATCCACCAGCTTCATACCATAATATCTCATATTATTCTGAAGCTCACTCAAATCCTGAGTTGCCCATGTACAGAACATATAATCTTCGCCACACCATTCGACAAATCTCTGCGCAGCCGTCTTAAAATCCTGTCCCCTGCTAAGTTCTTCCTCTGTAAATCCCGTTATCTCTTTAATAACCGGATGAAGTGTCTTATAAAGTTTTGGTCTTACAATGCTCTGAAACTCATCCACAATATTCAGTTTTTCATCCAGCTTAAATGCTGCTATCTCTATTATCTCAAACTGCATTCTATTATCCGAATAATGTATATTGGATGCCTGATTCCACTCGAGATCAAAAACTATATAATTCATAATTCTTCCTATTCCATAGACACTTATTATGATGCCCGCGTATTGTTCCGCACTATGTACTTCCACAACACTAACTGATATTCGCATACCATTCATATTATATCGTGTTTGAAGCCGTATGTCGATATATTTTTATCGTCAGAAGATTCGCTGCCATTTGTTAATATCATCAATTATCAGAACAGGTCAAGCATATTATCAAGATATACCTCTTCCCTTACATTTAACTGGTACTCAGGCTTAGTCATATAATAAAGCAGGAATTCAAGAATCAGAGCACTTCCAAGTCCACGTCCCTCAATTTTAAAATTAGAAAATCCCATCGGCATATAAATATTTTTAATGTCTTCCACGCCAATAAACGAAGGATTTCTCATTGCTTTTGAGAAACGATAACCGTCGCCCATATCGTCAGCAGTGCAATTATGTTCCGGACAGTCTTCACCAAGATTTTTAAGACTTACATTCTCATAACATACCTTTCTGTCCACACAACTAACCGGACAACATTCATTGCATAGAAATTCTATCTTATCTTTCTGCGCCTGCGACATATTCCTTAACCTGCCAAACGCTTTGTTCAATCGGAAATCAGGCACAATATAGCGAAACTCCTCCCTGTTTACTTCATTTACCAACTGTTCAAAATCCGTCAAAACTTTCGTCGTTGACGAAACATAATAAAACTCCTGATAATGCATTTTCAAATATTGTAACAGCAAATCAGAATATATAATGATACCATTCTGCAACGGGTCATTATCACCAAATATCCTGCACAGTTCATTACATTTCTTATCAGAAAGATGCTCTTTCTTAAGAAGTGAATTACTAAATGTCAGTCTTGCCGATATTCCATATTTCCTTGTTAAAGCCAACACTTCTGCTGCTTCATGACTGCCAAATGAGGTGCGTCCTCCACCCCATATGCAATCATAAGGTGCACCATATATTGAGCCTATATCACACCAGTCATAGAAATATTCCCTGTGTTCACGATACAACTTTAAAAATGCTTTATAAAATTCATAGAATTCAAATAGCCCCGGAAGGTGATAATATGCTATATGTCCTTTATATTCATTCATCATTAACCAATCCCTGTCTGCCCTTATCTGTTCTATTTTTTACTGCAACTGCCCTGCAGAATTTCCTGTATATAACTGATAGTATTTACCTTTCTCATCTATAAGCTGCTCATGCGTTCCACGTTCAATTATACGTCCGTTTTCAAGAACAATAATACAATCACTGTTTCTTACTGTAGACAGACGATGAGCAATGACAAAAGTTGTACGTCCATGCATCAGTTTATCCATTCCATCCTGCACAAGTTTCTCAGTTCTTGTATCTATGGAAGATGTTGCCTCGTCAAGAATCAATACGGGCGGGTCAGCTACCGCAGCCCTTGCAATCGACAAAAGCTGTCTCTGTCCCTGACTTAAGTTAGCACCATTATTAGTAAGCATTGTGTTATATCCGTCAGGCAGTCTCCGTATAAATCCGTCTGCATTGGCAAGCTTTGCTGCTGCAATCACCTCTTCATCTGTCGCATCCATTTTTCCATATCTTATATTCTCCATAACGGTATTAGTAAATAGCTGTGTATCCTGAAGAACAATTCCAAGTGAGTGACGTAAATCTGCTTTCTTAATCTTATTTATATTAATTCCGTCATATCTTATCTTTCCATCCTGAATGTCGTAAAAACGGTTAATAAGATTAGTAATTGTCGTCTTACCTGCACCTGTCGAACCTACAAATGCAATCTTCTGTCCCGGCTTTGCATATAACTTAACATCATGCAACACCATCTTTCTGTCATCATATCCAAAGTCTACACCATTAAATACAACATCACCCTCAAGTGGTTTATAAGTTGTTGTATTGTCATCTCTATGATAATGTTTCCACGCCCACTGTCCGGTATGTTCATCAGTCTCTTTAACTTCACCATTCTCAATTCTGGCATTTACTAAAGTTACATATCCTTTGTCTGTTTCCGGCTTTTCATCAAGAATTTTAAAAATTCTTTCTGCACCTGCAAGTGCCATTACAACACTATTTAACTGCTGACTCACCTGATTGATAGGCATATTTATACTTCTGTTAAATGTTAGAAAACTTGCAAGTCCTCCAAGAGTAAGTCCCCCAACACCATAGGAAGCAAATATTCCTCCTGCTATTGCACACACAACATAACTCACATTTCCAAGCTGTGCATTTACCGGTCCCAGCATATTACCGTACTTATTGGCATAGTTTGCACTGTCATACAATTCATCATTAAGCTGGTTGAATTTCTTCATTCCCTCTTCTTCATGGCAGAACACTTTAACAACCTTCTGTCCTTCCATCATTTCCTCAATATATCCATTCACTGTTCCAAGAGCTTTCTGCTGTTCAATAAAATACTTTCCGCTTAGACCGGCTACCTTTTTGGTAGTAAAAAGCATAATTGCAATCATAATAAGAGACACTACTGTAAGCGGAATGCTAAGAATAACCATACTGATAAACACACTCACAATAGTAATTACACTTGAGAGTAATTGTGGCATACTCTGGCTTATCATCTGACGGAGTGTATCTATATCATTCGTATAGATGGACATAATATCACCATGCGCATGAGTATCAAAATATTTTATAGGAAGACTCTCCATGTGATGAAACATATCCGTTCTAAGATTCTTCAACGTTCCCTGCGTAACATATACCATAATTCTATTATATGCAAATGTAGCCGCGACACCGATTGCATAAAATACGGCTACATTTATTATCGCACCAAGAAGTGGTCCATAATCAGGATTCCTCTTCCCTATCATCGGTACAATATATACATCTATAAGATTCTTCATAAACATAGTTCCCTGCACATTCGCAATAACACTTACAAATATACACACAGCAACTATTACAAGATGTACGGCATAATTTTTTCCAACGTATTTAAGAAGACGTCCCATTATTCTGCACCTCCTTTTTCATCAAAATCTCCTCCACCTTGTGTCTGGGATTCATATACTTCTCTGTAAATCTCATTTGTTGCAAGTAGTTCCTCATGACTTCCGAATCCGTCTATTTTTCCATCATCCATAACTATAATCCGGTCAGCATTCTGCACACTTGATATTCTCTGTGCAATAATAAGCTTCGTTGTTCCGGGAATTTCTTTCGCAAATGCTTTTCTTATTCTTGCATCCGTTGCCGTATCTACTGCACTCGTCGAATCATCAAGAATAAGAACTTTCGGTTTCTTAAGCAATGCTCTCGCAATACACAGACGCTGCTTCTGACCTCCCGACACATTTGAACCGCCCTGCTCAATGTATGTATCATAGCCATCGGGCATCTTGTTTATAAATTCATCTGCACACGAAAGCCTGCAGGCACGAATACATTCATCCTTAGTAGCTTCTTTATTTCCCCAACGCAGATTATCTAAAATAGTTCCTGAAAATAAAACATTTTTCTGTAATACAACTGCAACCTGATTACGAAGTGTCTCCATATCATAATCACGTACATCTATTCCTCCAACCTTTATGCTTCCATTAGTCACATCATAAAGTCTGCTTATCAGATTAACAAGACTTGATTTTGCACTTCCTGTTCCTCCTATAATGCCAATAGTTTCCCCAGAACGAATATCAAGGTTAATATCTTTAAGCACATATTCTCCATTACCTTTTTTATAACTAAAGTCAACATTGTCAAATACAATACTTCCATCCTTAACATCCATAACAGGATTTGCCGGATTAACAAGCTCCGGTTCTTCATTCAGTACTTCTGTAATTCGCTCTGCACTTGCCATACTCATAGATACCATAACGAATACCATAGACACCATCATAAGACTCATAAGAATGTTTATACAATATGTAAGAAGACTCATAAGTTCTCCCGTTGTCAGCTCATCAACAACTATCATCTTCGCCCCAAGCCAGCTTATTCCGAGTATGCACGTATATATTGTAAACTGCATAAGTGGTGCATTATATGATAAAACTTTCTCTGCCTTTACAAACATTTTGTATACATTATAACTTGCCTTTGAGAACTTTTTGTCTTCATAGTCCTCTCTTACATATGCTTTTACAACACGTATTCCGGCTACATTTTCCTGAACACTTGCATTAAGGTCATCATACTTTTTAAATACTTCCCTGAAATATCCTGATACAAGATATATAATAAAGAACAAGCCCGCACCAAGAATTATAACCGCTATGAGATAAATACTGGCGAGCTTTGCATTAATATAGAATGACATAATCATGGCACATATCATACTGATTGGTGCTCGTACAAACATACGAAGCAGCATCTGGTATGCATTCTGAACATTTGTCACGTCAGTTGTAAGCCTTGTAATCAGACCTGCCGTACTGAATTTGTCTATGTTTGAAAATGAAAATCTCTGTATATTCTCATAGATTGCTTTACGAAGATTTTTAGCTAATCCCGCTGATGCGTTTGCTCCACATATACCACCCATAATTCCGGCATATAAGCCTATAAATGCTGCCACAATCATAACCGCACCAATTATACATATATGACGTATATCACCTTTTTCTACACCATCATCAATAATGGATGCCATAAGAAATGGTATCATCATCTCCATAAGAACTTCCAGAATCATAAACAACGGAGTCCGTATGGAATCTTTTTTGAACTCTTTAATCTGAGCACCTAATGTCTTAAGCATTACTGTTTCCTCCTGTTTAGTTTTTTACATATAGATTCTATATTATATATCCTATTTATGTAAGCACTTTTTTATTTGTATTTTATATATTCCTGCAGTTTATGTGCCGCCACACTCATAGGTCTCCCTGAATCATACACCATGCAGATATCCCTTTCAGGAATCTCTTCTGCTGTCGGTATCAAAGTGACTTTATGCTTAGCTACTGCTTCCTGTGCCATTGCCCCGGGAATGAATGCCAATCCCATTTCATGTTCTACAAGCGGAAGAATCTGGTCCGTCGTAGCCACTTCTGTATCCGGTCTGAGTTCTACTCCATGTGACATAAATAAATCATAATAAAATTTATATGTCATTGTTTCCTTACCAAGACATATGAATGGATACCTGCAGATTTCTTTAAGACTTATTTTACGATGCCCCAGACCATCAAATGTTTTTCCTCCTATTAATACTTCCCTGAAACTTTCCAGCCTTTTCACCTTTAAAGAGCCATCCGCTATCACAGGTGTTGTTACAACCGCAAATTCAGTCTCACCACTTCTCACAGACTGAACAGCCTGTGGCGTAGTATGATTATGTATCTTAATCTTTATCCGGGGATACTCTATATGAAAACGTCTTAGCTTTTCTAACATATATATATTAAGCGCTGTCTCACTTGCCCCAATAGATATACTTCCCTGTTCAAGACTCAGACTTTCCATAAGTTCATCTTCCGCCATCTGTAGTATGGATATTGCCGCCGACACTCTTGTATAAAGTTTTTCTCCTTCCGGTGTCAGATGCACTCCCCTGTTAGTGCGGACAAAAAGTTTGCACTGCACTTCACTCTCAAGACAGTTAATTGCCCGTGTAACATTAGGCTGACTGCTGCCTAACACATGTGCAGCTTTTGTAAAATTGCTATATTTTCCTACATAATAAAAAATACGATAATATTCATAATTAATATTCATATACACCACCTGATTTCTGTCATAATTTTTGCTTATGGCTATCATATTAATAATAGTTTTTACACATATCAGCAAATTAATTATAATAATTTATAATATATAATTCAATATTAGAAATTCTATAAAACTATCAGGAAATGGGGGATTTTATGTCATTAGTATTACCAAAAGAAGAAAATGTTGAAAACATATTTACACGAATCCTATCATCAGAAGAGGCATGTCAAAGACTTCAGGAAACATTTTATAATCACCTGTGTGATGACAACCGAATTGTCGATACCGACCCGGAACATTTTGCGGAAGTTCTTTTAAATGCATATAAAAACGGGGATTTAAGTGCATTTTTATTAGAAATATGCAATCGGAGCATGTTTGACCTCCTTAAAGAAGCATACATTATTCCAAAACGTTTTCATGGAAAAACAGGCAAAAACCCTGTTCTCCTTACAGATTCAGACGGTAACCTTCTCGAAAGCAAAAGAGAACTGGTTACAAAGTATGAATACAAAAAATTTCTTGATATATACAGTGCCCACCCTACTGCTCCTCATTCAAAATTATATCTGGCTGACGGCTATGATATTGTCAGATATTATACAACAGGCATGAGTATTTGTGAAAAACCTGAAAATAAAGAACGGGGCATTTTTATATTATATGAACTTCCGGACAGTAAAAAAAAGAACCTTACCGAAGCACAGGCCTATGACCTCATATGGTCAACATTTCACAAGATACAAAAAGAAGCATTTTCAGCTATAGTGTACTATGGTCAGGAATCCACCGACTATTCCGATGAACTTGGCGTTCTTTTACCTATTCACCAATTTGAACCAAAAATGCTTCAGCATCTTAATGTTATTGACGGACTTGTTCTGTCATGCCGCGAAGAAATGTTAAATATATAATCTTAAGAGGAGCTGCATATGAAACCATCCACTATTACACATAGCAAACATATAATTTTTAATCTGCACCATAACAGACAAATGTCCGAATCTTTTATTACAGCCGCTTTCCTGTCCGTATCAGGAGGGCTGCAGGATATTTACACATATAATTCAAGAGGACACGTCTTTGCAAACGCACAAACCGGAAACATAGTTCTTCTCAGCCAGAATCTGTTTAACGCAAATTGGAACAAAGCACTTCACTACTTTGTTCCAATCCTCTTCTTTTCACTTGGTGTTGCAGTTGCCACATTAATCCGTCAGTCATTTAAAAACATCCAATACATACACTGGAGACAAATTGTTATAATGATTGAAATTATATTACTTTTTATTGTCGGATTCATACCCCATAATTTAAATGCCGCAGCAAATGCACTCGTATCTTTTTCCTGTGCCATGCAGGTCCAGTCATTTAGAAAGGTCAACGGCTATGCATTTGCAAGCACAATGTGTATCGGCAATATAAGAAGCGGCATGGATGCCCTGTGTTCTTATAGGCAGACACATAACAGCCAGACTCTTCTAAAAGCATTCCACTATTTTGCAATAATTTTCTTATTTTCAATAGGTGCAGGCTTAGGCAGCATTTTACTCTTATCTATAGGTATGCATACTATATGGATTTCCTGTATACTGCTATTCGCAAGTTTTTCTATTATGTTTATACAGTGTGAAGAGTTTTAGTTTTCTATTCTACTCCTTTGAGAACTTCTACCATATCCAGTCTGCGAATTCGTTTTGAAAACATAAAGCTTACAAGCACCGACACAACCAGTACAAAAATTCCTGCCTCCACATATGCAATCGGATGTATGGAAAGGTTATAGTCAAAATTTTCGCCATTGCTATTCATCATCATGTTAAATGTTACCTTGCCAAAAGGTGCACCAACAATAATTCCTATAATTGAAAGCCAGATATTCTGCTGTGACATCATCTTACGGATAGCCCCACTTTGAAATCCCATTACCTTCAATGTTGCCAGTTCTTTTATTCTCTCATTGAAAGAAAGAGAACCCGAATTATAAAGTACAACTATTACACATATTGCTGAAAATATAATCATCATATACACAAGCAGATTTACTATTTCCATGCTCTTCTCAAATGCCTTCTCCATCTGTGCCTTTGAATTTACAGATGTCACGCATGAATCTGATTCAACTTTCTTTGCCGGCTTATTTGTCATAAGCATAGTTGGTTTATATAGCTCTTTACTCTTCGAATAATCTTTACGAAGCATAGTCATTCCCTGTGTCTCTGAACTGCGGTATATTACACCGATTTTCGCTTTGTGCCATTCATTCCTTGTATATAAATGCCAATATACCGTATCGCCCACTTTCAGATTTAATTCAGATGCAAACTTTCTGGATAAAGCAACCGTTCCTTCCTCCACTTTTGTAATTTCATTGTCTGTATTAAGAATATTGTAAAGATTCTTTCCCTCCGTTACCGTTAATACACCCTTCTTTTTTTGATTTGAAGCTGCATTCTTCACCGCCGATACTTCTAACGCACTTGTCATTATAAGCTCACCGTCAAGAGAATCCGATAATTGCTCAATATCCTCCATACCTGCATCTTCTGCAAGCTTTATCTGATATTCAGCAGGCGTTGTCTTATCAAAAACCAATGCTTTCATATCATCAAGAAATCCGCTGCATCCCGCTCCATATACCATAAGAAGCATACCAAAAGCTGTACCGGCAATACTCATAAATGCACGAAGCTTTCCCCTTGATATATCACGCACATTATATTGTGATGAAAATGAAAGTTTTTCCCAGATACTAAGCCGCTCTGCAATACATCTCTGCCCTGCTCTTGGCGCTGCCGGACGCAATGCCTGTGCCGGACGTACCTTTAATAATTTCATACAGCTAAAGCATGCAGCTATACAGCATATCGCAACTATTGCTACACCAAGCACAAAATATATCATATTAAATTCGCTTTTTCTCCCCGGAACTATATAATATTCCCCGAATACTTTAAGCATATAAGGTGCTCCCCACAACACTCCGAGCAGCATTCCTCCCACTACCCCAAGCCCGGATGTAATGAGACTGAAACTTATATAGTGAAATAAAACTTTTGACTTTTTCATTCCAAGTGCATTCATTGTTCCAATCTGTGTTCGTTGCTTCTCTACCATTCGGCTCATAGATGTTGCAATAACAAGAACCGCAATTCCAAGAAAAACAATTGCAAATACATAAGAAAAACTTCTATGCTGAGATAATTCGCTGTCAAATCGTGCAAGTCCCGGAACAGATTTTCTATCAATGATTGCAGAATATTCATGATTCAGTGTCTTTGCAATTTTGTCCTCATGCGCAAGTGCTCCTGCATCTTTTGTAACTATATCCATCTCTGTATAAGGAATCTCACCTTCGAATACATCATACGACATGTAGACAAAAGCTATGTTTTCAATATAAACGTCCGCATCCCCGTCTGCCTGACGATATTCATATTCACATGCTTCAATTAAACCTTTAACTTTCTTAGTAAATGTTCCCATTTTACATTTAACTGTAAAATCATCACCAACACTAATATGTCTCTTTTTTGCAAAAGCATCGGTAAGCCATATACCATCCTTATCTGACGGGTCAAACGGTTCTCCTGAAATTCTATATGCCTTATTTACTACATTTTCATCTGTAAGATATATATCAACCTGTGCATCATCACAATCAGGCGCACTTCCATTAATCTTTGTTCTAAGCTGTGCATTTTTTACAAATGACAGCTTTTTAATATCTTCCAACTGATTCTCATTAAAACTTTCGCCATACACCCACAAATCTGCAGTATTACACTCTTTATGAAATACTTTTCTTGCATTCTCTTCGCTAAGCACATGTCCCTCGAACGTAACGTACATTGCCATTGCAAGCATCGCAAGAATAAATACAGAGAAGAACTGACCAAAATTCTGCTTTAAGTCACGTAACATTTTTCTTACAAGCATTACCAGTCCACCTCCTTGACTGCAAGCGGTTTTTCATTCTTATATATTTCACGAATCTTTCCGTTTTTCATACGAATAACTTTGTCCGCACATTTGGCTATGTCCGAATTATGGGTAACGAGAATAACTGTATGCTTTTCATCTCTACATATATTTTGCAGTAATTCAAGCACGATAATTCCCGTCTCCGAATCAAGTGCTCCCGTAGGTTCATCTCCAAGTAAAATTTTAGGATTCTTTGCCAGTGCCCGCGCTATCGACACACGCTGCTGTTCACCGCCTGACATCTGTGCAGGAAATTTGTTTCTGCATTCACTAAGCCCCACCAGTTTCAAAAGTTCATCCGCATCCCGTGCATCCTTCACAATACTCTTAACCAATGCGATATTCTCATAAGAAGTCAGACTCGGAATCAGATTATAAAACTGGAATATGAATCCGATTTTATCAGCACGATACTTACCCAATTGTTTATCATTCATATTGGTTAAATCCGTACCATCTACAATTACACTTCCACTTGTCGGAACATCCATTCCACCAAGCATATTAAGCACAGTCGATTTTCCTGCACCTGACTGTCCTAATATAACTACAAACTCCCCTTCCTCAATCTCAAAGTTCACATCATTTACAGCCCTGAATACAGCATCTCCACTTCCATATTCCTTTACAACATTTTTAAATTGTACAATCATTGCTTTTCCTTTCATTCATCTACCTTTTGTTAGTTCTCTCTAACTATATTACCACATTCACTAATAAAATACAAGAAACTGCCGTCCGGACAAACATAAGTCTGTTCAGACGACAGTTTCTGATATTTTCACTTTATGAAATCTGCCAGTTTCCACTTTGCGTCTGTAGTTTATACATATGTGCAAATGCACCATCTTTATCAAGCAGTTTTTCAGGGCTTCCCTCTTCAATCACTCTTCCCTTATCAAGGACAATGATTTTATCCGCCTGTGCCACAGTACGCATTCTGTGTGCAATAACCATAACTGTTTTACCACTAATCAGAGACGAAAGTGCCTCCTGTACTTTTGTTTCATTTTCGGCATCCAATGAAGCAGTTGCCTCGTCTAACAATATTATCGGTGCATCCTTAAGGAATGCTCTCGCAATAGATATACGCTGCCTTTCTCCTCCTGAAAGTTCTGCACCATTTTCACCAATTCTCGTATTCATTCCTTCAGGTAAATTTCCTGCAAATTCAAGTACATTTGCACGTTTTGCCGCCTCTAAAACTTCTGCATCTGTTGCATCTTTCTTTCCTACACGTATATTTTCCATAATTGTATTATCAAATAAAGTAACATCCTGAAATACAATTGAATATAATTTAAGCAATTCTTCCGGGTCTGCCTCTTTAATATCCATTCCGCCAACTGTAATATTACCTTCACTTGTATCCCAAAACCTTGCCGCAAGTCTTGATACAGTCGTCTTTCCGCTTCCTGAAGCACCAACAAGTGCTGTTACCTCACCCTGCTTAGCTGTAAATGATACGTCATAAAGCACCTGTTCACCCGTATCATAAGCAAACTTCACATGGTCAAATACAATATCACAGCCCTTATTATTAAGCTTTTCTTTTCCTGTCATTTCATGGTTATCAGATATTTCATTCATTCTTTCCACATTCACCGACAGTGCATTCAGTGCAGCAAGATTCATAAGAGAACCATTCATAGGCTCATATATACGGGACACCACCATTAAAAATGCAAAAAAGGTAATAACATCTATTTCCCCTTTTACTAATAATGCTCCTCCTACAAGTGATACACAGGCTATACCAAACTTCAGAAGAAGCTGTCCCGAATTAACAATAATACCTGACATAAGTTCATGTCTCATTGTTACTTTTTCTGCCTTATCAATTTTATTAAACAGCCCCTGCAAATACTTATCCTGCGAATTAGTACTCTTTAATTCCTTAGAACATTCAATGAATTCCTGTATTCCATCTGCAATCTCCATCCTTTTTTTCAGTCAGATTTTTTCCACTTCTTACCTGTATTCCTTTAGAACCGAATACTATTAGAACTGAAATGGGAAGCATCCAAAGTGCCGCAAGCGCCAGCTTCCATTGAAAGAAAAACAGACCTACGGCTATTAATATAGTAGAAAATATAGCACCGTAAAACTGCGCAAACTGATGGGAATACGCATGTTCAAGTGCTGCTACATCTCCCAAAATAACTGTTGTTAAATCTGCACTATCCCTCTTATCAAAGAAAGACAACGGCATTTTCCTAAGTGTCTCTGCAAGCGAAATACGTTTATTACCTGATTCCTTGTACATGGCAAAAAATGTTGCATTATACTGTAAATAGTTCAAAGCGCCGAGTAATATCAGTGTTAATATACTTCCTGCTATAAGCCAGGACACATGTGCAAACGGCTCTTCATTTATAATGTCCTTTGCTAAAATATACAATAACCCTGTCGGAATCATTAAAGCTATATCAACCAGAACAGTGATGCAAACGGACTTTACCATATCTTTTGCTCCCTGCTCTGATACGGCATAATTTTTCATTAATTTAGAAATCATTTACTGACACCTACCTTCCACTGGATTGAAGTCTGATAGTTATTCCACATTTTCTCATATAACCCATGTTTCTGTATAAGCTCATCGTGTCTTCCTTCTTCCGCAACTTTTCCCTTATCAAAAACATAAATCATATCTGCATTTTTTATTGTGGTCAGTCTGTGCGCAATCATAATAACCGTCTTACCTGCTGCCATCTCTTCAAATGCCTTTTGAACGAGAACTTCATTCTCCGGGTCAGCATATGCTGTTGCTTCATCCAAAATAATAATTGGAGCATCCTGCAGAATAATTCTTGCAATTGCAACCCTCTGCTGCTCGCCACCAGATAAATAAATGCCCTTAGAACCTATTACAGTTTCAATTCCCTGTGGGAGCTTATTAAGAATATCATCACATTGTGCCTTATGCATTGCTGCGATTACTTCCTCATCTGTTGCATCCTTTTTTCCCATACGGACATTATCCGCAATCGTTCCTGACAGCAGTCTGCTATTCTGGAATACATAAGAAACAGTATCAACCCTGTCTTTCTCAGCTATATCTCTTATATCTGTATTACCAATGCTGACTTTTCCACCTGTTACATCATAAAATCTTGCAATAAGCCCTGCTGCCGTACTTTTACCACTGCCACTCGGTCCTACGAAAGCAGTTACCCTGTTAGCCGGAATTTTAAGGTTAACATGCGATATGGCATCCGGAAGTTCTGCCCTATATTTAAATGTAACATCATCAAATGTAATTCCATACCCGTCGGGTATTTCAGGTTTCTCCGGCTCTTTAAGTGGATTTATTGACATAAGCTCATTAAAACGCAAAATTGCATCTTCAACTTTCATGGATTCTTCACCCATAAACATAATTTTTGTCAGAGTAGTCGAAATAGCCGGTGTAAATATTACATAAAATACAAAATTCAACAGAATATTAAACGTTACATGATTGCCGTTATATAAAATTAATGTCAATGCAATCAAAAAGGCAAATGTGCTGTTAATCATAACCTGATAACATACCATAGGCATACGCATCTCTTTTGTATAATTAATACAGAACTTATAATAATTATCTATCGATGCCTTAAATCTTGAAAAACTGTGTACGGTCTGGGAAAATGTTTTTACTACATTGATTCCTCTTACATATTCCACAGCTTCATTATTCATATTCTCAAGTGCCGTCTGATATTTTTTCATATCTTCCTGCATTTGTTTTCCCATCATTTTTCCCATTCCTGCCATACTGAGTACAACCGGTATCAGGCACACAAGACCAAAACGCCAGTTAAACACGAACAGCAGAATAATCATGGCAACAGGTGTTACATATGCTCCCACAAGGTCTGGAAGCTGATGTGCAAGATATGTCTCTGTTGCCGCCGCAGAATCATTAATTATTCTGCGAATTCTTCCTGAACCAAGCTCATCTGCAAAACCAACCGGTAATTTTGCAATATGTGTCAACAGTTCTTTTCTTATATTTGTTGCCACACGAAAAGCGGCTGCATGTGAACACATAAGCGCTGCGAAATATAATAACATGATGCCGGGGTCAAAACTA
>DEGR01000072.1:0-22097 GCA_002351535.1 Lachnospira sp. UBA2821
CATCATTATTATACAAGGAGGTGTAAAAGTGGAGATACGTGATGAACAATACTACGAGATGATGTATACTTTCCGTATGGCAATGTGTACATTATATGGACTTTCAGATAAAGCTTTTTTATCAGTAGATGAGAGGGTTAAGAACGGATACCTGGCTGAGATGAAGGAAAAGATAAGTGAGTATTCGGAAATGATGGAAAAGTACTCTCCTGAGTGCGAAGGAATCGATATAGCATGTGTGGAACATATTATGATGAAAGATACAAAGGCACTTGTTATAGATGACAATGATATAAGTAATTATCTAATGGTGAAAATGTTAGAGCAGTTCGGTGTGTCTGTAGATGTTGCTGAATCAGGTTATGAGGGGATTAAGGCGTGTGAAAATAATGATTATGATATAATATTTGTTGATTACATTATGCCTGATATGGATGGTGTAGAAACTGTTGAACATATAAGAAATATAGATGATGGGAAGAACAGGCTGATAATTGGAATTACAGCCAGTGTTGTATCTGAATTCAAAGAGGGACTTAACAGAAATGGTACAGAAATTATACTGTTTAAGCCTGTTAAGAAACAGCAGATTGCATTTATTTTATATCAGGAATTGAGGGACAAATCAGTGAGGTGACTTTACAATTATTGGATAATCAAGTATAATAGCACCAAATTGAAAAAGAACACTTACAATAGGAAAGGCGGAAAATTATGAGCAAAATTAAGATGACAACACCACTTGTAGAGATGGACGGAGATGAGATGACAAGAGTTCTCTGGAAGATGATTAAAGATGAACTTTTAGAGCCATATATCGAGCTTAATACAGAGTATTATGATTTAGGACTTGAGCATAGAAATGAGACTGATGATCAGGTTACAATAGATTCAGCAGAAGCAACAAAGAAATATGGCGTTGCAGTAAAGTGTGCAACTATAACACCAAATGCTGCAAGAATGACAGAATATAATCTTAAGCAGATGTGGAAGAGTCCTAATGGAACAATAAGAGCTATGTTAGATGGCACAGTGTTCCGTGCTCCGATTGTTGTTAAAGGAATTGAGCCTTGTGTAAGAAATTGGAAGAAACCAATTACACTTGCAAGACATGCTTATGGTGATGTGTACAAAGCTACGGAGATGAAGATTCCCGGAGCAGGAAAAGCTGAACTTGTATTTACTGCAGCAGATGGAACAGAGTCAAGAGAAGAGATATTCACTTTTGACGGACCGGGTATAATACAGGGACAGCATAACAGATGTGATTCTATTGAGAGTTTTGCAAGAAGCTGTTTTAAGTTTGCGCTTGAGACAAAGCAGGATTTATGGTTCTCCACAAAAGACACAATATCTAAAAAGTATGACCATACATTTAAAGATATATTTGCTGAGATATTCGAGAAGGAATATAAGAATAAATTTGAAGAAGCAGGAATAACATATTTCTATACACTTATTGATGATGCCGTAGCAAGAGTTATGAAGTCAGAGGGCGGATTTATATGGGCATGTAAAAATTATGATGGAGATGTCATGAGCGACATGGTATCATCTGCGTTTGGCTCACTTGCAATGATGACATCTGTGCTTGTATCACCACATGGATATTTTGAATATGAAGCTGCACATGGAACTGTACAGAGACATTATTATAAACATCTTAAAGGTGAAGAGACTTCAACCAATTCTGTAGCAACAATATTTGCATGGACAGGTGCACTCAGAAAACGTGGTGAATTAGATGGTAACAAAGAACTTTCACAGTTTGCGGATAAGCTTGAGAAGGCATGTCTTACAACGATTGAGTCAGGCAAAATGACGAAAGACCTGGCACTTATCACAAGCATTGAGAATCCTACAGTGCTCAATAGTCAGGACTTTATTAAAGAGATAAGAAATACGCTTGACCAGATGTAATTATCAGAATGGAGTGATGTATATGGGTGAGATTAGAAATATAGTACCCGGAGAGATATACAGACATTTTAAAGGAAAAATGTATCAGATTGTAACGGTTGCAACACATTCCGAAACAGGTGAGAAACTCGTTGTATATCAGAGATTATATGATGATTTTTCAGTGTATGCCCGTCCTTATGATATGTTTTTGAGTGAAGTTGATAAAGCTAAGTATCCCGAGGTTAAACAAAAGTACAGATTTGAAAAGGTAAATGCGGAAAGACTGATTTCGACGGATGAGGTGCAAAAAGTGCCGGCACAGACTGCAGAAGAAAAATATGTAATGCCTGATAATACTTATGAACAAACGGTAAAAATGGAGCAGCCTGATAATGATTTGATGGAAGAGACAGGTGAAGATGAAGGAGTATGTAATCCGGATTTACTTGCCTTTCTTGATGCAGATACATATGAAGAAAAAAGACAGGTATTGTTATCTGCAAAGAAAAGGGTGGATGACAGACTGATAGATGACATAGCGGCAGCTATGGATGTCATGGTCGAAGATGGTGATATTGATACAAGGTTCAGAAGTCTTTTGAATTGTATTGATATGATGATGAAATATGAATGCACAAGATTAAGGTAGAAAAGGTATATAAAAGACGCAAATAAAAAACATCATGGTAACATATTAATAATGTTTACCATGATGTTTTTATATTTGCAACTAATTAATAAATACTGTTCCGGATTTGCCGTTAATACCTTCTTTTGCTTTTTCAAGACTTGTAACTATAGCACGTCTTCCTTCGCCGGCAGATACAAAGTTAACAGATGCTTCAACTTTAGGAAGTGATGTCAATACATTGAATTTATCCTCTTCGATTAATTTTTCTGCCTCTGTAACTTTGACTTCGCCAAGGAATTTTTCATCAGCAGTACCTTTATTAATTCTTATACCTTCTTTTGATGTAAGAATAAGGAGGGTTGAGGCATCAAGCATATCGGCAAGTTTGGCAGCAGTGTAATCCTTTTCGATTACGGCACTTGCGCCTTTAAGACCTGAACTCTGGTCAAGAACCGGAATTCCGCCACCGCCTGCAGCAATTACTATCTGGTTTGCATCAACAAGAGCTTTGATGGAATCAATTTCATATATATCGATTGGCTTTGGAGAGGCGATGATACGTCTGTATCCTTTACCATCATCAGACTCTTCGTATGTAACATAATTGCCTTTCTGTTCTTCTAAATCAGCTTCGGCCTTAGTCATGTATCTTCCGATTACTTTGGTTGGTGTATGGAAGGCAGGGTCAAATGGGTCCACACGAACCTGTGTTATTATAGTAGATACAGGTTTGAATATGCCTCTGTTAAGAAGCTCTGTTCTTATAGCGTTCTGTAAATCAAAACCTATATATCCCTGACTCATTGCAGCACATACAGACATTGGTGCTACGGGATTCTTAGAATCAAGTCTGCTGAATTCTGTCATAGCAGTCTGAATCATACCAACCTGTATACCGTTACTGTGTGTTACAACAACCTCATATTTTGCCTCAACAAGATCTGCTATAGCTTTAGCAGCTTTTTTGACATTTTCTTTCTGCTCAGGGAAAGTATCTCCTAGTGCATTTCTACCTATGGCAACAACCACTTTATTATTATTTTCCATAATTACGTCCTCGTTTCTCTTAAGATAATACAATATATTATAATGGAAATTTGACTAAAAAACAAGGTAAAGTATTGCGAAAAATAAATATCTGTGGTTAAATTGTAACTGTTTGAAAACATGTTACTTTGAAATGGAGGCAGTTCATGAATATAGTAGTTTTAGCAGGTGGATTAAGTACAGAGAGAGATGTATCGTTTATATCAGGTAAGAAGATATATGAGGCATTAAAATTAAAGAAACAGAACGTTGTACTTCTGGATGTATTTATGGGGTACGACGGAGATACTGAGGATATATTTGAAAAAGATATTGACTGGGTTGCCGGGATTGAGGATATAAAATCTGAAAATCCTGATATTGAAAAGGTAAAAAAGTCGAGAAAAGGTGATTCAAAATCCTACTTTGGAAATAATGTATTAGATATATGTGCAAAGGCAGATATTGTTTTTATGGCGCTGCATGGGGAAGACGGAGAGAATGGAAAGGTTCAGGCAGCATTTGACCTTATGGGAATAAAATACACAGGAACAGATTATGTCAGCGCAGCACTTTCTATGGATAAGAGCCTTGCAAAGGATATTTTAGAGCAGAAAGGTGTATGCGTTCCGGGAGGAGTTATGCTCAGGGACGATAGTGATATGTCGGAAAATATTGCCTATCCAAAAGTTGTAAAGGTAGCAAACGGCGGTTCAAGTGTCGGTGTATATATTGTTAACAATGAAGCTGAATACAAGGATGCCATAAGGGATGCATTCAGATTAGAGAGTAATGTAATTGTTGAAGAATATGTAAAAGGCAGGGAATTTTCTGTAGGGGTAATTGAAGGAAAAGCACTTCCAATCATAGAAATTGCACCAAAAGAAGGATTCTACGATTATAAGAATAAGTATCAGGCAGGCAGTACAATTGAGACATGTCCGGCACAGATTAGCGAAGATAAGACAAATGAAATGCAGAAAGCGGCAGAAGCTGCATATAAGGCATTGAGATTACATGTATATGCACGTATTGATTTTCTTATGAGAGAATCAGATGGAAAGATATATTGTCTTGAGGCAAATACATTGCCGGGAATGACTCCGACATCATTACTGCCACAGGAGGCGGATGCTGTTGGAATAGACTATCCGCAGCTTTGTATGAATATAATTGAGTTGTCACTTAAGAAATATGCAAAGGAGAATTAGAGATGGTTATTAATGAGGAAATGTATGCACTCGGAAGTGTACGCTCAGCAATAAGAGAGTTGTTCGAGTATGGTAAGAAGAGAGCAGAAGTTGTAGGAAAAGAAAATGTGTATGACTTTTCCATTGGAAATCCCAGTATCCCGGCACCGCAATGCGTTAATGACACGATACGGGAACTTGTTACAGAATATGATTCGGTTATGCTTCATGGTTATACATCTGCGCAGGGGGATGTAGAGACCAGAAAGGCCATTGCAGATTATCTTAATAATACATATGATACTTCTTTTGATTCAGATGACTTTTATATCACAATGGGAGCGGCGGCATCATTGTCACTTTGTTTTCATGCACTCACATCTTCAAAAGATGATGAATTTATTGCAATAGCACCATATTTTCCGGAGTATAAAGTGTTTGTTAATTCAGCGGGAGCTTCACTCAGAGTAGTAAAGGCCGATACGGAGCATTTTCAGATTGATTTCGAAGAGCTGGAGTCTCTTATTGGAGAGCATACAAAAGGTGTTATCATTAATAGCCCTAACAATCCGTCGGGAACGGTTTATTC
Source organism: Lachnospira sp. UBA2821 (assembly GCA_002351535.1). Classification (GTDB taxonomy): domain Bacteria; phylum Bacillota; class Clostridia; order Lachnospirales; family Lachnospiraceae; genus UBA2821. The sequence continues at coordinate 5,339 of DEGR01000072.1, forward strand.
AGAAGAGACTATTAAGAAATTAGCAAAATTACTTGAAGATAAAGAGAAAGAATATGGTAATCCTATATTTATTATATGTGATGAGCCATATAGAGAAATAGTATATGATGGTGTACAGGTTCCATATGTTACCCGGTATTATAATAATACACTTGTATGTTATTCATATAGTAAATCACTTTCACTTCCGGGCGAGCGTATTGGTTTTGTACTTGTACCTAAGGAAGCATATGAGAGCAGAAAACTTTATGCGGCTGTTGCAGGTGCAGGAAGAGCATTGGGATATGTGTGTGCTCCAAGTTTGTTTCAGAAGATGATAGCAAGATGTGTCGGAGCGACAGGAGATATAGAGGCTTATCGTGAAAACAGGGATATACTTTATAAAGGTCTGACAGATATAGGATATCACTGCTTTAAGCCGGACGGAGCATTTTATATGTTTGTTCAGGCGCTTGAAGAAGATGCGGATGCATTTTGTGAAAGAGCAAAGGAGCAGGATGTATTAGTTGTATCGGCTAATGGATTTGGATGTCCGGGATGGGTGAGAGTATCATACTGTGTAGATAAAGATATGATTAAACGTTCAATGCCGGCATTCAGAAAAATATATGAAAGTTATAAAGAAGATAAATAATATATTAAAACTTCCAACAGTAATAAATGTGGATAAGTTGTTGTAAAAAACGACTTATCCACATTTCGTTTAGCGACAATTGTCGAAAAAACATATAATTGTGTGAAAAATTAAGACAATTATATGCAATTAAAAGATAAAATGTGTATAACTATGTTGATAGTGTGAATAAACAACATATTAAGAACACAATTCTTCCCATTTGTCATATAAATCTGTTAATTCTTCGTCAGCACAATCTTTTTCTTTTTGTAATTCAGAAAGTTTGCCTACATTTGTTGAGTTTTCTGGCAATGCAAACTGTCTGTCAATATCTGCAATCTGGTCTTCCAATTCAGCAATTCTTGTCTCAATCTTTTTAATTTCATTTTTAAGTTTGCGCTGTTTAGCCTGTTCTTCTTTCTGGTTTTTCCAATCATTTTTACCTGAGGAGTCAGTTGTTTCACTGACTGTAGTGGCTGTAGAAGAGCTGGAAACCATAGAATTGCTGCTGTATATTTTTGTGAGTTCTTCCTTTTTTTCCATATAGTAATCATAATTGCCTATGTAGTTTATAAGTGTATGATTATTAAGATCCATAATGCGTGTTGCGGTTTTATTAATAAAGTATCTGTCATGTGATACATATAAAACAGTTCCTGAGTAGTTATTAAGGGCATTTTCAAGTATTTCTTTTGAAGTTATATCAAGATGGTTAGTAGGTTCATCAAGAATCAGGAAGTTTGATTTTGACAACATGAGCTTTGCTAAAGATAACCGGCCACGTTCACCACCACTTAAATCTTTAACACGTTTGAAGACGTCATCACCTGTGAATAAAAATGCTGCGAGAACATTTCGTATCTCTGTATTTGTCATATCAGGGTATGCATCTGATATTTCTTCAAATAATGTGTTTTCCATTGTAAGTACATGGTGTTCCTGATCATAGTATCCTATATCAACTTTGCTTCCTATATGAATTTCACCACTGTCAGCATCTGTTAGTTCGTTGATGATTTTTAATATAGTTGTTTTACCGGTTCCGTTTCCACCTATAATGGCGACCTTTTCACCGCGTTTAATGTCAAAATTAATATCTGAAAACAAGTGTTTTTCGCCATATGACTTTGAAAGATTTTCAACATGCAGCACATCATTACCGCTGACAATTTGTGGTGTAAGATTGAGGTGCATTTCGGAATCTACAAATACAGGCTTGTCAAGTACGTCCATTTTATTTAGCATTTTTTCACGGCTTTCGGCACGTTTGATGGATTTTTCCCTGTTAAATGATTTGAGCTTTTGAATTACATCTTCCTGATGCTTGATTTCACGTTGCTGATTATAGTAATGTTTCATCTGGGCATCTCTGATTTGAGCTTTCTTTTCTGCAAAATCTGAATAATTACCTTTATAGGAACAGGCAACATGATTTTCGATTTCGATAACTTGTGTAACGATGCGGTCAAGGAAATAGCGGTCATGGGATACTATTAATACAGCGCCGTTATAGTTCGAAAGAAAAGATTCTAACCAGGTTATTGAATCCATGTCAAGATGGTTAGTAGGCTCATCGAGAAGAATAATATCAGGTTTTACAAGAAGCAGACGGCTTAAGAAGACACGGGTTTTCTGACCGCCTGAGAGGGAGGATATCTTTTTATCGAAGTCATCTTCTGTAAATCCAAGACCTTTAAGAACTCCGGTGATTTCACTTTTATAGGAATAGCCGTCAGCTAATTCGAATTCATGATTTTTCTTAGAGTATGTATCCATCAGAACTTCCAGTTTTACACCTTCTGCGTTTTTCATTTCGGATTCTATATTTCTAAGCTGGTTCTCGAGAGTTATAACGTGTTCTTTTGTTTTTAACATTTCTTCGTATATTGTGCTGCCGCAATGAATGTCCTGATTCTGGGCCAGGTAACCTATTTTTTTATCTTTTGCTACAATTATTTCACCTTCATCTGAAGGTATTTCGCCTGTTATAATTTTTAACATAGTAGATTTTCCACATCCGTTGAGACCTACAATCGCAGCTTTTTCACGGTCTTCGATATGGAAAGAACAGTCGTTAAGAACGGGACCCGTTACAAAGGATTTAGATATATGGTTAACTGATAAAATCATAATGATTCTCCTTTAATATATTTTTTGGAATATTATTTGGCTTTGAATAGTTACTTTTTTACATATGTAATACATTGTAAATGAAAAAATTGCCAGAATCAAGTAATTATGCTATAATAAAAAAATGATTGTAATAGGGTTATTTGCTTCTAGGCGAAAGTAAATAGCCATATATTTGTAAAAAATCGCTCAGGAATGGAGAATAGTGTGAAAAATCACATTGATATGCTGATTTTTCACACGGCTAATTGTGCCGCAGGCGTCACAATTAGCTTTTTATCGCAGAGCAAAATTTGACATTTTGTTCGCGATTCCTCCAACGCATAGCGTCTGCGGAATGGAGAATAGTATGGCAAAGAGTGGTATATCCACGGCAGTTATTAAAAGGTTACCACGATATTATAGATATCTCGGTGAACTGATGGAGAGTGGAACGGAAAGAATCTCATCTAACGAACTGAGTAAAATGATGAATGTAACAGCCTCACAGATAAGGCAGGATTTGAATAATTTCGGTGGTTTCGGACAACAGGGATATGGATATAACGTTGAGTATCTGTACAATGAGATAGGAAAGCTTTTGGGAGTGGACAGAAGACATAATATAATAGTCGTAGGTTCGGGGCATCTTGGACAGGCAATTGCCAATTATGCGAATTTCGAAAGACGTGGCTTTGTTGTGAAAGGAATGTTTGATAACAATGAAGATGTTATTGGCAGAGAGATACGTGGAATCAGAATTATGAGCATGGATGATATAGAGAGGTTCATAAAGGACAATCATATAGAGATAGCAGCTCTTACACTGCCAAAACATGAGGCAGCAAGAATTGCAGAGAAGCTTGTTGACTACGGTATACGGGGAATATGGAATTTTGCACATATAGATTTATCTTTACCCGGAAATATTGTAGTGGAAAATGTACATTTATCAGAGAGTCTTATGAGATTATCCTATAATCTTACTACAAGAGGTAAATAAACAGTTATATGTATTACATAGAACAAGGGTGAAGTATATGGCGAAAAAAGATGACAGACCTGCATTTATTGATATGATAAGAAATAAGAGACTTCCGGTACTTATTCTGGACAGCAGATGGCAGCAGCTGTTTCCGCCGGAGCAAAGACCGGTTCAGATTAAGAAACTGGAGGATAATCTGAAGAAAGAACTTAAATTACAGGCAAAACTTGCGACCGAGCTTAAAGAACTCCAGAGCTTAAAGAAAAAACTTATGCAGGGGATAGTTCTTAATATGGAAGAGGTATCTCAGAATGAAAAAGAGAACAAAAGAAAGAAAAAGCTTGAGAAGTCCCAGAGTCTTATAGTTGACATAAATGATAAAATTAAAAAATGCCTTGAACAGACTGATGAAATGCCTGAGAGAATAAGGCTTGCCAATGAAGAACTTATGCTTGCGAGTGTCCGTATATGTTATGAGAAGATGCATAAGAATGAGCATGATATTAAAGCAATTAGTGAATGGATTAATCAGACAAGGGTGGAACTAAAAAGACAGGTTCTTATAAAGCAGGATATGGAAGATGCAAATTCAAGGATATACTCATATATGCATGATATGCTTGGCCCTGAATTTATGCAGTTATTTGATGATAATGATGGAAATGTGTGAATGGTATGATTATTGGAACAGGATGCGACATTATAGATATAGAAAGAATTGAAAAATCAATACAAAAGGAGTCTTTTGTCAGACGTGTTTTCACTAAACGTGAGCAGGACATGTCAGGCGGAAAGGCTTCTTTTTATGCAGATAATTTTGCTGTGAAAGAGGCTGTATCAAAATGCTTTGGAACAGGAGTGAGAGGGTTCTGCTTAACAGATATCGAATGCTTAAGAGATGAATTTGGGAAACCTTATGTCATACTGCATGGAAATGCCGGTGATATAGCTGAAAAAATGGAAATAGCAGATATCCAGATATCCATATCCAATACAAAAAGTCTGTCTATGGCATTTGCCGTAGCACAGCAGAAAGGAAAGGCAGAGAGATATGAAAAGAGTCCTTACGGCTTTACAGATGAAGGAAATTGATAAATATACAATTAATACTGTAGGTATTCAATCTGTAGTACTTATGGAACGGGCTGCACTTGGCGTGTGTGAAGTTATAATGGAACTATATAGTCGGAATGACAGGATAATCGTTATATGTGGTTCGGGAAATAACGGTGCAGATGGCATTGCAACAGCCAGAATACTTACACAGTATGGATATCATGCAGATGCATTTATTGTGGGAAATAATGAAAGATTTACAGATGAAATGGCATATCAGATGAAAATTGCCGGAAAAACAGGTGTTACATTTGTCAACAGGCCATGCATTGACGAATATAATGTAGTAGTGGATGCTTTATTTGGGATAGGCCTGTCGAGGAATATTGATGGGAAATATAAAGACATAATAGAAAAAGTAAATAAAAGCCATGCTGAAGTGATTGCAGTGGATATTCCGTCAGGTGTTAACGGTAACAGTGGAGAAGTGATGGGAGTATGCATACATGCAGATGTGACTGTTACATTTGGAGCATTAAAAAAGGGAATTATATTATTTCCCGGAAGTATGTATTGTGGTAAAGTAATACTTAAAGATGCAGGATTTCCTGACAGTGTATTTGCTACAGTAAATGGTTGTGCCGGTATAATCGAATCAGAAGATATAAAAGCATTTCTTCCAGAGAGGATACCACAGTCAAATAAGGGAACTTATGGCAAACTACTTGTTATCGCCGGGAGTAAGAATATGTGCGGGGCGGCATGTATGTGTGCGGCGGCAGCATATAAAACAGGTGTAGGACTTGTAACAGTGTTTACCAGTGAGGCAAACAGAACAATTGTCCAGACAAAGGTGCCTGAAGCTGTTCTTAAGACATATGAGGAAAAAAGTAATTTTGCAGAACTTCTTAAAAGTGAGATTAGTAAAGCAGATTACATTGTATGCGGCCCGGGAATAGGAACCAGTGGGGATGCAGCAATAATGGTCGGGAGTGTTATTGATTCCGGTAAGAAAGCATTATTTGATGCGGATGCCATTAATATTATTTCTATGAATGAAAAACTTATGAATAAGCTGCACAAAAATATTATAATTACGCCTCATGTTGGTGAGTTTGCAAGATTAACAGGAGATGACATTGAGTCAGTTAAGAAAGATTTATGTGGTAGTTGTAATTCTTTTTCAAGAAGGTATAATGTTATATGTGTGCTTAAGGATGCGAGAACAGTAACATGCAGTCCTGAAGGTGATGAAACGATTAACATATATGGTAATTCAGGAATGTCTACGGCAGGGTCAGGTGATGTTCTGGCAGGAATAATCGGAGGTCTGGCATGTCAGGGAGTAACGGATTATAATGCCGCAGTGATTGGTGTAGTGGTCCATGCAATGGCAGGGGATTATGCGGCTGAAGAAAAAGGACAGTACAGTCTGATGGCGTCGGACATTATAGAAAATATCTGTAAAGTTATGTGCGGAGGTAAAGATGAACAATTTAGATAAATATTATAGAGTATATGCAACAGTGAATCTTGATGCTATATATAAAAATGTTGCGAATTTAAAGGCTAATACAAAGGAAAATACTAAAGTAATAGCAGTAATTAAGACAGACGGTTATGGACATGGTGCAGTTCCGGTTGCAAGAACCATAGATGAGCTCGTAGATGGCTATGCGGTAGCTACAATAGATGAAGGTGTTAATCTGAGAAAAAACGGATTAACAAAACCGATATGTATTCTTGGATACACCCATGAAAGCCAGTTTGACAGAGCTGTCAAATACGATATAAGACCTGCGATATTTGAATTCGATTCGGCAAAGAAATTATCAGATATTGCAGTCAGAGAAGGAAAAAAAGCAAAGATTCATATTGCTATTGATACTGGAATGAGCAGAATCGGGTTTCAGATAAAAGAAGAAAGTGTTGATATTATAGAAAAGATAAGCAAACTTGAGGGAATAGAGATAGAAGGAATATTTACACACTTTTTTGCATCAGATGAGCAGGATAAAAACAGTGCATATGAGCAGTACAATAAATTCTGTGATATTAATAAGAAACTCAAAGACAGGGGATTAGATATTAAAGTAAAACATTGTTCAAACAGTGCAGCAATTATTGATATGCAGGATGTAAATATGGATTGTGTAAGAGCAGGAATAGCAATGTACGGCATGTATCCTTCTGATGAGGTGAATAAGCAAAAAGTAAAATTATATCCTGCAATGGAATTGAAAAGCCATGTCGTATATGTTAAAGATATAGAAGCGGGGACAGGGGTAAGTTATGGTGCAACATTTGTATCAGATAAAAAAATGAGGATAGCTACAATTCCTGTGGGATACGGTGACGGATACAGAAGAAGCCTTTCAGGTAAAGGAAGTGTAATAATAAAAGGAATGAGAGCACCGATTCTTGGAAGAGTATGCATGGATCAGTTCATGGTAGATGTAACTTATATACCTGATGTTAAGGCGGGGGATGAAGTTACACTTATGGGAAGAGATGGAAATGAAACAATATCAGCCGAAGAACTTGCAGATATGGCTAAGGAAACATTTAATTATGAACTGGTGTGTGACTTTGGTAAACGAATTCCGAGAGTGTTTTACAGGGATGGAAAGATTGTAGGAACAAAAGACTATTTCTGTGATATATATGAAACCGAATAAAATATGAATATACAACTGAATTCAAGGGAAGAATAATTATAATTAATAAAAAATGGAGTGTGAATTCGGTGGTAATTAAAAGAGGAGATGTATATTATGCTGACCTTAGACCGGTCATTGGGTCAGAGCAGGGGGGAATAAGGCCGGTGCTTATAATACAAAATGATATGGGAAATAAGCATAGTCCGACGATTATATGTGCAGCAATTACGTCAAAGATGAATAAGGCAAAGCTTCCAACACATGTTGAACTGGACAGTAGAAAGTATGAGATGGTAAAAGATTCCGTAATACTTCTTGAACAGCTAAGAACAATTGATAAAAAGAGATTGAAAGATAAGGTTTGCCATCTTGATGATGATATTCTTGGCAAGGTTAATAATGCATTGAGAATTAGTCTCGAACTTGAATTGTGATGACATCATACATAAAATATTTGACTATTAGTGAGGAAAATGGTATATTTTTGTGTGATGTTGACCTAAAATCAAGGATAATCGGATACAATTATTAATATAACGATAGAAAGGAAATGGTTTTTTTATGGATGATGGGAGTAGTCCCTTTATAAGAATATCGGTGTTTGTTATATTTATTATGATAAATGCCATAATATATGGATTTAGTGCGGCAATACAGAATATAAATGAAGCAAAATTACAAAAACTTGCAGATGAGAATTCAGTTATGGCTAAAAGAGTAATAAGCATAATTGATAATCCGTATAAGTTTGTTAATACTGTGCAGGTTATCTCGATGCTCATGTCGATGTTTGTTGGAATATATGAGCTGAAGCTGTTGGTTACTATGTTTGGAAAGTATGCGGGGAATATATTTGAGACAGTCCCTTCTAATATAGTATATGGAATAGCATATGTACAGGGAGCACTTGTCATTGTATTACTGATGCTCTCACTCGGAGTTCTTATACCTAAAAAAATAGGAGCTAAGAATGCTGAAAAATGGGCTTTTTCATTGGTGAATATAATATATTTTATGATGATTATATTCACACCGGTAACATTTCTTATATCAGTAATTACAACGGGAATATTAAAAGTGTTTGGTGTAGACCTTACGGATAATAATGATAATGTTACTGAAGAAGATATAGTGTCTATGGTAAATGAGGGACATGAACAGGGTGTGCTGCTTGAGAGTGAGGCAGCCATGATTAATAATATAGTAGAGTTTGGTGATAAGTCTGCGAAAGATATTATGACACACCGGAAGAATCTGGTAGCAGTTAATGGTGAGTGGACACTTAATCAGACGATACGATTTATATTAAATGAAAACAAATCAAGATTCCCGGTATATCTTGGAGACATTGATAATATAGTCGGAGTGCTTCATCTTAAAGATGCAGCAATTGCACACGAGAAGCCACATCTTAAGACAAGAAAGATAAAGGATATACCGAATCTGTTCAGGGAAACGCTGTATATACCTGAGACGAAAAATATAAATGTTCTTTTTAAGGCTATGCAGTCAGAAAAGATACATATGGTAGTTGTTCTGGACGAATATGGCCAGACAGCGGGAATAGTAGCCATGGAGGATATTCTCGAAGAAATAGTTGGAAATATTCTTGATGAATATGATGAAGATGACAATAATATTGTCAGGCAGGCCGATGGTTCGTATATTGTAAAAGGTATGACTCCGATAGACGAACTCGAGGATATACTTGATATTGATTTTCATGAAGATGAGTATGATACACTTAATGGTTTTCTCATATCTAAGCTTGACCATATACCGTCAGATGATGAGAGAACTGAAGTAAGCGATGGATGTGTAAAATTCAAGATATTATCTGTAGAAAATAAAATTATATCATTGGTGCATGTTGTATTGTGCAAAGACAGTAAGATTGAGGAAGAAAAGTCTGATGATACTTCTGAAAATGAAGAATAGGGCTTTGAATTTTATAAAAATACAAAGAAAAAGGAGTAATTAGAGATGTCAGGACATTCAAAATTTGCAAACATTAAACATAAGAAGGAAAAAAATGATGCGGCTAAAGGAAAGATTTTTACTATTATCGGAAGAGAAATAGCAGTTGCGGTTAAAGAAGGTGGGGCAGACCCGGAGAATAACAGTAAGTTAAGAGATGTTATTGCGAAGGCAAAAGCTAATAACATGCCTAATGACACTATAGACCGTGGAATTAAGAAAGCAGCAGGAGATGCAGCTTCTGTTAATTATGTTCCTGTTACATATGAGGGATATGGACCAAATGGAACAGCAATTATTGTTGATGCATTAACAGACAACAAGAACAGAACAGCAGCAAATGTAAGGAACGCATTTACAAAAGGAAGTGGAAATGTAGGTTCACAGGGATGTGTATCATTTATGTTCGACCAGAAAGGTCAGATTATTGTTGCAAAAGAAGATTATGATGGAGATGCAGATGAACTTATGATGACAGCTCTTGATGCAGGTGCGGAGGATTTTGCGGAAGAAGAGGATAGTTTTGAGATTACAACTACTCCTGAGGATTTCAGCACAGTAAGAGAAGCTATGGAGGCGGCAGGAATTACGATGGCTTCTGCGGAAGTTACAATGATTCCACAGAACTACGTTGAGCTTACAGATGAAGAAGACATAAAGAAGATGAACAGAATTCTTGATTTATTAGATGAGGATGATGATGTTCAGGCAGTATACCATAATTGGGACGAATAAAATATTCATTGAATATAGTTGGTAGAAGAGACTGGTATTCGGGGTATCAATGCTATGGAGGAGATTGTGTATGAAGAGACTGACAAAGTATTGGAAAATTTATGTGGCGGTTATCTGTTTAATAGCAGGTGTGTCAGTTGCAATTAAATATGCTTCGGCTGAAAGCGTAAAAGTTGTTATTACGGGTGAGGATTTGTCCGATGGCACATGGAAGGTTGGAGATTCATCTAAGGTGTGGTCAGCCAGTGCTTTTGATGACGGTTCAGGAAGTAGTGCTATTACACTTGGTTCGGATACAACAATTACGTGGAGTACTTCAGATCCCGGTATTGTCAGTGTGACACCGGGAAGCAGTGGAACAAATACTTCATCTGAGGCTGTTCTGAATCCGGTGAGTGCTGGTACAGCAAATATTACGGCTACATTTAATTCAAAAGTTGACAATGGAGATGGTACATTTTCAAATGTAACGGCAACAGCCACTAAAAAGGTTGTAGTTAAATTTGAGGTGAAAAATGCACCGACAGAACCATACGAGGATACATCTGTAGTACCCGATATAATTACTACTGCAAGTGGGAGTGTTACATATGTTTCTTCTAATGAAGATGTTGCATTAGTAGATGCAAATGCTGACGGTACGGGAAAGGTTACTCTTAAGGGAGCCGGTCAGACAAATGTAACAGCAATACTTTCAGATGGACAGAAGGTAACGTTCAGAATAGTAGTTAATGCCAGAATATTAGAAAATGAAAACCCTATTACTGTTCCGTATAATACAAGTTATACACTTAAGACAAATGCAGTTAATAACGAAAATATATTTTTCTCAACAGCAAATCAGGATGTAGCTGACGTAGAGAGCGATGGAACAATTCAGGGATATTATGCAGGAAAGACAATTATATATGTAAAAGCTCTTGCCGACAATGACCCATGGTATAACCTGTTGCCTAATCCGGCGAGGGGAATAACAGTTGAAGTTCCATTTACAATTACATCCGTACCTACATTGAATGTAGGCGATACGGCTGCTCTTAAAACAAATGTTGCAGATAAATACAGTTCCCAGGTAAGCTGGAACACAAGTGACAGCTCTGTAGTTGAGATAACACAGGATGGAGTCATAAAAGGTATCAAAAATGGTACAGCAACTATATATGCAACAATTAATAATAAAGACTTGTTTGGTACAAGTACAGCACAGTATACAGAAATAAAAGTTACTGTAATAGATTCTTTTGCACTTAGTGATGCAGAGAAATCAATTCAGATAGGAGAAAGTGCAGATGTATCGGCACTTGTAACTGATAGCAGTGCAACAGTAGACTGGAGCATTGACAATCAGACAGTTGCAGACATTACAACATCGCCTGCTGATCCATTTGTAGTTAAGATTACAGGTAAGAAAAAAGGTACAGCTATTTTGACAGCGGTACAGACAGTAAATGGTGTAGCAAAGAAAGCTACCTGTGTTATTAATATTACGGAACCGGTTCAGAAGATAACACTTCTTCAGACTGATATTAAAGTGGATAAAGGTTCAACATATCAGCTTACAGCGGTATTCACACCTGAACTGCCGGATAACAGAAATATTACATGGGTTTCAAGTGATGAATCAGTAGCTACTGTAAGCAGTACGGGACTTGTGACAGGTGTTTCCGGAGGAAATGCTGTAGTATCGGTAGTAACTGAAGATGGAATAAAAGTTGCATCATGTGATGTATATGTGCGTGTTCCGGTTACAGGAATTACGATGAGTGAAACGAAGATTGCCGAGAGTCTTAATCTTAAAACACACCAGTTAACGGCAACGGTAAGTCCTTCCGGTGCAGGTGTTAATACGGATGTTGAATGGTCTGTATCACCTTCAAATGGAAGTGTTATTACAGTAGATAAGAATGGACTTGTGACATATGTTGCTCCGGGAAATGCAACTGTTATAGCAAAATCAGTAGATGGTGGATATTTAGCATCATGTCAGGTTATAGTACTTAAACCTGTGTCAAGTGTTACACTTGATTACACAGAACTTGAGCTAGAGGTGGATGAAAACTTCAGGCTTTCAGCAGAGGTATTACCTGATGATGCATCTGATAAATCAGTCACATGGGAATCATCAGACAATACTGTAGCAACAGTTGATGCAAATGGACTTATTACAGCGGTATCAGCGGGACAGACAACAATTCTTGTTAAGTCAGTGGATGGCGGTATAACTGCAATGTGTAACGTAAAGGTTAATCAGCCGCCTACAGCATTAACATTAAGTACAGGAAATATAACTATTAAAAAAGGTGAGACAGCATGGATAAGTGCTACTGTTACACCTGATAATGCCAACGATAAGACTGTAAAATGGAGTTCATCAGATGACAGTATTGCAACAGTTGATGCGTCAGGACAGATAAAAGCCATTGAATCAGGTGTATGTTCTATTATAGGTATGACAAGTAATGGAATTACAGAAAAATGTACTGTTAATGTAAAGCAGGCAGTAACAGGAATAAAACTCAACTCAACAAGAAAGACAATATTAAAAGGAAAGCAGTTCAAATTAAAAGTCACACTTACTCCTTCGGATGCGGATAACAAAACGGTAACATTTTCATCAAGTGACAGTAAGGTTGCAAAAGTAAGTAAAGATGGTGTTGTTACGGCACTTAAAGGTGGAGAGACAGTAATTGTGGCAAAGACTAAGGACAGAGGACTTACTGCAAGTTGTCATGTCACCGTACAGGAACTTGTAACTAAGATAACATTACCAACTGTAAAGGGATATGTTCAGAAGGGTGATACTATTTCATTTATTCCAAAGGTGAATCCATCGACTGCAACTAATAAGAGAATCAGATGGAAGTCTTCGAATGAAAAGATTGCTAAAGTAGATAAAAATGGTATTGTTAAAATTAAAGGCTATGGAAAAGTCAATATATATGCATTTGCAACAGATGGAAGTAAGAAGTTTGCAAAGAGTACTATAATGGTTGAGAGACCACTAAAATCCATAAAACTTTCTGCCAGCAGGATTGAGATGGTTAAAAAAGATTCAAGAAGATTACATGTGAGACTTAATCCTAAGAATGTGACATATAAGCAGGTTAAGTGGACAAGTTCTAATAAATCAATAGCCCGTGTGGATAAATACGGAAATGTCACAGCTAAAGCAGGCGGAAAAGCAATTATAAGCTGTACACATGTTAAAACAGGAAAGACTGCCTCATGTGTTGTTGAGGTTAAAGAGTATGTAACTTCAATAAAACTGTCAGGAGTAAGTTCAAAAGGTGAAATTAACCTTGGATATACTAAGAAAGTCAAGGCTACAGTGCTGCCAAAGACAGCTACGAATAAAAAATTGTATTGGTATTCAAGTAATCCGGGAGTGCTTCAGGTAGACCAGAGTGGAAATGTAACTGCTGTAGCATGTGGAAATGCAATTATATATGCATGTACAACAGATGGAAGCAGTATTGTTGAAAGTGTTGGTCTTACTGTGATTAAACCGGTAGGAAGAATAATGGTGTCTCCCAGTAGCATCTCCTTATTAGAGGGAAGAAGCCAACAGGCAAATGCAACTGTGTCGCCTGCTGATGCGACCTATAGAGGAGTAAAATGGGAGACAAGTGATGGAAATGTTGCTGTCGTGGATTCAAGAGGTCTTGTTACGGCAGTTTCACAGGGCGTATGTAAAGTTACGGCAACATCAAGAGATGGCAATAAAGTAAAAGGCACAATAATTGTAAGAGTATATCCGTTAATACAGGCTACATCTGTTGCAATTAATTCAACCAATATAACAATGCTTCCGGGACAGGGAAGAAGACTTATTGCAAGAATAAAACCATCGAATACAACAGAAAATGTAAGCTGGTCATCAAGTGATACCTCTGTTGTTGAAGTAGACCAGAGTGGATATGTAATAGCCAAAGGACATGGAAGTGTAACAATAACTGTTACAACAAGTGACACAGGACTTGAAGCTACATGTGATATAGTTGTGCTTGCACTTAATGCAACAGCAATTAATTTGGAGCAGTATGACAGTTATGACTTAGATGTATTTGGTGCTACGGAGAAGATAACATGGTATTCAAACAATAAACGTGTTGCAACGGTTGATGCAAATGGTAAGGTTGTCGCAAGAAGAGCCGGAACAACAATAATTACAGCGAAAGTAAATGGTAAAGTGTTACATTGTACGGTAAATGTCAGAAATATGAAATAAAGGAATAATATATTTATGAAATGTAGTAAATGTGGAGAAGAATGTAGTGAAAATCAGGCATTTTGTCTTAAGTGTGGAAATCCTATAGAAATAATTCCTGACCTTAATATTATTGAGGAAGAGCTTGCAAATAATGTTGGAGAGCTTATGGATGAAATAAGGGAGGAAGAGAAGACAAAAGAATTATTTGAGAAGGCAAAACATATATATGGGAATGCCGGTGCTTCTTATGACTCTCAAAAGAATAGAGAAGATGAGTTAAAGGTTAATTATGTCGATACTCTTAGTGGTTTTAAGCCGATACAGCTTGATGATGAATTTGAAGAAGAAATAAAAATAGCTGATTTGGAAAGAGAACACAATAAAAAAAATAAGCAGGTTGATAAAGGATTTACCGTTGACAGTGCGGCAACTTATAAGAAAGATAAAAGAAAACAGGAAGAACAGGCAATACTTGAAGAAAAGAAACTGTTTAAAATAAGAATAACATGTGCTATAATTGCTATATTTGTTATCATTATTATAGCTGTTGTTGTAATTATGTGGCCGACTTCTAAAGTAGGAACGTCTTCATTCAAGAAGCATTATGATAAGGGACTTTCATATTATAATGCCGGCAATTACACAGAGGCTGCTAAAGAATATAACGAAGCACTTAATTCTACAGGCGATCAGAAATCCATGAAAAAGGTATTATCTTCATTACTGGATGTGTATAAGAAAATCGAAGGTTCAGATTCTGATATTATCGAAGTACTTAAGGAAATGATTAAATTAGAACCGGACAAAATAGATAATTACGAAGAATTACTTGAATTATATGATAAAAATGGCATGATAAATGAGATAGATGCGCTTATCAAATCTGTGGAAGGAACAGGTATAGCCGCACAGCTTACAGGATACTCATTCACAGGACCTGAGTTTAATTATGAGTCAGGTTCATATGATCAGTATCTGTATATATCACTTACTAACAGTAAAGGTTACAAGATGTATTATACTACAGATGGTTCAACACCTAGCGCATCATCAACGGAATATACAGAACCGTTTGAGATTGCAAATGAAGGTGATACAGTTGTAAAGGCAATATCTATTAATGAAAAGGGTATTTCAAGCTCTGTAGTTGAGAAAAAATTCACAATAGCATTATCATCACTTGTGCCACCGACAGTTACACCTGATAGTGGAAAGTATGATTCTGTACAGCAGATAACTGTATCGGTTCCTGCCGGAATGAAGGCATATTATACGTTTGATGAAGGTGGGGCGGCACCTACAACATTATCTGACGAATATACAGGTCCGATAGATATGCCATCAGGTAAAACATTATTTTCAGTAATACTTGTCAATGAACAGGGTGTTTCTAGTTCTGTTACACAGAAGCTGTATGAGCTTAATGTGAAAAGAACTTACACATATAATCAGGCACTTGACAGCCTGAAAACAAATATGATAAGCAGAGGATTAATCGCTGATAGTGAGGGAAACACAGCTAGCGGAGGAAAAGTAGAATTTTCATATGTAGGTGTTCAGGTTATGCAGAGTGAAGAATACTACGTTATAAAAACTACTTCCGGGGAATTGTATGGAGTAGGTACTGTTAATGGGTTAATAAAAACAGTTGCCGTTAATGCAAAAGGGGAATACGAAATAGTAGATTAGTCGTACTAACATGGAAAGGAAAGGAATAAGAAAATGTACAAAATATTAAAAGCAGAGAAACTTAATGAAAACATTTATCTTATGGATGTTGAGGCACCAAGAGTAGCAAAATCTTGTCTGCCTGGACAGTTTGTAATTGTAAAAACAGATGAGAAAGGTGAGAGAATTCCACTTACAATCTGTGATTATAACAGAGAAAAAGGAATAATAACAATTGTATTCCAGCCAATCGGAGCTTCAACAACAAAGATGGCAGAATTAAAAGCAGGAGATTATTTCAGAGATTTTACAGGTCCGCTTGGAAAACCATCTGAACTTTGTGAAATAGAGAACTTAGATAGTGTAAAAAATGAAAAGATTTTATTTGTTGCAGGTGGAGTAGGAACAGCACCTGTTTACCCACAGGTCAAATGGCTTCATGAGCATGGAATCGAAGCTGATGTAATTGTCGGTGCAAAGACAAAAGACCTTGTAATCCTTGAAGATGAAATGAAAGCAGTCGGTAATCTCTATGTAGCAACAGACGACGGTTCATATGGATTTAAGGGAATGGTTACAGAGCAGATAAAAGACCTTGTTAATAATCAGGGTAAAAAATATGACAGATGTGTAGCAATAGGACCTATGATTATGATGAAATTCGTCACATTACTTACAAAGGAACTTAATATCCCTACAATCGTAAGTATGAATCCAATTATGGTTGACGGAACAGGAATGTG
>DEGR01000072.1:22160-31781 GCA_002351535.1 Lachnospira sp. UBA2821
ATGAAGAGACAGCAGATGTATAAGACAGAAGAGGGAAGAGCTATGCTCAAACTTAAAGAAGGCGATACACATCATGGCGGATGTGGACATTGCAACTAATATAGATGAGGATGACACAAAGTAAAGTATCGGTTAGGAGGAAATATACAAATGGATCAGTTTAAGAAAGTTCCTGTTAGAGAACAGGATCCAAAAGTGAGAGCAACAAACTTTGATGAAGTGTGTTTAGGATATAATGAAGAGGAAGCTAAGGCAGAGGCATCAAGATGTCTTAACTGCAAAAATCCACAGTGTGTAGTAGGATGTCCTGTATCTATCAATATACCGGGATTCGTTAAGCAGGTGCAGGAAGGAAACTATGCAGAGGCTTACAAGATTATTGGAGAGTCATCAGCACTTCCTGCTGTATGTGGCCGTGTATGTCCGCAGGAGAGCCAGTGCGAAGGAAAATGTATCAGAGGTATCAAAGGTGAAGCTATCTCAATCGGTAAACTTGAGAGATATGTTGCTGACTGGGCACGTGAGAATAATATTGAACCTGAGAAGGCAAAAGAGTCAAATGGCAAAAAAGTTGCTGTTATCGGTTCAGGCCCTTCAGGACTTACATGTGCAGGAGACCTTGCAAAACTTGGTTACGATGTAACAATATTTGAAGCATTGCATGAGGCGGGCGGTGTTTTAGTATACGGTATTCCTGAGTTCAGACTTCCAAAGGAAACGGTAGTTAAGAGTGAGATTGAAAATGTTAAGAAACTTGGTGTTAAAATCGAGACAAACGTTATTATTGGAAAATCAACAAAGATAGATGAGCTTATGGAAGAAGAAGGATTTGAAGCGGTGTTTATCGGTTCCGGAGCAGGTCTTCCAAGATTTATGGGAATTCCGGGAGAGAGTGCAAACGGAGTATTCTCAGCAAATGAATATCTTACTAGAAGTAACCTTATGAAAGCATTTCTTGATGATTATGATACACCAATTGTTGCAGGCAAGAAAGTAGCTGTAGTAGGTGGCGGAAATGTTGCTATGGATGCTGCAAGAACAGCATTAAGACTTGGTGCAGAAGTTCATATCGTATACAGACGTAGTGAAGCAGAGCTTCCTGCAAGAGCAGAAGAAGTACATCACGCTAAGGAGGAGGGAATTATATTCGACCTTCTTACTAATCCAACAGAGATTCTTGTAGATGATAATGGTTCTGTAAAAGGAATCAAATGCATTAAGATGGAACTTGGCGAGCCTGATGAGTCTGGAAGAAGAAAACCGGTTGAGGTTAAGGGTTCAGAATTTGTGATAGACGTTGACACTGTTATCATGTCACTTGGAACATCACCAAATCCATTGATTTCGTCAACAACAGTTGGTCTTGATACAGACAGAAGAAAATGTATTATAGCCGATGAGACAGGCAAGACAACAAAAGAGGGAGTCTATGCCGGAGGAGATGCCGTAACAGGTGCAGCTACAGTTATTCTTGCCATGGAAGCAGGAAAAGCAGGAGCAAAAGGAATTCATGAATTCCTCTCTAATAAATAAAAGTATATATATGACAAAGGTGTCATATGATAGACAGGTAAGCTGTCGTCATGTGACACCTTTTTATATGTATGAAGTATTTTATTTGTGATAGGGTTCATTACTTATAATACGGAAACTTCTGTATATCTGTTCAAGAAGGATGACACGCATTAGCTGATGTGGAAAGGTCATTTTAGAAAAACTGAGTTTATAATCAGAACGGCGACTTACAGATTCATGTAGTCCCAGAGAACCGCCGATTACGAATACAATGTTACTTTTGCCGTTGATACCGAGCTGATTTATATGATTAGCAAGAGATACAGAATCAAGCATTTCACCATTAATCTCCAAAGTGATTACATAGGCATCGTCTTTAATGAATTTAAGGATGCGCTCAGCTTCTTTTCTTTTTATGTTATCTTCGACCGGTGCAGAGGCATTGTCGGGAGTTTTTTCATCCTGAACCTGTATTATATCGAGTTTGCAATACTTACCTAATCGTTTTGAATATTCATCTATAGCATGTGTATAGAACTTTTCCTTTATTTTTCCAACGCACAGTATTGTGATTTTCATTATAAACCGCCTTTCTTTGCTTGTTATATTTCTTATACTATTATATAATAAAGGTTATGTTGTTTATAGTAAAGTAAGAAATGAGGAAAAAAATGGCAAATCAGGGATATGTAAAATCTAAAGAAAGATATGAAGAACTTAAAAGTTCGGGAATTATGCTTATAGTGACGGCAATTGCAGGATATGCATTTTTGATATTAAAGGCATTAGATGTTATACCGTTAAGTTTTAATGGTGCGACTGTTTATATGTTTTATATTGTAATGGGTGCAATGTTCACGGCATTTTTAATATTCGGAATAAAGGCAATGAAAGATGCTAAGATTGCAAAGGACAGTATTTCTTCTGAAGGAAATATACTGGAGGAAGTAAAAAAGTATTTTATGGAAAAGTGTTCTGCACATGAAGTAGATGAGGCTATAGCTGCTGATATGCTTGATGAAGGAGAATTATATTATAAGAGATACGATTATATGAAAGATATTATTGAGGATGAATTTGATGTTAAGAATGAGAAATTTCTTGAGTATCTGCTAGAAGAAGCCTATGTAATTCTTTATTCAGATAATTAAAAGATGTAGGGATATTAAAAGTCTCAAACTATGGCATTATTAAAATATATAATTCAGAAATGAGGATAAAAATGATAGTATGTTAGATATAATAAAATATTATGCAGAGCATATATTCAATAATGTTAAAACATTTTTAAAATGGGTATGTGTTGCGGTTATATCGGGAACAGTTGTCGGAATGTTTAGCATTGTCTTTTCTTTTTGCCTGAAATATGTATCTGATTTCAGGGAAGGACACAGATACATAATATTTCTGTTACCATTAGCAGGTGTCGTAATTGTTATGCTATACAGGATGTTTAATTACTCAAATAATAAGGGAACAAACCTTGTGTTGTCGACAATCCATACAGATACAAAGCTTCCATTTAAAATGGCACCGCTTATATTTATATCAACTGTTATTACACATATGTTTGGTGGCTCTGCAGGACGAGAAGGAGCAGCATTACAGCTTGGAGGAAGTATAGGAAGCAAATTGGGTGAATTATTAAAACTTGATGAGCAGGATGAACACGTAATAATTATGTGTGGCATGAGTGCGGCATTTTCGGCTTTATTTGGGACACCGACGGCGGCAGCCATATTTTCAATGGAAGTTGTGAGCGTTGGTGTTATGTATTATGCGGCTTTAGTGCCATGTGTGTTCTCGGCATTAATTGCATCAAATTTTGCATCAACGATGGGAATAAGTCCTGAAAGTTTTAATGTTCATGACATACCGGTCATGGAGATAGAAAACAGTGTGAAAATAATAATTATTGCAATGGCGTGTGCGGCTATAAGTGTATTGTTTTGTATGTTACTTCACTCAATGGGAGATTTCTTTAGAAAATATTTTAAAAATCAGTACATTAGGATTACAGTAGCAGGAATAATTATCGTAGTTGCAACATTAATTATAGGAAATGATGATTATCTTGGAGCCGGAATTAATGTAATAGAAAGGGCAATAGAGGGAAATGTGTCACCATTTGCATTTATTATAAAAATGCTGCTTACAGCTATCACACTTGAGGCAGGTTTCAAAGGTGGCGAAATTGTGCCAAGCTTCTTTATCGGTGCAACATTCGGCTGCCTTGCGGGACATATATTATCAATATCCCCTTCACTGTGTGCTGCAGTGGGAATGATAGCAGTCTTTTGTGGTGTGACAAATTGTCCTGTTACATCACTTCTGATAAGTTTTGAGTTGTTTGGCTATAAGGGGGCATCATATTTTATGATAGCAATAGCCGTGAGTTATCTTTTATCGGGATATTATGGACTTTACCATGACCAGACAATTGTATATTCAAAGTATAAAGCAAAATTTGTTAATAGAAAAATAAGATAGTTTCGACGGAACAAAAATAAAAACGAAATGGAGAAGGATATGGACTTAATAAGAGAAATAATAGGAGTTGTGGATGAATTTGTGTGGGGACCGGTAATGCTTGTATTACTGGTCGGAACCGGTGTGTTTCTAACAATCAGGACAAGAGGACTTGCATGGAGAAATCTTCCGTATGCAATCAAAAGTACATTAAGTAAGGAAGCAAGAAAAAAGAGTGAACATGCAGGTGATATTTCTCCATTTTCAGCATTAACTACGGCACTTGCGGCAACTATAGGAACAGGTAATATAGTGGGTGTTGCAACAGCTATGGTGTCCGGTGGTCCGGGTGCACTTGTATGGATGTGGATATCAGCTTTTTTTGGAATAACAACTAAATTCAGTGAGTGCATGCTTTCAATTAAGTACAGAGAGGTCAATGAAAAAGGTGAAATGTCCGGCGGACCTATGTACACAATTAAGAAAACATTTAAAAATAAACATATAGGAAGTTTACTTGGCTGGTTATTTGCCTTATTTGCAGTTCTTGCATCATTCGGCATTGGTAACTTTACACAGGGAAATTCAATATCAACGGCTCTTAATACAACATTTAATATTCCATTATGGGTGACGGGTATTGTCATAACAATTGTTGCTTTATTCATTATAGTTGGAGGAATTGAATCAATCTCAAAAGTATCTCAGGTAGTAGTTCCGGGAATGGCTATATTTTACATAGTTGCAGCACTTATTGTAATAATTGGAAATATTACTCATTTGCCAGCAGGACTTGCACTAATATTTAAAATGGCATTTTCATTCAAATCCGTAACTGGTGGTGTACTTGGAACGATTGTAGCATCTATGACAAACGGAATGAGATATGGTGTGGCAAGGGGATGTTTCTCGAATGAGGCCGGACTTGGTTCTGCAGCTATTACAGCAGCGGCAGCTACGACAGACAATCCTGTAAAACAGGGTTATATCAACATGACAGGTACATTCTGGGATACAATCGTTGTATGTACAATAACGGGACTTTGTATTGCAAGCTCCGGGGTTCTCGGAATGAGAGACTGCAATGTCGGAACATATAGTCAGAATGCTTCAGTTGTAACTATCCAGATGGAAAATAGTAATAAAATAGCTGAATATTCTAAAAAGACAGATGATGATAATGTAATACTTACAAAAGGTCAGGATGAAATAGTTCTTACGCCATATGTTGAAAAAGGTATGACTAAAGGAAATGCCGAAGAACTTACAGGCTCTTTTAAAGATGATGATGGTAATGTATATACATTTGAAGAAGATGGAACATATAAAAATGAGAAAATGATAATAGGAGCTGCACTTACCATTGAAGCATTTAAAACAGTCCTTGGAAAACCGGGAGCATGGTTTGTCACAATAGGAATTGTATTATTTGCATTCTCAACTATTCTTGGTTGGGAGTATCATGGTGAGAAGGCTTTTGAATATATATTTAAATCATCTAAATATAACATATTATACAGAATTGTGTTTTCATTACTTATATTCGTAGGAGCAACTACAGCACTTGATATTGTATGGGATTTCTCGGATATAGCAAATGCACTGATGGCAATTCCTAATCTTATATGTCTTCTTGCACTCAGTGGTGAAATAGCAAAAGATATGAAAGCATTCCAGAAGGAACTTAATAAATAAAGCAGAAGGCTATTTGTTCCGGAGCGAAAACAAATAGCCCCTCTTCGCAATAAAATCGCCCGGAAATGAGGATTATTATGAAGAATGCGGATGAAAAGAAAAGCATAAAGTATACGGATAGAAAGAACAGTGTAAAGAACGATGTACGGAAAAGCAGTAATAGAGGGAACAGTGTAAAGAACGATGTACGGAAAAGCAGTATGAGAAATGACGTCCGAAAAAACAGCAGTAAGCATACTGGTGGGGAAAACAGAGTGAAGAATGCTGCTGAAAAAGGTAGCAGGAAGCACATTGCTGAAAAAAATAGTATGAATAATGCTAAAGCGAAAGGCAACAGGAAGCATAGTGTTTGGGAAAATGGTATGAATAATGCTGTCAGGAAAAGCAGCGGGAAGTGTTCTGTCGAGAAAAAATGCGGCGGATGTCAGATGATATCGCTGGATTATAAAAGACAATTAGATATTAAACAAAAAAAAGTTAAGGAATTGATAGGACAGTTTGGAAAAGTAGATAAGATAATAGGAATGGATTGTCCGTATTATTATAGAAATAAAGTTCATGCTGCATTTGACCATGATAGAAAAGGGAATGTAATATCAGGTATATATGAAGAAAACAGCCATAGAGTGATTCCTATTGATTCATGTTATCTGGAAGACCAGAAGGCGGATGCGATTATTGTAACTATCAGAAATATGCTTAAGTCATTTAAGTTAAAAACGTATGATGAGGATACAGGATATGGATTTTTAAGGCATGTGCTAATAAGAACGGCTCATAAGACAGGGCAGATAATGGTAGTACTTGTTACCGGTACGCCTGTATTCCCATCAAAAAATAATTTTATCAAAGCACTTAGAAAAGAACATCCTGATATAACAACAATCGTGCAAAATGTTAATGATAAGAAGACGAGTATGATTCTTGGGGAACGTGAGATTGTTCTATACGGAAAAGGGTTTATTATAGATGAACTGTGTGGCAGAACATTTAAAATATCACCAAAATCTTTCTATCAGGTTAATTCTGTGCAGACAGAGGTATTATATAATAAGGCTATGGAGTTCGCAGCACTTACAGGCAAAGAACGTGTGATAGATGCATATTGCGGTATAGGAACAATAGGTATGGTTGCTGCAGCAAAAGCAGGCAGTGTAATAGGTGTTGAACTTAATAAGGATGCTGTACGGGATGCAGTTACCAATAAGAAGTTCAATAAAGTTAGCAATATCGAATTCTATAATGCAGATGCCGGCAAATTCTTAAATGATATGGCATCTGAGGGAGAAAAGGCGGATGTTATATTCATGGACCCGCCACGCTCAGGAAGCACAGAAGTATTCATTGATGCAGTTGTGAATATGTCACCATCAAGAGTTGTGTATGTGTCATGCGATCCCGAAACACTTGCAAGGGACCTGAAGTATTTTATGAAAAAGGGATATGAAATGAAGAAGGCAGTGACGGTTGACATGTTCCCTAATACGGTGCACGTGGAGACAATAGTTGCACTACATCGGACCGATATGTAAAAATCCTGGATTTTAGGCACTTTGAAAGGTTTTTTAGGTTCGACCAGAGTGACCGAAAAACATACAAAAAAGCAATTTCCGACGGAGTAAATGTGTCGGTTGTATTGGATAGCGTGTGTGGAAACACATCTAAGCGTAATTAATATCATTATTATTCAACTGAATAAAAAGTAGCGTGAAAGACCGTTCATTTTCAAGAAAATTGAAAGTGAGCGGTCTTTCTTTTTATCGAAAAGGAAGTTGACTGATTACTTTTAAAGCATTATTTATTTTGGTTATTTCAGGAAGGAGCGATTGTATGGAAAAGATTAAGAATGTATCTATCAACGAATTGCATGATTTCAGGAATCATCCATTTAAGGTGGAGACAAATGTGGAATTATGCGAACTGATGAAAAGTATAGAAGAGGAAGGTGTGCTTGTGCCACTCCTTGTAAGAACAAATCCCTATGGGGATGGATACGAAGTCGTATCAGGACACAGAAGAAAAGAAGCTGCAAAGTGGGCAGGTGAGACAGAGGTTCCTGTTGTCATAAGAGAGCTTGATGATGACCAGGCAGTTGTGGCGATGGTGGATTCGAATCTGCATCGGGAGAATTTAAAGCCCAGTGAGAAAGCATTTGCCTATCGAATGAAGCTTGAGGCTATGAAGCATCAAGGGAAAAAGGTATCGGCAGAAGATATAACTTTGGCTCAAGTTGAACCGAGGTTTGCCCAAAAGGAGCAGGGAGATGTAGTTTCCGGAACTATGCGGAGTAATGAATTACTTGCAAAACAGGCAGGGGAGAGTGTAGCGCAGATTAAAAGATATATCCGCCTGACCAATCTTATCCCTAAGATTCTGGATATGGTGGACCAAGGAAAGATTGCTTTTACGGTAGCTGTGGAGCTTTCTTATCTGAAGGAAGAGGAGCAGTACGAGCTTCATGCCATTATGGATTTGGAGCAGTGTACACCATCCCTATCACAAGCTTGTCGTTTGAAAGTAATGAGCCAGCACGGAACATTGGATATGGATGCGATTTGTATGGTTTTGGAGGAAGAAAAGCCCAATCAGAGGGAGCAGATAAAGCTTCGTGCGGATTCCTTGGCGAAGTATTTCCCAGAAGATTATACCACTAAGCAGAAGACGGACTTAATTGAACAGCTTCTGAAGGAGTGGTATGAGAAGCAGGAGTACAGCAAGCAGGAGAGCCTTGGCAGCAGCATGGGCAGATCAAGATAAATGAATGGAGGTAGTGGCGATGAGCAGAGAATTATCAACTTATGAAACAATGGGTGGTACTTATACAGAAGTAGATGGTGTGTTTTATCCGAATATTGTGGTTTCGGAGGAAGCAGATGTGTGGATTGGAAAATATGGTCTGTTATGGATAGATTATATGAAAGCCAATCATGCAGAAAGGTACAGGCACCATATTCATATGGGAACCTTGAGTGCCAGAGCTTTTGAGCTAAATGAAGAGGCTTATGAAATGTTTGATAGGATTGTGAATCAGTATTTGGCAAAGCATAAGCCACAGAATTCAGCTTCTACAGTGGAAATGTGGAGGCTTCGGGAACAGGCAAAACAAATGTCGGAAGAGGTCGTGCTTAGCGACATTGTACGCCAGTATTATTAGGATTTGGAGGATTTTAGTATGAGAGAGATTAGAGAATACAATATGAACGGAACTATTATTTTGGGCGTGGATAATGGTTATGGCAATGTGAAAACCGCCCACAGAGTATTTCCTACCGGAATTGTGAAGTGTGACAGTGAACCGGTGCTGAGTAAGGAGTATATCGAATATGATGGTGCTTATTATATTATTGGTGAAGGTCACAAGGGCTTTGTTGCAGATAAGCAGGAGGATGATGATACTTATATTCTGACTCTTGCAGCTATTGCAAAGGAGCTTGAGGCAAGAGGACTTACAGAGGCTAGAATTCATCTGGCGGTGGGACTTCCTTTGAAGTGGGTACAGGCACAGAGAGACAGCTTTAAGCAGTATCTGACCAGAGAAAGATATGTTTCCCTGAAATACAGAAAGCTAAACTATCTTATCGAAATTGTGGATTGCACAGTCATGCCACAGGGCTATGCGGCTGTTGCAGAAAATTTGAAGGATTTCAAGGGAATGAACCTGCTGGTGGATGTTGGCAACGGTACTATGAATGTTATGTATCTGAATAACGGCAGACCGATTGAAAGTAAGTCATGGACAGAAAAACTGGGTGTGAATCAATGCTTTATTCGTATTCAGAATCGAATAATGGATAGGACTGGAACAAAATTACCAGATGAAATTATCAATGATTTCTTAAGATATGGCGATGCGGATGTAAGTGAGTCATATTTATCAGCGATGAAGCAGGTTGCTGAACAGTATGTACAGGAATTGTTTCAGAAGCTTCGGGATTACGAGTA
>DEGR01000046.1 GCA_002351535.1 Lachnospira sp. UBA2821
TGGAGAATCCGAGAGTGTATTATATTTCGCAGGGAGGTCAGTCTGATATGCATTATGTAAATGTAAAAGGTATTTTATCCGCAGACAATGGGATGAACATATACAGAGGCTGCTCACATGGTTGTATATACTGTGACAGCAGGAGCAAATGTTATGGGTTTACCCATGAGTTTGAGGACATTGAGGTCAAACAGAATGCACCGGAACTTTTAGAGAAAGCATTGCGTTCCAAACGTAAAAAGTGCATGATTGGTACAGGGGCAATGTGCGACCCATATATGCCCATTGAAGAGGAGACACGTCTTATGAGAAGATGCCTTGAAATAATAGACAGATATGAATTTGGTGTTGCGATACAGACAAAGTCTTCAAGAATATTGCGTGATATTGATTTGTTAAAATCAATTAACAGTAAGGCAAAGACGGTGGTTCAGATGACACTTACTACCTACGATGAGAAAATGTGCAGAATATTAGAACCTAATGTATCTGCAACAAAAGAGCGGTTTGAAACACTTATGGAATGCAGGAAGGCGGGTATACCTACAGTTGTATGGATGAGTCCGATATTGCCATTTATTAATGATACGGAAGAAAATATAAGAGGAATACTGGATTATTGTGTGCAGGCAGGTGTAAAGGGCATTATATGTTTTGATATGGGGGTTACACTTAGGGATGGAGACAGAGAGTATTTTTATCATGCACTTGATAAATATTTTCATGGAATGAAGATGAAATATATTAGTACATATGGTAATGCCTACCAGATTAGCAGTCCGGATAAGGAAAAACTTATGAGAATATTTCATGATGTATGCAGGGAAAATAACATAATGAGTTCGCCGGAAGAATGCTTCAGATATATGCATGAACTGCCGGAAAGATATTGTCAGCAGACGTTGTTTGATATGTGAAAAGAAACAAAAGCCGTTCGGGGATTAATTAGTCCCTGAACGGCTTTTGCATATGTTTTTTTTGCATGAGCTTTTAGAAAACCAGCTACAGTCACCGCATATGTCATATAATATGTCTTCTGTCATACGTTCATCGATATATGCTGTTATATCGCGGTAATTGTAATCTTTTTCTTCAAGCCCAAAGTATTCAACTGTTTTTGAATCAAATCTATGTACCTGTTCCTGAGTATTACATACATTTTCAGCCTTTTTGTTAGGACAACTGCTGCATAAACAGTCTGTCGAAAAGACAAGTCTGACTGTGGCAGTTTCATTATTTCGTAAGTAGTCAACAACTTTATCCATATTTTTTACGAAGCCGTCACTGTATCCTTTGCCTGAATACCCCTGTGTACATAATAAATGATGAGGTCGTAACTCTATCATATTTTAAGTCTCTTTCTTATTTCAAAGCCAAGAATTGAAGCAACAACAGCCTTTATTATGGCAGTTGGGATAAATGGAAGTACGCATGCCGTGATACCTGTCATTACAGGACTTTTTGTAAGAATACAGAACATTAATACACCTATAACATAGTTAACTAATGTTCCTGCAATAAGGGCAAGGATGAATGCACCTTTAAATGCGTCTTTATGCTCAACTCCGAATCCGATTATGAAGGCCATTAATGGAAAAGATATTAAAAATCCGCCTGTTGGTCCTACGAATTTGTCAAATCCACCGCTGAATCCCGCAAGTACAGGTACACCGACCGCACCTAATAAAAGATAGATTAATGTAGAAAACGTAGAGAACTTTGCTCCGAGAACCACTGCCGCAAGTGTAATTGCAAATGTCTGCATTGTCATTGGAACACCAAGAGGCATTGGAATTGATATCTGTGCCATCACTGCGATTACAGCAGTAAATAAGGCTATATAACACAAGTCTTTAGTGTTAAATTTACTTGTTGGAACTGATTGTGTTTTTGCTATAGTTTCGCTCATTAGAAATTTTCTCCTTTAGAATTTAAAATGTATTTTGCTTAAGCCAGAATCAGTATAAAAGATAAAAAATGAATTGTCAACCACTATATCATTATAAAGGTTAACAATTAGAATAAGGATGCCATAATAAATGCCGAAATAAATGCCTGGATTTGTATAAATGTTGTCGAAGATAGTCGGATTGTGGTATAATGGGTGACATAAGTTTGTTTATAGCAAATACATTTATGCAGAACAGGAGGAAAATGAAAATGAAAAGATTTTCAAAAGGATTACTAGTGTCATGTATGACATTATTGTTTGGTATTGCAGCAACATCAGTTGCAAAAGCAGACGATCTTACATTAAGCACTAATGATAAGTGGACAACAGGACACATTGATGAAGGTGAAGCAGATTTTTATACTATTGATGTTCAGGATGCGGGTAAGCTTGAGATAGTGTATCAGGTCACTTCAGAACATATGAAGGCAGAACTTTATGATACAGATATGATTGAAAGGTACAGAGATGTATATGTAGATGGTTCAGCAGCATCACCTGCAACACAGTCTATGAATATTAACGTTGAAAAAGGAACTTATGTGATTAAGTCATATAATTCATGGGGAAGAGAAGGTGATTATCGTATAAAGGCGAAATTCACAGTGGCAGGAAATAATGAAAGAGAACCTAATAATACATATCAGGAAGCAATGAGTGTAAAAGAGAAAGCAACAATAAAAGGATTTCTTTCATGTACTGATAATGTAGACTATTATAAGTTCGCAATTAAGAGTTCAAGAACAGCAAGATTTATTATTAATTCGAATGCCAGTTATTTTCGCTTTGTAGTATATGATTCTAATATGTATGAAAAGTATAATAATGGAGGCTGGGGTAATGTAGGGCTTAATACATATGAGGTTAATCTCGGACCGGGAACTTATTATTATAAGATAGAGTCTTCTGATACTTCAAATACAGACAGAACAGGTACATATACTGCAAAATGGCTTGGAATACAGTATGTAACAGGTGTTACATTAAAGTCTAAAACAGTGGTTATCGAAAAAGGCAAAAAGTATAGTCTTATTAAGACAGTTAAACCAGCTGATGCAACTAATAAGAAACTTGCATGGACGACATCTGACAGAAGTGTTGTAGCAGTTGATTCATCCGGAAAGATTACTGCTAAGGCACCCGGAGCAGCAACAATTACAGGCACTACTAAAGATGGTTCAAATATAACGGTTACATCAAGAATTATAGTTAAGCCGCAGCAGGCTAAGATTAAAAATTGTAAAGTTGTGTCAGGAAGACATATAGTTGTTGAGATGCAGAAAGAAAAAGGCTTATCAGGTATTCAGTAT
Source organism: Lachnospira sp. UBA2821 (assembly GCA_002351535.1). GTDB lineage: Bacteria > Bacillota > Clostridia > Lachnospirales > Lachnospiraceae > UBA2821. The sequence goes on from DEGR01000046.1 coordinate 3,262, forward strand.
GAGATGTGCAGAAATGCTAATTTCAGAGGTAAAACATCATCATATTATGCAGGAAGCAATGAGTTTAAGGCTACAACAGCTACACTTACAGGTAACAAAGATTATTATGTCAGAGTAAGATATTATACTAGTGACTGGGGAACGAAGTACTATGGACAGTGGAGTAAAGTATACAAGGTAAGAACAAAGAAAAGTGGTATTAAGCAGGGATATTATTCATGGACAGACTGCAAGTAGTATAATTAAATCTGAGGAGGTATAACATATGGATAATAAGAAATGGTTACAAATGATGAAGGTGTTTAAATGTGTTTTTGCATTTATGGTGATTTGCTTTATTTCATGCAATGTATCACAGGATAAAGTATATGCAGCAGGAAAAATCCAATTTTACAGGTATGATTATGCAACGGAGACATTATCAGACAAACCATATAAGAATGATGGTAAGATAAGTGGAATGATGTCATATGGAATTATGGCAAAATATACAGCTAATGATAAGGCAACTTTCGAGTGGGAAGCAATTGACGGAACAGATAATATTGCAAGTGTATATGGACGTTCTACATATGGAAGACTTGCCACTGTGGTTGGATTAAAGAAAGGTACGGTTAAAATCAGGGCGACGGCATATGTCGGTAAGAAAAAGGTTGGAACAGCAGAATGTAAAGTTACGGTAGTTGACCCGGCTATAACGTCAAAACCATTAAAGGCTTTATATACTTCGGACAGTAACATTAAAACTCTTCCAACATCGAAGACACTCGAGAAGGACGTTAAGAACATTAATGCAGACCATCCGAGAATTCTGGCTGATTCTGATGATTTTAAAACAGCCCACAAATTTATAACATATGCAAATGCTGTTGCAAATGGCGGATACTTCGGAACTGCATATGAACAGGCAGTAAGGAATGATATTGATACTAATTATAATGGAAAGAAAATATCTGATGAGTATTGGCAGTACATTGCTGACGTATATAAGAACATACAATACAGGTCAGAGGAAAAAATGCCAACTACTTCGTATAAGTATAAGCTCAGTGGTGGCTCGTTAATCGATACCGTTATAAAAGAACTGGAAGATGAGGTAACAATAAGAGGATTTTGTTACAGACTTTCGGTGGCACATAAGGAAAATGTTGAAGATTATCACGCTAAGGGAGAGTTTTCAACAGAAGATATGTATGAGGAGGCGAAGCAGGAAGCTGCTGATGATTATACATATAATAAAAAGCATGCGACAAGGATTGTGAAGCTGTTACAGAATATGTCAGACTTTAAAGACTGGAATCCTAATCATTTCCTTGATACAGGAGAGTTATCTTATGTATTCGGTCTTGCATATGACTGGACATATGACTGTATGAATGATACACAGAGAGACAAATATGCAAAAGTTCTTATTAAGAAAGGAATTGAACCGGGACAGAGCTATATAAGAAGCTATAAAGGCCAGCAGGCATATAAAAATAACTGGTCAGCAGTTAACTGTTCGGGAATAGGTGTGGCAGCATTATCTGTATACGAATATGATAAAGAATTATGTGGTCAGCAGATAGCCGATTCTATAAGACTTATACCTATATTTATTAATCAGATGGCACCGGAAGGAGGATTCTCTGAAGGAATATCTTATTGGACTTTATCATGGAGATTTATTACTAACTTCACTTCTTCACTTACTATTACTACAGGAAATGATTATGGAATAACTAAGTCGAATGGTGCTAAGGAGTCAATGTATTTTCCTATATATATGAAGAGTCCTGCTGCAACATCAGACAATTTTATGACATTTAACTATGGTGATACATTCCTTGTGGAAAAAGGTGTAAATGCGAGTCTTTTCTGGCTTAGTAATAAATATATGGAAGACGGTGAGTCATCAGACAGGGCAAATATTGTATCATGGTATAAGGCAACATATACTAAGAGAAACCGTTATTCAGAAGGTACGGTACAGGAAATGATATGGTTTCCAGCACTTTTAACCAAATGTGGTTCTGAACTTAAAGCTCCATCAAAGGTAACAAATACTGACCTTGTTAAATGGGGACTTACGGCTAATAAAACATTTTTCTACAGTGATAAGATAACTAATAAAATGCTTGCTGATTATGGACTTATGTCTCCGGGTGTAGTAAGTGGAAAAGGAGATAAAGTTAACTTTATAACATATTCAGGTAATTTTACTGATAAGAATTCTGTGTATTTTGCAACAAAAGACAGTAATACTAACAGCTCACACAGGGATATGGATGCAGGAAGCTTTATATATGATGCCCTTGGAACAAGATGGGTTACAGACTGGGGCAAGACAGTATATGACGATAACAGATATAAGTATTATATCAAGAGAGCAGAAGGACATAGTACCGTAGTAATTAATCCGGGTACATGTGATGATCAGAATAACAGTGTGGAAGATGAGATAAGTGGAACTTCAGTTATATCTAAAAGTGATACAAAGATTACAGGTACAGGTGGTTCTATAGTATATGACATAAGCAATTCTTATAATACTGAGAAATCTAAAGGTGGAGAGACTGTAAGAAATAACAATACTGTGTTAAGAGGGTTTAAACTGCTTGAGAAAGGTAAGAGACTTCTTATACAGGATGAGATTCAGTTAGAAGATGCAGGTGATATATACTGGTTTTTACAGACAGAGGTTAATGCAAAGGATTTTGATATAAGTAAAGATGGTAAAAGCGTAATACTTACTAAGGAAAATGTGGATGGCAAAAAGGTCAGATTAAAAGCAGAACTTAAAGTTACTACTAATAACAGCAAAGCTTCTCCTAAATTTACAGCGATGAAGTATGAAACAATGTCATCAGCATTTAAGAAATATGCAGTTAATAAAACATTTGCAAGTGAACATTCAGGAGAAAGAAAGCTTGCAATTCATGTGTCAGCGGATAAGAGTGGCAGACTTGCCAAAGTGTCTAAGTGTACAATTGCAGTTGTATTAACACCAATTTATGATAAGAGTGATTTGTCAGATAAGATGCCGGCGGTCAAACCGTTACTTTCATGGAATGGCAATAATCATAAGGTAAATGAGATTAGTGTCATCGATGCAAAGACAAAGAAAAATCTTACATCTGCAGTTATGAATGTTGGTGATAAGATGACGCTAAGTACAAAGGTGAGACCTATATATGCAAAGAATAGAAAACTTGCATATAAGTCATCAGATACAAAAGTTGCGACAGTGAATTATAAAGGTGTTATAACAGGAATAAAATGTGGTTCAGCAAGAATTACGGTGCAGACAAAGGACGGCTCCAATATTAAGAAATATGTTGACATTACTGTTAATCCGGGAAAGTCGGCAGTCAGTGGGACAAAGTTCAAAGCATCTCCACATATCAGACTTAAGTTTAAGAAAGTAGCAGGTGCTGATGAGTACCATCTGTATACATCAAATTCATTAAATGGAAAATATAGTCTCGCAAAGAGAGTGACGGTTACGGAGATGACATTACCTTATGATAAAGGTAAAACGATATATTATAAAGTTCAGGCTTCCGTAAAAGTTGATGGTAAGAGAGTGTATGGACCTATGTCGGATGCATATGAAGTGAAATAATATCATCGAACATAATAGTCGTGTTTACAACACGTAACAACCGGAGTGATGGCTCAATACGGGCAACCATTCCGGTTGTTTTTATATATTCGTTGTTATGAAAATACACAACGGTAATTATAGAACCTTTTTTAATCAGATGCATCTGTCTGTCTAATTCAGCAGCCATATCTTCAGAGATTTCTACTTTGTCTACAGTGATTTTTTCCTTGAGGGCGAGAGCTTCATCCAGACCTCTTAGTGCAGAAAAAGGCATAAACTGTTTGGCACGGTTTTCAATTGACATTTTAGCATGCGTTTTATTCTCCACTTTTATGTCCTCCAATCTGATGATTTCTTTCTATAGTAGTAGCGTTTTTCTGCAGATTCATACCCTTAAGTACAGCATTTTTTCCAAACTTCTGTTTTAATTCGATTACAGCTTTCTGCATTTTATTATTTTTATCAAGAGCTTCTGCGTTACAGAAAAAACTGTATTGCCTGAATGCCTCGTCAACTACATTATTAAAAGATATATTTATACGGCGGATACCATATATTGGGTTAACAATACGGTGGTAAAGTTTAGTTACGGCGGGAATAATCTCTATGTCTGCGTTAGATTCTGTATCAAGACTTATAGTGCCATGAGCCGGTTTCATATGCAGCGCATTAGAGTATCCGATATGCAGGGTAATCGATTTTGTTACAAGATTTTCATTTACAAGGTCGAGGCACATAAGGTCGGTCATCTCCTTAACTATAAGTTCACCGTCTTCGAAGTTATAATCACACATAAGAACCTGACCACTGGTTATACTTCTGGCAGAAGAGTTATAAGACTTAATATCTTTAATTGTTACAGGTTCTCTTCCATATGCATGGTCAATAAGAAGTTCAGCATCTATGCCAAAAAGGTTATAAAGAAAATCTTCATCTGTATTAGCGATGTCTTTCATGGTAAATATTCCATAATTAGCAAGTCTTCTGGCAGTTCCAGTACCGACACGCCAGAAATCTGTTAAAGGAGTATGATTCCAAAGTGTACTAATATATGACTGTTCATCAAGTTCGCCAATAAAATCCGGTGAATGTTTTGCAGTAATGTCGAGCGCAATTTTGGTGAGGTATAGATTTGTACCTATACCACAGGTGGCACGGATTCCGAGAGTATTGTATATATCATTTAATATTGTTTTACCGAGTTCCTTTGCAGTCATATCATAAAGTGAAAGATAGTCTGTTACATCCATAAATGCCTCATCAATAGAATAGACATGAATATCATCTTTAGAAATGTATTTTAAATATATGGAATATATTTCAGCCGCATAGTTGATATAAAGCTGCATGCGTGGTGGTGCAACGAGGAATTTTACATGTTTTGGAATCTCGAATATTCTGCATCTGTTATGAATACCGAGTGCTTTCATTGATGGAGTTATTGCGAGACATATTGTCTTGTCAGTACGCTCAGGGTCTGCGACTACAAGATTTGTAGTCATAGGGTCAAGACCACGTTCAACACATTCAACAGAAGCGTAAAAAGATTTTAAATCTATGCATAAATATTGTTTGCCGGTCAAAGTATCACCCCCTGATTATTCATGCGAATATATGTTCTTATATAGTATACAAGCATTGCAGTTTTTTGGCAAATTATTCATGCAGTCAAATATTAATTTGCAAGTAGTTGTTGACAACTTTTGTATTGTTATTATAATAATTGGTAGCACCAATTTGAAAGCAGCGGATGTTCCGATGATGAGCATCTGCGGAACGGAGATTAGTTATGAAATATTTAAAACAGTTTTTGATTATTCTTGCAATTACTTTTTTAGGGGAATTGGTAAAATATTTGCTGCCATTTCCTATACCGGCAAGTATTTACGGAATGATATTATTGTTCGCAGCTCTTATGACAGGTATTGTTAAATTAGAGCAGGTCAGGGATACAGGAAGATTTCTTATAGAGATAATGCCGGCTATGATGATACCGGCAGGTGTTGGACTTATGGTTTCGTGGGATGCACTTAAGAAAATGCTTATTCCCGTTATAATTATCACACTTGTAAGTTATTTTCCGGTGCAGATTGTTACCGGACATATAGCACAGTTTATAATCAGAAGAAAAGAGGAAAAAGTTAATGAGTAATTTTTTAAATGATTCGTTATTTGCAGGAGTGAGCATAAGTCTTATAGCATATATGATAGGTGTTTTTCTTAATAATAAGTATAAGATGCCATTATTTAATCCATTGTTGGTATCTGTTATTTTGTCAATAGTTGTACTTATTGTGGCAGATGTTGATTATGAAGTATATAATGCAGGCGCATCTTATTTAAGCTGGTTTCTGACACCGGCAACAGTGTGCCTTGCAATTCCTCTTTATGAGCAGCTGCATGTATTGAAAAAGAATTGGTTTGCAATAATACTTGCCATTGTATCCGGGGTTATAACAAGTTCTGTGACGATACTTGTACTTTCTAAGATAATGAAACTTAATCATAAAGAATATGTAACACTGCTTCCCAAATCAATTACAACAGCAATAGGAATGGGACTTTCAGAAGAAATGCAGGGATATGTTACTATAACAGTGGCGGTTATTATAATAACAGGTGTAATTGGAAATGTATTAGGTGAAGCGGTATGCAAAATATTCAGAATCACGCATCCTGTGGCGAAAGGACTTTCACTTGGAACATCAGCACATGTACTCGGTACGGCAAAGGCAATGGAGATGGGAGATGTAGAGGGTGCGATGAGCAGCCTGTCAATTGTAGTTGCCGGTCTTATGACTGTGGCGTCATCAATTGTATTTTCTAATCTGATATAAATAATTCGATTCGCAAAGTGAGGAACTATATGAATACCACAACTAATAATAGCAGTCAGGAATATGATAAAGCGATAAGATATATATATAAGCTTATGGCTGATGATAAGATTTCAATTGGAGACCGGCTTCCGACTGAGAGAGTTATTGCAGCAGAACTGGGAATAGGCAGGAACTCAATAAGGGAAGCGTTAAGTATTCTTGGAGGAATGGGAATAATAGAAAGAAAACATGGTTCCGGCAATTATATTTCTCCTAATATCGGCAAATCGATAGGGCAGACTATTAAGATGATGATTGCTCTCAAAGCCGTTACGATAAAAGAAGTATGTGCATTCAGAAGACAGATGGAAAAGTCAGTATGTGCGATGTTATGTGAACAAGGTATAAGAAAAGAAGGGACATGTGAACTTAAAAATATTCTGGCTGAGATGAAGAGTAATGAGAAGAATGCCAGTTATAGTTCAGTTGGAGATAAAAGATTTCATGATTTACTTATTCTTAATACAGAAAACAGGCTTCTTATTATAATAATGGAAGCTGTAACGGATGTTTACAGAGAATGGATAGATTTTGCACTTGAAAATGTTGATGCTAAGCAATATGAAATTCTTCTGAAATCACATATAGACATTTTGAAAGGTATAGAGCAAAAAAATGTTAAATTGATAAATGAGGCAATAGATTTACATTATGATATAATAGATGAGTTGTTTGAAAATGCTTAGGAGGGAAATGCAGTAATGAAGACTAAAAATTATGATATAGCCATATTTGATATGGATGGGACAATATTAAATACACTTGACGACCTTGCAGACAGTATGAATTATGTACTTAAACAATATAACATGCCGGTAAGAACGATTGATGAAGTAAGAAATTTTGTCGGCAATGGAATAAGAAAGCTTATTGAACGTGCAGCCAAAGAAGGGACAAGTGAAGAAAAGATAGATGAAATGTTTAATACATTTAATGAATATTATAAAACACATTGTGCTGTTAAGACGAAGGCATATGATGGAATAAAAGAGCTGATAGTGAAGCTTAAGGCGGCAGGAATAAAGACGGCAGTCATTTCTAATAAGGCTGATTATGGTGTACAGGCATTATGCGAACAATATTTTGACGGACTGTTTGATTATGCGGTCGGTGAAAAGAAAGGTGTAAGAAGAAAACCGTGTGCAGACAGTGTATACCATGTATTGGAATATTTTGATATAAGGCAGAACCGGGCTGTATATATAGGAGATTCGGATGTAGATTATAAAACATCTGTTAATGCAGGAGTGGATTCAATAATGGTTACATGGGGATTCAGGGATGAAGAGTTTTTAAGGGCTATCGGAGCTACAAGATTTGTGAACAGACCGGAAGAAATTTATGACATTATAATAGTATAATCACGTTGACAGTGAAACTTGTAACACATATAATATGATTTGAATTATATTTAGTGGAATGGACAGCTATTTGTTTCTGAGCAAAAACAAATAGCTATTTATGGCAGACATGAAACTGCATGCGCAGATTTCAGGTCGCATCTTCGCAATAAATTGCTCAGAAATGAGGATTAGTATGAATAAATTCAAAAGAGCAGTGGCTATTACAAGTAAGATACTTATAGCAGTGGTGGTATTATTGCTGGCAATAATGATTGGGATGGCTATTACGTCAAAGTCTGATGAGATTGTAGTATTTGATATGTTCGGAATTGTGTGTATAGTTGCATTTGCAGCATTGGCGGTTGTATATGTGATGATGTTTATAATGCATCTGGTTAAAGTTATCAAAGACGGCTCATATGAAGGAATACTCAAAACATTTGTGTCAATCCCAATAATGCTGTTAATAATTATTATTTGTTCAAAAGTTAATAACAGTGATGATTTTAAACTTTCAACGGGTATTGCTCTGGCAGCAATTATTTCATTGGGAGATTTTGCACAGGAGTTTTGGAAGGATGTAAAAGAAATATCACAAAAATCTGAAGGAAAAGAGGAGTAATTTGAAGAAATATTACATAATATCAGTGATAGCATTACTGCTTATAACAGCGGGAATATGCTATTTTGCAATTCCACGCAAATGTGGTCTTACAAAGGAAACGGGGTATAAGGCTTCAGAAGTCATACAAAAGGCTTCTGATATTGTAGAAAATAAAAAAGAGGATAAGGCAGCAGGAGAATTTGTTGCCATTTCAGAGACATATGCCTGTGGAATAAAAAGGATGGGAAAAACTTATGCACAGACTCAGGTAAAGGCTGTATACGATAATTACAGCATAATGTATACTATTACTTTTGATAAAAGTATGAAGGTAGTGGAGACATATAAGAAAGTTATTAAAGATGACAGCAAATAGCATGTCAGAATCAGAAAAGAACAGTTATATTGTAAAAGAAAGGTGGAAATAAATGAAGCTTTGGGAGAAAAACATACGTGTTATTGAACCGTATGTACCTGGTGAGCAGCCAAAAGTACAGGATGTTATTAAATTAAATACTAACGAAAATCCATATCCTCCGGCACCGGAGGTAGAAGAGGCAAAAGAAAGTTTTAACACAGATATGTTAAGATTATATCCGGACCCTGATGCATCTGTACTGACAGAAGAACTTGCAAAATTCTACGGATTAAATAAGGAGAATTTTTTCGTCGGTGTTGGCTCTGATGATGTAATATCTGTAGCATTTCAGACATTTTTTAATTCTGATAAACCAATACTGTTTCCTAATATTACATATTCTTTTTATTGTGTGTGGGCAGACATGTACAGAATAAAATATGAGTGTCCTAAGCTTGATGACAATTTTAAAATTAAAGCTGAGGATTATTATAAGGAAAATGGAGGAGTTATATTCCCTAATCCCAATGCACCAACAGGTGTTCTTGAGTCGCTTGACTTTGTCGAGGATATATTAAGGCACAATCAGGATGTTATTGTAATAGTTGATGAGGCGTATATCGATTTTGGCGGAAAGTCTGCCATAGAACTTCTTGATAAATATGAGAATCTTTTAGTTGTACAGACATTTTCTAAAGCAAGGTCAATGGCAGGTATGAGAATAGGCTACGCAATCGGTAATCCGGTTCTTATAAATGCCATGAACAGTGTTAAGTTTTCTGTTAATTCATATACGATGAATCAGACTTCGCTTTTTATCGGCTCGAAGATTATTTCCAATAAAAAATACTTCGAAGATACTCTTGCAAAAATTATTAATACAAGAGAGATAACCAAAGAAAAGCTTAAAGCTATGGGATTTGAATTCCCTGATTCAAAATCTAATTTTATATTTGCAACACATAAGAAATATGCTGCAAAAGATATATTTGAATATCTGAAAACAAAAAAAATATATGTCAGATATTTTAATACTCCGGGGATTGATAATTATCTTAGGATTACAATAGGAACAGATGAACAGATGGACAAATTATTCGAAGCACTAGAGCAGTATATGGACAAGTAATGGCATGAAAGATTTAACAAAGGGAAATCCTTTAATTCTGATTTTGCAATTTTCAATACCAATATGTCTTGGTAATATATTTCAGTTGTTTTACAGCCTTGCAGATACAAGGATTGTTGGAAAATATCTTGGTGAAAGTGCACTTGCGGCAGTAGGTTCAACTAATTCACTTAACAGCATGATAATTGGTTTTTTACTTGGAATGACCAATGGATTTGCAATTATTGTGGCGAGGTATTTTGGAGCAAAGAAGTTTGAACAGATGAGAAAGGCAATTGGTGTGACATTTACTATAGGAGTGTCAATAGCAGCCGTTTTTACTGTTATAACTGTAGCATTTTTAAGTAATATATTAGAGCTTCTTAACACACCACATGCGATAATGAACCAGGCATCTGATTATTTTACAATCATTTTACTTGGTATGACGGCATCAATGTTGTATAATATATGCTCGGGGATATTAAGGGCAGTCGGAGATGCTGTAACTCCATTATTTTTCCTAATAGGTTCAACAGTATGTAATGTTGTATTAGACCTTCTGTGTATAAAAGACTTTCATATGGGTGTAAAAGGGGCGGCATATGCAACTGTGATATCACAGATACTTGCATTTGCACTCTGTATGATTTACATGTGGGTAAAATATCCGGTTTTAAGGATAGGCAGAAAAGATATGATGGCGGAGAAAACTCTTGTTAAAGAGATGGTTGCGACCGGATTTTCAATGGGATTTATGTTATCGCTTATTAATATCGGCTCTGTGGCACTTCAGACATGCATTAACAGATTTGGAAAGGACATAATTGTGGCACATACTGCTGCGAGAAGAATAACAGATGTGTTTATGATGCCATTCACTGTATTTGGTGCTACTATGGCAACGTATTGTGGACAGAATCTTGGTGCAGGAAAGTACGACAGAATTAGAAAAGGACTAAAGATAGCAATAGGAATAACCTGGATATGGTGTCTTATGATTGTTATTATCTCATATACAATTGTTCCTGTATTTGTGAAAATGGTAACAGGAACAGATAATGCAGAGATAATTAATACTGCAACACTATATCTGAAGGTTAACACGATATTGTATTTTGTGTGTACAATAATATGTATAATGCGAAATGCATTGCAGGGGATTGGAGATACAAAGACTCCTGTTATCTCAAGTAGCATAGAATTGATTACAAAAGTTGCGGTGGCGATAACATTGGCACCGTATATGGGGTATTGGGCTATAATTATTGCAGAACCTGTCAGCTGGGTTCTTATGGTAGTTCCGATATTGGTTCAGATGTGGAGAAATCCAATACTTAATGTAAGAAAGGTGTAGAAAAATGATTTTAAACTTTATAAGAGGTTTTTGTATGGCACTTGCAGACAGCGTGCCGGGCGTATCGGGAGGAACAATAGCATTTCTATTAGGATTTTATGATGATTTCATCGGTTCATTAGATGCTATTATAGGAAAGGATAATGCAGCAAGAAAAAAAGGAATTATATTTTTATTAAAGATTGGTATAGGATGGGCAGTAGGATTCTGTATGGCAGCACTGTTTATAACGTCAGTATTTGAGAGCCATATATATCAGATAAGTTCTTTATTCATAGGATTTATTATATTTGCGATACCTATTATAATAATTGAAGAAAAAAGTGTTGTACTGGGTAGATATATTAATATTATATGGGCAGTTATTGGCGGAGCAGTAGTTACGGCAATTACTTATTTTTCAAGTTCAGCTATTTTTTCAGATGGTGTGAATCTTTCTGTAGGTAAATTCTCTGTAGGAGTAGGTATCATGTTATTCGTGGCAGGAATGGTAGCAATATCAGCCATGGTTCTTCCGGGAATATCAGGTTCGACCATACTTATGATATTTGGACTTTATGTTCCTATAATTACGGCAATTAAAGACATACTTCATTTTAAACTTCAGTATATACCGGCTGTTGCAATATTTGGAATAGGTGTAGTAACAGGAGCACTTCTGGTAGTTAAGTTAATTAAATATGTGTTAGAACATTATCGTTCACAGACTGTATATTTTATAATCGGAATGATGGTGGCATCTATATATTCTATTGCACAGGGAGCAAAGACATTAGATACACCTAAAGCACCATTATCATTTGGAACATTCAGTATAATATTCTTTATAATTGGTGGAGTAATTATATTCGGTTTACAGTTTATGAAATCAGTAAGTGAGAAGAAATAATATGATTTATCTTGATAATGCAGCTACCACACCTGTAAAAGACGAAGTTCTAAAGTCAATGCTGCCATATTTTAAAGAAGTATACAGTAATCCCTCGGCTGTGTATTCATTTGCAGGCAAGGCCGGCATAGCGGTAGAAAATGCCAGAAGAAGTGTTGCAGAACTTATAGGTGCAAGGGCAGATGAAATATATTTTACAAGCGGGGGCAGTGAATCTGATAATTGGGCAATAAAGTCTGTTGCGGAGACAATGTCTTCATCAGGCAGGGGAAAACATATTATTACGAGCAGTATAGAACATCATGCAGTGTTAAATACATGCAGATATCTTGAGACAAAAGGATATGAGGTTACTTATATCGGAGTCGATAAGGATGGAATAGTATCTGTAGGGGAGATAGCTTCAGCCATAAGGAGTGATACGGTTTTAATATCTGTTATGACTGCAAACAATGAGGTTGGAACAATTGAACCCATTGAAGAAATTGGAGAGCTTGCACATTCAAGAGGAATAGTATTTCATACAGATGCAGTTCAGTCATATGGTCATATACCACTTTATGTTAATGAGATGAACATTGATATGCTAAGTGCGAGTGCACATAAGTTTGGAGGACCTAAAGGTGTAGGTTTTCTGTATGTAAAAAGAGATGTGAAAATTCATTCCTTTATTCACGGTGGGGCACAGGAAAGAGGAAGACGTGCAGGCACATATAATGTTCCGGGAATAGTAGGAATGGGCAAAGCGTCAGAGTTATGTGCTGTTTCTATGTCAGATGATATTAAGAAAGAAATTAAGCTGAGGGAACATCTTATTGACAGGGTGTTATCAGAAATTGAAGGTGTATATGTTAACGGAGCAAGACAAAAAAGGCTTCCGGGAAATATAAACTTTTATATTGAAAATGTAGAAGGACAATCTCTTCTTATATTATTAGACCAAAAAGGAATATGTGTTTCAAGTGGTTCGGCATGTACATCAGGGTCTTTAGACCCATCACATGTTCTTAAAGCAATGGGACAGAACGATGAAAGAGCACGAGGCTCTGTAAGAATAACATTATCGTCTGATACTACTTTGGAACAGATAGACTATGTGGCAGATGAATTAAAAAGAATAGTGAATCAATTGCGTGCAAAATAAATTATAAAGTCGATGACACTTAAACGGTTATGTTTGTTTAGTATGGTGTAATCGGCTTTTATTTTTGGATAAATTATTACAGGCATTAACATTGCCTGTGGAATGGAGATGCAATGAAGAAAAAAGATATATTCCTTATTATAGTTATATTGTTAATTGCCGGTGCAGGTTATGTGCTGTTAAATGTTTCGGATAACTATAAAGATGAGAATAATAATGTAGTGATAAGGGTTGAAGGTAAAATATATGGGACATATCCGCTTAATAAAAATAAAGAGATTATAATAGAAGAAAAAAAAGGGTATAACAAGATAGAGATTAAAAATGGATATGTATATATGAAAGATGCGGACTGCCCTGACAAATACTGTGTGGAACAGGGAAGAAAAAAAAGGGCGGGGTCTACGATAGTATGTCTTCCACATAAGGTTACTGTGCAGATTAATGCGGTGCAATCAGGTAAGAAGAAAACAAATAGTGATAATAAAGACGTGGATATAATTGCTGAATAAAAAATTAAAAATTGTTAGCACTCACTCTTGACGAGTGCTAACAATTGTGGTATAACACACATATGAAAGGAAAAAAAAGTTGCATAGTTAATATACTCCGGGAAATGATTCAGGGAGTATGTTTAGAAATGGAGGTATGGTTATGAATATCAGCAAATTTACAAAAAAATCCATGGAAGCTATAAATCAGTGTGAAAAAATAGCATATGACTACGGCAACCAGGAAATAGATCAAGAGCATTTATTATATGCATTACTGACAGGTGAGGATAGTCTTATTCTTAAATTAATAGAGAAAATGGATATTCAGAAAGAATATTTTATTAACAGAGTTGAAGAAGCACTTAACAGATGTGTGAAAGTGCAGGGTGGTGATTTAAGAGTAAGTGCGGCACTTAATAAAGTTCTTGTTAAGGCAGAAGATGAAGCAAAGGCTATGGGAGATGAATATGTGTCTGTTGAACATATATTCCTTACACTTATAAAAGAGCCTAATAAAGCTGTAAAAGAGTTATTCAGAGAATTTGGTATTACAAGGGACAGATTTTTACAGGCACTTTCTACGGTAAGAGGTAATCAGAGGGTTACGAGTGATAATCCTGAGGACACTTATGATACTCTTGAAAAATATGCCACTAATTTAGTGGACAGGGCACGTTCACAAAAGCTTGACCCTGTTATAGGAAGAGATGCGGAGATAAGAAATGTTATAAGAATATTGTCACGAAAGACAAAAAATAATCCGGTACTTATAGGTGAACCGGGTGTTGGTAAGACTGCTGCGGTAGAAGGTCTGGCACAGAGAATTGTCAGAGGAGATGTTCCCGAGGGATTAAAAGACAAGACATTATATGCTCTTGATATGGGAGCACTGGTAGCCGGAGCAAAGTACAGAGGTGAATTTGAAGAGAGACTAAAAGCAGTGCTTGAAGAAGTTAGAAAAAGTGAAGGAAGAATTATTCTGTTCATAGATGAACTTCATACAATTGTAGGCGCAGGTAAGACAGAAGGCTCAATGGATGCCGGAAATATGTTAAAGCCTATGCTTGCAAGAGGCGAGCTTCACTGTATAGGTGCAACTACACTTGATGAATATAGAAAATATATTGAGAAAGACCCTGCATTAGAGAGACGTTTCCAGCCTGTTATGGTGGATGAGCCTACGGTAGAGGATACAATATCAATTCTTCGTGGACTTAAGGACAGATATGAAGTGTTCCACGGAGTAAAGATAACAGATTCAGCACTTGTATCGGCAGCAACATTGTCTAACAGGTATATAAGTGACAGATTTCTGCCCGATAAAGCGATAGACCTTGTTGATGAAGCATGTGCGATGATTAAGACAGAACTTGATTCAATGCCTACGGAACTGGATGAATTATCAAGAAAGGTGATGCAGCTTGAGATTGAAGAGGCAGCACTTAAAAAAGAAGATGACAGGTTAAGTATTGAAAGACTTGGAAATCTCCAGAAAGAACTTGCTGAATTAAAAGATGAACTTAATGTTAAAAAAGCTAAATGGGAAAATGAGAAGTCCTCTGTAAGCAAATTGTCTGATATCAGAAAACAGATAGAAGATATAAATAATCAGATACAGGTTGCACAAAGAGAATATAATCTTGAACAGGTTGCAGCATTGCAGTATGGCAAATTACCCGAATTGAAGAAACAGTTACAGATAGAAGAAGAAAAAGTCGGTAACCAGAATCTTGAACTGGTACATGAAAGTGTAACAGAAGAAGAGATTGCTAAAATTATTTCACGCTGGACAGGTATTCCGGTAGCCAAGCTGACAGAATCAGAGAGAAATAAAACATTGCATCTTGATGATATCCTTCATAAGAGAGTTGTCGGTCAGGATGAGGCTGTCGAGAGAGTTACCGAGGCCATTATAAGGTCTAAAGCAGGAATAAAAGACCCAACCAAACCAATAGGTTCATTTCTGTTCCTCGGTCCGACCGGTGTAGGTAAAACAGAGCTTGCCAAGGCACTTGCTGAAAGTCTTTTTGACAGTGAATATAATATTGTAAGAATTGATATGAGTGAATATATGGAGAAACATTCTGTGTCAAGACTTGTAGGAGCACCTCCGGGATATGTTGGATATGATGAAGGCGGACAGCTTACTGAGGCAGTAAGAAGAAAACCGTATTCAGTAGTGTTATTTGACGAAGTGGAGAAGGCACATCCTGATGTGTTCAATATTCTTCTTCAGGTTCTTGATGACGGACGAATTACTGATTCGCAGGGAAGAACTGTTGATTTTAAAAATACAATTCTTATTATGACATCTAACTTAGGTTCATCACACCTTCTGGCAGGAATAGATGAATCAGGAGTGATTAGTGAAGAAGTAGAAGAAAATGTTATGGGTGAACTTAGAACACAGTTCAGACCGGAATTCCTTAACAGACTTGATGAAATAATAATGTTTAAGCCACTTACAAAGGATAATATAAAGAATATAGCAGGGCTTCTGCTGAAAGATGTAAATAAACGTCTTGAGGATAAGGAGATATCGATAGAAATTACGGACAGGGCAATGGATTTTATAGCAGAAAACGGTTACGACCCTGTGTATGGTGCGAGACCACTTAAGAGATATTTACAGAAACATGTAGAAACACTTGCAGCAAAGAAGATTATAGCTAATGAAGTAAGTCCGGGCGAAACAATTAAGATTGATTTGTCAGAGGATGGACAATTGGTATAATTATTCATAAACAGTTAATAGTTTAAAGCCATACAAATCTGCGCCTTTTTAAGCAAAAAGCATTTAAAGTGCGCAGGTTTATATGGCTTTTGTTAATTATATTATATCAATAAATACCCAAAAAAATTTCATAGATGATTGACGATGTGGTTTTCACATAGTATAATTATTCCATTGGTGTGAGTGGAATATAAAAGCGCACTGATGTGCGGTCGTTACGCCGTATTATGTATATTTTATAGACATAAAGGAGGAAACAAAATGTCATACGTTGATGAAGTAATTGAGCAGGTTGTTGCTCAGAACCCTGCTGAACCTGAATTCCATCAGGCAGTTAAGGAAGTATTAGAATCACTTAGAGTAGTGGTTGAGGCTAATGAGGAAAAATTCAGAAAAGAAGCACTTCTTGAAAGACTTGTTAATCCTGAGAGACAGTTCAAGTTCAGAGTACCTTGGGTAGACGATAAGGGACAGGTTCAGGTTAACACAGGATACCGTGTACAGTTCAACAGTGCAATAGGACCATACAAGGGTGGATTAAGATTACATCCTTCAGTAAACCTCGGAATTATCAAATTCCTCGGATTTGAGCAGATATTCAAGAACTCTCTTACAGGACTTCCAATCGGTGGTGGTAAAGGTGGTTCTGATTTTGATCCTAAGGGTAAATCAGACAGAGAAGTTATGGCATTCTGCCAGAGCTTTATGACAGAGCTCTGCAAATACATCGGTGCAGATACAGACGTTCCTGCCGGAGATATCGGAACAGGTGCAAGAGAAATCGGTTATATGTTTGGACAGTACAAGCGTATCAGAGGCGTATACGAAGGCGTTCTTACAGGAAAAGGTTTATCTTATGGTGGATCACTTGCAAGAACAGAGGCAACAGGATATGGATTACTTTACCTTACACAGGAAATGTTAAAATGCAATGGTGTTGATATTGCAGGTAAGACAGTTGCTATATCAGGTTCAGGAAATGTTGCTATCTATGCTACAGAGAAGGCACAGCAGTTAGGTGCTAAAGTTGTTACAGTATCTGATTCAACAGGCTGGGTATATGATCCTGATGGAATCGATGTTGCAGCACTTAAAGAAATCAAAGAAGTTAAGCGTGCAAGACTTACAGAGTACAAGAACTACAGACCAAACTCAGAGTATCATGAGGGTAGAGGAGTATGGAATGTTAAAGTTGATATTGCATTACCATGTGCTACACAGAATGAATTACATCTTGAGGATGCTAAGGCATTAGTTGCTAACGGATGTATCGCAGTATGTGAAGGTGCTAACATGCCTACAACACTTGAAGCTACAGAGTACTTACAGAAAAACGGAGTATACTTTGTTCCTGGTAAGGCTGCAAATGCAGGTGGTGTTGCAACATCAGCACTTGAGATGTCACAGAACAGTGAGAGACTTAGCTGGACATTTGAAGAAGTTGATTCTAAACTTCAGAATATCATGGTTAATATTTTCCATAACCTTGATAACGCAGCTAAGAAATATGGTTTTGAAGGAAACTATGTTGTTGGTGCTAACATAGCAGGATTCGAGAAAGTCGTTGATGCTATGAACGCTCAGGGTATTGTTTAATCAGTAGTCTTTATTAGAAAATATGTATTGAATTATAGAAAGTTCCGGGAATATCTGATTTCCGGAACTTTTTTTGTATCAATTCAGAAAGCAACAAAAAATATATAAAACATGACATTCGGATTATAATGGCATACAATACCCTATATACAAAATGTTACAATAGCTGGGAGCAAAAAATATTATGTAATATAGACTATCAGGGATAAAGAGGTTATAATGAGAGGAGAAAGTGTATGAATGTAATTGAATATAAGAGTAATGTATTTTCACTATTAATGGAAGAAACGGAGTACGCCATAGAGGTATACAATGTCCTAAATGGCAGCAGTTACGGTTCTGATATGATAGAGATTAAGAAACATAATTCCGGAGTTATATTGTCAGTAAGAAATGATGCATCATTTCTTGTGGATTCGTATTTAAATCTATATGAGCATCAATCGACGTATTGTCCTAATATGCCGTTAAGGTTTATGATATACTTTTCGGCAATAATACAGGATATAATTGCTGAAAATGAATATGATTTATATGGCAGGAAGAAGATAATGCTTCCAACACCGAAGTTTGTGGTGTTTTATAACGGACTGCAGAACAGACCGGAGAAAGAGATTATGAGATTATCAGATGCGTTTGAGAAAAAAGCAGAAACATATCAGCTTGAGTTAAAATGCGAGGTATATAATATAAATCCGGGCAGTAACGAGTCTGTTGTAAATTCAAGCAGAGTATTACATGGTTATAGAACATTTGTAGAAACAACACGTTCATACATAGAGAATAACGTGGAAATAGGGAAAGCTGTAAGTATGTCAGTTGATGAATGTATAAGAAAAAATATACTTTCAGACTTTTTCAGGGACCGCCGAAGGGAGATAGAAGAAGTGGCAGCATTAGATTTCACATTTGAAAGAAGAGAAAAGCTTATACGGAGGGATAGTTATGAAGAAGGGGAGAAGAATGGAAGAGAGGCCGGAATGAAAGTCGGAATGAAAGCCGGAATAGAAAAGGAAAGAATAGAGTTTGTGATAAAAAAAGTGAAAAAGGGAATGAAACTGTCAGAGGTCGCAGATATGTTAGAGGTGTCAGAAGCAGAGATTAGTCCGATATATGATGCAGTTGTGAAAAATGCACCGGAGTATGATGTTGAGAATATCTTAATGCAGTTGTCATTAACGATAGGAGAGTCTGAATAGTAATATTGTGAAAATATAGCACGAAGCTGCCGCTTTAAAACGGCAGCTTCAATAACTTACATAACTATACATCTATATCTCTATACTCAACATTTTATTTTTTATCACCATATTTCTTATATGCAATATAAGAATAGTATGTTACAATTCCGGTCATGGCAAATATAGTGACAAGTATTCCAATGAGTGCGGTTGTACCTTTGGTGAAAATACCGAGGATAATCATGGCAAAGCCGGAGATAATCATTAATACTCCGCCGAATTTATGGGTGGCAGCCCAAGTCTTTTCATTATTCATACTCCATATGGTACGGATACCAAGATATCTGTTTTTACGTGTTTTGGGAAGCAGGTTACCAAAGAGAATGAAGATAAATCCAAAGGCAAATGTAAGAATCTTATATATGTCAATCTGGGCTTTTGTACTTCCGCTTGTACTTTCAATGTAAGCTGAATATAGTGTGAAGAATATTGTTATACTTTCAAATATTCCTATTCCAATGCCCACATAATATAAAACATTGGAATTTGAAAGAGAATGTGCCTGTTCCTTCTCTGATGAATAGCTTTTTTTATCAGAATATAACATAAATAATCTTAGAATTACTATTGCTACAAACATCAGACCAGCGATTATCCAATAAGTATGCTTTGAACCATAGTTATCAATATTACCATTAATGTCATAGTGAGTAGGAATTCTGTCAGGCAGGAATGTCATAAATGTTCCTGTTATTATAAATGGCAGTATTGCAAATATCCAGAATATTAATTCTTTAATCTTATTATTAGTCTTATTCATATTTTTCTCCATTTCTGCAGATGTATGCGTATAAGGAAGTGCTATGTGTAACATCTGCGATACAAATAGCATATGGGTTTATAGTTTTGTCAGTTATTAAAATTGCTTTGTCCATAAGATAAGTTCATCAAGGACAGATGTATTTAGTTCATAGTAGATAAAGTTTTTTTGTTTGTATTCCATTATCAGATCGGCTTTTTTAAGAAGTTTAAGGTGATAAGACAGAGCAGCCGGTGTGACGTCGAGTTTTGCTGCTATCTCCCCTGCAGTATGACTTCCGTCTTTCAGATATTCCAGTACACCCCGCCTTATAGGGTCTGATAATGCTTTAAAAGTATCTGCAAGTCCCATGTGACCTCCTTTCATATTGTATACACTCTCGGATTCTCC
>DEGR01000074.1:0-19571 GCA_002351535.1 Lachnospira sp. UBA2821
GTTCGATTCTCTCATCCCCTGCTACGAAAAGTCGGAAGTTTGTCTTTCGACTTTTTTTTATGTACAGGACTTGCAGCCACTATTATGTTTGTTCTAAATTATATTGGCAGTCATAAAATAATACACGCACATGTACATATGTTTTATATAATAATTGGTACAATGAGTATCATTTTTGCAATTTTTGTAAAATTTCTGTTGACATATACATAATAATAAATATAATATAAAAAATGTGTAATTATATGCATATACATAGATAGATGTTGGGAAAAGTTAAAAAGGAGAAAAAATGAATAAGAAAAAGCAAATCTATTATACGAGAGAGTACAGACATATGAAGAATACGCCACTGTCAAGTATAGGTAAGATTTTTTTTACTTTAATTCCATTTTATATCATTATATTAATATGTTATAGTGATTTTTCATTATGGCTTAGCAGGATGGCAGGAAAAATATTAAGTGGAATATATGGGGTTAAAGTAGGAATAGGAAAGAATAATTCTTTAGCACCGCTTATGCCGGTGTATCATGTTAAATTAGATGGGAGAAAACCGAGATTTACTGTTTGTCTTTTAGTATTTATAGTAACATTAATACTTTTGTTAGTAACGTTACAGATTTTTGAAAAATATAAATCTTTCATGATATACATAAGTATTTTTTTAGGAATACTGTTAGTGTCAGATGCGTATTTTATAATCTGGGGAAAAAGATTCCCATATACATTGGGAAATTATGCAGATATATATATGCTGCAACAGGTAATAATGTGGCTGGCAATAGCATTGGTAACGGTAGTAGCACTTTCGCTGCTTCCGGGTATACATGGTAGCAGCCTTTTGGCATTTTGGAGCATTATGTGTTATTCAATGGTATATGACAGTATAAGATACATTATATTTCTTGTTATTTTGTATGCATCAACAAATGTTTTGATGGCGCCATTATATTTTATGTGTGGGGCATATCTTGACTTTATGTACGTTGTGGCTATTTATTCAATATATGTAAAGAACATAAGTGAAAAGTTCAATAAAAGGGAGGAAATGAAAGTATGGGAGTGGTCATAACTATCTTAAAAGCATATTTTATTGTGTGTATAGTTATTATAGTGCTTTATGCTGTGAGACATTATGTGTTTTCATATAATAGAATGTTTGCGAAGCAAAAAATATCTTATAGGGACATATATGACAGTGATTATCCCAAAGTTACAGTACTTGTACCTATGCATAATGAGGAACTGGTTTTACATAAAACACTTGAAGCCCTCATTCAATGTGATTATGACAGAAGTAAACTTGAAATAATTGGAATTAACGATCATTCTGAGGATAAGACGGCAGAGATTCTTGACAGTTACTGTGAGAAATATGATTATATAAAAGCACTTCACAGACTTGATCCTGACCAGTTAAGGGGAAAACCTGCAGGGCTTAATGAAGCTATGGAGATGGCAAACGGGGATGTAATAATTGTATTTGATGCCGATTACAGGCCATCAAAGAATCTGATAAAAAAACTCGCAACTGCATTTAAAGACCCAGAAGTAGGAGCAGTAATGGGAAGGGTTATTCCTATTAATGCAAATCAGAATTACATAACTACACTTCTCAATCTGGAAAGAACAGGCGGATATCAGGTTGACCAGCAGGCAAGATACAATCTTGGTCTCATACCGCAATATGGTGGAACGGTAGGAGGTTTTCGAAAAAAAGTCATAATGAATACCGGAGGTTTTGATACAAAAATTCTTGCTGAGGATACTGAATTAACATACAGACTTTATACGATGGGGTATGTTGTAATGTATGATAACAGTGCAGAGTGTTATGAAGAAGCTCCGGAGACATGGAATGTACGAGGCAGACAGATAAGAAGATGGGCAAGGGGACATAATGAAGTAATGTTCAAATATTTCGGCAGAACTATTGTAAGCAAAAATTTAAGTTTTTTACAGAAAATAGACGGAATATTCCTATTAATGGTGTATATGGTTCCATTTTTACTTTTTCTTGCCATTGCCGATTCTGTAGTAATGTTTTTTGTTGGTCAGATGGATATTGTAAATGCACTTGGGGCTTTCATATTCTTTGGAATATATAATTCATGGGGCAATTTTGCACCTTTTTATGAAATTTCGGCGGGTGCGATACTTGACGGTCTGAAAAAAGAAGTTTATGCATTGCCTTTACTTAGTTTTAGTTTTTATTTTTACATGTGGTATATTTCAAGAGGATTTTTGGATGCAATAGTAGACGTTGTAACGATGAGAAATGTTACATGGGATAAGACAAAAAGATTCGGAAAGAAGTAGGGTGGAATATGATAGGGATTTTTATAATATTAGTGGTTTGTTTTATAGTGATGACTTCCTTTCCATTTATATTGGCATTAAGGACACCTAAAGACGAACAGGCAACACTTGTGGTCAGAAGTGATAATGTAAAAGACCCAAGATATTTTCCTAAAGCATTTAAGGAAATACTTAATAAGGCACTTGAAAAGGGAGTTTTTGATGAATTTCTCATTTTATCAAGACCTGAGAAATTCGTTTATTCTGAAAAAGTAAATGATAATGTTATACATGATTTAGTTATATGCAGGGACGGTTTTATTGCGGTTGGTCCTGCTAGATTTGAAAAAGAGATTTATTCAGAAAATACGGTTGTGCTTGATGAACAGATAGAAGCAAGGGCAGTTTCAGCTCAGAAGCTTTTGCTTATGAACAAATGTAAAATAGTAAGATGGTGTGATGGCGAAAAGGAGACATATGTCGGTACTGGATGTGATTTGGGAGTCAGTACTACCAGTGATGATTATATGCAGGTTATGGAGGATTGTGTATTTCATAGACTGTATGCACCACAGGTTGATGTAATGCGTTGTGGAGATAGTAAACAGATAAAACGTGAGAAACGTATAGTTGACAGCAGCATATTACAGGAACTGAAAAATGCGGATGAAACTTCCTGTGATGTGGCAGCAAAAGATATTAGTATAATATATGAAAATAGTAATATTAAAGGAAATATAATAACAAAAGATAATCTTGTTATTAAAGAGGGTGCAAGAATTTCGGGACATATAAAGTCCAGAAAGAATATTACTATAGAAAAGAATGTTATTATTGATGGTAATGTATTTGCAGATGGTAATGTGATAATCAAAAGTGATGTGAGGGTAACAGGCAACGTTTTCTCACAGAGCGATGTTTATGTTGGATATAACAGTATAATAGGTCAGTATGGAAAAATTAAATCGGTTATTGCTAAGTCACATGTATTTTTGTGTGAAAATATAACTGTGTTTGGCTATATCGGATGTGATGACAAAGGTTATACGTTACAAAAAGAAAAGTTTCTGGAATTGTTAGTATAAAAATCGAAGGGAGATAAAATGGTTTTTTCAAGTATAATATTTTTGGGGATATTTTTTCCATTGTTTCTTATCTGTTATTTTTTAATTAAGAACCGTAAGTATAGAAATATTATTATTGTTATATTTTCTTTATTCTTCTATTCATGGGGAGAACCTGTATGGGTGTTTGGAATGATTATACTTGTTTTTGTGGATTATCTGCTTGCGCTTAGCTGCCATAGGATAAATTCAAAGACAGTAAAAAGCATATTTATAATATTTACGGTAGTATCTAATCTTGCTATGCTATTTGTTTTCAAATATTACAATTTCTTTATAGATAATATTAATTCGATTCTCGATACAAATATACCACAGTTTAATCTTCAGATGCCAATTGGAATATCATTTTTTACATTTCAGGCACTTACATATGTGGTTGATGTGTACAGAAAAGAGGTAGAGCCGCAGAAAAATTATCTTAATGTTTTATTATACATATCAATGTTTCCACAGCTTATAGCGGGACCTATTGTAAGGTATTCAGATGTAGCGAAGCAGATAGAAAATAGAAAAGAAACAATGGATGGATTTAATGCGGGCATGTTCCGTTTTTCTGTTGGATTATGTAAAAAAGTTATATTTGCAAATTATGCGGGAATGGTATCGAGTGCACTTCTTAACAGTGAGCATTTAAAAAGTATAAGTACCGCAGGTGCATGGATTGGTATGATAATGTTTTTGTGTCAGTTATATTTCGACTTTTCAGGCTATTCAGATATGGCTATAGGTCTTGGAAAAATACTTGGATTTACATATAAAGAGAACTTTAATTATCCGTATATTGCCAATAGTATAACTGACCTATGGAGAAGATGGCATATATCACTTGGGCAGTTTTTCAGAGATTATGTATATATACCATTAGGCGGAAACAGAAAGCATCAGATATTTAATGTAGTTGTAGTGTGGCTTTTAACAGGACTGTGGCATGGAGCAAGCTGGAATTATGTTATGTGGGGAGGATATTTTGTAATATTCCTGCTTATAGAGAGAGTTTTAAAGAAGATTAATATTGATATAACTAAAGCACCATTAATAAACAATCTTATAGTTTTAATAATTATAATATTTGGATGGTCTATATTTTACTTTGAAGATTTTAACAATTTAAAGATATTTCTAAAGGCTATGGTGGGCATAGGCGGTGACATTGCAATGCAGCAGAGAGAAAGTACACCGGTGTATCAGTTCTTTTATGTAATTATAGCAATGCTTATAGGGTGTACACCGCTTCCGAAAAAAATTGCTATGATTATATTTCCGGAAGGAAAGACAAGAACATCTATAGTAAAAGGAATATGCGCCAATGCATTTTTTATATTATGCTATACATTTCTGCTTATGCAGAGCTATAATCCGTTTCTATATTTCAGATTTTAATAAAGTGGGAGGTGAAAGAAGTGAAAAAATATGTTCCATTTGTAATAGTGATTATAACGATGTTATTCATAACTGGTGTAACGATGTATTCTTTTGTAGACGATACAAAGGTGTCGAAGGCAGAACAGAGAAAGCTGGCAAAAATGCCGGGTTTGTCTGTAGATAATTGGAAAAGTGCAGAATTTCAAAAACAGTTTGAGGGATTTATTGGGGACCATGTATGGAAAAGAAATGAATTCATATCATTAGGGAAAAAAATGGAAGGGTATATGAGACTTCCGGGCAAAAGTCTTATACTTAAAGACGTAGCAGAACAGGACAATGATAATAATAATCAGGCAGAAGTTATTTTACTTGATGATAGAATTGTTCAGTTATATAAACATAATGATGAAAATCTGGTATATTTTTTTGATTCGTGTAAAAAGTTTTATAGTATGGTTCCTGATGGAGTTGATAAATATTTAGTGATTCCACCGGGAAGAATAGAGTATGAGGAGGACAGTGTACGGGAATCATCAAACTCAGGTGAATATGATTACAAGCTTGTATATCAGAATATGGATAAATCTGTTAAAACCGTGCCTGTATATGATGTCGTAAAAAAAGGTGTAAAGAAGAATGGAATTAATGAGATATTCTTCCGCACAGACCATCATTGGACACAGCTTGGAGCATATTATGCAGCAAGGGAATTTCTTAAAGCGGCAGGTAAAACGGCAATCAATATTGAGGATTATGAGCGCAAACAGGGGTATGATTTTCATGGATATCTCACGTCACAATACAATAAAGAAGAAATGATATCTCCGGACCAGTTTTATTATTATATGCCAAAGAATGGAAGTGAGTGTACAGAAACCGTTTACCTGAAAAATACGGAAACCGGAAAGATAGAGATGAAGCAGGAGAAAGTTGTAGACCCATACAGAGGAGGCTATTATTCATTCCTGGAAAGGTCACAGTTTGCCTATGATGTAATAGACGGACAGAAAGATGATGGAAGTGTTCTTCTTGTAGTAACTGATTCTTATGGATATGCGTTTACTACATGGCTTGTATCCCAGTATGAAAAAATAATAGTAGTAGATCCAAGGTGCTACAGAGGTGTAGATGCTCCTTTTATGGATTTATTTAAAACGTATAATGTTACGGATGTGGTAATGTGTCTGCAGCAGACGGAAATGAGCATAAATTTATTTAATAAGCAGATGATGAATAATCTGCTTGGTATAAAAGAATTAAAGTAAATAAAGAAATGAGGATTCATATGAAAAAGGTGATGTTGGTATTTGGCACAAGACCAGAAGCAATTAAAATGTGCCCATTAGTGAATGAACTGAAGAAAAGAGAAAATATAGAAACCAAAGTATGTGTTACAGGGCAGCATAGACAGATGTTAGATCAGGTTCTTGAAACATTTGATGTAAAGCCGGATTACGACTTAGCCATAATGAAGGATAAGCAGACATTATTTGATGTGACTGTTAACATTCTTAATAGCATAAAAGAAGTGCTAGAAAAGGAAAGACCCGATGTTGTACTTGTACATGGAGATACGACGACAACATTTGTTACAGCTCTTGCATGTTTTTATCTTCAGATAAAGGTAGGGCATGTGGAGGCAGGTCTTAGAACAAATGATATTTATTCGCCATTTCCTGAAGAATTTAACCGTCAGGCTGTGGGAATTGTAGCTGCATATAATTTTGCACCGACAATAAAAGCTAAAGAGAATCTTATAGCAGAAGGCAAAAATAAAAATAATATTTTTGTTACAGGGAATACGGCAATTGATGCATTAAAGACTACTGTCAGGGAAGACTATACTCATCCTGAACTTGAATGGGCGGATGGCAGCAGACTTATTATGATTACGGCCCACAGAAGAGAGAACCTTGGAGAGCCGATGCATCATATGTTCAGGGCTATAAGAAGAATTCTTGATGAACATAAAGATGTAAAGGCAATATATCCGATTCACATGAATCCGGCAGTAAGGAAAGTGGCAGAAGAGGAACTCGCCTCAAGTGACCGCATTCATATAATAGAACCACTTGATGTATTTGATTTCCATAATTTCTTATCAAGAAGTTATCTTATACTTACAGATAGTGGTGGAATTCAGGAAGAAGCACCAAGTCTTGGGAAGCCTGTTCTTGTAATGAGGGATACTACAGAACGTCCGGAGGGGGTTAAAGCCGGAACATTAAAGCTTGTTGGTACGGACGAAAACCGTATTTACACTGAATTTAATCGTCTGCTATGTGATAATGCGGCATATGAAGAAATGAGTATGGCCAGCAATCCATATGGTGATGGAACTGCATGTAAGCAAATAGCCGATATATTGGAGGATTATGAATAAAAAAAATATATTTAAGGTTGTTATACCTGCTCTTATTATAGGGGCAGGTATAATGTATATTAGTCAGAGTCTACTAAAAGAAAATATTACACTAGATAAAGAAAATATACTTATATACACAGGATATGACAGTCAGGTAAAATTGCTTGAATACGATGGTGCGAAGAAATGGGTAACAGATGACCCGGTAATTGCAACCGTTGATGATGGAATAATTAAGGCAGGTATGCCCGGGAAGACAAAGATTAAATGTATTACGGAAGATGGAAAAAAGTACAGTTGCAATGTTGAGGTAAAAAGAGCAGTATCAGGTATATATAAGGATATTGCTAAAAGAGAAACAGCATGGATAAGTAATCTGCAGCTTGGTAACGGTGCTTTTTCATGTTATGAATTAGAGGAAGGATTAGCTGCCAGAGTTAATCCTTATTTTGGATGTTATTCAGCACTTGCAATGTTGATGAGTGACTACACGGACGAAAATAAGGTTGAAATGGAGGCATTTATTAACTGGTATTTTACACATATGAATATGGAGCCTGATATTAATGGGTCAGTCGGAACGGTATATGATTACAGTGTGAATATATCAGGAAAGGAAGTTGTATCGGAGGAGAGCAGGGAAAAATATGACTCTGCTGATTCTTATTCTGCAATGTTTCTTATATTGCTAAATAAATATAGAAATAAATACGGTGATGATAACATATTGTTAAATGAAAAGAAAAAAATAGATTGTGTCGTTGATATTTTACTAAGTCTTTTACATGATGGCTATACCCAGTCCATGAATGAGAGTAAAGTTAAATATCTTATGAATAATGCCGAGACTTATGATGGCATGAATAATGTACTTAAAATATATGAGAGTTTATGGCCGAACGATGACAGGACGGAAATGTTACGTGAAGCAGTAAATAAGTTTAGTATGGATTTTGATTATGCCTGGTGGTCAGGGACATATTATTATCCTGTACTTAACAAAGATAATTCAGCATATTATGGTGATAAGATGTGCTGGGATAAATTGTATGAATATGCAGTTCCTCAGCTATTTCCTGTAATATTCGATGTTAAAAAAGCGGATGACAGACATTCGCAAAAAGTATATAAGGACTTTTGTGATAATTGGAAATGGGAAAATTTTGATTATGGAAATGAACAGGGGGCTAATCAGACATGGTCATTGATAGTATATGCGGCAGCAGTTATGGAAGATTATGACAGGGTTGCAATGTATATTAAGAACTTTAACGAAAAAATATCGGACAGAAGTTATCCATATTATTCGGGAGACAGTGTGTGGCTTGCATTAGCCTGCGACAAGGCATATGACTATTTTGCTAATATTGAGAAAAAGGGGGAAAAAAGTAAATTTTCTAATATAGATTTTCTCACAGAAAATATAGAACAATAGTGAATGATGTGTTATACTATTATAGTTTGAGGATATGATGAGAAAATGCTATCCGAATATTAGAAAAGAAGGGCAAACATATGAAGAAATATAAAATAGCAGTAATAGCAGCATTAACCATTATAATAGTATTTATTTTGTACAGGGGAATATTAGGAAATACAAAGATAAATGGTGTGCCATATAATCTTGTCTGTTCAGAAGATGAGCTTAACAAAAGATTAAACAGTACAAGTCAGAAAGCATATTTTAAAGATGATAAGCTTGAGAAAGAATTTGTTAAATATGAGTATGACGTTAAGGATATTGTAGAGCATAGTACAGCCAGGAAGTTTCTGGATAATCTTACAGGAAAAAGATACAAAGTAAAATACAAAAAAACATTTTTAAAAGATGAGTTTAAGGAATATCTGAAAAAATATAATGAGTCAAGAACTGAATCATCTGATGCATATATTTATAAAGATGGTGAACAATATCAGGTTGAAAAGGAAGTTCAGGGTGACAGAGTTGATGAAAATAAAATCTTATCAGATATAGATAATGGTGTAATAATAGATTTAAACAAGTATATTATTAACCCTTCTGTTTACGAAAAAGATTTGGATAATACGGCAAAAGAGATGAATGTATATAATTCATGGAGTGCAACATATTCAAATGGGCAGACAATAAGACCTGACGGATATACTGTTACATTAAATGATGACAATACATTAAGTATAAATGATAACTTCATAGATGACCAGATAAGGAATGCTGTCGCCAGCTACTGTACGGTTGGTGACGGAATTAACTTTAAGTGCAATGATGGTGTTGAACGTATAGTCTCAGGAGGAACATGGGGAACTAATGTTAATTACGAAGAGGAGATAGCATATCTTAAAGATTGTTTTAACAAGCATGAAAATGTTGAAAACAGGACACCAATATTCTCGATAGAATATGGAGAAATTGGAAATACATATATTGAAATAAGTATTGAGAAACAGCATCTGTGGTATTATAAGGATGGGGCAGTTACAGTAGAATGTGATATAGTTACCGGTTTACCTGACGGAAAGAGAGATACTCCTACAGGTGTATATTATATATCAGAAAGAATTCCCGGCAAATTTCTCGTAGGAGAGACATATAGGACATGGGTTAATTTCTGGATGAGACTTACCAATAGTGGAGTAGGACTTCATGATGCAATATGGCAGCATGCTTTTGGAGGGGACTTGTATTATTCTAAAGGTTCACATGGATGCATTAATCTGTCATATGATTTCGCGGAATATTTATATAATGTAACATATGTTGGAATGCCGGTTATTATATACTCATAGTTTATTCGTGCGAGGGAAAAGCCCGCGTGGTATTTGAATCAGGAGGCGAAACGATTGGAATCATATTTTGACAAAAAAAGGGATTTTGAAGCGGTAATATTTGACCTTGATGGAGTAATATTTGATTCTGAAAGTAAAGTAGTGGAATGTTGGAAAGTTATAGCAGCGAAGTATGGGATAGAAGGAATTGAAGATGCATGCAGACAATGTCTTGGACTTAACAAAGATGCGACAAGACAGAGAATGAAGCAGATATTTGGTGAAGATTTTCCTTATGATGAAAGAAAGGCAGAGTCTTCAGCTCTGTTTCACAGCAGATATAGTGGTGGAAGATTACCGCTTAAACCGGGTATAGAACATCTGCTTATAAGATTAAAGGAAAATGGTAAGAAAATTGCAGTTGCGTCATCTTCACGAAAAGAGTATGTTGTGGGAAATCTGACAGAAGTGGGGCTTTCAGGATATTTTGACCGTATTATATGCGGAGATATGGTTAAAAACAGTAAGCCACATCCGGAAATATATTTAACTGCATGTGATGCGATAAATGTATTGCCTGAAAAAGCATATGCGATAGAGGACTCTTTTAATGGGATAAGGTCAGCAGTGGGTGCAGGAATAAAGACCATTATGGTTCCCGACCGGGTACAGCCGGACCGGGAAATTGAGTCGCTGACTGAAGTGGTATTAGATTCATTGGAGAATGTGGAAGAATATCTATCACTGGGATAGAGTGTACACGATAGAGAGGGTAAGGAAGTAATTCTATGAAAAAAGTCGCAGAATATGCTGAAGAATACGTTAGAAAAGCATGTATGGAGTATTGGATAAATAAAAACACACATGGGTTCAGAGACAGGTGTGAAAATGAAAGGGTGCCTGTAATTGGTTTGAAAGAACCGGGATGGAATAATAATTATAAATTTATAGACGAGAAATACGAAAGTAATGTGCAGTCAGATAACATAGTTCTTGTGTGCGGAAGTATTCTGATGTTACGGAAAACAGACAATAAGGATGTCAGAACAAAGGCTTATGTATCTGTTTTGTGCAAATGTAGTGGTGAGGAATATAAAGATATAACATTTACATCAGTGCATATATCAACAGAGCATGAAAATGTACATGCAGATAAAGAAATGACAGAAAAGAGCATTGTATTTCACAGAGTTATAGAGAGTCTGTGTGACGTTGCACTTGAATGCAAAATGGATGGGGCATTTATATACGATAAATAAAGATACAGACAGTTTTTTGGAGAGGATAATCCTATCGGGGAGGCTTTAGCATGGTTCTGGTATGTATGTAATGAGTGCATTCATGCGGAGGATGCCCCGGCAATGGACCTGTTCAGGGGAGAGGAACTTAAAAGAAGATTAATAGAGAAGGATCTGGTTGTTCACAGAATTGTCAGGGTGAAGAATAAACAAAGAGGATACATATGGGCAAGTATCACTGTAATTCTTGTTTTGGATGAGAGTAACACAACATACGACAGAATAATATTTATGTTCAGTGATATTAATGATGAGGTCATTAAGCAGAAGATAACAACTGAACAGGCGAGGAGAGATGGACTGACTGGAATATGGAATCGCCGGTATACGGAAAATCTTATTGAAAAGAGACTAAGAAATAACCAGAAAGGTATATTTGTTATATTCGATATAGATGGATTTTAAAATGTGAATGACACATTTGGACATATTGCCGGTGATAACATTCTTATAAAAGTGACAAAAGCCGTATCAGACGTAATATCAGACAAAGACGTTTTTGGAAGAATAGGCGGAGATGAGTTCGTATTATTTCTACATGAGCCATATAGCGGAGAAGATGTTATTGATAAAAGGATAGCAGCCATATTGGAAAATGTCAGATTCACATACACAGAGAATGGTAAAAATATGGATATACATTGCAGTGCCGGTGTTGTAGCAGTTGATGAATGTACAAAAAATACATTTAAATCTTTATACAGAAAAGCTGATAAGTTGTTGTATGAGGCTAAAAATTCAGGCAAAGATAAGTATAAGCTGCATTTTGAGGAATAAAATGATAGATAAAGAAGTACATAAAAATGAATTACTAAATATAATAGTATCTGCAATAAAATATATGTTTACAAAAGAGATAGTTACAACGGTAGCCTTTGTGTTAGCCGTTGTTTCTGTTTTTTTTGTGCCACCGGATAATAAATATGCCGGATATATTGATTATTCCACATTGGGATTATTATTGACAATGATGTGTATAATGGGAGGAATGAGAAGACTGGGCGTTTTTTCAAAACTCGGTGAAAGGCTCTTATTAAAAGTATCAGGTATTAAAAGCATTTCGTTAGTATTTATTCTGTTATGTTTTTTTACAAGCATGTTTATAACCAATGATGTGTCACTGATAACATTTGTGCCATTCGCCATAGAAGTATTAGATATGTCGGGACTTAACATGTACACAATAAAACTCGTGACATTACAGACTGTTGCCGCAAATCTTGGCAGTATGGTTATGCCAATGGGAAATCCACAAAACCTTTTTCTGTATTCAACATCAGAAATGAAAATCAGTGAATTTATAAAAATCATGATGCCGTATGCATTTGTTTCACTTGTACTTTTAATAGTATGTGTGTTTTTATTTATGGGAAAAGAAAAAACGCAGTTGAAATATGTTAGAAAGAATAAGATAAACACAGCAGATACAATAATGTATATAGTATTATTTTTAATCTGTTTACTTGCAATTCTTAAAATTTTACCTATATACATATCGTTAATAATAACATTATTGTATGTTATTATATTTGACAGGAGTACCATAAAGACACCTGATTATTTTCTTCTTCTTACATTCGTGTTTTTGTTTGTATTTATAGGTAATATTGGAAGAATAGATGTAATAAGACATTTTTTGGAGACGATAGTGACAGGGCATGAGAAAATAGTTACTTTTATTTCAAGTCAGTTTATGAGTAATGTTCCGGCTGCAATATTGTTATCCGGTTTTACTACTAAATATAAAGAAATACTCATAGGCTCTAATATAGGAGGACTGGGAACTATTATTGCGTCTATGGCAAGTCTGATAAGTTTTAAATTGTATGCCGCTTCAGAAGAATCTGATAAGGTATCATATTTATTATGGTTTACGGGAATAAATATATTATTTGCGGTTGTTTTGTTTAGCATAGCGTTATTATTAATGGAGGTGTAGAGGATGCCGGGATTTGTAACTCATTATGTATTTGGAAAGAAAGCAATTGGTATATATGGACAGAATCAGTCAGCTCTGGCTGATTATATAAATGAGCATAGGGAAATATATGATATGGGACTTCAGGGACCGGATATGTTTTTCTATTATTTTTTATCAAAGGTGTTTTATAAGAGGAATATTGGTTCAATTATGCATACAAAGGATATAGGTAAGTTTAAGAAAAACTTTCTGGAAATATGTCTGAAAGAGAAAAATGAAAGAAAAAGAAGGATAGGACTGAGTTATTTAGCAGGATTTGTGGGACATTGTGCACTTGACTGTTCATGTCATCCGTATGTTTATGCTGTTACGGATTATGCACATAAGGGAAAGAACTATTTTTCTAAGCATGTTGACCTTGAAACTGGCATTGATTATATATATGCCGGGAGGATACTTGGGGCTGATTTGTACGAATATAGAAAAAAAGACAGCTTTGATATAAATTCTGAGGAGACAAAATATCTTGCCGAATTATATGTCAGGGCTATTAAGAAAACATATCCCAATATTAAAATAACAAAGAGGCGTATGAGATTTATAATAAATATATTTAAACATAATAATATTGTGTTTACAGACAGATTTGGTGTAAAGAAAAAAATAGTAAGCTTTATTGAAAATGTGTTACTAAAAAGGAAAACAATATCTCCTATGTTTGTAGTTAAGAATGAAAAACGTAACGATAAAGATGTTATGAATGAGTCACGGAAGATATGGATAAGTCCATGGGAAACAGATAAAAAAAGAAATGAGAGTTTTGATATGCTGTTTGACAAAGCACTTAACAGATATGAGGATGCATTAAAGGAAATTAATAATATAATTAATAAAAGTAATAATGAAGGAATTAATGAGGTAACTAAAGAGAGCATGGAATTGCTATTTGCAAATCTCTCACTTCACAGTGGGCTTGATTGCAGTATACCTTCTTAATATTCATAATAACAAAGTAAAACGCATCATGGGGGAGCCATGATGCGTTTTGAGGGGAGTATAAATAATTAATAAGGGGTTATAAGTAAAAAGAAACATTTGAAGGGTTATTTCTCTTTACAAGCAATATAATATTATATTTTGTCGAAAAAAGCAAGTGCTTTTTTTAATTTAAAAGTAAATAAATTGTTAACAAAATAAGACAATTGTGAATATAATGAATAAACATATAAAAATGGGCATTAGTATGTTCTATAAAATAATATCATGGAAAGATGTAGAAATTCTTATGACAGAACACAAGTGTATATTAATAGATGTAAGAGACAAATATGATTATGATGCAGGACATGTACAGGATGCAGTTAATATAGATATGGAAAGTGTAGCACAGTATGTCGGGGAACAGGATAGGGACATATATATAATTATATACTGCGAAAGGGGAGGAAGGAGTTTCAGGGCGGCCAGATATATAGAAAATAAATATGGTGACAAATATATGCTATATGTTGTAAGTGGTGGTATTAAAGCCTATAAATATCATTGACAATGGGAGGACATAACCTTAATATATTAATTAAAGTGACTAATGAATGAGAGGATATGTAACAGATGAGCAGATTCGAATTAATTGCACCATGTCATTTTGGACTTGAGGCGGTGCTTAAGAGAGAGATAACAGATTTGGGATATGATATAGTAAGTGTTGAGGATGGCAAAGTGACATTCGAAGGTGATGAGGAAGCAATAGTCAGAGGAAATATATTCCTTAGAACTACTGAACGAATACTTATAAAGGTTGCAAAGTTTAAAGCATATTCTTTCGAAGAATTATTTGAAAATATAAAGGCAATACCGTGGGAGAAATATATACCGCAGAATGGAAAATTCTGGGTTACGAAAGCAACGTCAGTAAAAAGCAAATTATTCAGTACATCAGATATACAGAGCATTGTGAAGAAGGCAATGGTGGAGCATCTTAAGTCTGTATATAATACAAACTGGTTTGAGGAAGACGGATGTTCTTATCCGTTAAGAATTTCGGTATATAAGGATGAGTTTACTGTAGGACTTGATACGACCGGAGAATCGCTCCATAAAAGAGGTTATAGAAAGATGACTTCGAAAGCACCAATTACGGAGACGTTAGCAGCAGCACTTATTATGCTTACGCCATGGAAGAAGGACAGAATATTAGTTGATCCATTTTGCGGCTGCGGGACATTTCCGATAGAGGCGGCAATGATTGCGGCTAATATTGCTCCGGGAATGAATAGAAACTTTGTTTCTGATGAATGGGACAATATTATAGATAAAAAGATATGGTATGACTGTTTTGATGAGGCAGAGGATGTTATTGACAGAGATATTAAGACAGATATTCAGGGATATGATATAGATGGGGATATAGTTAAAGCTGCAAGATTTAATGCGAAAGAGTGTGGAGTTGAAGAAATGATTCATTTCCAGCAGAGACCGGTAAGTGAATTGAGACATCCAAAGAGCTACGGATTTATAATAACAAATCCGCCGTATGGAGAGCGGCTGGAGGAAAAAGAAGCACTTCATGCAATATATGGTGATTTGGCTGACGCATATAAAAAGTTGGACAAGTGGTCGGCTTATGTAATAACTGCATATGATGGAACAGAGAAAGATATGGGTATGAAGGCTGACAAAAACAGAAAGATATACAATGGAATGATTAAGACATATTTTTATCAGTTTATAGGTGAAAAACCACCAAAGAGAAAAAAGTAGAAAGGATATAGTTTTGAAAAATAAGGGCTTATATGTAATAATCGGTATATTAGTATTTATTGCAGTATATTTCGGAATAGGTGAACTGATTCAGAATGAGGAAGTGGCGTTTGGTAAAGAGATAAAAAAACAGCCTGATGAATGGATGAAGATAATTGCAACAAGTACTAACTCTGCGGTTATTACGATAGATGTGGATGGAAAAACATATAATTCGACGGATTATAATATATATATGTCTGATGATATGCAGCTTATGTGTCCGGTAAAATTAATCAGCGAAATGTTTGGGTGTGCATGTAATATTTACAACGATTCTGTGTTAAGAATAGTGAGAGGAAATGATATTGTACAGTTGAGCGGAAGAGAAGATACACTGGTTGTCAACGGAGACATAGGAATAGACAGTGCCAGACTTGTAAAGACAGGGGGAGAGTATGAGGTATCGGTATCAGGACTTGCAAGGTCTCTTGGATATGATTACGAGTGGAATGCAGGGATTAATCAGGGAAAACTGACGAATATAGATGAAAATGACGACATATTGCCGGCAAGATACAGCTACATAGATGAAAACAGGGCACCTATTGTAAAAAATCAGGGTTCTTTAGGCACATGTTGGGCATTTGCATCATTAACAGCGCTTGAAAGCAGTCTTATGCCGGAGGAGGTATTTGATTTTTCGGAAGATCATATGACACTTTGCAATCCTTATAATATAAATACTGATGTTGGAGGCGACTATGAGATGGCAGTTGCTTACCTGACATCATGGAAAGGACCGGTAAAGGAAGAAAATGACCCTTATGATGACGGAAAAACAGATGACACTCTTGGGGCAGTCAAGCATGTTCAGGAAGTCGTTATGCCGCAGGAAAAGGATTATGATACAATTAAGAGAATAGTATTACAACACGGCGGTGTGCAAAGTTCTATTTATGCTGCGAATACAACTTCAAAGCTGATATATTCGGATTATTATAACAGAAACTATAATTCATATTGTTATAATGAAAAGAAAACACCGAATCATGAGATAGTAATAATAGGATGGGATGATAATTATCCAAAAGAGAATTTTAATGTAGAAGTAGAAGGAAATGGTGCTTTTATATGCAGGAATAGCTGGGGAGAAGAGTTTGGCGAGAAGGGAAACTTTTATATATCATATTATGATGCTAATATAGGTATTACAAATGTTGCTTATACAAAGGTAGAAGATATTGATAATTATGATAATATATACCAGTCGGATTTGTGTGGATGGGTAGGACAGATTGGTTATGGAAGCGACGAAGCATATTTTACAAATGTATATACTGCAAAGGGAAATGAACACCTTGAGGCAGTAAGTTTTTATGCGACAGGGAAAGATACCCGTTACAGTATATATTACTGTGATGAGTTTGAAGGTCCTGACTCGCTTACGCGTCGAGGTGACCCTGTTATTTCAGGCAAAATAGATGATAAAGGATATTATACGATTCCTCTTGATAAGACTATATATTTGAGAGAAGGACAGAAATATGCTATAATCGTCAAGATTACAACGCCTGGGTCGGAAAGGCCTGTGGCAATAGAATTCAAAAATGATTATCTTACAGCAGATGCAGATATAACAGACGGAGAGGGGTATGTAAGTCTTAAGGGAATAGAATGGGAGAATACGGAATCCTCCCATGAATGTAACGTATGCCTTAAGGCATTTACACAGAATGTAACAAAATAAGTAGCAGAGGAAAGGTATAGTTTAGTGACATGGAAAATAGATTGGCGAAGATATCGGCAATGATAAGTGTCATTTTTCTTGTAATGTTAGTGATTATATTCGAAAAAATACCTGCGTATCATGAAAAGGTTAAGGCAGATAGTACGATTGTAACACAAAAAAGTGAAAAAGAAATTGGATATGGTAATATGGAGATGAATTATGACGATAATCTCCAGATACCTTTACCCGGGAATGTAAAGCCTGAGAATGTTAAAGTATATATTAAGATGATATACAGAAAAGTAAATATAACATTTGAGGTAAAGGATAATATATTCGATGTTTCATCCATGGTTAATACGGCCGGCAGAGAGGTTAGTAATATATCATATAGTGCCGCAAATGATAAAATAAGCATAGATGTTGCACTTAATAATTACTATAAAGTGTTTTGGACGGTAAAAGGCAGTATATTGTATATGAGGTTTCTGGACATTACACCGGAGGATACGGTAGTTGTAATAGACGCAGGACATGGGGATTATGATGTCGGTGCTAATCTTGGAACAATATATGAGAAAAATATAACTCTTGACATATGCAGGATATTAAAGCAAAAAACAGCAGATGATAAATTTGTTATATTTTTTACAAGAGAAGATGATTCATATCCTACTGTCGAGGAAAGAGTGGATTTTGTAAATGCAATAAAACCGGCATTATTTATAAGTATACATTGTAACTGGTATGATGGTGGTGGAGATATAAATGGAACAGAAGTACTGTATAATGTAAATGATACGGCGGAGGTAAACAGCTCACAGTGGCTTGCACAGATAATGGAAGATAAAGTTACAAAAGCATGCGGAACATATAAAAAGGGTCTCGTGGAAGGAAATTCAATACATATAGTAAGAAATTCAAGTGTTCCGGTTGCACTTGTCGAAGTTGCTTATATGACGAACCAGAAAGATTTGGAACTGCTTAATTCTGACGAAGGAAAGGAAAAAGCAGCGCAGGGAATATATGATGGTATATGTGAAGCTTTAAAACAACTAGGAAAAATTAAATAAGTAAATTATCTGTAATATATTAAAAAGAAAGGTGAAGATGATGAAGAAAATAATATTTGCAACGACCAACAAAGGTAAAATGGATGAAATAAGAATGATAATGAAAGACTTTGATGTTGAAATCGTATCAATGAAAGATGCAGGAATATATGCTGTAATAGAAGAGACAGGAAAGACATTTGAAGAAAATGCGGTGATAAAGGCAGAAAATATTATGAAACTTACAGGGTGTATAACACTTGCTGATGATTCAGGACTGGAAATAGATTATATAAATAAAGAACCGGGTGTATATTCTGCGAGATATCTTGGGGAAGAAACACCATATTGTGTTAAAAATAAGGTGCTTATAGACAGGCTTACAGGAGCAAAAGGTGAAGAAAGAAGTGCAAGATTTGTCTGTGCAATTGCAGCGGCATTTCCGGATGGAGATACAATAGTTAAGAGAGCAACTATAGAAGGACAGATTGGTTATGAAGAAAAAGGAACAAATGGTTTTGGATATGATCCTATTCTTTATGTTCCTGAGTATGGAAAAACGACAGGTGAAATGGACCCTGAAGAAAAAAATAAAATAAGTCACAGAGGAAAAGCACTTGAAATGATGAAAGAAGTGCTTAAAGAAAAGCTGTAAAATAAAGGTTTTTATGCTTATTTCAAAAAAAATAAAAAAAATCAAAAAAAGTATTGACATGTTGGTATAGATTGTGTATAATCTATCTTGCGTTGAGGCAACGCAGAAAAATAAACAACACTATCGGGGTGTGGCTCAGCTTGGCTAGAGCGCTTGATTTGGGATCAAGAGGTCGCAGGTTCGAATCCTGTCACCCCGACTGATGCGGGTGTAGTTCAATGGTAGAACACTAGCCTTCCAAGCTAGATACGTGGGTTCGATTCCCATCACC
>DEGR01000074.1:19741-20025 GCA_002351535.1 Lachnospira sp. UBA2821
TTCGAATCCCTGTATCCACCTTTGAGTTAGAACAACTTTTTTGCAAAGTGGTGCTAACTTTTTTTTTATCATTATATATTGGGCCATCGCCAAGCGGTAAGGCACAGGACTTTGACTCCTGCATTCGCTGGTTCGAATCCAGTTGGCCCAGCTAAAGGAACTACAAAAATATGTTCAATAGATAAGCGGTATATCCATAACTTTGGATATACCGCTTATTTTTTGAGGAATCTTAATAGTGCGTACACGATGTGTACGACGAAAAAGGGAGAGTATTTAAGGAA
>DEGR01000063.1 GCA_002351535.1 Lachnospira sp. UBA2821
CACCGATACAATATACCGGGTCATTTCCTCTCAGGAAATAACTGGCAGGATAATATGATGTAAATGCAAATGGAACTACATATGATATAATATACTTTATTGTTTTGTTGTATATAGTTATTGGATATCTTGCAAAATCACTTGACATGTAAAATACCTGTAATATACTTCCGCTTCTCTTTACCCAGAATGCAATTGCCGCACAGGCAATCTTTATGCTCGTAAAAATAAGTGTTCCAAAAAGCACTGCAACGATAAGCAGCAATATATTTAAAACATTAAACCTTATATGTAATCTGACTGATGCATATATGAATAATACTATTCCTGTTATAAATTCTCCCAATGCATCTAACTGAAATAATTCCATTATTACATGAACAAGCGGATTAATCGGTCTTGTAAGATATTTGTCAAAATCACCTTTTCTTACAATAAAATACGATATTTTCCATAAATTGTCGGTTGTCAGATGGTCCAAACCCTTTGGTAATAATGAAAATCCATATATAAATATAATTTCATTATAACTCCATCCCGCCAGTTGCGGTATCTGACTAAATATAATACTTATAAACACTATATTAGTAAGCTGGTTAATAAGAAAGCTTGTAGCACCGGTAAGAAAATCAATTCTGTATTCCATAAGCTGCTTTATATACTGAACAACAAATGTCTTATACAAACGTAAATATCTCATTTTTTCAACCTCCCTGTACAGCTATTCTTTTCTCAGCCCATTTCCACATAAGACGGCTTGCTGTGACAAAAAACACAAGCCAGAATACCTGCAAAAACAGATTGAATGCCAATGTGTAACCATTATATTTTTCCATATAAATCATGACCGGCGTATAGGTCAGTGAAGCAAATGGCAGATATGTAAATATCTTTGATATCACCTCCGGGAAAAATGCCAATGGTATTATTGAACCTGATAAAAACTTTATTATCGATTCTTTAAGTATGTTGAATCCCCACAGATTCATAAGGAAAAAAGCAAGATAGCCAAATATGAGATTCAGATAAAATGATAAAATATAACTAATTGATATACTTATCATAAAAAGTATGAATCTTGATAGCTTAAATGCAATATGTCCAATGGCATAATATCTGTATAGTTCCAGACCGAATATTATAGGTCCAATAATACATACTATAATCATTATCTTGTTGCCAAGTTCAAAAAAAAGAAAACTTAAATCTACCTTAACGGGTTTTATAAGACGCATTATAATACTTCCGTCTTTTATCTCTTCAGCTATGCTGTATGTAGCATCTGTTCCAACAAGAAATGTTGCTATATTGGACATGAAAACATACACCATCATGTCCGTCATCGTGAATCCC
Source organism: Lachnospira sp. UBA2821 (assembly GCA_002351535.1). GTDB lineage: Bacteria > Bacillota > Clostridia > Lachnospirales > Lachnospiraceae > UBA2821. The sequence goes on from DEGR01000063.1 coordinate 1,354, forward strand.
ATAAATGATGAATCACCTTTTGACATGTACACTGCTCTCCAAATGAAATACATAACAAAACAGATAAATATTTCTCCTATAAAAAATCCAAGAAAGCTCGCCCTATATGCAACTGCATCCTGAATACCGGCTCTGGTGAATGCTCCATATATCTTCTTGATTTTACTAAGCATTTTCATCAAGCTTCACCTCACTCTTATAGATTCTTCGGATTATCTCTTCAATATCTGCATCCTTAACGGAAATATCATTTACATTTACAGTATTAAGTACATAATCCAACATACTGGCAATTGAAACTTTTTCTGAATTAAACTTAAGCTTAAGTTCACTTCCCTGCGATACCATACTGTAATCATCATCCGTAAAATTAAATTTATCAGCAATATTGAAATTCCCAATATCCTTTGCATCATTAAGTACAACATTAAGCTCACGCATCTTACCATATGTATCCTTCATCTTATGAAGGCTTCCGTCATATACCATTTTTCCTTTATCAATCATTATAATTCTCTCACACAGAGTCTCTATATCACTTAAATCATGTGTTGTAAGAATAATCGTGGTCTTATCATTTTTATTAATCTGGGAAATAGCTTTTCTTATATTATCTTTAACAACAACATCAAGTCCTATTGTAGGTTCGTCTAAAAATAAAACTTTAGGACTATGTAACATTGATGCCGCAATATCAGCCCTCATTCTCTGGCCTAATGATAAAGTTCTTACCGGGCTTTTTATAAATTTTTCAAGTTCCAGAACATCATTTAGAAATTCCATTCTATCCTTGAACTTTTTATCATCTATCATATAGATTTCTTTTAATACCGTATAAGTCTCTGTAAGCGGAAGGTCCCACCATAACTGTGTTCTCTGTCCAAATACAACACCTATCTCTTTCACATACCTTTTACGGTTCTTATAAGGTATCTGTCCGTTAATCACTATCTCACCACTTGTAGGAGTAAGAATTCCGGTTAACATCTTTATTGCAGTTGATTTTCCCGCGCCATTAGGTCCTATAAAACCAAGTATCTCCCCTTCATCTACATGAAAGCTCAGGCCGTCTACTGCCTTTACTATCTCAGTATTCTTATGAAAGAGTGATTTGACACTCCCCTTCAGTCCGGGGTCTTTAATAGTTTTCTTAAACTCTTTTTTTACTTCTTTTACTTCTATCACTTATTCTCATCCTCCCTCTTACGTCAGTGCGCTCTCAGAATTCAATTCCGGGCCTTGCTGTTACCCCAATATCATATGGATGTTTTATCTTTTTCATCTCAGTTATATAATCTGCTTTTTCTACAATAAATTCAGCCGGACTTCGCCCTGTAATAACCAGTTCAATATCATTCTCCCTGCAATAATGCACTATATCAATAACTATGTTCCGGTCCAGCAACGCACAGCTTAATGCCCCACATAATTCATCAAGAACTACCATATCATATTTACCTGACTTTATGTCTTCGAAAACACTGCACATATTTTTATTGTGCATGTGGGTTAACGCCTTTTTCTGCTGATCTGACATATTCCATACAAAGCCATATATATTGGAATTTTCGATTATATCAATATTATCAAGTTTTTGCAACATTATTATTTCCGAACTTTCACTATCTTTAAGAAACTGCATAAATGCAACCCTCATTCCTGCCCCCAAAGCCCTTATAGCCAGACCAATGCTGCAGGTTGTTTTTCCTTTGCCATCGCCACAATATATATGAATCATATAATTCCTCTTTTCAATATTATTTTATTCCCATCCCCCGGTGTAAATCATAAACGTATGTTGTATAGAATGCATCGAATATTAATATCAAAACTGTCTGAAATTGCTAATTTGTCGCTTCCGTATTATGGCTCATTCGATTGTTCATGTTCATTAGATATTGAACACCTCCGCAGGATGTCCGTTCCTGACATGACACTCGATTTATGACGTGTCGTGTGGGAGTTATATGTCATCCTCCGGCTCAAGCTGGTGCGAAAAATCACCGTTCAAGCGATACTATTTATATTTAATCATAAAACTAAATAGCGCGTTTGATTTTTCGCACCTTATAAGCTTAGCCGGAGGAGACATTTACTCCCACTAGACAAAGGAATCATGAGAGTGTGTGTCATGAGCGGACATCCTTTGCGTAGCTGTTCACTTAGCAAATGAACATAAACTTTGAGCCATAATGCGGAATCTGACAAATTTACGCAATTCAAGCCAAATGTTTTGATATTAATATCTGATGCATCTATACATACGGGAAGTTTTCTATATTTTACACCCGGTGGGATGGGAAATATTACACTTGATTATATTGAACGGGAATATATGTGTCAATGCCTTCCGGCAATTGCAAAATTTTTTTGTCATATTAGCCAAGCCCCCCTACATACATTAAACTGTAAACAAATTATATGGAGGCTCAATATGAGTGATTTAGCTGCTACAAACTGTGGAGGTTGCGGCTGCGGCTGCGGTAACGATAACGGAGGTTGCAATTGTCTCTTTATTCTTCTTATTCTTTTATGCTGTGGTGGCAATAACTGGAATAATAACGGATGTGGCTGTGGAGACAGTGCTATCTGGATTATACTCCTCCTTTTCTGCTGTGGCGGAAACGGCAATAATGTTCTTGGATGCGGTTGCTAATATAACGTCTAATAACGCTATATTATTATCCAATACTTAACTTTGTGCGGGGCAGTATCTTCCGGTGCTGTCCTGCACATATTAAATTCCATAATCTGCTGAATGGGGAATAGTATGAAAAAAAAATATGTTTTAGTTGAAACAGAGGACACCATTTATGAATGTAATCCTGAATGTGTTGCATTTCTAAAAGCAGAAAATGTATTCATTATACTTGTATTGCTTGAATGGTCAATGAACCCACAATTGCAATATGTAATTGAGCAACTTATATAATTATGTACTTTTGAATCAAAATAATTGCGAAATGGGGCTTAATATGAAAGATATTACATCTTTTGACAGTATTATTACCAACAGACAAATGCAGATAATCAAAAGTTCGCTGCCATTTATACCTGTATCTGATCAAAAATTCATGTCACTTATGGTCAAGTTCCAGGAACTTAAAAATACTATAGAACTTTTTTCAGAACCTGATGGTAATCTATGTGCATGTGATGCTACTGATGACCCTTATGAAAATCTCACACAAATGGTTTCATCTATTAAAACGTATTGTTCTGATGAAGAAAAAGAATTTGTTGATATGGCATATAATATGGCATGTGCATTTGCGTTATCCGGTAATCCTGAAAATAACCATCATATATCTGATAATCCAATAGATATAAAAACTATTATCAAAAACCTTTTATCACCCGAACAAAAATCTATAATAGAGAGCTACGGTTCTTTACTGGGTTTTTCATTATAATGAACTCTCGGAATCTTG
>DEGR01000082.1 GCA_002351535.1 Lachnospira sp. UBA2821
GAGGTCACTTCATATTGTCTCTTTTAACATATCTTTTCATTCGCATTAGTCAGTTACAGGCCTGATTGTGCCTGTCAGCCTCATGCAACAAAAAACCGGTGTAACGGGAATGTTCGCGTTACACCGTTATAATATCATTTATTCTGCCTTATTAAGAAGATTATCAATAACTGATACAAGACTTCCTATCTCTGGTTTTGACAATTGTGCATCCGCCCCAAGAGCTTCACCCTTAGCCCTCATCTCATCATTAACAAGTGATGAAAATACAATAATAGGAATATCTTTAATCTGTTCATCCTCTTTGCAAAGCTTTATCAGTCTGTGTCCATCCATAATTGGCATCTCTATATCAGTTATAATACAACTTACATTATCTTTAAGTGTACCTTCATCTTTCCATTTAACAAGCTTATCCCATGCTTCCTTACCATTCATGTTTGTATCAACATTAACATAGCCGGCTTTATGTAATGATTCGCAGATAAGCTTACTTAAAAGTCCTGAATCTTCTGCCATAACTATCGGAGAATTAACTCTTGTCCGCTGACCTAATTTATCAATATCAGATACTTTTAATCCTGTTTCAGGACTTATATCAGATACAATCTTTTCAAAGTCAAGGATAATTATAAGTTTACCATCAATCTTAATAATTCCTGTAGCAACCCCTGCATCCGCATTGCTTATCGTACTGTCAGGCTTTATTATATCTGCCCATGACACCCTGTGTATTCCAACTACATTTTCAACATGAAATGCTATGCTTAATTTATTAAAATTTGTAATTATAAGCATATTTTTATTATCAGAATTTCTTGATATATTGAGTTCTTTAGCCAGATCAATTACTGATATCATTGTATCTCTTGGCATAAAAATACCTTCTATACTAGGGTGTGAATTTGGAACAGGTGTAACACTCTGATAAGGAACAATCTCGCGGATTTTTGCAACATTTATTCCATATCTGTTCCCACCTATAGTAAATTCAAGTACTTCAAGTTCATTAGTTCCATTCTCAAGCAAAATATTTGTCTCCATATGTAAAACCTCCTGCGATATATTTCGTCCCATAAAAACTATATTAATTATATCATATATGTACAATTATTTCAAATTAAACGTAGTCTTTGCATCAGCAGATTTAACAATTAAATCCAATGACTGAATGTCTTTTACTTCCTCCTGTGAAATCTGGAAAACCAGCACAAGTGGAATACTCTGACCGGGTGAAATTGTCCCTGTATATGTGTTCAAAGCATCTAATAACAATGTAAGTAAAGCACTGTGTTCTTTTCCATTTACCGAAGCTTTAAGTGTTGTATCTGAAGCCATCATAGGCACATTTATATCTGATGCCGTATTATTTGTCATATTATATTTTAATACAAGAAGACTCTTTCCCTCTGTCGCATTAAGAACAAACTGAGTATCTGATGTGTCAGGATACTTTGAAGTTACGTCCATACCCGTATATGTAAGTGTTACAGGAGACATTCCGACAGCTTCAGCCATATCCTTTGAATTTGCTTCTGCATCTGTATCAGTATTTTGCTCATTGCCACTGTCTGTATTACCTGAATTGCTATCCTGATTATCATCCGTAACAGAAGTAATGTCGCTATCCGTGTCAGCCGTACCTGTTGTAGTCTCCTGCTCATCCTTTATCTTTTTAACCTTAAGGTCTTTATAATTCTTATCATGTTTTAATACAGACTGTGCTGAATATTCAACTACAAGATTCTGCTGTTCCGGCGTTAATGCAATTGCTTTACCACAACCGGTCAGGCCTGCCACAGTTGAAGCAGCCAAAGCAAATACACAAAATCTCTTAGCAATTACAGTAACTTTGTTATTTAACATTTACCTTCCTCCCAAAAATTATGTTAACAATATTTTACCATTTTAAGACAAATTCAGCAACCGGTATTTATTTAGAATCAAGCTCGAGCCAAAAAGCAACCCCATCAGAAGTATTCACAACACCGCAGTCATTATTGTGTGATTTCATTATTGCTTTTACTATTGAAAGTCCGATTCCACTACCACCATATTCTCTTGTACGTGCCTTGTCTACTTTAAAGAATTTTTCCCATATATTTTGCAAATCTTTTTCCGGAATATTATCGCCGGTATTATGAACTGTTACTCTGATTTTATCTTCTTTACGTTCAATCGATATAGTAATTATTCTTTCATAATCAATATGATTAAGTGCATTAGTAACGTAATTAGTAATCACTTCTTCAATCTGAAATTCATCACCATATACATACATACTTTCATAATTATCTAATTTTACAGTTGCATTATTCTGCTCAATCATCAGATTAAGTTTTGAAAGAACACCTTTAATAACCTCATATATATCAAATCTTTCTATTTGTATCTGATTGTTACCAAATTCAAGCTGATTAAGTGTAAGAAGCTTTTTAACCATTTTATTCATTTTTAAAGCTTCATCCGTAATAACATCACAATAAAAATCCCTGCTCTCTTCATCTTCATTTACATTCTCTTTTAATCCCTCAGCATATCCCTGGATAAGTGCTATAGGTGTCTTAAGTTCATGAGAAACATTTGAGATGAATTCCTTACGCATCTCGTCAACTTCTTCTTTTTTTGCAATATCGTTCTGCAGTTCATTATTGGCAATTTTTAACTGTGTAATTGTACTTTCAAGTTTATCTGACAATTCATTCATCGTATTACCAAGAACATCAATCTCGTCATGACTTGTACCCGTATATCTTACCTCAAAATTCAAATCAAGCATTTTCTCTGAAATTTTGGTGAGCTGTAAAAGAGGTTTTATAACACGACTCGATATTATACTTGCAACTATAAAACTTATAAGCATAACTATTGTAGCAACAACGAACAAAAATTTGTTATATATATTTACACTATCATGTATATTGGCTACTGCCATTCGTATAATAAATATATCTCCGTTAGAAAAGACGCCCCACATCTCAAGGTTACCGGAATCATTTTCAGCTTCCATGGAGTTGACCTTCTGTAAAACATACTTCTTATTTTTCTGGATAATATCGACATACAGATTATTTGTACCCTGATCAAATATAGCTGCATTTAATCTGTATTTCAATAATTCCTTATTTCCGTAAGTAAAAAGTATGTCGCCGGATGACGAAGTAATAAGTGTTGTTACACCTGTCTTTGCACACATACGTTCAATATCCTGCATCTCGGTATCAGTAAGTGCATCTCCTTTGCGGACAATCTGCTCCATCTGCATATAGGTATTAATTATTGCTTTGCGCTTATTATCGATATAATATTTCTCAAGAAATATGGCGTTAACAAGAATATATAATAAAAATATTCCTACTGCCATGCCCCCCATCATACACACCATTTTAGTTCTTAAAGAAAACTTTACATTCTTATTTTTCATCTATTTCGAACTTGTATCCCATTCCCCATATAGTTTTAATATAATTTGCCCCCTCACCTAATTTACTTCTAAGTTTTTTCACATGTGTATCAATTGTTCTGGCATCTCCGAAATAATCATAATTCCATACACTGTTAAGTATTTTTTCTCTGGATAAAGCAATTCCTTTATTTTCAACAAAATACTGTAAAAGCTCAAATTCCTTAAAACTCAATTCAACAGGATTGCCGTTTACCGTTACAATATGAGCCGCTTTATTAATCTCTATTATTCCTGCTGTAACCACTGAATTTGAATCAAGATTATTTGTTCTTCTTAATATTGCATCTATTCTTGCTATAAGAATTTTAGGACTAAATGGCTTAGATATATATTCGTCGACACCAAGTTCAAACCCAAGAAGTTCATCATGTTCTTCACTTTTAGCCGTAAGCATAATAATCGGAACATCGGATATTTTACGAATTTCCCTGCATGTACTCCATCCATCCATCTTAGGCATCATTACATCGAGTATAACGAGAGCTATATCATTGTTATTATAAAATATCTCCATAGCCTCTTCCCCATCTCCAGCCTCAAGTACTTCATAATCTTTTCTTACAAGGAAATCTTTAACTAATTTTCTCATTCTGCTTTCATCATCAACTACTAAAATTCGCAACTTATTCATACATACATTCTCCAATCCGTTTATTCTTATAAAAAATATAGTATAATATTTATTTGAAAAAAATGTGAAATTCACTTAAAGATTATCATTTGTTTTACAGTTACTTCTATTTATTAGTTCTATTCGTTTCATTTAATTTTGACTCTCTCTCATTAAGTGATTCCTCCCACGAAGAATACTTATCCTGAATCTGCTGTTCATATGCTGTAACATCAAATTTCTTTGACTTATAAGAAATAACAAACATAACTATAATAACAAATATAAGAACTATATTAACAAACACCGAACACTTAATCTTTTCTCTTAAATCTTTATTTTTTTCAAGTAAAATCTTATCCCGCTCTTTTTTTGAATTTCTTTCTATAGCTGACCCTGTAATAACCTGAACAGATTTTATATCTTCATCATTAATTGAAGGATTTCTCCTTAATATTTTCCTTAATTCATGTAAATAATTATATCCTATAATGGTTTTAAATATATTCTTTTCAATAATCCTATTATACAATTCAAGCATGTCAGAAGCACTTTTACCTTTAAAATCATTATTTATTTTTTTGATTTTTACAATCTCACTCCTCGCTAAATCTGCTTCTGCTAATGAACCAAACATATAACCGTCAACCATAAGTTTGTTCTTATCATCACTCATAATATTCCTCATTTCGTAATATTACTATACACTATGTCTATCAAAATGTTCAGGTCTTCAATCTTCTCATTTACCATTGGCAATACTTTATATTCCTTAACCATATCCATCATATTAACTGATTCTTCTGAAATATTATTGATATCTATATCACTAATCACATTTTTATACTTTTCAAGTAATTTTTCAGGCGAATCAAATCCTTTAATAACCTCTTTATCTATGCCCGCATCAGACAAAATATACGCAATGCATACAGCCATCTCTGTATTGCCAATAATCTTGTCATGAGGTTTTGTTCTTGATTTTTTAAGAACCGCCGGCAAAACAATATCATGTATCATAGTAACCCTCATTTCTGGACAATCTAAATCCGTAAACTAACTGTATTAAACAGTATAAGTATAATTTATTATACCACTACCATTATACTGTTTCAATTTAAAGAAGCACAAGCTTTCAGTTATATATTTACATATAAATAAATGTAATATAATCTGCAATAATAGAATATATATTTATATATTTCAAATATTACATAATGCAATGCAAACATGTGTGAAATGGAGACTTACTATGAAAATATATATTGAATCATTTCTGAAATATAAGTTGTTATTCTGCTATGGTGGAATGTTATATATGACAATAGAAATGTTATTTAGAAATAGAACAAGCTATTATATGGGATTATGTGGTGGGTTGGCATTTTTGTTTATTGGATGTCTTAACAACTTTATATCATGGGATATGCCATTTGTGCTTCAATGTCTTATTGGCGGCTTTTTTATCATTACACCTTTGGAATATATTTTCGGAATACTCTTTAATCAGACATATAATATATGGGATTACAGAGATATTCCGATTAATATAAATGGTCAGATATGTATGCCTTTCTCGCTTATATGGTGCATGATTTCTGCTGTTGCAATTGTTACTGATGATTATCTTCGTTATTATATATTTGAAGAAGATAAACCGGCTTATAAACTCTTTTGATTAGCTGTTAACGATTGGTGAGATAACCGGCTTACCTTCCCGGTCCAATAATGGTGTCAACCCGCCTGAATATCCGGCCGCATGATACAGATAATTAACTCCGGTCTCTTTATCAACCCAAATCTCTGTAACAGTCATTGTTCCCTGTGAATATGTTTTCTCAAATCTCTGTTCTTTTGCCAATTCTAAAATTCCTCCTTACATTTTGATTACTTATTAGGCGTTTGCGAAACGCCACAAGCCGCATAAATACGGCATGTTTTTTGTTACAAAATAAAATATCTCCTCACGGTTTATGGTATAATAGAATTGACTAGAAACTAACAACCAAGCCCCGAAAGGAGACATTTATATGATACCACATAAACAACTAAACTTGGCAGATATTTTTGAAGATTGCCAAAATATTTTTGAAGAAGACAAACCTCAGTTTCTTTCTTTACTTGAGGAACACATTAACCTTAGTGATTATATTCCTCTCGAATTCTATAACCATTTTTATGCATCAACGGGACGTTCCCGCAAATACTCTTTAACTGCCCTTTTGTGGGCTGTGATTCTGCAGAAAATATTTTCTATTCCTACTGATCAGTTATTACTTACCTTTTTACAATACTCCAAACCACTTCGTGATTTCTGTGGTTTCACAAAAGTTCCTGATGCTTCCAAAATCACTCGTTTCAAACAGGATTCTGAGCACGACATTGAATGTGTTTTCCATAATCTCGTAGACATTACCGAACCTATCTGCCAGGCTATTGATACTGAAAAGGCTGATATGCTCTTATTTGATACTTCCGGTATTGAAGCATGGGTTACGGAAAACAATCCTAAATTCGCCAACCGCATTATCAAACAGTTGAAAGCTTATGCAAAAAATTTGGAAGCTAATAATGACTTCGATCCCTATAAAGCAGCATATGGAACCATGCCACCACACGCAACTGCAAATCCTGCCATTCAGCAAATGTATATCAATGGTCATTTTTGTTATGCTTACAAGTTTGGCATTGTCACAAATGGTCTTGGTATCATTCGCCATATTTCTTTTTACAACAAAGACTTTTTAGATGCTCACCCTGAAGTCATCATTGAAAAGAAAGCGAAATCACCTGATGAAGATAAATCATTGGCAGATGCAAAAGCACTGATCCCAATCCTGGATGACTTTTTCAAAAAGCATCCTCTGATCAAACCGAATACTTTTCTTGGCGATGCTGCTTTTGATTCCATTTCCATTTACAAATATCTTTTGGAGGATTCCTGTTTCAAAAGAGCATATATTCCGTTAAAAAATAAACTTTCCATTCCTGATGTTGATTACAAGACAAACGAGAACGGAATCCCCTGTTGTCCTAACGATCCAAGTCTTCCGATGAAACGGGAGGGAAGTAAATCACACCTTCGTTGCGGCGTACCTACAATGAAATTTGTCTGCCCGAAAATGAAATGGGTATGGGACAAAGAACGTAAGCGCTCTTATCGCAAATGTGAATGTGAAAATCCCTGTACAACCTCGTCTTGCGGACGAATGATTTACGTTTACCCAGAACAAAATTTGCGTGCTTATCCTGGTACTACATGATATTGTCAATAATGGTTTA
>DEGR01000010.1 GCA_002351535.1 Lachnospira sp. UBA2821
TCCAGTTAATTATCGAACGATGTGCTAGCAAACAATAGAATTAGAAAAAGCTGTTGATAAGATTCACAACCAACAGAGTGATTAAAAATAGCACCCTCAGAAAGATATACTTCTTTCCGTTGGTGCTTTGTTTATTATAGTCCTAAGTATTCACTCGGTAGAATTGCTTTTATGTCTGATACAGAATAATCTGACACATTTCTTGTCACAATATATTCTGCTCCATAACTTTTGGCACATTCCATTTGTAAGCAATCCTCAAAATCAGAAAATTCCTCATTTGCAAGACCAAATAATAATTTCGCTTTGTCTATGCCCTCTACATCAAAAATCGTGCATAGATTTGATGATATTTCTCTTCTTTCCTTTGCAGTATAAGCTTTCCTTAATATAAAAAACATATTAGAAATAGAATGAGCTGCAACGCAACCTTTTGTATTTCCTTCAATACATGATGAAATTACTTTCTTTGCATCCTCAAAGAATGGTTCTCTTTCAAGAAGATAATCAAGTAATACATTAGTATCAATCAGAATTTTACCTACCATATTTATCTTCCCTATAAGAAGCTAATTCTGCATCATCATCGGTAACAGTTCCTCTTTTGCGTAACTGTTCTAATCTCGCAAAAGCTTCTTTCCTTTCCTTATTAGAATCATTGTATAATCCATTTACACCCTGCATAATCTGAATTACAAAGGATAACTTATCTTCTGGTATTTTTTCAAGCTCCATTATTGCACTCTGTCTTAATGCTGTCATAGGTCATACCTCCTTTAAAATCTCGGATGAAATCTCTGTTTCAAATAATGCAATTATTCATCCTCATTTTTCTTATTTTGCTTGTTTTGTTCCCTTACTGTAACAATATCTATTCCCATATCCTTTTCGAGCAATGAGATTACTAATTGATTCACGCTCATTCACTTTGATTTTGCATGTTCCTTGATTGATTGAAGATATTCTTCTGGAACTCTCAATTTTATATCTTTAATTTTCTTCATATATTCTTTTAAACTATCTTTTTGTTTATCAGTCGCAGAAGCCACAATGTAACCCCTCGTTTCTATATACTTCTTCACAATAAGTATATAACACCTCCTCCGTTCTTTCAATGAAAATCTATGGGTACCAGCTTTGAAAGGTAAATTTATTCTATAGCCTGCCAATCTTGTAAATTCATATATTTACACATTTCTTATAAATTTAGGAAAGTTATCCACATTGAATGATTACACGGATTCCTTCTCTAAAAAAATGTGTATAAATTTGTATTTTTCTCTTGGCAAGCCTCACCTTCTTTGCTAAAATTAAATCAGTTTAGAACTGCGCTATGCAGCTCCACTCTTATATCTTCTGTTTTCGTTAGTTGCCGTCCAAAGCTGGCTAACAACTCAGGAGATATATTTTTTTGCAGTTTTTTTATTTCATTTTTCTCCAGGTAATAATACTCATACAGCTGCTTTATGAAATCTGCTATCTGCTCCATCAGGTAATGGTTCTTTTGTGCCTGCTCATTCCAGCTGCATGCGTGACCTATATTCCCCTGCCAATGTTTCTGGCGGTTGAATCCCTGATTTTCTATTTTCCATCTATTCCTTCCGGCTTTCAAAATTTTCTTTGCATTGCTTTTTGTAATTGTGATATTGGTAATCCATGCAAACTCTGTTATTTTTTCTTTCCCATCTGCCTGAACTTTCCTTTCTGTGTAATAGATCAGATTTACATCTGTGTTCTGAAATATGATCTGGTTCTGGTACTCTATTTCTGAACTTGTCTTTTCTTTTTCAGGCAGTGCCTGATATTCCCGTGCTATGCTTGGCGCACATCCTTCTTTATAACGGATGATATAATCCCAGCCATTATCCATACAGATTTGTATAACCTTCCGGCTGACATACAATCCATCGGCTGTTATTACAATCGGAAGTCTCGGAAAACTCTTTTTTATCTTTTTTGCCAGCCTGATAAATGCCTTGCTTTCACAATCCTGTTTTATTTTTTCTTCACTCTGATTTATATACTCCTCCGAATTTTCAATTGGCTCTGATGCTATGCTGCATACAAGGTTATTTCCAAGGTATAGTTTTGCCTCAAGCACACTTCTGTGATACTTTACAAATTCATCTGCTTTCCCTCGGTTATAGCAGCGGCTCAGATAATAATTATTCTTTTTCCGGTATCCTTCATCCAGCTCTGTAGCATCGATAATAACCTGCCACTTTTTCAAAACTCTGGCATCATTAAATGTTTTTCTGCGGATCATGGAATAGGCAATATCTTTCTGTATTTTTTCCAGCTCCAACGGATCCAGCCTCTCCAAAAATTCATTTTCCGTAACACCATGAGGAAGATACTCTTTTCCAGACTCTCCCATGAAAGAATATAGATTTCCCACAACTTTTTCATCATTAAACTGCCGCGTCATTTCCTGCATGCTTGAAATTACCACCTATACATTTATAATACAAAGTTCCAAGCATAGTTTTTACAGAATAGCCGATATAACTTTGGTTTCGTGGGTCTTTTACTTCAATAAATTTTTTGAATAATTCAGAATAATATTTATTTTGAATCTTATTGCATTCAACAACCGGATTTTTTTCCAGTTTTTTCTTGTACCGTTCTTGTTCTCTGCTCATTTTTCTTCCTTTGCGATAAAGTTTTTTCTTTTATTTTACCTTATCTCAAAGAAATCTGCTTAAATTTTATTACTATTAGTGCGAATTATTTTTACCTTTCAAAGCTGTATTTAATCCCCGGCTTCCCATATAACACCTCTCCATATAACGCCTACCCATTCTGCCTTCTCATAATCAGCCTTCCCGATTGTTATCTTTTATGTCTTATTCCCAGTCAATTTTCACCTTGTTTTTTCTGTAATTTAGGGGATAATAATATATTATAGCCCGAAATCGTAGAGAGGAGTTTTCCATGAATAACAATTTATTAAAAAACAATAACACATTTAGCACCGGTAATAAAGTGTCAATTGCCCATATTATAGGCTCACAGCGTAATTTTTTTAATTCAGGAATGACAAAAAATATTTCTTTCAGAATCAGAATGCTTAAAAGGCTCAAAACCGTTATCAGATTAAATGAAGATGCTATCTGCAATGCTCTGTATAAAGACCTCGGCAAATCAAAAGCTGAATCATACATGGCAGAAATAGGAATGGTATATGAAGAGATAAACACGGCTCTGGCTAATATTAAGAAATGGAGCAGACCCGAACGTGTAGCAGGAAACCTTTCAGTTTTTCCTTCTGCAAATTATATATATTCCGAACCTTATGGTGTTGTTCTTATTCTTGCGCCTTGGAATTATCCATTTAATCTCGCCATATCACCACTTGTCGGTGCTATAGCTGCCGGCAACTGTGTGGTTCTAAAATGTTCCAAAAGCAGCATTAACACAAGCAATGTCATAAAAAATATAATTGACAAAACATTCAAAAAAAGCTATGTGTTCTGTGCCGATGCAAACATCAATTATGATGCAATCGTAAACCACAGCTATGATTATATATTTTTTACCGGAAGTACCCGTGTCGGCAGAATTATAATGAGGAAGGCAGCTAAAAAGCTTATTCCCGTTTCACTTGAGCTTGGCGGCAAAAGTCCATGTATTGTAGATGAAACCGCAGATATAAAGCTCGCTGCCAAAAGAATCGTCTGGGGGAAATTTTTAAACGCAGGCCAGACATGCATTTCCGTTGATTATGTTTTAGTTCATCAGAATGTCAAAGCTGCCCTTATTAAAGAACTGCTGAAGGAAATATCACGAAAATACAGTAATGCCGAAAAAAGTAAATCCTATCCTAAGATTATCAATGAACATCACTATAAACGGCTTAAAGATTTGATGAAAACAGAGACAACCATACTCGGTGGAAAATATAATGACAACCTGCTTAAGATTGCTCCCACAATACTTCCATGTTCAGATTATGACAAACCGGTCATGGAAGACGAAATATTTGGTCCTCTTCTTCCCGTTATTGCTTATTCAGATACACATAAAATGATATCAAAGCTAAAAACATGCGAGAAACCACTTGCATGCTATATATTTACATCTGATAATACATTTGCAGACAATATAATAAATGAAATTTCATTTGGTGGCGGTTGTGTAAATGACGTAATTCTTCACATTGCTAATAACCATCTTCCATTTGGCGGTGTAGGTAACAGCGGCATAGGTAATTACCACGGCAAATATAGTTTTGATACTTTCAGTCATAAAAAAGGAATAGTCAACAGTTTCTCCCGTATCGATATTCCATTACGCTATGCACCTTACAATAATATAAAATATACTATTCTGAAAAAAATACTACGATAATATTGCGCAGATACGAAACATTCTTTGCGAGTTTCGCTCTGATTAGCGGTCGTCAAATGTGCCACATAAATACTTGCATTTGACGACCGCCATAACAAAAAAGGTGCCGGATTATTCCGACACCTTTATATTATACTTTTTCAAATCTGCTGACTTCATTCTCAAGTTCTAACGCTATACTGTGATTGTTATCACTTTCCTCTTTTATCTTAGTCATTGCCGCAACCAGACTTGTGGTATCATCTGCCATACCTGTTACGCCGCTTGCACTTTCCTCGACTGTTACAGCAATATCTTTAATACCTTTGTTCATAGTCTTCATAGTATTTGTAATGCTTGTTGACTGACCGGAAAATGCATTTAATATATTTCCTATCTCTTTTGCATCTTCTTCATACTGACTCGCAATTTTTACAAAACTATCGTAATCTTTGATAACATTACCATTAACAAATTCAAGCATTTTCGTTGCTTCCTGAGCGAGTCTGTCTACCGCATCAGTTACAATGCTGCTGATTTCCTGAATATCACTTGCCGTAGTTCTGCTGCTGTCAGCAAGTTCCCTTATCTCATCAGCAACCACCGCAAATCCTTTTCCTGCCTCTCCTGCCCTTGCAGCTTCTATAGAAGCATTCAATGCAAGCAGATTTGTCTGGCTTGATATATCAAGAATATTACCTGTAAGTTCATTAATCTTTTCAACACTCCTGCTCTCATCAACAGCTTCTTTAAGTGTTTTTCCGACAGATTCAAATATTCCCTGTGCTGAATTCTTACTTTCAATTGTTTCACTGTTCATAATCTGTGCTCTGTTTGCAATCTGCTCTACAT
Source organism: Lachnospira sp. UBA2821 (assembly GCA_002351535.1). Lineage (GTDB taxonomy): Bacteria > Bacillota > Clostridia > Lachnospirales > Lachnospiraceae > UBA2821. Next base: position 5,182 of record DEGR01000010.1, read on the forward strand.
TGCTATTTTCTCTCGCAATACTCTGCTGCATTTCCTCAACATTTTCAAGAATACTGCTGCTTCCCTGACTAATCTAGTCAAGTGTCGCAGATATCTCCTGCATGCTTGCTGCTAACTGTTCAGCAGTGGCAGATACATTCATAGCACCTTTTCCTGATTCATCAACACTCTTGTTAACTTCATCAACAGACTGTATCATCTTCTCTGAATTAAGCTGTATCTTATTCATGAGTTCCTGAAGCTGTTCAAGGAACTTATTAAGTCCATGTACAAGTCTACCGGTCTCATCCTTTGACTTAACAACAATTCTGCTTGATAAGTCTCCTCTTGAATTGTCTATATCATCTATAATCTTATCCAGCTGCTCCGTTGCTGATTTAAGCGGCTTCGCAATTGTTTTATTTGTATACCATGTCATAATAACTACAAACACAATACATATTACCAGCAGAATCACATCAAATACAGCAGTTCCGTCAACCCTTATGATTCCAAGCTGTAAGTAATCATCAATATTATCTTCCGCTGTTATTGCATTTTGCATATCATTATTTTCTGTAGCTGTCTTAAGTGTTTTAATCTCATTTTTTATAGACTTATTAAAACCTGTAACATAATAAAGTGCTGATATGTTACACATACTTGTTATAACAACCAGAATACTCAGTATACTAAGCATCATTACAATCTTTCTTCTAATATTCTTTCCCATATACAATATACCTCTTTTCTACTTAATATATGGCCGGTGTATATCTCCCTTACACCAACTACCCAATATAAGAGATATTATATCATACTTTGTCGAAAATGATAAGTTTTTTAACATATTTCGCTAGAACAATACCTGAATTGTTGTACCGACCCCCGGTGCGCTGTCTAATACAATTTTTGCATCGTGAAGTTCTACAATATGTTTTACTATTGCAAGACCAAGACCTGTTCCGCCGGTAGCTTTAGAACGGCTTTTATCAACTCTGTAAAATCTTTCGAATACTCTCTCCTGCTCAGATGCAGGGATTCCTATTCCATCATCCTTAACTATAAGAACCGGACTTTCCTTTTTAATTATCATTACATTTACAGTTCCACCCTCATTATTATATCTTATGGCATTCTGAACAAGATTTTCAGTAAGTTCTCTTATAAGCTCCCTGTTTCCACGGATGTTACAATGCTCTCCACTAAATTCAAGATTTATCTGACGTTTTTCAGCATTCATTTTCATCATTTCCATACTCTCTGCAACAACATCATACAAATCTATTTCTTCAAGGACTGACTCACTCTCTCCTCTGTCAAGCTCAGACAATTTTATAATATCATTAATTACAGACAACAGTCTTTCGCTGTTATTTCTTATCTCATGATAAAAATGTTTTTTATTGTTGTCCGGCACCATATCTGTTTCAAGCAGCTCCGCATATCCCGATATTGCTGTAAGCGGTGTTTTAAGTTCGTGTGACACGTTGGCCGTAAAATCCTGTCTCGCCTTAACCGCAGACAATATGTCCGCATGCTGCTGCCTTATTGTTCTGGCAAAAGGAGCAAGTTCTTTATAAGGAGTATCAATAGTAGCATCTTCTATATTATGTGCCATATTTTCTATCGGCCTTATAAGCTGCTTCGTAAGCATATGTGAAAACGAAATACATATAACCATAATACACAGAATAATAAACGCAATAAGAGGTACAGATGAGATAAGCACTGATATTACACTGTCCGCTTCCGTAGAAACACGAAGAACCGTTCCATTAGACAGTAATATTGCATAATAAAATGTATTCTTATTCATGGTACTTGATTTTCTTACCGACTCTCCTATTCCTTTTTCAAAAGCCTGCTTCACTTCCGGTCTGTCCGCATGGTTAGCCAGTTCAGATGCCGCCTTATCATTATCATACAACACGGTTCCATCCTTATCTATCCAGCTCACTCTCAGTTCCTTAATATCAGCAGACAAATCAATGTCGTCTTTATCTATATTAACAGACTCAAAATAATGCGTATCTTTAAGAAGTTCTGCACTTATACACAGATCATGCCTTATCTGCTTTTTAAATACTCCGTAATATACAATTGTTACACCTATAACGGTTGATAATATAGCCAGAATTGCTATTGCTACCAGACGCATATTAATCTTTTTTTTCATTCAATCACATACCCTACGTTTCTTACTGTTCTTATCCTGCTTCCATAATCTCCAAGCTTATGGCGTAATGTTTTTATATGCATATCGAGAGTTCTTGATTCTCCCTCATACGTTATTCCCCAGATTCTCTCCATAATTGTATCTCTGTTAAGAACAATTCCTTTATTTATAAGGAGATACTGCAAAAGTTCGTACTCCTTAAAAGTAAGTTCAATATGCTTATTATCAATACTCACTTCATGTTTTTCATTATTCAAAACAAGAGAATCTAATGACAATATCTTTATTTCCTCTGCAACAGTTCTTCTCAACATAGCCTTTACCCTTGATATTAATTCCATAACAGAAAATGGCTTCTTAATATAATCATCTGCGCCATCCTCTATTCCTTTCACAAGGTCAAGCTCTGTTGTTTTTGCCGTAACCATAATAACCGGAATCTTTTTAGTATCCGGATTTCTTCTAAGCTTCTTCACTATATCATTTCCACTCTCATCAGGAAGCATTACATCAAGAAGTATAAGTTCCGGCAATATTTCATCGAGTTTATTGTAAAAACTTTTAGCATTCGGAAAACCAAGAACATTGTGTCCGGCATTTCTTAACGCAAATTCTTCAATTTCCCTTATGCTCTCATCATCTTCTACTATATATATTAGTGACATAACATTCCTCTTTTCCGTGTTATAAAAATACTACATCAGTAATATTTTATCACATTTTTCTTTTCATAATAAAACATTTTTGTATCTGCATTCTCCGGTTAAAAATTATATTTCTTTATAAGAGAATTATATTCATTGTCAAACTCTTTTCTCTATTTCTCCGAAAAGCTTTTAAAATATCCGTGTGTATTATATTCATTGTCATAAATAGTTATCATTTCTACAGCAATATTAGAACAATGATCGGATACCCTCTCAAGGCATGTAAGTACATCTTCAAGAATAAATCCCATCTCTATTGTACATCTGCCTTTCTTTAATCTTTCTATATGATGATTCGCCGGTCAAAAGCTAA
>DEGR01000080.1 GCA_002351535.1 Lachnospira sp. UBA2821
AATTTCGGATTCCAATTCAGCATTAATCAATTTTTAAAATAACATATTAATTCAATATGACTTTTTCAGCAAATATAATAGCATTATTGTATTTTTTTGTAAATAGCATTTTATCTATTTTGTGCCAAATATTCTGTCCCCTGCATCTCCAAGTCCCGGACATATATATGCATTGTCATTCAGGCATCTGTCAAGTTGTCCTATATACAACTGAATATCAGGATGTGCCTTCATAAGCCTTTCAACTCCTTCCGGTGCAGATATAATGGACATAAACTTAATTCTTTTGCCACCATGCTGCTTAATAAAATCTACTGCGGCAACCGCTGAACCACCCGTTGCAAGCATAGGGTCAGTTACTACTATCACCCTTTCATCTATTTGTGTAGGCAATTTGCAATAATATTCTTCAGGTTCATGGGTCTCTTCATTTCTGCAAAGCCCGATATGACCTACCTTCGCACTTGGCGTTAATGCAAGTATTCCGTTAACCATTCCAAGTCCTGCTCTTAATATCGGAACTACCGCAAGCTTTCTTCCCTCAATCATAGGTGACATACACTTTTCAATAGGTGTCTCAATCTCAACCTCTTCAGTAGGAAGGTCTCTTAAAGCTTCATACCCCATAAGCATTGCTATCTCTTCGACCAGATTTCTGAATTCATTAGTTCCGGTATTCTTGTCTCTAAGCTTCGATATCTTATGTTTAATAAGCGGGTGCTCAAGTATTGTTACATTATCATAATTCTTATACATATAATCATTCTCCTTTTACTGCTAAATACGTTATTTCAAGCATAACTAAGTTAATTATGGCAAATATAATCAAATATACCGGCATGATTGCCATTCCTATATTCTGCTGCAATTTTCCAAAAACCAAAGGCATAAATGTACTTCCAACATATGCCGATGCCATCTGCAGTCCTATAACAGATGCACTGTACTTTTTGCCGAAATTTGCAGGTGCCATATGCTGTATTGCAGGATAAACCGGTCCCATACCTATACCTATAATAACAAATCCTATTGCATCTGTAATATATCCTTCACCAGGTAATAATACCATAATAATTCCTAATACTTCAATGCTTATACCGATTCTTAACAGCATTCTGTCTCCCAATCTGTTAGAAACAAATCCGGCTATTAATCTACCCATCATAAGACCACCAAAAATCAAAGAACCGAATGCTGCTATCATCCCGTCAGTCATTCCTGTTTTTGTTTCGGCAAAATAACTTGAGGTCCACAAAAAACAGGTTGCTTCACCCGAACAATAAGCAAAAAAAGCAATCAACGTAAATATAACTCCCGAAACTTTAACTGTCTCCATTATACCTGCACTATATTGCTCCTGATTCTCCTCTTCTCCCTCATTCTTTTTCCACAATGGAAGTGATATTATACATACCAATAATATAAATGTCTGTATACATGCTGTCCAGCTATATCCCTCATTCCATCCTGCATATCTTAATGCAACAGCCATAATATTAGGACTTATCACTGCACCAACTCCATAAAAACAATGCAGAAAATTCATCACTGATGATGAATAATTGTTCGCAACATAATGATTAATTGCAGAATCTATAGCTCCTGCCCCCAGTCCATATGGAATAGCAAATATAAATAACATCCAGTATGCTGACGAAAATGAAAATCCGACAAGTCCAAATATAGTAAGTATAATAGAACAAATAACAATCCATTTTGTGTGTAACTTACTTATTATCCTTGGACTTAATAATGCTGATATAATCGTCATAAACGAAATCGTCATTGACACATATCCTGCATAAGATGACGGAACATTGAAATATTGCTGCATAACCGGCCACCCCGAACCAAGAAGTGAGTCAGGAAGTCCCAAACTAATAAAAATAAGATATATAACTGCCAGTAATAGTGTGCTAATCATATTGTATCCTCCGTTAAATTATACTTATATCATATTCCATAATATCATTTTCCACCGTTTAACAGGTCGATTAGTCCTTTTTCTTTGATTATGGCAATTCCCTGTGCTTCGTCTCCAAGAACTATCAGATTATCCCCGGGATTAATGTCAAATATCTTTCTCGCCTTGATGGGAATTACAATCTGACCTTTGTCACCAACTTTCACAACACCAAACATGTGCTTTCCTTTTGGTGGTACCTCAAATCCCATATTTTTGCTGTCTGTTTTGTCATAATTCACAAGGTCATCCAACGAAACACCAAAAATATCAGCAAGCTGCCTGCATCTTTCAATATCAGGCAAAGATTCACCCGTCTCATATTTTGACAATGTCTGTCTTGTCACACCTATTTTATCAGCAAGTTCATCCTGCGAATATCCATGAATTTTCCGCATGTTAATAAGATTATCTTTAAACATCTATTTCTCCTTTTTTATTCCTAATACGCACCAGCGGACAACGGGAATCCTGCTGATTATTTCATTTAGAATTAATGCCCCTGCCAACGCACTGATACCTACAGTTAAGTATACCATAACAGCAGGCATGGCAGGAACATATTTTTTAAGATAATATGACACCATGGCAATTGGCAGATAATGAAAAACATATATTCCCCATGATTTATCTGACATCCACTTCGTAAAACCATTCGCTCTGTCTCCATATTTTTTCATAGTTGTCATAATTGCCAGAATTGCAAACCAGCAGTATACACATGCATGTATATTGTTTATAACCGGTTCTATTGCATAATTCTCGCCGAAATAAACAACTGTATACGATATGCCAAGTAATATTGCAGCTATATCAAATGCATACCACCATTTACAAAGCCGGCTGATTACTTCATCATGTGAAAACAAATAATAACCGGCAAAAAAACAGAATCCATATATACCGAATCTGTATACTGTCACAACAGGCGTATTAAGAATCTGCGCAGAACCGTACACTCCTATAACCATCAAAGCAATTAACCATACAGGTGTTTTTGCAGAAGTATTCCAAAGCCTGTCTTTTTCAAACTTTCTTATTAGCAGCAAAACCATGGAAAATATCCACAACACCTGAATATACCAAAGCACACCGACACCTGATAATGCTGTAATAATAAACAGCACCGGCTTTGGAACTTTAGAAAGATTATCTATTGCTCCTCCAATCTTCATATTATAGTATCCCAAAATCCACTGAAACACGAATAATCCAATAGTTGACGGAACAAGCAGCTTACGTGTTTTATCCTTAATAAATTCTTTCGTACTATGTATTTGCAGGTAATATCTTGCACTCATACCTGATACAACAAAAAGTAATGCCATAAACCACGGATACACCATATACTGGAATGCATCCTGTAACTGCCGTGACTTGAAAGGTCCAACTACCCCGAACTTCTGAACACCATTAAACATATAGATTACATGATAGATTACAACAGTCATAACTGTAATCCATCGTATGTTATCTAAATATAACTTTCTTTTGTTTTTCATACTTTTACCACCTTTGCAATTTATTTTAACATATATTAGCACAAAAAGAGTTGGTATGCGACCAACTCTTTTTAACATAATTTGTTGTTTTTTGTTAATAATTATTGCAAATTAATTTTGCCATATTCTTCATCTGACACCGGTTCACACCACTCATTAGAACATTCCTCTCCCGGAACCTCAATTGCCAGATGAGAAAACCATTCATCCGGTGCTGCCCCATGCCAATGTTTAACACCTGCCGGAATGTTAATGCAGTCACCGGGCTTCATTTCTATTGCTTCTTTTCCTTCTTCCTGATAATATCCTCTTCCTGCAACACATACAAGAATCTGTCCACCGCCATTCTTAGCATGATGTATATGCCAGTTATTTCTACATCCCGGTTCAAATGTCACGTTGAAAACTCCAACCTGTTTTGCAGAAACAGGTGCAAGGAAGCTTCTTCCTGAAAAATATTGTGCGAAACCATCATTTGGCTCACCGATTGGAAACATCATTTCTTTTGCATGTGCCCTCATCGCCTCATCATCATAAGGCAAATCCCCTTCATTCTGCTTCCATACTTCCTTCGCAAGATTAAAAACAGCCCATCCTTTTGGCCATCCTGCATAAAATGCTACATGAGTAATAATTGCAGCAATCTCTTTCTGTGTTACACCATGTGCTTTTGCATTTTCCAAATGGAATTTCAATGAAGAGTCTGTTATTCCTGAAGCCATAAGTGCTACAACTGTAATTATACTTCTTGTTTTCACGTCAATATCCTGATTATTCCAGTTCTCCCCAAAAAGCACATCATCATTAAAGTGTGCGAACTGTGGTGCGAACTCTCCTAAAGCATTTTTTCCTGCTGTCTGTACTATTTTTCCCATCTTTATATTCCTCCAGTCTTATATATTTTCAATCCATTCTGCTATCTGCTTTTTTGTTACATTATTAAGGATTTTTCCCTCTGTAATGTCTGCATCCGGTGCAGATACCTGCAATTCTAGCACTGTATTACCAAATCCGCTTCCACCTGATGTAGCAAAGAGAATTATTTTCTTTCCTGAAAAATCATAAGCCTCAAGAAATGTATTTATTATCGTAGGTGCTACATACCACCAGATAGGAAAACCAAGAATTATCTCATCATAATTATTAATATCTATGTCTTTCTTCACTATCTCAGGTCTGAATTTTTTATCATTCATCTCAACACTGCTTCTTGACTTTTTATCCATCCAGTTAAGGTCAGCTTTTGTATACGGAACCTTTGGTTCGATTTCGAATATATCTGCCTTTGCACTCTCAGCAATCGTTTCTGTTACTTTTTTTGTCACTCCGCTTGCACTAAAATATGCAACTAATTTTTTACCCATATATTTTCCTCCTGACTTATAAAGCTGAGTCCAACCCCAGCATCTGTATATCTTTATCCTACATCCACATTTTAAATCATGACTGTCCATTATGTCCAATGCTTATATTGTATCTCTTAATATGCCTCAAAGGCATTAATTTCCTCTATAAGTCTCCTGACTGCCTGTGAATACGGTATATTTCTTCTCCATGCAATGACTGTACCGGATGTAATCTCAGGATATAATCTCCTTTGTACAAGAATATCATTTCTCCAATATTTTGCAGCTCCCTCTATAGACACAGGATACCCCAGACCGTTCGCTGCCATAACTCCTGAATTTGTTCCAAGATTACTTGTAAATGATATGTTAAGTTTTGAAAAATCTTTTCCAAACCAATTGGCAAGCTCACTCTGGACACCCATCCTCTCCGGCAAAATCAATGGTTTTCCCAAAAGGTCTTTTTTTTCAATATATTGCCTCATTGCAAGCGGATCATCCGGCTTCATTCCAACAACCCAGTGGTCACTATCCTTAATTCTTATATAGTCGAAACCTTCTGTATTCACCGGTTCCATAAACATCCCAATATCTACAAGTCCTTTATTCATCATTTCATGTATTGTGTCTGCTGTCGCTGTATGAATCGCAATCTGAACAAGCGGATACTTTTCTTTATACTTTTTACATATTTCTGCAAATGTCTCTACCGCTGCAAACTCCCCACACCCTACGGTTACTGTCCCTTCAACTACTTCCTGTGTTCCCTTAAGTTCTTCTAATGTCCGCTCTTCAAGATTAATAATCTCTAATGCCCTTCTTTTCAGTAAAATTCCTTCCTCTGTAAGTGTTATGGACTTTCCTTTTCTAATGAATAAAGTAATTCCAAGTTCTTCCTCAAATGCTGCAAGCTGTCTTGACAGTGTAGGTTGTGTAATATGTAATTGTTCTGCTGCTTTCGTAAAACTTTGTTCTTTAGCCACTGTTAAAAAATATCGTAATATCCTCAATTCCATATAATTTCATCCTTTTCTTTGTATTAATAATTAATCAAAAAGCACATCTTGCTTTCTTATATTCATTGTATGCTGTCCTCAAGATACCCGATAAACTTTATTGCTGCAGGCGTCAGCTTATTCTTATCTTTCATCGCAAGTGCTATCTCCCTATAATATGGTTCTCTGAAAGGCCTTATAGCAATATTATAAGGTATCCTTTTCAAAATCATCTCTGGAAGAACACCTATTCCCATTCCCTTTTCTGCCATTGACATAATTGCAAAATCCTCCCACGTTGTAAAACGTATTTTCGGATGAACACTATTTTTCTCCAACAACTCAGATACTTCTGTCTTTCCACCATGTTCCAGTAATAAAAATGTCTGTCCGTCCAAATCCTTATATTCTATTTCGCTCTTTTGTGCCAAAGGATGATTCATTGGTAACACTACTTTATATTCATCTCTTTTTAGTGCAATGACATCTAACCCGCCATTCACAGGCAGTCTTAAGAATCCACAATCTACACGTCCCTCTGCAATCCATTTCTCAACTTCTGCATAGTCTCCCAAAAGCATCTCATACTCAATACCCGGATAATCCTTTTGGAATCTGGCAAAAATATCCGGAAGCCAGTTAATAGCCACACTTGAAAATGTACCAATCCTTACAATGCCACTTTGTATTCCATTAATATGATTGACCCTTGCCTCCAGTTCTCCAAAGTCATTCAGTATTTTCCTTATAAGCGGTAATAACTGTTCACCGGTAGGTGTTAAACATACTCCTTTTTTATTACGTTGCAGTAAATTTATTCCCCATTCTTTTTCCAAATCGCCAATCATTTTACTTACTGATGATTGTGCATAATTCAAACTTTCCGCTGCTTTCGTGAAACTTCCTTTTTCTATTGTTTCTACAAAAGCAAGATATTTTAATAAATTTTTATCCATATATTCCTTTTTTCGATACTATCCTTTTAATTTATTCGCTTTTTCTATTCTATATTATGACATATAATAATTCAAGATTTTTTTGAAAGGATACAACGACATGAATACAAATAATAAATGTACAGATATGTTAAACGGAACTTTATACAACAAAATATTTCTTTTTGCACTGCCTATAGCCCTTAGCAGCATGCTGCAACAATTATTCAATGCTGCTGATACTTCTATCGTAGGATTTTTTGATACAACTTCATCCCTTGCAGCCGTCGGCACAAATAGTGAAATTATAGCATTAATTGTCTCTATTTCAGCCGGTATCTCGATTGGTGCAAATGTATTAATTGCCAGACAGATAGGCATGAAAACAACTAAAAATATAACATCTATTATACAAAATGCACTGGTTCTTGCATTAGCAATCGGATTACTTGGGTTTATAGCAGGACAGTTTATTGCAACTCCACTGCTCATACTTATTAAAACACCTGCTGATGTTCTCACATCTGCAGCTCTTTATCTTAAAATATATTTTTGCAGTTATCCATTCTTAATGATCTTTGATTTCGGTTCAGCAATTCTAAGAGCAGGAGGTGACAGCCGTTATCCGTTCATTGCTCTTACATTTTCCGGTATTGTCAATATACTCCTCAATATGTTATTCGTAATATTATTTCATATTGGAGTTGCCGGAGTTGCTCTTGCTACAGTTATATCAACAATACTTTCTGCATTACTTATTCTTCTCCGCCTATGGAAAGATTCTTCAGTTTTTCATTTGACATTTAAATGTTGTAAAATAAAATCTGAATACATAGCAGATATACTTAAAATAGGAATACCCTCTGCCATTCAAAGTGCTGTATTCTGCTTTGCAAACATATTTGTACAGGCTTCAATAAACTGCTTTGGTGCATCTGCAATTGCCGGAAATACCATTGCTATTAATTTTGAATATTTTGCTTATTACCTGAATCCGTGAAATTCAGT
>DEGR01000070.1:0-3847 GCA_002351535.1 Lachnospira sp. UBA2821
TACCTCAAGTGAGAATTCAAATTTTTCCTAGTCCAAATATGTCTATTATAACAGAAGTTATTTTGCACCAAGAATTTAAGAATGCGGAGCTTTACACTCCGCACCCACACTACACATATATTAGCTCATCTAATACAATTTCTTCTGCCGAACTTCGCACATTATTCATTAGCCCTACCCACTTCATTTGATCGGAAGTTCTCAATTCTTCCGTAATTCCTGCTTCTGCTTTCATCTGCTCCATAAGAAGCTCCATTCTCTCATAACACTCCCCGTCTACCTCATGCAAATGATCATTCAATTTGCCCTCCAGCAGCAACTTGATATATTGTCCTCTGTGGTATGATTTCAAATACTCCCACCGCATTCGTCCGTACCTGCCAATCTCATAATGCGTCCCCTTCGGTAGCTGAAAATCCGGATAATACAATCCATCTGCTCCAAGTGTGTAACTGATTTCATTTTGTCCAATGATGTGTTTCTCCATAAACTGCTCCTATCTGCCACCTCTATCCGCTCTGTAATGATGGCTCTGTCTACTATTTTCTCGTTCCTTTACTTCCTGCGTTTTTCGTTGTAACTTCGCTTTTAAGCTGTCTGGTTCTACCTTATTTCCGGTCTGTTGCTTCCACCTTGCAATTGCCGACTGATAATTGGTATACTCTGCCCTAGAAGCCTTATATTCAGTTAGAAACTCCTTTACGTTCTTATAGCCATAACCCTGCACAATACTTGATAAATACTGCTTCATATTGCCTATCTGTGTCTCTATCTGTTCTGCCTGCTCCTGCAATTCCTTGCGCTGTTTTGCCTTGAATATACCCTTTGTTCCGGCAAGTTCCTTTTCCACATTTGCAAGCTGTTGCTCCCTTATACAATTGTTTCAAACCATTGGGCTGTCCATTTCTTTGTGTCTTTCTCCTTATACGCCATAATGACCTTCCTTTCCTTAATTTGCTACCAATTCATAACCAAACATCTTAGTTGCCCAGAACGCTCTTGGAATTCGCCCAGGCATTGTCACATAGCCCTGGCTATCCAATTCCTTGTTCATCGACTTAATAAGTTTGTATGCGTGTGATTTAGAACAATTCAGCTCTTTTGCAATATCTTCCGCACTCATCATATATTGATAATTCGCCATATATTCGTCCTCCCTTCTCCATTTCTAATTTCGTTACAATTATGGTATTTGTGTGCTGTACGAATTTCGTATACTTATATTAGCACTATTTGCCTCACGTGTCAATACTTCGTAAATTCAGCTTTATGATTTTCGTAATTTCTATCTTTTGTAACTTTTTCTTTTATGTATATTGTATATGTGCTATTATAGATACTGTAATTATGTTTTTCGTAATTTTTCTTTGTATGAATATAGGAGGTCATTTATGGGCGATGGAAAAAAATTGAAAGAAATACTTGATAGTAAAGGCACAAATGTACGCCAAATTGCAAAAGCAACCGGAATCAGCGCCACAACACTCTATTCTATTATTCAAAAGGATTCTAATATTAGATTTGATTTTGCACTTCGATTGGCAAATGAATTAGAAATTAACGTGAATGATATATGCTCTGCCAGTCCTTTCTCCGGTGCCATTACAGAAGAAGAAATCTACCCTACATTACCGAATGGATTGAATGGTGCTCTTGATGGAAATCGTGTAAAAACATATTTAAAGAATTCTATGTATCCGCTTATGTATCTTTTCGGAAAAAATAGTATGCCGGATGTGGATAATTTGCTCACATCTTTTTATCAATTGGATGATGAAGCCCGGAAAGAGGTTGTGGAAACGATACAATTTAAGCTCCAGTATCACAGAGATCCCGAACGGGCAGAACAGCTAAAACAGATTAAGGGATGGTAAAAAATAAAAGGGTATGTATTAATTCGCTACATACCCTCTTATTCTTCCATATATTCCTTATTTGCTACTTCAGCCAAATGAAATCTTTGACTCTTATTTAACAAAACCACCGTATTACTACTATGAATCTCTGAATGATACTCATTATCTCTTGATGGCAAATATTTTACTACAGCATCCACATCTCGACAATCTTGCACACTTAAAGAAACTATACAACCAGAAAATGCTTTTTTCATTTTCTCTACTATTTCTTCCGATTTTCTATAGAAAGCTCTTTCAACTGAAAGACCTTTGGGATCTGCAAATGCTGATGGCGAAATTCTTCCATCTTTTTTCCAGTACATCCCTGGATGAGAAGGCGGATATACTGCCCGATACAGTCTTTCTGCACCTTCAAATGTACTATCCATAAAAATCACTCACCACCTTATTTATTGCTTCAATACTAGCACTAATACTTATAACGCTTTCACATCCACTATCATCTACTAGAAACACTTCCGCATTTTCGCTTTCATTGAGTTCAATTTCCAGATGTGAACCATCTGTTTTATCATATTCTAATTGTAAGGATTCGCACGCTGTTGGAAAAACCTCTGGTTGAATTTCTAAAAACATCACCAAATTCCTTACTTTAGTTATCAAACTATCTGCAAATGCTTTTGCACCATTTGCATTCCAGTTATCTTCCAAATGTGCAATGGCTTCTAATTTCTTTAAATTGTCCAATTTTTCTTCACTTATTATCACCTTTTCTACACCTGAACTAATACTTTCAGTATTACTATATCCAGGTACATCAAAAGATATGCTAGGCACTGCCATAAAAGATGCATATACATTTGTTTTTTCATTGTGGTGACAAATTATTGGTCTTGTATAGTCACAGGCATGGACGTGTTCTACAGAAACTGCTCCATTCCCCATAACAACAATGGAAGTCGCTATTACACTACCCACAAGCGTACTATATACCTTACTTATGCTTGTGTCTGGTAATTGTTTTACTGCAATCATTATCTATCACCTACTATAACTTGTATCTTATATTCACCTATTTGTTCACCGTTTACCACTACTCTAGTCGAATATAATCCAACCTCACTTAATACTAAATTTCTCATATCTAAATTAAACTGCATAACTCCAAGTTTATCCAGTTTGAGTTGCTCCACAGGTAACTGAAACTTAATATCGCCCGTATCATTCAATACTTGTCCATTAGGCGCTGTAAACTGTATTCGTACACAGTTTTCTTGCTTCGCATCAAATCCAGCTATATTACAAGCAATCGCAAATGAATAATTCCCCGGTACAGCTATCGGTGCAAGTACTTGTAACGGATTCACAATCTGATTTCTCGGTCCATGCGGCGTCATTTCCGTTTGAATACTATCGCAATATGTAAATGAAGAAATATATACCATATTAATTCTCCTTTCTGTAATATATCTAGGTAGTTCTATTATACACGTTCCTTTTCAATCCTGCAAGATATTAAGAACCATGATATAAGTATACAACCGACACCTTGGCACCGTTTTGGCACCACTCACCCCATTTTTTACTATTCTTTTCACTTATTTCATGTTACAAAAAGGGCTCCCCTATTCTTAGGAAAGCCCCATAAAATCTAGCTTTTTTTGATACACTATCAAAGATTATTCGATAACTGTAGCAACCTTACCAGAACCTACTGTTCTACCACCTTCACGAATAGCGAATCCAAGACCCTGCTCCATAGCGATTGGGTGGATGAGCTCAACTGTCATCTCTACGTTATCACCAGGCATACACATCTCTGTTCCTGCTGGAAGCTCGCATACACCAGTTACGTCTGTTGTTCTGAAGTAGAACTGTGGACGATAGTTGTTGAAGAATGGAGTATGACGTCCACCTTCGTCTTTTGTTAATACGTAAACCTGAGCTGTAAATTTACGATGGCAAGTTACAGTACCTGGCTTAGCAAG
>DEGR01000070.1:3913-4380 GCA_002351535.1 Lachnospira sp. UBA2821
AACATTTCAACACCTGTTACAACAGTTTTTCTTCTTTCTGTTGTTAAACCGATGATTTCAACTTCGTCTTGAAGTTTAACTTCTCCTCTTTCTACTCTACCTGTAGCAACTGTACCACGTCCTGTGATTGTGAATACGTCCTCTACTGGCATAAGGAATGGCTTATCTGTATCTCTCTGTGGGTCTGGAATGTAAGCATCTACTGCATCCATTAATTCCATAATCTTGTCGCCCCACTCACTTGAAGGATCTTCAAGAGCTTTAAGAGCTGAACCCTGGATGATTGGAATATCATCACCTGGGAACTCATATTCATTTAATAAGTCTCTGATATCCATCTCAACTAATTCAAGAAGCTCTGGATCGTCAACCATATCACATTTGTTCATGAATACTACGATGTAAGGTACACCTACCTGACGGCTTAAAAGGATATGCTCTTTAGTCTGAGCCATAACACCATCAGT
>DEGR01000070.1:4652-4887 GCA_002351535.1 Lachnospira sp. UBA2821
TTTCAAATTTAGCTTTAGCCATTGTTGTAATTCCTCCTTAAAATAATTATTATTTAACACGCATGCAGGGCTTACCCTACATGCACTCGGCTATATAGAATTATATTTCATATTCAAAATATTTTCAAGCATTATTTTGCTCTATTGATATTTTGAGTAATTATTTTGTTCTGTTAGCAATAACGCTCTCCTGAACATTCTTTGGAGCCTGCTCATATTTCTCAAAGAACATTGA
>DEGR01000070.1:5048-108859 GCA_002351535.1 Lachnospira sp. UBA2821
AACCTTCATGATAGGCTCAAGAATAACTGGGTTTGCTTTCTGCATAGCATCTTTAAATGCCATAGAACCTGCAATGTGGAATGCCATTTCTGATGAATCGACTTCATGATAAGATCCATCATATACTGTAGCATGAACACCTACAACAGGGAATCCTGCAAGGATACCTGACTTAGTAGCTTCTTCGATACCTTCACCAACAGCTGGGATATATTCCTTAGGAATAGAACCACCAACTACTGTAGATTCAAACTTGAATAATTCTTCACCGTTTGCATCCATGGGCTCAAATTTAACTTTACAGTGACCATACTGTCCACGACCACCTGACTGTTTTGCATATTTACTATCAACATCAACTGCTTTTGTGATTGCCTCTCTATAAGCAACCTGTGGAGCACCAACATTTGCCTCTACCTTGAATTCACGAAGAAGTCTGTCTACGATAATGTCAAGATGAAGCTCACCCATTCCAGCGATAATTGTCTGACCTGTCTCCTGATCTGTATGAGCTCTGAATGTTGGATCTTCTTCAGCAAGTTTTGCTAAAGCTTCACCCATCTTACCCTGTGCATCTTTTGTCTTTGGCTCAATAGCAAGCTCGATAACTGGCTCTGGGAATTCCATAGACTCTAATATTACAGGATGCTCCTCATCACAGATTGTATCACCTGTAGATGTAACTTTAAGTCCTACTGCAGCAGCGATATCTCCTGAGTAAACTTTGTCAATTTCTTTTCTGTTGTTGGCATGCATCTGAAGGATACGTCCAACTCTTTCTTTCTTATTCTTTGTAGAGTTAAGTACATAAGAACCTGAGTTCAATGTACCTGCATATACTCTGAAGAATGCTAACTTACCAACGAATGGATCTGTCATAATCTTGAAAGCTAAAGCTGCAAATGGTTCATCATCTGAAGATTTAACTGTGATTTCATTTCCATCCATATCCTCTCCTGTGATGTCTGGTACATCAGTTGGAGCTGGCATATATTCAAGAACAGCGTCAAGAAGCTTCTGAACACCTTTGTTCTTGTAAGCTGTACCACAAAGACAAGGAATTGCATCACCTGAGATAGTTCCTTTTCTTAATGCAGCTTTAAGTTCGTCTATTGAAAGTTCTTCACCTTCAAGGTATCTTTCCATAAGATCTTCATCAAGTTCTACAACCTGCTCGATAAGCTTATCATGATACTCATTAGCCTGATCTTTAAGATCATCAGGAATCTCTCCTATAGTAATGTCATCACCCTTATCGTTGTTGAATATATAAGCCTGCATCTCAAATAAGTCGATGATACCTTTAAATGAATCCTCTTTACCAATTGGAATCTGAACGAGTACAGGATTCTTGCCAAGTTTTGTAATAAGCTGCTCACATGATCCAAAGAAATCTGCGCCAATCTTATCCATCTTGTTCATGAATGCCATACGAGGAACGCCATACTTATCAGCCTGACGCCATACATTCTCTGACTGTGGTTCAACACCATTCTGTGCATCGAATACACCAACAGCACCATCAAGTACTCTAAGTGAACGCTCAACCTCTACAGTAAAGTCAACGTGTCCCGGAGTATCAATGATGTTGATACGATGCTCTGGAGCACCTGCCTTTTTCTTACCATTTTCTTCAAGTGTCCAATGGCAAGTTGTAGCTGCTGAAGTGATTGTGATACCTCTCTCCTGCTCCTGGGCCATCCAGTCCATTGTAGCAGTACCTTCGTGTGTATCACCAATTTTATGATTTACACCAGTATAGTATAAAATACGCTCTGTTAATGTTGTTTTACCAGCATCGATATGAGCCATAATACCAATGTTTCTTGTTCTTTCAAGTGGATATTCTCTTCCAGCCAAGGTTACTTCCTCCTTATATTTCTATCTATGCTACTAAACATTCACCGCAATTCTTATTGTAGAAATAATTAGAATCTGTAGTGTGCAAATGCCTTGTTTGCATCTGCCATTTTGTGCATATCTTCTTTCTTTTTAACTGATGCTCCTGTATTGTTAGATGCATCTAAAATCTCATTAGCGAGTCTTTCTTCCATAGTCTTCTCGCCTCTCTTACGTGAGAAAGTTGTAAGCCAACGAAGTGCTAAAGCCTGTCTTCTGTCTGCTCTAACCTCGATAGGAACCTGATATGTTGCTCCACCGATACGTCTTGCCTTAACTTCAAGCTGTGGCATTACGTTATTCATTGCTTCCTCAAATACGTCGAGTGCTGGCTTTCCAGCTTTTTCCTCAACTCTTGCAAATGCTCCATATACTATCTTCTGTGCAACACCTTTCTTACCGTCTAACATGATGTTGTTGATAAGCTTTGTTACAACCTTGTTATTGTACATAGGATCTGCTAATACGTCTCTTTTCTGAGTATGTCCTTTACGTGGCACGGTTCTTCCCTCCTTAATAATGATTGGCAGTGTGTTATTTTCGATGTTCCTGCCTATTAATTCATCGGTACTCACTTTGTTGTGTTCGCGCACGGTTTATAAATAATTGCAAAACGTTCTATAAAAACTATAAACAATATTTCTAATGACCGGCACTTTAATCATTCAACCTGTGAATTTAATCCTATTTAGCGTCCTTTGGTCTCTTAGCACCATATTTAGAACGAGCCTGACGTCTAGCTGCAACACCTGCTGTATCAAGTGTTCCTCTGACGATATGGTATCTTGTACCTGGTAAATCCTTTACTCTTCCTCCACGGATAAGAACAACACTATGTTCCTGAAGGTTGTGTCCCTCACCTGGAATGTAGCTTGTTACCTCGATACCATTAGAAAGACGTACTCTGGCGATCTTTCTAAGAGCTGAGTTAGGCTTCTTAGGAGTTGCTGTTTTAACTGCTGTACAAACACCTCTCTTCTGTGGAGAAGCTGTATCGATTGCTTTCTTCTGTAAAGAGTTATATCCCTTTAAAAGTGCAGGTGCAGTAGATTTCTTTTCAGCTGTTTTTCTTCCTTTTCTTACTAACTGGTTAAATGTAGGCATGCTTTTTCACCTCCTATTAGAATATTGTTTGTAGTCACATTCTCTACATTATATGCATAAATGTGCCTTAACACATAAACGCATGCTTGTATATTATATATTTACAAAATAAAAATGTCAATAGGTTATTTTCTTACTTTCTTTTAACCACAAATGATACAACGGCAAAACTAAGTGTGGCAACAACTATTATTATCATTACCGTTCCTACACCGGCATTACCTTTTTCCTTTTCTTCATATATAACATACGGAGTTGTTGCGTCGTTCTTTGTCTCCTCCGGCTGAGCTGTAGTTTTCTTCTCTCCTTTAACTTCCAGCACAAATGGAACCTCTGCAGTCCTTCCTGTCAAATCGGTCAGAACGTATTTAAGTTCATAGCGTCCGGGTTCATCAAAACTGTAATCCCCTTGTATTTTTATATAATCCGTAGCTTCATTTCCACATGTATCTATTCCAAGAATTCCGTCCATAAGTTCAATAGTATCACCAAGCTTTACACTCTTATCCTCTGCCCCGGTAATCTGTGGTGATTTTGTATTCCATGGATTGCCTGCATTTGGGTCGGTTGGATCCCAATTAACAAATTCACTGTTTGACGGAATACGAACCACTCCCGGTCTCCCTATTGGTCCCGGTGATGCCTGGTCATCATATATGACTACCTTCGTTCCCGGCTGACAGTTATCGTATATCCACTTTGCATCTGCAGTATTAAGTCTTATGCAGCCATTAGGCGATGAACCGTCTCCCAGTTTATTATATTCTTCAACAATAAGTGTATCATTTCCTCTTCCTCTGTATGGAACTGTTGAAATAAATATATTATCTGCTATTTTGCAGCAGTATTGTGAAAAAGTTCCATCAGACATCTGGTTCCAGTCATATTTATCACTAATCGCAAAATCTCCTATTGGAGTTGTATTTATATCTGCACCAACTGAACAAACCATAGACTTATATGGTTTGGTGAATTCGCCATTTTCATCTTTCTGATAAACCGTTATGCAATTTCCAACTCTGTTAATCTTAACAAGATATTCTCCCGGCTCGTCTGCATTGGCACTAATGTGAAACGATAATGTTATTAATAATAAAGATATTACCCTGAATATCCATTTATATATTTTTTTACTCATACATATTTCTCCACCAAATCACCGGAATTGCCATAAAAAGGCTCATTCCGAAATTGTATGCTATCATAAAATAAACAGGCTGCCGTTTTTAAAACGGCAGCCCTATAATATTAGTAAATAATTATTCTTCAGAAATTGTAATCTCTTCTTCAGCTTCTTCTGCTACTGCCACAGTATCTTCTGTTGATTCTTCTTCATTACCTTCTGCATTTTCCTCTGATACTTCAACATCTTCTGACTGTTCTAAAGACTCATCTGATAACTCATCTTCTTCATCAACCATTATTTCATTTGAATCAGTATCAAGTACAACCGAACGATAACGTTTCATACCTGTTCCTGCCGGAATAAGTTTACCGATAATTACATTTTCTTTTAATCCAAGTAATGGATCTTCTTTTCCATTTATAGCTGCTTCCGTAAGAACCTTTGTTGTCTCCTGGAAAGATGCAGCCGAAAGGAACGAATTAGTTGCAAGTGATGCTTTAGTAATACCGAGCATAATCTGTTTACCCTCTGCCGGCTCTTTGCCTTCTGCTTCAAGTCGCTCATTAACATCATTGAAATCAAGTACATCTACTGTAGTTCCAGGAAGGAAATCACTGTCACCATTTGACTCAATTCTAATCTTCTTAAGCATCTGTCTAACGATAACCTCTATATGTTTATCGTTAATCTCAACACCCTGTAAACGATATACTCTCTGAACTTCACGAATCATGTAATCCTGAACCGCTCTTACACCTTTGATTCTGAGAATATCATGTGGATTAACACTACCCTCTGTAAGCTCATCTCCTGCTTCAAGCATAACGCCATCCATAATCTTTATTCTTGAGCCATATGGTATAAGATATGTCTTCTGATTACCTGTCTCCGGATCAGTTACAACAACTTCTCTCTTCTTCTTAGTATCTTTAATCTCTGCTCTACCTGCAATCTCAGTGATAATTGCAAGTCCCTTTGGTTTTCTTGCCTCGAAAAGCTCTTCTACTCTAGGAAGACCCTGAGTAATATCACCACCGGCAACACCACCTGTATGGAAAGTTCTCATTGTAAGCTGTGTACCAGGCTCACCGATTGACTGTGCTGCAATAATACCAACTGCCTCACCAACCTGAACTGCCTGACCTGTAGCCATGTTCGCGCCATAACATTTAGCACATACTCCATTGTGTGCTCTACATGTAAGAATTGTACGAATCTTAACTGACTCAACACCTGTAGCAACAATTCTTGCTGCACGCTTTGGAGTAATCATATGATTCTTCTTAACTATCATCTCTCCATTTGCATCATAGATAGTCTCAGCAGAATATCTTCCTGTGATTCTCTCCTCCAATGGCTCGATAGGCTCTTTACCCTCTGTAAATGCCTTAACTTCCATATATGGAATCTCTCTTCCTGCACTACAGTCAACTTCATGGATAATAATCTCCTGTGATACATCAACAAGACGTCTTGTAAGGTATCCTGAATCGGCTGTACGAAGAGCTGTATCTGAAAGTCCTTTACGCGCTCCATGTGCTGAAATGAAGTACTCCAATACATCAAGACCTTCACGGAAATTTGATGTGATAGGCAACTCGATTGTTCTACCTGTTGTATCTGCCATCAATCCACGCATTCCGGCAAGCTGTTTAATCTGCTTATCAGAACCACGGGCTCCTGAGTTAGCCATCATGTAAATATTATTATATTCATCAAGACCATCCAACAGTGCCTTAGTAATCTTCTCATCGGCATTTGCCCATGTAGTGATTACTTCTTTATATCTTTCTTCATCTGTGATAAATCCACGTTTGAAGTTCTTTGTTATATCTTCAACAGTTTTCTCTGCTGCTTCAAGAATTGGTTTCTTCTCCTTTGGAATAGTCATATCCGAAATAGAAACTGTCATTGCAGCTCTTGTTGAATACTTATATCCCATAGCCTTTATATCATCAAGTACTTCTGCTGTTTTTGTAGCACCATGTACATTGATTACCTTTTCAAGAATTTTCTTAAGCTGTTTCTTACCTACAAGGTAATTAACCTCAAGCTTAAGTGCAAATGTATCATCTGTATCATTCTCATCTCTCGTCTTAAGACCAAGGTCCTGTGGAAGAATTTCATTAAATATAAATCTTCCAAGAGTTGAATCAACCATTCCTGTAATAGTTCTCTCTTCTTCTGTTCCTTCATTAATGGTCTTTGACACACGAATCCTTATCTTTGAATGAAGTGAAATTGCTTTATTCTCGTATGCAAGAAGTGCTTCATTAACACTCTTGAATTCTTTACCTTCACCGAGGTCTCCCGGTCTTTCCTGTGTAAGATAGTATATACCAAGTACCATATCCTGTGAAGGAACGGCAACAGGTGCACCATCTGAAGGTTTAAGAAGGTTGTTAGGTGAAAGTAAAAGGAATCGGCACTCCGCCTGTGCTTCTACTGAAAGTGGAAGATGCACAGCCATCTGGTCTCCATCGAAATCGGCATTGAACGCTGTACATACCAATGGATGAAGCTTAATTGCTTTACCTTCTACAAGAATTGGCTCAAATGCCTGAATACCAAGTCTGTGAAGTGTAGGTGCTCTGTTAAGCATAACAGGATGCTCTTTAATTACATCTTCAAGCACATCCCAAACCTCCGTCTGAAGACGTTCAACCATCTTCTTTGCACTCTTAATATTGTGTGCTGTTCCATTTGCTACTAACTCTTTCATAACAAATGGTTTGAATAACTCTATGGCCATTTCTTTAGGAAGACCACACTGATATATTTTAAGTTCAGGACCAACTACGATAACTGAACGTCCTGAATAATCAACTCGCTTACCAAGAAGGTTCTGACGGAAACGTCCCTGTTTACCTTTAAGCATATCTGAAAGAGATTTAAGTGCCCTGTTTCCCGGACCTGTAACAGGACGTCCACGTCTTCCGTTGTCGATAAGAGCATCAACAGCTTCCTGTAACATTCTCTTTTCATTTCTTACAATAATCTCAGGAGCTCCTAATTCAAGAAGTCTCTGAAGACGGTTATTTCTATTAATGATTCTTCTATAAAGGTCATTAAGATCTGATGTTGCAAATCTTCCACCATCAAGCTGTACCATAGGTCTTAAATCCGGTGGAATTACAGGTATTACCTGAAGAATCATCCACTCCGGTTTATTTCCTGAAGCTCTGAAAGCTTCTACAACCTCAAGTCTTTTTACAATTCTTGCTTTCTTCTGACCTGAAGCTCCATCAAGGGCAGCCTTTAATTCCTCAGACTCCTTATCAAGATCAATAGACTGTAATAACTCAAGAACTGACTCTGCACCCATTCCTGCACGGAATCCTGTTCCCCATTTATCATATGCATCTCTGAATTCTTTCTCAGAAAGCACCTGTTTATATTGGAGGTCAGTCTCACCCTGATCAAGTACTACATATGATGCAAAATAAAGAACCTTTTCAAGAACCCTAGGTGAAAGGTCAAGAATAAGACCCATTCTACTTGGAATTCCTTTAAAATACCAGATATGTGATACAGGAGCTGCAAGTTCAATTGAACCCATTCTCTCTCTACGGACACTTGATTTTGTAACCTCCACACCACAACGGTCACAGATTACACCCTTATATCTGATTTTTTTATATTTACCACAATGACATTCCCAATCCTTGCTTGGTCCGAAGATCTTTTCACAGAAAAGACCTTCTTTCTCAGGTTTAAGAGTTCTATAGTTAATAGTCTCCGGTTTTTTAACCTCACCTCTTGACCATTCTCTGATTTTTTCAGGGGATGCAAGACCAATTTTGATTTTATCAAATGTCATTGGCTGATATGTTTCGTTTGTTGTTTCAGGCATTCAAGACACTCCCTTCTATTCTTCGTTTGAATCATAATCATCTGACTGCTCAGCTTCATATGTTTCTGTTTCACTTACGCTGACAAGTTCTTCGCCTTCAAAGGCCTGTTCCTGATATCCCATAGATGCATAATTCTCATCTTTGTTGTTATATCTCTTATCTTCACTTGCAATTATCGAATTAATGTCTGTATCTCCGTAATCAATGCTTTCCATTAACTCAACTTCTGTATTGTCATCTTTTAATACTTTTACATCAAGTGCAAGTGACTGAAGCTCTTTTAACAATACCTTGAATGACTCAGGTATACCTGCCTCAGGTATATTCTCGCCCTTAATGATTGCCTCGTATGTCTTAACACGTCCAACTACATCATCGGACTTAACTGTAAGAATCTCCTGTAATGTATATGCAGCACCATAAGCCTCAAGTGCCCAAACCTCCATCTCACCGAAACGCTGACCACCGAACTGTGCTTTACCACCTAATGGCTGCTGTGTTACTAATGAGTAAGGACCTGTTGAACGTGCATGAATCTTATCATCAACAAGGTGATGCAGCTTAAGATAATGCATGTGTCCTATTGTAACTCTTCCATCGAAGAATTCTCCTGTTCTACCATCTCTTAGCTGGACTTTTCCATCTCTTGAGATTGGAACACCTTTCCACTCTTTTCTGTGGTCAAGATGGCTTCCAAGATAATCCATAATCTCAGGGTCAAGATAATCTTTATATTTCTCTTTAAAATCGTCCCACTCGGCGTTGACATAATCATTCGCCATCTCGAGTGTATCCATAATATCATTCTCGTCTGCACCATCAAACACAGGAGTTGATACATTTAATCCAAGTGCTTTGGCTGCAAGACTTAAGTGAATCTCTAACACCTGTCCGATGTTCATACGCGAAGGAACACCTAATGGGTTAAGAACGATATCAAGTGGTCTTCCGTTTGGAAGGAATGGCATATCTTCAACAGGCAATACTCTTGAAACTACACCCTTGTTACCGTGACGTCCGGCCATCTTATCACCTACAGAAATCTTTCTCTTCTGTGCGATGTATATACGGACTGTCTCATTTACTCCAGGAGAAAGTTCATCACCATTCTCTCTTGTAAAGACTTTTGCATCTATAATAATACCGTATTCACCATGTGGAACTTTAAGTGATGTATCTCTTACTTCTCTTGCTTTTTCACCGAAGATAGCTCTTAAAAGTCTTTCTTCAGCCGTAAGTTCTGTCTCTCCCTTAGGAGTAACTTTACCGACAAGAATATCTCCGGCACGTACTTCTGCACCAATTCTTATTATACCTCTCTCATCGAGATTCTTAAGTGCATCATCACCTACTCCCGGAACATCTCTTGTAATCTCTTCCGGTCCGAGCTTTGTATCTCTTGCCTCTGCCTCATATTCCTCAATATGAATAGATGTATATACATCATCTCTGACAAGTCTCTCGCTTAAGAGAACAGCATCCTCGTAATTGTAACCTTCCCATGTCATGAAACCTATAAGTGGGTTCTTACCAAGTGCTATCTCACCGTTAGATGTTGATGCACCATCTGCAATTACCTGTCCTGCAACAACATGCTCGCCCTTATCAACGATAGGTTTCTGGTTATAGCAGTTACTCTGGTTACTTCTTGAGAATTTGATAAGTTTGTATGTCTCTGTTGACTTATCATCGTCATATCTGATTGTAATGTCTTTAGATGTAGATCTCTCAACAACACCATCTCTCTTTGCAACTACACACACACCTGAATCAACGGCTGCCTTATTCTCCATACCGGTACCAATGGCAGGAGCTTCTGTAGTCATAAGTGGAACTGCCTGTCTCTGCATGTTTGATCCCATAAGTGCTCGGTTAGCATCATCGTTCTGAAGGAATGGAATCATTGATGTAGCAACTGAGAATACCATTCGTGGAGAAACGTCCATAAGATCTATCTTCTTTTTCTCAAACTCGGATGTTTCTTCTCTGTAACGTCCTGAAACGTTATTATTAACAAAATGATTCTCACTGTCTAACGGCTCATTAGCCTGTGCTACAATATATTTATCTTCTTCGTCGGCTGTAAGATATACTACTTCATCTGTTACAACCGGGTTAGAAGGGTCTGATTTGTCAAGTTTTCTGTATGGTGCCTCAATGAAACCATACTGATTAATTCTTGCATATGAAGCAAGTGAGTTGATAAGACCGATGTTAGGTCCTTCAGGTGTCTCGATAGGACACATTCTACCATAATGAGTATAGTGTACATCTCGAACCTCGAATCCTGCTCTGTCTCGTGACAATCCACCAGGTCCCAATGCTGATAAACGTCTCTTATGGGTCAGCTCACCAAGTGGGTTATTCTGATCCATGAACTGAGACAACTGCGAACTTCCAAAGAATTCTTTAACGGCTGCAGTTACAGGTTTGATATTAATAAGCGACTGTGGTGATACTCCTTCAAGGTCTGTAGTTGTCATTCTTTCTCTTACAACTCTTTCCATTCTTGAAAGACCAATTCTGTACTGGTTCTGTAACAGTTCACCTACAGCACGGATACGTCTGTTTCCTAAGTGGTCGATATCATCTGAGTTACCTATTCCCCACTCAAGATGCATATTATAGTTGATAGAGGCAATAATATCCTCTTTTGTAATATGCTTTGGAATAAGTTCAGCTATATTCTTCTTAATAGCATCCTTTAAATCTTCCTCATTATCATTATCTGCAAGAATTTCCGCGAGAACAGGATAGAATACTGCCTCATTTACTCCTAAATCTTTGCAGTCAAAATCAACATAAGAGTTAATATCAACCATCATGTTTGATATAACTTTTACATTTCTCTCTTCGCACTGAATCATTACATATGGTACGGCTGCATTCTGGATTGCAACAGCCATCTCTTCTGTTACGACAGCGCCCTGCTCAGCAATGATTTCACCTGTTGTCATATCTACAACTTCTTCTGCAAGTATATGTCCAACTATTCTGTTCTTAAGAGCAAGTTTCTTATTAAATTTATATCTTCCCACTTTAGCAAGGTCATATCTTCTTGCATCAAAAAACATACCGGCAATAAGTGACTCTGCACTATCCACTGATAATGGTTCACCCGGTCTTATTTTCTTATATAATTCGAGAAGACCATCCTGATAATTATCAGATGTATCTTTCTCTAATGTTGCAAGAATCTTTGGCTCTTCACCAAATAAATCTATAATCTCTGCATTTGTGCCATATTTTAAAGCACGAATAAGTACTGTAACAGGAACTTTTCTTGTTCTGTCAACACGCACATAAAATACATCATTAGAATCTGTCTCATACTCTAACCATGCACCTCTGTTTGGAATTACAGTACTTGAGTATAACTCTTTACCAATCTTATCGTGTGCTATACCATAATATATACCCGGTGAACGCACGAGCTGACTTACGATAACTCGCTCTGCTCCATTAATAACAAATGTACCTGTGGCTGTCATTAATGGCAAATCACCCATGAATATCTCATGTTCGCTGATTTCACCTGTCTCCTTATTGTGAAGCCTTACTTTCACTTTAAGTGGTGCTGCATAAGTAGCATCTCTTTCCTTGCATTCCTCAATTGAATACTTTACTTCATCTTCACACAGTTGAAAATCAACGAATTCTAAGCTTAACTGTTCGTTGTAATCTTCAATTGGCGAGATGTCGTTGAAAACTTCTTTGAGTCCTTCGTCCAAAAACCATTGGTACGAATCTTTCTGAATCTCAATCAGGTTAGGCATATCAAGAACTTCTTTCTGTCTTGCATAACTCATTCTAATACCTTTACCTGCTTTAACCGGACGTATTCTGTTATTCTCCATTGACATTTCACCCCTTGGTTCATAAAATATTAGGCATCTTTTTGTAACGTCAAACAATATACCCACGTTACCATAATAGTGCATTTTCCATAATAACATTATTTTCCAAAGCTGTCAAGCAAAAATAAAAAGAAAAATGCGACGGATGCTTGCATCCACGAGCTCTTTTCTTTTTATTTTTATTTGGCGGATACGCCAAACCGAGAACCTGCGTTGACCGCTTGCGGGCATAAGCTTTGGTTCGAGGGGCTTTTACACTAAAAAAGGGAACCACTTCGTAGTGATTCCCTGCACAATTCATATAGCTTATTTTAAAGTAGCTGTAGCTCCTTCAGCTTCAAGTTTAGTCTTGATTTCCTCAGCCTCTTCTTTAGAAGCTCCCTCTTTGATAACCTTAGGTGCGTTATCAACCATCTCTTTAGCTTCTTTTAAGCCAAGTCCTGTTGCTTCACGAACAACTTTGATAACTTTAACCTTGTTTGGTCCAACTTCTGTTAACTCTACGTCGAATTCAGATTTCTCATCTGCTCCGCCAGCTGCTCCAGCTGCTCCAGCTGCTACTACAACACCTGCTGCTGCAGATACACCAAATTCTTCTTCACATGCTTTTACTAAATCATTTAATTCTAAAACTGTTAAACCTTTGATTACATCAATAATTTCCTGAGTTGTCATCTTAATTTCCTCCATTTTAATTATAATTTTAATAAGTAATTATTTTTAAACTATGCGTTCTCTTCCTGTTTTTCAGCAATCTGCTTAATAACACGAGCAAAGTTTGTAATAGGTGACTGGATGCTTCCAAGTAATTTTGAAAGAAGTTCTTCTCTTGATGGGATAGAAGCGATGTCTTTAATCTTCTCACCATCATAGTAGATTCCCTCAACCACACCGGCCTTTAACTCAAGTGCCTCTGCTGTTTTAGCAAAGTTGTATAAGATTCTTGCTGGTGCTGTAGCATCTGTCTTTGAAACTGCGATAGCTGTTGGTCCTTCTAAATGTGGAGCCAATGTCTCAAAATCTGTTCCTTTGATAGCAAAGTTAATCATTGTGTTCTTATATACTTTATAAGTAACACCAGCCTCACGAAGCTCTTTACGAAGCTTTGTGTCTTCTTCAACTGTAAGTCCACGGTAGTCTACAACTACTGCTGACTGTGCGCCATCAAGTAACTCTGAGATTTCATCAACTACAGGTTTCTTTAATTCTACTTTAGCCATGAATTCTGCCTCCTTGTATTATTTGTCAGACTCTCTAATTCAAGGAACTTATACTACATCAAAAAACCTCTCTGTCCGGTTGCCCAAAAACAGAGAGGTACATAATCATTAATAATGTCCTTAAATCCTCGGTAGGTAGAAAACTTTATGTCATACGACACCTACTGTCTTCGGTCTTAACACATCGTGCATTCTAGCACATATATTTTATTTTGTCAATCATTAATTAGCTAATTTAGCAACATTAATCTTAACACCAGGTCCCATTGTAGAAGTAAGTGTTACACTCTTAAGGTACTGTCCTTTTAATGTGCTTGGTTTAGCTTTATTGATTGCATCTATAAGCGACTGGAAGTTGTCCGCTAACTGTTCTTCACTGAATGAAGCTTTTCCGATTGGCACGTGGATAATGTTTGACTTATCAAGTCTGTATTCAATCTTACCGGCTTTGATATCAGCAACAGCTTTCTTAACGTCCATAGTAACTGTTCCAGCTTTAGGGTTAGGCATTAAGCCTTTTGGTCCAAGTACACGTCCTAAACGACCAACTACACCCATCATGTCAGGTGTTGCAACAACAACATCGAAATCGAACCAGTTCTCGTTCTGAATCTTAGGAATTAATTCCTCTCCTCCAACGAACTCTGCTCCTGCTTCCTGAGCTTCGTTTACTTTATCACCTTTAGCAAATACTAAAACTCTTACTTTTTTACCAGTTCCGTGAGGAAGTACTACAGCACCACGAATCTGCTGGTCAGCATGACGTCCGTCACATCCTGTTCTGATATGAGCCTCGATTGTCTCATCAAATTTTGCAACTGCTGTTTTCTTTACTAAGCTAACAGCTTCATTTGTATCATATAAAGCAGCACGATCAATATTTTTTGCTGCTTCTAAATATTTCTTACCATGTTTCATTATATTAACCTCCTAGTGGTAATAGCGGGTTCTGTCCTCCCACCGTTAATAACTATTATTCTTCTACTGTAACACCCATACTTCTTGCAGTCCCTGCGATCATGCTCATTGCACTCTCAAGTGATGCTGCATTTAAGTCTGGCATCTTTGTCTCAGCAATCTTCTGAAGGTCTGCTTTTGACAATGTAGCAACTTTAGTCTTATTAGGCACTGAAGAAGCTTTCTGAAGCTTACATGCCTTTTTGATTAATACTGCTGCCGGAGGAGTCTTAGTTACGAAACTAAAACTTCTGTCTGCATAAACAGTAATAACTACAGGAATAATCATTCCCTGCTGGTCAGCTGTTCTTGCATTAAATTCTTTTGTAAACTGAACAATATTTACACCATGCTGTCCAAGTGCTGGTCCAACAGGTGGTGCCGGTGTTGCTTTTCCGGCTTCGATCTGTAATTTAATATATCCTTCTACTTTTTTTGCCATTATAGGCACCTCCTAAAACTTATGCTTTGTAAATTTAGCAATTGCTTTGATTTTAGAAATCCATCTTTTTTATCTCTGTGAAACTTATCTCTACTGGTGTTTCACGGCCAAACATATCCACATTTATTGTTACCATTTGCTTGTGTGGGTCAATCTTTGTGATATCGCCCACTGTACCTTCCCATACACCGCTCTTGACTGAAATTGTATCACCAACTTCAAAATCAATTACGACCTCCGGTTCTTTGATTCCCAATGGTTTCATTTCTTCCGGTGTTAATGGAACAGGTTTTGATCCAGGACCTACGAACCCTGTTACACCACGTGTATTTCTTACAACGTACCATGTATCATCATTCATAACCATATTGATAAGAACGTATCCCGGAAACATTTTCTTCTGAACCTGTTTCTTAGAACCATTCTTAACTTCTACAACGTCCTGCATTGGAACCGTGACTTCAAGAATCTGATCCTGAAGCTTTCTGTTCTCAATAGTTTTTTCGATATTCGCTTTTACCTTGTTTTCATACCCTGAATAGGTATGCACCACATACCAATTTGCTTCTGACATAGAATCACCTTACTCCTTATTATGCTACCAAATTAAGTCCCATCTGAATTAACATATCCAGAATTTTAATTATCGCACCCAAGAATACGGATATAATTACTACTGCCATAGTCTGTTTGGTCATAGATTTTTTATCCGGCCAGATAATTTTTTTGAATTCGGCTTGAAGGCCGGCGAACCAGCTCTTCTTCTGAGCTTTCTCTGTTGATTTCGCTTCTCCCATTCTTTACCTCCATTCAAATCTGACTATTTTGTTTCTTTGTGTAATGTGTGTTTTCTACAAAATCTACAATATTTCTTTGTTTCCATTCTGTCAGGATGATTTTTCTTATCCTTAGTCATATTGTAGTTTCGCTGCTTGCATTCAGTACATGCCAATGTGATTTTTACGCGCACAACTACCACCTCCGTTTTATTCGTTGTTGGCTTGCCCTCAATCAATTTGCCTATTTGATTTTGAGCAAAAAAAAAAGACTTCTTCCATTGCTCGTCTAGTTTATCACAACAACGTTTTCTAGTCAACCTAAAATTTACCCTTGTATTTTAAGCTTTGTCAACATATAATAAGGTTATATTATAATGTTCAGAATTATGAAGGGAGGAATTATTTATGATAAATAGTATTTATAATTATTATCTTACAACCTATGGCAGTTCCAATGAACTGAAAAGCAATACTGTACACAAAAAAAGTGAGCTTCGTGAAGTATATAATAACATCTTAAAGATTAGTCGTAAGTCTCCTCTCTTCAAGATTGAACTTGACGATGATACAAAGAATTATGCTATATCGCTTAAAGAAAATGCTTTTGCTCTTAAAGATATTGCCGATTCACTTAATGCTGACTCCATATTGGGATTTACAAAAAGAAAAGCTGTGAGCAATAACACAGATAAAGTTGATGTTACATTTTCTGCCACAGACGATTCCGAAAACAGTAGTGAATTTGATATAAGCATTTCAAAGCTGGCAACTCCACAGATTAATACGGGGAATTATTTGTCACAGAACGGCATACACATTCCACAGGGAAATTATTCTTTTGATATTAATATAGGAGAATATTCATACGAGCTTCAGTTCAAGGTAAACGATACAGATAATAACCGTTCTTTGCAGGACAAACTTGCCAGACTTATCAATCGTTCTGACATTGGCATTTCAGCAGGTGTTGATGAAAATGTATATGGTAATTCAGCCCTCAAATTAATCTCCAATGCTACAGGCCGCAGTTTTAACCCTCACATTTTCACAATGACAAACAATGATTCAGCCAATCTCGCCGATATAGTAGATTACCTTGGTCTGAATAACGAAACAACCGAGCCTTCAAATGCTGTATTTACGATTAACGGTGATGAGAGAAGTGCAGCCGGTAATACTTTTACAATTAACGGTGGGTTCGAAATTACTCTTAAAGATGTCACTGATGAAAACGAATCCGTCCATATAGGTTTCAAACCCGATATGGATGCTCTTATGGATTCTCTTACAGAACTTTCGCACAATTATAACAATATTGTATCAATGGCATTTGGCAATTCACAGAGTACCGGTGATTCAGCAAAATTATATAAAGAACTGCAGCACATAGCAAAGAAGCATACAAGTGCTCTCGAGACAACCGGGCTTACATTTGATGAAAATGGTAACATGAAAGTTGATGAATCACTTGTTGCCCAGTCTGTTAACGAAAATAATATACGTTATTCTCTTGATATGATAGATAAATTCAAAGACGATTTGAAGAAAGAAGCTAATCTTATAACGATTAACCCGATGAATTATGTCGACAAGACGATGATATCATATCCTAACCCGGTTATATCATTCTCAAATCCATATGTCACATCAATGTATTCGGGGATGATGTTTAATGGGTATGTATAAATACATATTGAACTGTTCAGAGCCAAGCTGTAAAAATATGCTTGGCTCTGAATAGTTACTACAAATCAATTAATTCCTGATACATTCCACAACGGAATATTAATAACCCATTCCTGTTCACGATAATTACTCATTGAAAACCTAATGGCATACTCAGGATTAAACTTATCGGTGTATGCTTTTAAACTCTTGGACTTTAGGTTTTCCTCTGCTTTCACTTCAATCGGAATCACATTTCCCTTTTTCTGAATCAAAAAATCTATTTCATTGCGAGATTTCTGATTAGAATAATAATATGGAACATATTTTGTTGTACTCACAATCTGCTGATGTACATACTGCTCTGCCAAAGCCCCCTTAAATTCTACAAATATACGATTTCCTTCCAATAAACTCTCTGAATCAAGGTCTGTCATTGCTCCTAAGAGTCCAATATCCAAAGTAAATAACTTGTATGACGAAAAATCCGTATATGCCTTTAACGGCATCCCAGGCTTTTCCACACAATAAACCTTATACACCAATCCACAATCAATCAGCCATTGTATACTCACTTCAAATTCTGCAGATCTGGCTCCCTTCTTTATCTGACCGAAAAAAAACTTCTTGTTTTCTTTCGCTAATTGCATCGGAACTGAATTCCATACCATTCGTGTCCTTTCCAATTCTGTCTTACTTTCAATATGCTTGCTAAAATCACTTTCATAAAGTTGTAAAATAGTTTTCTGAACATTCCGTACTTCATCATAGTCTCTCTCTTCTATATAAGTAAGCACAACCTCCGGCATTCCCCCGATATAATAATATTTTTTTAAATACTCCACATATTTATCCTTAAATGTAACATTCTTTTCACTATCATATGTATCAACATAATCCGCAAGTCTTTCCTCTCCTACAGCTTCGAGAAATTCTTTAAACGAAAGAGGATACATTGTTAGCAAATTAACTTTTCCAACCGGATAGGAAATCCCTTTATGCAGGGCTACACCCAATAAAGACCCCGCAGCAATTATATGATACTCAGGGGCATTTTCACAGAAATACTTCATACAACTGAGTGCTATTGGAATCTCCTGAATCTCATCTAAAATAATCAGAGTTTCTCCCGGTAATATCTTAGTGTGTGTTTCAATTCCTATATCTTCTAAAATACGAAAAACATCGAAATCTTTTTCAAATGATTCCTTCATATGCACATTATGATCCATATTAACATATGCAACATACTTATAATTCTGTCTTCCAAATTCCTTCATAACCCATGTTTTTCCAACCTGTCTTGCCCCTTGTAGAATAAGTGGCTTGCGATTCATCTTGTCCTTCCATAACACAAGCTCTTTCATTATAGTTCTTTTCATAATCCTCACTCCTCTTTTTACAACACTACATTACCTTTAACCATATTATATACATTTTTTTGAATGTTATCAACATTGTTGTTTACACTTTTTTGAACGAATATTACATAAATTATTACATTTTTTCGAACGAAAATGCATAAAAGCAGACAAAAAAAAGTGGAAAACCAATATTGTGATTCTCCACTCTTACCACCCCTAACATATTATCCCAATTCCCTTTCAGCACAATCAAGGGCACTTGCAATGACATTGTGCATATCGTAATATTTATATTCTGCCAGACGACCACCGAATATAACATTATTCTCTTTATCTGCCAGTTCTTTGTACTTCATGTAAATTTCTGTATTCCTATCATTGTTAACAGGATAATACGGCTCATCACTTTTACTCCATTTTTTAGGATACTCTTTCGTGATAACCGTCTTATTGCAGCCTTCATTTGCTGCACTGTTCTCAAAATGCTTGTGCTCAATAATTCTAGTGTATGGAACTTCATACTCAGTATAGTTAACCACTGCATTTCCCTGATAATTATCCACATCAAGCACACTTGTGTCGAATTCAAGACTTCTGTACTCCAGCTCACCGAACTTATATCCGAAATACTCATCTATCATTCCCGTAAATAAAACCTTATAGGCTCTGGCATCAAGCTCATCTTTGCGGGCAAAATAATCAATACCAAGTTCCACATCCGCATCTTTAAGCATTTTCTCTATCATTCCGGTGTAACCGCCTTCAGGTATTCCCTGATATCTGTCATTAAAATAGTTATTATCATATATAAATCTGACAGGCAGCCTCTTAATAATGAAAGACGGAAGCTCGGTAGCCTTCTGCCCCCACTGCTTCTCCGTGTAACCTTTCACAAGCTTCTCGTATATATCTTTTCCCACAAGCATTATGGCCTGCTCCTCAAGATTACATGGGTTGGTGATTCCGCTCTGCGCCTTCTGCTTCTCAATAATCTCCTTCGCTTCGGCAGGGGTGTTAACTCCCCACAGCTGATGAAACGTATTCATGTTAAACGGGAGATTATAAAGCTCCCCATTATAATTGGCAATAGGCGAATTGGTATATCTGTTAAATTCTGCGAACTGATGGACATAATTCCATATTTTCTTATCGTTTGTATGGAAAATGTGTGCTCCATACTTATGTACATTTATTCCCTCAATATTTTCTGTATAAACATTTCCCCCTATGTGGGTGCGCTTGTCAATCACAAGACATGTGCGTCCCTTTTTTGCCGCCTCACATGCAAACACAGAGCCAAAAAGCCCTGCGCCTACAATAAGATAATCATATTTTTTCATTGAAATCCTCATTCCGATTACTAGTAATACTTATGCTGTCTTCTTCTCCGCTATATCCTGAATCTTCTCTAAATATGGCAGGATGTTGGTGTCGAGACTATCCGCAATCTTTTCGTCATCTCCGCTTTTTATTGCGTCATTATGATTTAACACAGCCTGATTAAAAGCCTCTTTATCAAGAAGCTGCTCACCTTCGTTGATATAATCAAGAGTTCCGTTAACAACCTGAATCTCCCAGTTAATTCCTTCCATAATCTTCTTGAAAAATTCATCCGTATCAGGCTGTTTCTGTCCTCTAAATTCCACTGCAACCTCACGAACTGCTTTCACAAGCTTCTGATTGTATGGCTTAAGTACCTCTAATGCTTCTATCTGCTGCTGTCTAATATCTTCCATTTGTATGTTCCTTTCTTTCTTATAATTTACTACTACAGTCTGTATATCGGCATGTTATGTAAATTTACTTATAATACATAGCAATTCCTTCAATTTTTTTCTCGCATTTATACCTTTTTTATCACAAAAATGTATCATCCACTTATGCTCACTATCCTGATATGGATTACTCCAAAATCTTTTAACAAACTTTGTTAACTGACTCTTAAAACTCCAATTCAAATCCGATACACTATTGATGTCATTAAAAAACCGTATCGTCTCCTCAGTGGTAAGTATTCCCTCTAAATAATTCATGATAAGCACATCTGCATATGTAAAAGGCATAATATCATTATCATGAAACTGTAACAACGACATATACGGCCCCCCTTGTTTTGTATCATCTGTAACCAAAGAATATGCCCCTATCGTTTCCGCCAGTGAAATAGCATACACCTCTCCCAAATCACCAGTCCCATACAACAAACGATTCTCCCTCACATGTCCCTGAAACAACGTAAATACTCCCTCATTTTTCAATCTCTGATCGGTATATATTTGTATTCGATTATCAGTTATGTCCTTATCAACTTTACCAAGTATATCCTGCCCATGATGTTGTAATTCTATTTGCCTAATCTGCTCATAAATAAACACTCCCTCATCAAAACGCTGAAACAAAAGCTGTTGTTTTTCTGCCCGATATAGGTGAATAATCACATTTGTGTCCAAAGAAGCTTTCACTCACCTATCCCCCCTATCAATGCCTCCAAATCATCTTCTTCTATTTCTTCAGCAATTCTTAGCTTGTCACTAATATCTTCAATTCGAATATCAAAATATCCCAATGCTTTCTCAAGAGTTTTTTGCGGAATCACGTTATGATTATAGTTATATATTACCCACTCTATATATTCTCCTGGAATTCGCTTCACGTTAC
Organism: Lachnospira sp. UBA2821; assembly: GCA_002351535.1. Classification (GTDB taxonomy): domain Bacteria; phylum Bacillota; class Clostridia; order Lachnospirales; family Lachnospiraceae; genus UBA2821. The sequence goes on from DEGR01000070.1 coordinate 25,974, forward strand.
TACTTACATTAATTCTAACATCTCCACCAGTCATTCTAAGCAAATTAGAAACTTTCTTCAAATTTTTTTCGTTATCCAAACGTGATTTTGTTTTTTCATCTATAATCTCCAAATTCTGTAGCCTATTCAAAATCATATCAAAACTCACATTAAATGATGTCATCATTTTTGATATATCGAAGGCTGTCCATTGTTTCTCCCATTCTGTTGCCATCTCCAAAGATATATATTTATGAACTTTATCCTCTGGCATTAACAAACATGCAGCAAAGTAATTAGCCTCCACTTCTTCACTTTCCTCTGTATAATCTTTGAGTGTATGTACATCCTCTAAATATGATTCTCTCATTTTCATATGCAAACACAAATGTCCAATTTCATGTGCAATTGTAAAAATCTCTCTTGACAAACGCACAGAAGAATTAGAAAAAATTATCTTATCATCATCCCGATTCTGCACAAAACCCAAAACTCCATCTTCCCCTATGGGATATCGTACTAACTTAAACCCACATCTTTCACATTCATCGAAAATATCTACAATGCCATACTTAATTACTTTACAATACTGACGAAATTCATCCGCCATAATCTGAATCTCCCTCATTCGTTTATAAGTCACAAGAAATCCCTCCTATTCTTTATCCTTATATGTCATACGTTCGTATGCATGCTTATTTGCATAAAATAAATCCAACATCTCATATACCGTATTAACAGAAGCTCCCTGACTTTCTCCTTTCCTGTAAGCCGTTGTTGCATCTTTATCCAATACTTTTGTAATATCACTTACTTCAATCTGAAACAATTCTGCAACTTTAATCAATATATCCAAAGTAATATTTACGGCTCCATTCTCAATACGTGCATACTTCTGTCTGCTTATACCTAAATACTCCGCAACATATTCCTGAGTCAAATCTCTATCTGTTCTAAAACTGCGAATCCTCTTTCCCAACAGTGCATTCATAATATACACTCCTTCCAAATAACTTTTAATCCCCACGCTCTTATATACTTATATTATGTCTTTGCCAGGTAAAAGTCAACAGCCAATGTTACAATATTATAACACTAGCTGTCGACTATGCTCATTTTTGTAACTTTTATAACATTACGAAGTACTCATTTCCTGCACTATCTGTATCATTTCCCAAACAAATAATAAATTTTGAATTACCTTCCTCACAATGTAAAAAGGGAAGCACTAGCTTCCCTTTAGAATAACCACCGGTAGTTCGCTTCGTCCTCTTACGATTCCCAAAGCATACGCGTATGACCTAATCCCCATACTGGATATGATATTATCTCAATGATTCCGTATCATGCAGGTCACTATATTGAGGTTATCGCAATAGTATCACCACAGGTGTTCAGTTGCCCTGTGTGCAACCCAATGCTTTCTTGTGTTTATAATATGCCAAATTTTGAATAAAGTCAATGCTTTTCAAATTCTTTCATCATTAATATCTGAACATAAACCTCTACTGCAGCAACTTCAGCACTCCCTCACTCAGGCTGTTAGCCTGCGCTATCATGGACTGTGCCGACTGCTGAAGTATAGAATGCTTAGAGAATTCCACCATTTCTGCTGCCATCTCCGTATCTCTAAGCCTTGATTCTGCTGCCTGGGTATTTTCTGAAGTGTTATTATTCGCATCAATAGCATGCTCAAGTCTGTTCTGCTCGGCACCCATACCACTTCTCACAGAAGAAACTATATCAAGTGCCTTATCAATTCTTTCAAGTGCTTTGTTGGCATACTTATTCTGTGTTATAACAACTGAATTAATTCCCATTGTAACGGTGTTAAGAACCGGTCTGTCAATAACAGAATAATCCCTTCCCTGTGCCATATTTCTGGCATCAAGAAGTCCGGTTCCATCACTTGCCCTTCCACTCATCTGAATCAATATATCCTGTGACTTTCCATCACCGGCATTCTCCTGATAAAATACAGACTTCTTAGCTGTTCCTGATATATTATCAATAGTATGCTGTCCCAGCTTTTCATAGGAAAGCTTAATGTTCCTGCCATCCATCTTGGCTTTAACCGGAATGCCTCCTGCGATTAACTTCTGATTAATCTGATCTAAAATTCCCTGACCATCATAATCTCCTTCATCCAGGGTAACCGCATAACCTGTTCCATCCACGTCAAATGACAATTCATTATTTTCAGATGTTATGGACACTCCCTCAGTAATGTCCTTAGAGCCTTTAACATATGCCGGAACCATCTCTCCATCAGACTGGTAGAATATGAAAAATGCTGCATCTCCACGCACACCGTCAATAATATATTCACCCTGATATGGAAGCTGCACTGTCTTAGAGAGCTTAAGGCACAGGGCATTATTATCATTTGCTCCAACAACCCCGGTATTTACTCCACCGATACCTGCCTCTATCATGCCGGCTGGCAGACCTTTTGATACGAGCTCTGCATCAATCTTATTCTGAAGCTCATTAACCAAAGCTCCTCCGCTATACGTTCCCTCCGCAATCTTAACAGAAATAGTCTTCGTAGAACCACCATAAGTTATATCGAATTCAAATTCATCATTAACGCCGGTCTCTATTTCAACCGAACCATTTCTAATATCCTTTCGTCCAATGGTATATGCCGGTTCGACATTCTGCTTTCCGTCAACATCAGACACATTCTTAGTGGTACTTATTTCCTTAGAAGCTCCAAGTACCTTGTCATAAAATCCCCCGGAGAAATTACTCATCCTGTAATTGCTGCCGGTCTTAACGGCACTTATAACCACTCCATTGCCATCCACAGTCACATTAAGTTCACCGGTACCTGCTGCTGCATCCAGCTCACTCTGAAGTTCCTGTGCAAGCTCCGTATAAGTATAACTTTTCTCCGTAAGGGATACATTTACAGGTGTATCGGCACCATTTTTTGTATATGTGAACTTAAGAGCATTATTCCACTTATCTATAACTACCGGCTGGGAAATGTTTACTCCATCAATGTTAGAATGCTTTGATGACACATATCCCGTAGTAGATGTAGGAGGAATATCCGAACTTGAGCTGGTAGAAGTCTGAAATATACTTCCATTCTGATTAGATGATACCTGCAGAGAACCTCCGTTATCCTTCCCTGTCAGAACAAGCTTATTACCATCAAAAGATGCCGTCACTCCCGGTGTCTTAGTGGTTGTCTCACCATAAATAGCCTTCATGGAGCTTCCGCCTGTTCCGTATGACATATAAATACTGGCTCCCTGCCCCTTATTCTTATCAGTGTACTTAAGGTAATTTCCCGACAGAGACACTGTAAGAGGTGCTCCCGCAGCAGTAAGCTTGTTATTAAGCATTGCCACGAGACCATTCCTGTCATAAGTTCCGTTATCCAGAGTAAGTGAATAATCATTGCCGTCAACTTTTATATTAAATCCGTTAGAAGAATCATCTATCACAACGCTTGGCTGAACATTACAGTTGGCTGTAGCCGACACTGATGTCTCATTGGTAAGATTACCGAATAACGTATCCGCAGAAGTTCCACCGGTTGCAGTTCCATAGGAAATGCCATATCCGGTTCCTGCTCCCTTTGTGGTTAAAGTAAGCCTTCCACCATTGTTGGATGCGGTGACAGGAATGTTATTAGTGGCCAGCTTATTATTAATCTCCTGAACAATAGTTGTGGCATTATATGTTCCTGAAGTCAGATTCAGACTCACATTATTGCTTCCTGTTGCCGGGTCCTTATATGTAAAATTAAATGTATTATTAGTCCCGTCAAGCACGATGGAACTTGCAAGATTATAGTTGGATGTGGCAACAGCAGGTGTCCTTGTAGTCTTCATTTCCCTTATGAACGGAGTATTAGTATCGAACTGTATGCTGGTCATATTACCTGTAACAGCAGTTCCAACTCTTGATGTAAATACAAGCTTTCCGCTGTCTAAAGATACATCTACGCCACCTTCACCCGTACCAAATGCTGAATTAAGCTTATTCTGAAGCTCGCTCCTCAACTGTTCCGGTGTATAACTTCCATTGGCAATAGTAATAGTATCTGTCTTGGCATTCGGATTGGTCTCTGTAGTGTTAGTATTAAGACTAATCTTGAACTGATTATTATTGCCATCAATAACCATAGGATTATTAAGGGCAACATCCATAGTAACCTTCGCCCCCACATTTGTTCCGAGAGTAGTTGTACCCTGAAGATATGAGGATGAACCTTTGCCACTGTAAGAATTAGATGCTACCGAAGTATTACCATTACCATTGGCACTCACATTTCCCTTAGTGGTGGTACCCTTTACGTCAATAGTGGTAAATGATTTATCAACTGTGGTTATCTGTTCCTTAAGCTGGTCATTAATAGTATTTACAATATCAGCATGGCTCTGACTTCCCGTCGGGAAAGTAACCGTTCTATAATCGCCGTTAACCTTCACTGTCAACCTATTATTTGCCCCTGTAAATGTGGCAGGGTCAGGAACATCAGTGTTGGTAGTAATCTTAGCCGGTGTGGTACTGTTACCTGTATTAGACGCAGTTGCTGTGTTATGCACCACATTTTCCCCAACAAACAGGTCATTATATCCTGTATTGCCTGACACTGCAGATATACCGATAGAAGTAAGACCGCTTCCACCTGCACCTGTAAGAACTATCTTATTCGATGACACTGAAGGAATCACCTTTCCCTTGTATCCTGCCGGTGCTGAAGAACCGTTAAGCTGTGTATTCAGTTCATTAACTATATCACTGACACTGGAATAGCTTCCGGCACTCATAGTTATGGTGTAAGAAGTTCCCGCCAGGGTAATGTTGAACTTATCATTAACTCCTGCCTGTACAGTAAGAGGAAGCTTATTCCCTGAAAATGTCTTGCCTCCTGTAGTTACCGGCGGATAATCTGCTCTTGTCTCATTATTTAACGTAGGTGAGTTCGTATATGAAGTATAATTACAATCCGTAAAAAGAGTTCCATAGGCACTTGATGTGTTGGAAATATCTATATTACTTGCCACACCCTCAACACCGGATGTAAGCTTAAATCCATTGAAATTACCACTTGTATAATAATCCGCAGATATATCAAGACCATTGGCGTTGAAAAGCTCGTTAAGCTTATTCTTCATCTCTGATGCAGTATAAGAGCCATCAGGAATGGTAATTGTCACATCACTTCCACCATTTGCTGACAATGTAAGTGTATTATTAGTATTATCTATATTAAGCCTATTGTACTTAGTGTCCTTTGAAGCCGTGGTCAGCACCGCTCCTCCCGTAAATGTGGCTGCTGAAGCAGTGGTTCTTCCATACATAACATTATCATAGAAAACCGATGTGTAAATATTATTAGGGTCTGTATCAATCTTAAACATATTACCCTTAAATCCGGTAATCATGGAATCGTTGCTCTGAAGCTTTATACCTGTGCTGTACTTAACAGCCTGCACTCCCGTTCCTGCAAGCTGATTATTAAGAAGATCTATAATCTCCTGTCTCGTATATCTTCCCTGTGGAATAGTGATATTCTTATTCGTAGCATTTCCGGAAAAATCCATTATCTGGAATGACAGATTATCATTCTGACCGGTTTTAATCTGAAGTCTGTCACTGTCTGTTGCAAATACGGTTGTTCCAATAAGTGCTCCCACACTTCCACCACCATACACATCATTAAGAAGATACGATAATCCACCGGAGGCACTCTTAATATTCGTACCGCCCTCCAGATTCAGATTACATGTTCCGTCCTTAGTATATTCAAGATTAAGCCCGTCCAAATCCGCTCCGACATTTCTCATGGCATCATCTATCTCATCAATAAGCTCCTGTGTAGTATACACTCCCTCCGGAACCTGTATAGTCTTCTGCTTCTCTGCACCGCCTGCTTCCTGAACGTAAGTAACCGTCAGAGTGTTATCAGGAACATTTACGGCATGGCGCTGTCCCTGCTGCCACCTAACATTTCCCTCCATCTGATAGTACTGTGGCTGATGCTGTGAAAATATATTCTTGTTATTAAACTGAGTCGTCTCAGTTATTCTGTCCACCTCCGACTGAAGTGCATCAAACTCCATCTGAAGCGCCGCCTTATCCTCATCAGTATTGGTATCATTCAGCGCCTGAATGGTAAGCTCCTTCATTCGGTGAAGTATACCGTGAACCTCATCTAATGCTCCATCACCTGTCTGAATCCATGACACTCCGTCTGCCGCATTCTTCGTTCCTCTGTCAAGACCTCTTATCTGCTCTCTCATCTTCTCAGATATGGCAAGCCCCGCCGCATTGTCCGCAGCGGAATTAATCCTGTATCCTGATGCAAGCTTCTTAGATGACTTGGCTTTATTGTCTGTGTTTAACTTATAATTTCTCTCTGCAATCTGTGCAGGGAGGTTGTGGCTTATAATCATTGTTCATCCCCTGTTTCTTTTATAAAAATATATAGTTTGATTATATCACATTCATAATATTTTTTCTCTCAAATAATACAGTGATTTTGACACAAAAGCCAAATTAATGTATAATCACTTCAAAAAAGCGCATTTATCCACAGCATTAATGATGAAATCAACCACCTAAAGAAAGGAAATACTTATGATATCGGTATGTATAATTGGAAAAAATGAATCAAAAGTTATTGAACATTGTCTTAAATCAATAAAACCTTACGGTTATGAAATCATATATACCGATACAGGTTCAACAGATAACACTAAAGATATTGCTGCAAAATACACCGATAAAATATACGACTATGAATGGTGCAATGATTTTAGTGCTGCACGTAACTTCTGTTGTTCTAAAGCTTCATCACCTTTCATACTGGTGTTGGACTGTGATGAATATATTGAGACCTTGGAAAAAGAACATCTTGAAAAATTAATATCTACTCATACTGAATCAATCGGCAGAATAAAGAGAATAAACCCCTATATCCGCAATGGAGAAACATTTGAAATGCAGGAGCATATTAATCGTATTTTTCCAAATGAGCTCTACCGTTATTCAGGCACCATACACGAACAAATTGTTCCTGTATCATCAGAAATCACAGAAAATACTTATATTGCCCCTGTTACAATCCGTCACACAGGATATGACGGTTCACCTGAGGCATTAAAAGAAAAGGCTATGCGCAATATCTCTCTTCTGCTTGAGGAACTTAACACTAATGGAAAAAATCCTTATATACTTTATCAGCTAGGCAAAAGTTACTATATGTTACAGGACTATGAAACAGCTTGTACATATTTTTCTGAAGGCTTATGTTTTGACCTTGACCCTGCCCTTGAATATGTGCAGGATATGGTAGAGTCCTATGGGTATGCCCTGATTAACAGTAAACGTGCAGAAGAAGCCCTTTCATTTGAAAACATTTACAATGAATTTGCAAATAATGCAGACTTTATATTCCTCATGGGACTAATCTATATGAATAACGGCATGTTCGACAATGCCATTCAGGAATTTAAAAAAGCCACTGACACCCCTAACTATAAAATGAAAGGTGTCAACAGCTTTATTGCCTATTACAATATAGGCGTAATATATGAATGCCTCAATCACAAATCAGAAGCAATCCACTATTATACATTAAGCAAAAAATATGGTTACCACCCTGCAATGAAGAGACTTGGTATTATAAATGGTGTATAGAAAACATCTATACATCAAATATCTCCTTCACTCTCTTCTCAAATACTTCTTCAGAGAACACCTCCTCATACACTCTGCGCCCATTTTTCCCTATTGCCTGCAGCTCATCAAAGCTATTAATTACCAACATTATTCTTTTCTTTAATTCTTCAACATTACCAGTTGGGAATATTAATGCATCTACACAATCCTGTAAATATCTTGAAGCACCTGTCATATCAGAGCAGATACATATTTTTGACAACATCATTCCTTCCACAATACATGCATTGGTTGCATCCTCTCTGGATGGTGCAATTATACAGTCCATATCATTCATAGTTTCCAGTAACTTATCATGTTCCATTATGGATAAATAATGTACATTCCCCCATGCCTGTTCCAGTTTCTGAATCACTCTGTATAACCCCTGCATATCCTCCTCAACATACCCCAGAAAGAAAAATTCACTGTGTTCTATATATTCCTGTGGAAGTTCGGTAATAGCCTTTAACAATAAATCCTGTCCCTTAATATAGTCAAAATAAAAACTTGGTAATAAAAAGCGAATCCTATCCTTCACTTCCTTATTCCCCTCTTTCATCCTGCCTGCAATATCCTCCACACCAAAATTAAGAACCTGTGCATCATATCCATATTGATTCCATATATGGTCATGTACCAGTTGACCTGCTGTGTATACCCTTACATTTGCTTCAAGATGTGAGAAAAAATCTTCCGGTATCATCTCCTTGCATAATAGAAAATATGCAGGCGGCTCATGAATCCACCAATGCACCTTTACTGTCCCTCCATTAAGCTTCTGCACAATGGAATGCATCTGTAATGTATTGACAAAAACCTCATCTTCTTCTGCCAAATCAGATATAAACTCTTCACTCATCATCTGTTCTTCCACCTGCACAGAAATCCCCATGTTCTCAAAATCTTTTCGCATCTGTCCCTCCAAAAGAGAGACAACAGTTATGTCATAATCATTTTTATTCAATATATTTAACAGATTTTTTAATACACTAATTCCTCCTGCTCCCTCCAGGCACGGAACAAGCACTTTCATTCTTTTCATTCTTATACCTTTCTTGCTGCAAATATGAAACACTCTGCTTCATATAAAGGTCGCATGGACGCATCAATATCCTTCATTTTCTCTTCTAATAATTTCTTCTCATGATTATCACACTTCAATGGACGATAATTAAATTCTTCCAAAGCTAATCCACACCCATTAAAAAGCTCCACAATCCCATCTAATGTAAACCCTTTATCTGAATGACGGATACACTGGCAGTTTTCCACCGATACAAGTAATATTCCTCCTAATTTTGCACACATCTTCGCTTTCTTCAACATATCCTTCTCATTACCATCCGCTCTAAGAACATGGTCTAATAAGATATAATCATATTTTCCTTCATACTCCGAATTCAATGTATCCACCTTCAGAATATCTTCACACTGTACATGTGCTACCTGTTTTGCCAGCTCTGCCAATTTATAATTCTTCTCAACACCGCATAATCTACTCTGAGGATATCTGCTCTCTATTCTTGCAAGAGTTGCCCCCAGCTTACACCCAATCTCCAGAAGGGTGAAATCCGGTCTGTCAGGCTTAATCATATCTACCAATGCTGATTCCACAACGCTGTAAGGAATAAAATCTATACCATACTTGTCTTCTAACTTCTTCTGATTGTGTAACAGCAGACTAATATATTTCTCATTGTTCTTTCGAAAGGACTTTCCTCCATAATGAAAAATAAAGCTATTTTTACATAACAATAATTTATAACCATTCTTTAACAACCTGATACTCAAATCATTATCTTCATAATTCCCTGGAGAAAATCTGCAATCTAACACTTCAGGTATGTCATCATTCTCTTTTCCTTCCACTTCCAGTATCGTATTAACGGCAACTCGTTTAATGAGCATTGCAAACCCTACAAGCCATCCTTTTTTTTCATAAGGATATTCCATTTCCACATTGTTATGTTTTGCAAAATCCATCCATTCCTCTAATGTAGCAAACCGCTCAGACACCTGCTGATAATTTACCACATTATTAGAAACACTTCCTACAGCCCCAATATTTTCATCGGAATATAATCCCATACGCAGCCAATGTAACGCATTCTCAGTCACTATAGTATCATTGTTCAAAAGAAATATGTCTGCGTCTTTATCTGCTTCTGCAATTCCCTGATTACACGCATATGGAAATCCTTTATTCTCATTATTGGCAATTAGAATAATATCCGTCTGCTTAGCCAGCCATTCAGCAACTCCATCTTCTGAAGCATTATCTACTACTATTATCTGATATGTATCTGGGTCATTATTGGCACGTATACTCTCGATACAGGACTGCATCATCTCTTTATTATTATAGGATACGATGATAATGGCTGTCTTCGGAATATTTAAGTTTTTCTGCTGCATCTCATCATCTCCTGTCATCTTTCAAATATCCCCAAAATGTTTCCTCCTGCGTCAACGTTCTCTCCTCTAATTCTGTTCTCCAATTAAGCTTAAAAAATGTTGACTCCTGTGTCCACTTTTTATATTTTTCTGCATCAAATTTTCTGCATAGATTCTTTTGTAATTCAAATACGGTTGACGAACTTATAGGACATTTTTCTATCATACTCTGTACAGCCGGAAACATATCGTATGCCAAGGTAGCAACATAGTCTATTAGAAAATAATCAATCATAGAATCATTTACTTCCCAGTAATACCAAAAGCTTTCCATTAGAATACGGGCAAATATGCTTCCTGGGTATACTTTCAATAAATTACATGACCACCGCCCCCGTGATATATCTGACTTCCATATACTTACAGGATACTTTAAGGTATAAAACGTGTCTCTTTCAAAAATATTTTTATTCAACTTGTTCGCAACATAATAAGTAGCATCAATCCACATTCCACCATAACGATATAATAATTCAGCTCTTAACATATCTGATAAATGTGTTAATGTTATCTTGCCCTCATTATACTTCTTAATCACTGTATCCGTAAATGTTACATACTCCATACAATTGTCTAAAGTAATCAAACGTAGGACAGCTTTATCCTCAGGTATACTCCTTCTAATACTATCCAGGCATACTTTAACCAGCTCAGGAGCCGCATCTTCTCCCTGCCACCAGCAGACCCAGACAGGTATCTTCCCCTCAAAATCATCTTTCTGTTCAAAATCCTGTGCCAGACTCTTAAGCGAATCCATTGAATCAGAATATGGTTCATAAAGCTGTATTAACGGCTTTAATGTTGTCTTTATGTATTGATACTTAAGCTGCGTCTCTTTTATATCATTAAGAAAATCCTTGGTTTCTATCATCTTGACGTATTCTTCCCTAATAGTATAATCCTGCATCAAAAGCCATACTCTGAATAAACGCTCTGACAAAAATCCCATAACCCTTCCCTGATAATCATCATACTTTGAAAAATCAAGTCTCTTCTCCACCTCAAAAAGCACCTCAAAAAGCCACTCACAATACTTATTAAATACCTCTTTTCGGGTAATCCACATATTTCCCATAGATAACAGATTCGACTTTAATGCAACCTGAAAAGCTTCTTTATACTCAGGATATTTTTCTGCTATGACGTCACGACACAAATACAAATCTTCTATACAATGTTTTACTTCGTAATGTCTTTCAATACTTATTTCCTCGGTACATCTGCTGTCCGGAATTATCATATCATAATGTTGCAATATCTGTTCAATATACTCTTTATCCAGTATCTGTTCATTCCTGGTAAAAAATCTCCTGTAATGGCAAATCCCCACAATATCACAATCCACATTTTTCCATAACCAATACAAACCTGTCAATTCACAATAACTGCTGTTTTTCTCCGAAATAGAGTCTCCCGTGTCATCTCCCACATAGCCAAGCTCCTCTTTTCCTTTTCTTCCTACATGAAGTGGAATATAAACATCATTTTGAATTGGTTCTATTTTCTTATGTGTCATAACATAAATTCTTGTATCCATATTCCATCCCCCCTACAATGTAATAAACCAATAGGATTTATCGTCTACTGTTACCGGCAGCACTGTCATATACTTAATCATTTTTTTTACTTTATCTATATTGTAATCTGTCAATACGTAAGAAACATGACCACACAGCCACTCCCACATTTCAAAATACTTTTCTTCCTCAATATATTCATGTAACTGTAATACCGTTGCAAGTTCATATCTCTGATTATTCTCAGATATAAATATTTCCTCCGGTCTGTATATTTCATCATATATGTTGTTCCATACCGGGCACTGGATTTCTTCGAAATAATCCACTCCTGTTAGTATCCTGTCACGTGGAATCTCCTTTTCCTTAACCTGCCTTGATACACTCCCTATTCTTTTAAGAAACATTCCCACATCAAGAATACTGCCTGCTTCAGACTTGTCTATTATTTCAAAGAAAGTATAAATGTCCGTCTCGTTTGTAAGTATCATTTTATTCATTTTGCATTTTATCTCCATTATTCTTCCTTGCTCTAAAGATATACTGATATACCTGGAATGATTCTTTAGATGCAACATATGGAACCTTTTCCAGTGCCTCTATCATCTCTTTTTCCTTCATAGTCATTTCATCTCCCCCAGTTCCAGACAAAGCCTCCATTTCCAAACCGCATCTGCTGAATAATTTAATAATACTATCCAGTGTAAAAAATCTAATATGTGTTCTGTCTAAAATTCCGGAATCCTTATAATCAAGCTGCCCCTGTAATAACGGCAATAATGCAGATACATGCATAAGGTTAGGAATACTGCATAAAAACGCACCACCTTTTTTTAAATATGGTATCAGCTTTCTTATAGTTTCCTCTGGTTCGTGTAAATGTTCAATAACATCTGCCAAAATAATATAGTCAAAATATTCCTCTTCATATGGCAACTTCATTGTTTCAATATTACCTTGAATAATATCAAGATAATTTGCTCCAAGCTCTGCTACACGCTGAACTATTTCAATTCCTTTAACCTCTGCCATTGGCCAAAAATACTGTATTTTTGCCAATGTAGCTCCCAACCCGCATCCAACTTCCAATACCTTAACAGGCTGGTCAGAACTATGTGTTATCAACTTAATAATCTCTAGTCTGGCCCAAGTGTAATACCTTATGTCAAACTTCCATTTTTCTTTTAACTTCTCTGCATTCCTCTCAGATACTGAATTCCACGAATCCGTATACTTACCTCCGCCTGAGCCATAATGAAAAATAAAGCTATTCTTACATAACAGTGCCTTCCATCCTGCATAATTCAATCGAATTCCCAAATCATTATCTTCATATTGTCCCGGTGAAAATCTTACATCCAGCAATCCAATATTATCCAATGCTTCCCGTTTTAACATAAGAGCAAATCCAACGAGATATATTTTCTTTTCATATGGATTGCTTCTTGGAATATTATTCCGGATTCCATAAGAAATATATTGTTCAAGTGTATTATACTTCTGTGTTATCATCTGTCCGTTCATCACATAATTAGATACACTTCCAGTAGCTCCAATATCCTCATTTTCATACAGTCCCATTCTCAACCAAAAGATAGAATTCGGTGTAACCACTGTATCGTTATTAAGAAGAAAAATATTATTTTCAGGTTGTGCTGATTTTATCCCCTGATTACATCCATAAGGGAATCCTTTATTCTCATCATTGCATATTAACTTAATATCATCCTGATTCTCCAGCCATTCCCTTATTCCATCAGTGGAATTATTATCCACTACTACAATCTCATAGGAAGATACGATATTATTCTGACGTATACTTTCAATACACTGTATGGTGATATCCTTAAGATTATATGACAGAATTACTATTGATGTCTTTTTAACATTCCATTCTTTTCGTCCTTCCAATGCCCTCTTATATTGCAAAATAACGTCTAAATCATCTTTATTATCACAATATAACTCTGCGTTTTCATAACAAAGCCATGCCTGATTGACATTTTTCGTCTCATAATAATTTCCTAGCAAAAGATATAATTCATAGCTTTTATAATTATATTGCAGGCCTTTTTGGATACTCTCATAGGCCTTTTCTTCCTGTCCTTTTTGGAAATATATGACAGTGGCTAATATAGCCAGTTCATCTGTCCATGAATCGTCCTTATGTAACTCAAATTCTTCTTCTGCCTGTTCCCATTTTCCCGAATTCACTAACTGTGCTAACCTTTCGTACACCTTTTATCCTCCTGCTTATCTGTATTACACACTTTCAAATATTATTCTCAACAATATATCATAAGAAAACTCTTCCTGCACTTTCTTCCATCCATTGTAAGCGATTTCCCGCCTTTCTTCCTCATGCCTCAGATAATAATCTACTTTCCACAGCATGTCCTCTTTGCTGTCAAACATAACAACTTCCTGACCATCAATAAAATATTCCGCTAACTCCGGCTGATAATTAGATATCAAAAATCCTCCCGCTCCCATTATATCCAAAGCTCTAAGAGGTATTCCGCTAATAATAGAACGAAGGGTTATATTAAGATTTATTCTTGAATTCCTGAATACCTGTGGCATCTGTGTATCATAAGAAACAGTTCCTCCACACGTTGCTCCATGTACCAGATTCGCGTCCGAGCCTGTGTATAATGTCAGACTGTTATGTTCTGTTACTGCAGACATGAGATTTATTCTTTCCCTGCATGTAATCTCAGCATTTATCATATCTGTATATAACTTACGTGAATTAGTAAAGTAGGAGCTGTCAAGATTCATCTGTACATACTTCTCCATTTCACTAACAATACCCTCTGTCAACACCTCCTCCACCAGATTGTATCCGTATATCTTCTGCTGTGCTTCCACTACACCATCAATATATCCTTTTAGATAATCGGAAAGATAATTAATCTGACGATACATATTATTCTCATAGAGACTTCCCACAAAACTGACATCATGCTTATATTCCATATTCTCTTTGAAATCCCCTAATAGTTTATTAAGGCGCAGCGTATTTACAGGCAGTGGGAGATGATATATATTGTCTGGCTTGATTGTCTTCAACTCCTGGTACTGTACCTTATCAAACACAAATATGCTTACATATTCACTCTGTACTGCCGGCGAGAACAATGTCAGATGAGGCATATCGTATATCCATGCTATGTATCTTTTCCACAGCCTTTGAGCTGATTTGGCTATAATTGGAAAAAAATCAAATGTAAAAAAGACATCACAATCTTGTTGTATAAATATTTGTTCCAGGTTCTCTGTAAACTCTTCATCTACTTCATAATCCTTTAAAGGAATATGACATTTAACTACTATATGTCCCAAACGTGACATTGCCTCAACTATATCATTCTCTGAATTCTCAAACCATGTGTAATAAAATATTTTCACAAATTTCCTCCGATTCACCAACATCACTTTATCATTGTATGTTTCCTGATTATTTCCTCTGCAACATCAGATATTTCTCTATATTGACATAATAATATGTTGTCTGTAGCATACTTTTCTCTACGAAGTCTAAACTTTACCTGTGTATACTTATGGTATGCCTCTAAAAATATACTACAGTCATAAAGAAATCCTTGTTCTCTGCATATCCCTGCTGCTGACTCTGCCTCAATAATCTCTAATATATTTTTCATAACTGCAAGCTCAGAATCGAAGAACCGCTCATCTGAAACCTTACTCAAAACGTTCCGAACTTCCGCTTCCTGTCCACTAAATAATAATACTTTTAGCTGCTCTTTCAATTCCATCATTAATTCATATTGTTGTCTGTACAAAACCGGGTATACTTCCCTGTGATTCGAATAATCAGGAACTCTATCCTTATATTCATGCAAAAACTTTTTCTGGCTTTCGTCATAGGAATTGAGCTTCAGGTATCCGCAATCATGAATACACCATGGTTTCTTCTGTGCAGGAACCCACACTTCATATCCCCGATGTATAAATTCCAATGACTGTGAGAAATCATAAAAATCCCATCCACCCAAAGTATCTTCTCTCCATGGAATATCATATTGTGTCATCATAAACATTCCATCAATTGCCACTACCCTGGATTCTCTCTTTATTAATTCGTTATGAAAAGCGTTTTTCTCACTGCATGCCAACACATTTCCATAATTCCATGACTTATAAAAATATTTATCCTCAGGAAAACTGTCACTTCCCAATATTCCTGCCATTCCTATTTCAGGATGTTTGGTCAGCAATTCTAAAAATCTCAAAAGAATATCCTGATACACCAAAAAAACATCCTGATGCATATATATCTTATATTTTGCATCAGACTGTTTCAGCGCCTGATTATATCCTTGATAAATCGAGAGTTCATTCCTTACGGGTATTACATCTATCGTAAATCCCTCCGGGACATGAAGCCTCTCGATATAAAATAAACATTCTTTATAATAAGTCTCATCATTTACACAAATGATAAATGAAATCTTATTGGGATTATTAATTTTCTGTTCCATATAGTATTTATCGTCCTGTAATTAATTATCTATAACACATAACAGCTGATATTATCACTGTATTCCTGTTCCGCTTCCGACTTTTCATGTGATACGTACCAGCTCACCGGAATATGAGTACGATGCCATTGCTCCACAATTCTGTCCATGCCATCCCCTACAATATGAATCTCCACGAACTCTTTATAAAGCTTATCTTTCATATCCCATACCAAATGTTGTGGCTGTTTCATAAAAAAAGTCTCTATATGCATTCTATCCAACTGCTCTAATATCTCAGCCTCATACTGCTGTACAACCAGACATACTTTATACTGTTCACTTAACTCCCTACAAAGCCTCATTACCTTTGTAGTCTGTCCACCTATTCTATCGGCTATAAGTAATACCTGTTTTTCTCCGAATTCCTTCCAATCCTTGTCCATTACAATGAGCTGCTGCATATGCTGTATATCAATATTCCGTTGTTCCGTCATAGCTTCTTGAAACATTGTCATATCACTTTGTTGCTGCTTCAAATCATGGCTGGCACAAAATCCCACTATCTTTTCATAAATCTTCTTTCTTTCCCTGCAATAACTGATACAAACAATACATATAGCATATACAGAGTAATTATCTACTATCTCCCTTATGTTCTCTTCTTCAACACCCGCATTATACTCTATCCGCTTTAGTAAATGTTTCAATCTGCGAAGATTATTCAATGTGCTCTCCGCATTTCCCTGATAAATCCTCTTAGAAGAATTCGTATCCTGTTCCATATAATAAATACTGTTAATCAAACAATAATCTCTGGACCAAAGCTGATTCTCAACATTTGGATTCTTACATATTACAGAAAACTCTGTCATCTGACCACTATCAAGATACTGCTCTAACAACTCTGTCAGTGATATAATCAATTCTTCCATCTCTCTCTTATTCTGACTAATATGCTCAGTGTACTCAAATGGGTAGATATCCTGATATTCTTCTACAAACTTTTGTCGCCATATGTCATAATTGTATAGTTTACTGTAATGATTATCATGATAGCACCAAGTTTTATTCTGCACCGGCACCACAACCTTTAATCCCCTTCTATGAAATTCGAAGCATTGGGAAATATCATAATAATCCCATCCCTTAAATATATCTTCTCTCCATGGTATGTCATATTGGGTTGCAAGTAACAGACCATCCAAAGCATCTACTTCACAGATTCCGGATTCGTATCCTTGTAATGAATCAATGTTGTCATATACCTTTCCTGTATTCCACCCTTCCACAGCGATACCGTCAGATGGCATTTTTCGTCGTCCGACGCATCCTATCATCCCTATATTGGGATCTGATTCAAATACTTTCAATAATTCAAATACAAAATTAGGGTTAATTATAAAAGTATCTTGATGTAGGTAGACTTTGTATTTTGCATTGCATTTTTTCATTGCTTCATTATAACCGGATGTCATTGATGTTGCATTGCTAATCAGTATAATGTCTATATTATATCCTTGTGGAGTATTTAATTTTTTTAAATAAGACATACATTCTTCCATTTCTTGTTTATCACCAATACAAACAACAAATTCAATATTTTTTATGTTCATTTTTGACTCCCAATTTCATTAACTTATATTTTGTAATTGTATCAGATATATATTAGCTTTATAAAATAATTCTAATATAGCAAAATAAGTACTCATCAACATCAAACACCTATTACCCATATCATAATTTGTATACCCAGAAAACATTCTATATATAACACATGTCTTAATCATATTCACATTATTCATCTATAATAAATTCTACATCTAACTACAATGAAAAAATATTAATATTATTTTTTACCTTCCTCTCATATCCCTATAATACTTTATTTTAGGTTCATTTCCTGATGGCCTTATTGCAATCCACGAATCATCATCTAAAACAAACTTAATAACATTTGATTTAGGGAGATTTAATTTTATTTTCTTATCTGATTCATACCTTAAACCTTGTATATAATCTTCTTTTGCAATTATTTTTCTTCCTTCTATCTCTTCAATATCTGCATATCTATATTCATTTACTAATCTCTCAATTTCCTTTTTTCCATTGATACCCTTATGTGTAACGCATTCTTGAGTATCTTCTACCCTCCCATATTCTTCATATAGTTCATCCAACACATCTATAAATGTTTTACCCAAACATCTATAGTAATTTGCTGCTTCAGCAGCTAAAATAATTGCTTGTACACCATCCTTTTCTCTTGTAAAATTCTTAATCAAATAACCACATGATTCCTCATAACCAAACAAAAATTCTTTTTTTCCATCATACTCTGTAATCTTATCCCCTATAAATTTAAATCCGGTTAAGGTACTTTCAACTTCAATTCCATATTTTTGTGCTACCATTCTTCCTAAACTGGATGTAACAATTGTATCGAAAATTATACCATTTTCTGGCAAAGTATCTTTCTCTTTTTTTGAAGATAACAAATATTCCAACAAAATCGCTCCTATTTGATTACCTGTTAAATATCTATATTCACTCCTATGCTTTACGACTATTCCCATTCTATCACAGTCTGGATCTGTGGCAAAAATAATATCCGCATCTATCTGCTTTGCTTTTTCAATTGCCATTTCATATGCAATCCTATTTTCTGGATTAGGAGATTTAGTATTTGTAAAACATGGATCAGGAGTACTCTGTTCCTCTACTACCTCAAAATAATAACCCAATCTTCTGAGCATTACTCGAACAGGAATATTTCCAGTTCCATGTAAAGGTGTATACACAATCCTTATGTTCTTTTTTAATTGTTCTCTTTCTTGTACCGTTTCTAATTGTTTAAAATATTCCTCATCAATACTATCACCAATATATTCAATATTATTATTTTTGTTTTCATCTACTTTTACTTCTAATACATCGTCTACTCCCCTTATAAAATCAATTATTAAATTTGTATCTCTTAATACCGATTGACATCCATATTCATCATACGTCTTATAACCATTATATTCTGCTGGATTATGGCTTGCTGTTATATTAATCCCTCCTTGTGCTTGCAAATATCTTATCGCAAACGAAAGCTCTGGTGTTGCTGTTAACTTTTCAAACAAATACACATGTATTTCATGTGTTGCAAGTACCTTAGCTGCTTCTTCGCTAAAAATCTTAGAATTTCTTCTATTATCGTATGCAATGACCACACCTTTTTTCTTTACCTCAATACCTTTACTCTCAATAAACCTTGCAAATCCCTCTGTATTTTTTCTAATAGTATAAACATTCAATCTGTTTGGACCAGGGCCCATGATTGCTCTTATACCTCCTGTTCCAAAATCAAGTTGCCTATAAAAGCAATCTTCAATAATACTCTCATCATTTATGACCTCGCATGCTCCTCTATTAAGCCATCTCTCATACTCTTTTTTATATTCCATTTATTCGTTTCCTCTCCTTTTTCACTTCGCAAGTATTTTCTACATGTTACCCTTTTCTCATCCTCTTATATCTAAAAATTGTGCCTGTCCATGTATTTTGATTCTTACAGAACTTGCTGGAATAAATATACAATCGCCTTTGAAAAAAGTAATGTTACCACCACAGTACAAAATTTGCCCACATCCATTTACACATAGCAACACTCTAAATGACAAATCGTCTGTTTCATAGTAAACTTCCTGACGTCTCTCCGTATTTACAATCATACGATACACTTTAAAATACTTACACCTACATAATAGCTCTGAAGCAACACCCTGTCTATAATTTAAAACTCGTAAAGGCTGTTTAGGTTCAACACTATAATCTAACTTTGCTACATCTAATGCCTTTTCTACATCTAATTGTCTCTTCTTTCCATCCTTGTCAACTCTATCATAGTCATAAATTCTATATGTAAGATTAGAATTCTCCTGTATTTCAGCTATCAAACACCCAGCACCTATTGCATGTATAGTTCCCGCTTCAATATAAAATACATCTCCTTTTTTTACATCAACCTTCTGCAAATATTTATTTAATGTCCCTGAATTAACTGAATTAACTATTTCCTCACGTGTGCAAATATTGTTTAATCCATATACCAATTTTGAATCTTTTTTTGCATCTAAAACATACCACATCTCTGTTTTACCCAACTGCCCATCTTCGTATTTTTTTGCATATTCATCTGTGGGATGAACTTGGACCGATAAATCTCTATTTGCGTCAATAAACTTAACCAAAATTGGTAACTCTGTTTTCCCCATGTGTCTCTTTCCGAGTATATTAGGATTCATCATTATCACATCTGCAAGTTGTTTTCCTGTATATTCCCCATTTGCAACATAACATGGACCATCAGGATGTGTTGAACATTCCCATGTTTCGGCCAATGGATGCATATCTATCTCCTTATCAAACTCATCATTTAATCTTTGTCCTCCCCATATATAATCTTTTCCCGAAGGCACTAATAATAACGGACTATTCACTTTTATCTTCCTATCTTGTAAAACTATAATTATCTGTTCCAAACTTCTACTACAATAATATTAATTGCATATAAACACAAATATAATCTATGGACCTTTATTCATCTGCACATATTTCGCACAGGCTATTACAGCATACACATATTAAACCATATATTAGTAACTATAAATGATAACGTTGAATAATTTTGCATCTTTCAGAATCAATCCATAATATATTTACTTTATTTATCTGTCTATAATTTCAAATTCTGCATAATTCTGACACATTCTGTGATTATATTATTATGAACAATTATCACAATAACACTTTACAATTTTAATATAAATACCAAATTTAGATATTTTACTCTCGTGACTAATATTCCAATTCATATTTCCTCTTATCGTTTACATTTATATATTCTCCTAGTTGAACTTCTATTATTTTCAATTCTGTATCAGCAAACACAACATGCCTGCAACCTGCCGTCATGGTTATAACATCTCCTACTTTTATACTCTGTTCAAATCCATCAACAATAGTCCTTCCACGACCACTTATTACAACCCATATCTCATCTCTATTTTTGTGACTATGATAATTCATATGTTCCCCTGGTTGCAATGATACTTTTATTGTCATACTCTCATTCTCTATATCTATCACCTTATAAGTGCCCCATGACTTTTCAGCAAACATTATCTTTTGTTGAAATGTATCAACAAACGGTTTAATATATGAGCTCTGTTCTTTATCTGAAACCAATATTCCACCTGGTGAAGCTGAAATAACAGCATTTTCCAATCCCATTGCAATAATTGGAACATCCATCTCATTTACAATATGTACATTACTACATTTATCGTTAATAACCCCTTTCCCTACAATGTTATCCTCCATTGCTTCGGTAAGTGTATTCCATGTTCCAATATCTTTCCACTCTCCCGCAAATCTCTTGACCTGTATCTTTTTTTCTTTCTCAACAACTGCATAATCAAACGAAATCTTGTTTAATGTATCATATTTAGAAAACAAATCTTGATAGTCTGTAAAATCAATGATTTCGTGTGCTTTATCTAATACATATTTTAATTTATATGCAAAAACCCCACTATTCCAAAGTGCACCCTCGTTTATATATTTATCTGCCATATCAAATGTTGGTTTTTCCTTAAAAGAAAGAACATTCGATATATTGTCCGTTGATTCTGGAATTATATATCCATATTTTTCAGATGGATACGTGGGTTCTATTCCCATCAACACTAAATTTGCTTCTCCTTTTGAAGCCTGTTCTGACAATTCTTTAAGTGTTTCAAAATAATCATCATTTACATATGGATCTACAGGACAAACAACCACCGTTTCCTCTTTACTTATTTTTAATACATCTGTCAAGTATGCTGTTGCAAGCAATATTGCTGGAAAGGTATCCCTTCTACAAGGCTCCACTGATATTCCTATACCAGCACCTAACTGGTTATGTAATGCCGATATTTGAGTTTTGGGAGCCGCAATTATAATCTTCGCATCTTTATCAACTTTTTTAATTTGTCTATAAACACGTTGTACCATAGATTCATATGTTCCATCATTTTTCTTGAAAAATTTTATGAACTGTTTGGATCTAATATCATTAGATAAAGGCCATAGCCTTTTCCCAGATCCACCCGATAACAAAACTATATTCATATTTCCACTCTCCTTCAAATTGTAAATTATTTTTTAAATCAAAGATTCTAACATTTCTTTTATATTAGAGACCGTAATTCCACAATATTTATCCTTCTCATCTTTTGTTCCATAATTTCTTAATACCTCATTTGGCACTCCACATTCTCTTATAATTATTCTTCTGCTTTCCAGACTCTTTACAATATCTGCTACCAAGCTTCCAACATAAAATGGCGAACATAAAAGTATTTTTCCAGACTCACAATTATCCGAAAGTGTTCCATAATCAAATGGTGATACGGTTGAATAATACAATATTGTTACATCTTCATTCTTACACGCATTCCATACTTTATCCAGAGTTTCCGCAACCGCTATAACTGTGCAATTTTCACCTTTTTTTAAAATACTAGCCTTTCCAAACTCACAGTTTACATTCATACTATTACAATAATCAGTCATTCTAAAATATGTAGCTCTACCATTATTGTGACACGAATTCCAAAGTGTTTCAAATTCTTGTGGAGTTCCAGGGGTTACTATTTCTAATTCTGGTAACGTCTTAAGTGTAAGAACATCTTCTGGACAATAGTGTGAATATCCAAGTGTAGAAAAGTCATATGAAGCTCCTGTTGTAATAAAATTCCCCTCTAACTTCTGATATACAAAATCCAATTTTAATTGTTCTAGTGCTCTTTGAACAATAAAAGGGGTTATCCCGTATACTGTTGGAACAATTCCAGATATTGATAAACCAGCTGCTAAACTAACCATGCCCGCTTCAAATATTCCTATATTTTTTGCCCTACTAGGATATTTTTCTAGCAAATCATGAAATGGCCATGCACCTATGTCAGCCAAAAGCAACGCACTATTTTTATTATTTGAAATATATCTTCTTACACATTCTTGCATAATCCTTCTCAAAATCATCAACCTCCCTACACAGCAATTCAATCTCATCTTCTTTAGGATACCTGTGAAACCAACTCCTATCCTCAATCAATGTTTTACTTCCCCAGCCACGTATTGTCTTTGCTAAGACAACATGCGGCTTATCGAAATTTAATTCCAATACTTCCTTCAACGCTTCAACATCATGTCCATTTACTTCTGAAACAATAAATCCAAATGCAATAAATTTGTCTTTCAAACTCCCAATATCTATTAATCTGGAAATAGAAGAATTATCATCTACTATAAGTACAAGATTGTTTAATTTCTCACTTGAAGCAAAAATCGCTGCCTCCCACATCGTTCCTTCATTCATTTCACCATCACCAGCTAAACAAAAAATTTTACCTTTTTCAGACTTGATTTTTTTTGCCCATGCCATTCCTACTGCCATTGGAAATCCATGTCCCAAACTTCCAGCAGATGTCTCCACTATTCCTGAAAATTTTGTCCTATCTGCCTGCATTGATATACGTGAGTCAAACTTACAAAATTTTTCTAACTCTCTTTCTTCTATAACTCCTTTCTCCGCCAACACAACCATAACTGCTAAATTTGACTGACCTTTACTTAATACGAATCTATTTCTACCTTCACTAAAGTGCTCAGTTCTACCTACAGATAAAAAAAAACTATATATTGTCCAAATAATTTCTAAACTCGAAAAACAACTTTGTATATTTCCATCTTTTCCAATCAAAGAAATATACAAAATTTTTTTTCGTAATTTTTTTAAAACATTTTTGTTTTCCATAACTATTCTTCTCCTAATAGGCTTTCCAATATTTTCTCACCTATACTTACATTTAATGTATATTTCCATTCAAGGGGTATCATATTATATGCTTTGTCCAACAAAATCAAATCGTCTACCCCCCTATTTATAAAGAACCATCCCCATGAGGAATTTATAAAATATATTGATGATAAAAAGTATTGCATTGAATAGCCCCATTTTTTCTCTTCATATATCTTTGAAATGTGTCTCTGGAATACATCCAAAATCGTAGAAAAATTATATTTTTGCGAATAATTTTTATTCAAATAATTCATAATCAATTCTATCGGAACATTCCCTGCTCCCCTTCCCATTCCAAAGATACTTCCATCTATCATAATATCGTGTTCTTTAGATAATCTTATAAATTCTTGTACATTTGAAAATGCCATTTGAATATTGTTGTGTGCATGAAATCCTAGTATTATATTCTTATCTAACCTACACAATATTTCATTACATATTTTTATAACATCATGTGGATACATTGTTCCAAAACTGTCAACCACATAAAATCCTTCTGGATGTATCTCATTTACATTCCTTATCATTTCCTCTAGTTCTTTGCTATCGTACATAAAAGTAGCCATAGCCTGCATAAATACTGTATATCCTAAATTTTTTAATTTTTTGACTATATCATATGTTTTACTTAATTCATTTTTGAAATATGCAACTCTAATAACGTCAGGTGTATTTGATGAGCACATTGGATATGTAAATTCATCTGCCAAAGATGTTGTAAGCATTACTGCATAATGACAATCTTTTTTTCTACATTTTAACAGTGGAAGTATTTGATTAAACTCCGAAAACTTTGTTTGTTTTCCTACGTTGGGATTTTTTCCCATTATCCCCAATTCTATCCATCTAACACCAGACTCATACAATCCATCTATTACATCTAATGCTGTAGAATTATCAAATTCCCAGTTATTAACATATCCACCATCTCGCAAAGTACAATCAAGTATATCTATTTTCATATCCTTTATTCCTCACAAACATTCTTTAAGTATTTTTACGACATCTCCAACGGATAACACTTCTAATCCTGGCAGTGTTTGTCCCCAACAAATATTATTAGCCATGTTCTCAAATTCTTCTTCTCCGATACCTAATTCTGACAAGCTGGATGGAAGGTGTAATGTATTAAAAAAGAATTCTTTCATCTTTCCAATCATTTCCTGAGCCGCTTGAAGTGAATTTAAATCTTTTTCAACACAAAACACATTTTTGGCAAGTCCCTCAAAATAATGAGCATTTTGGGTGGTTATAATATTATCATAATATCTAGGCATTACTATTGCCATCCCTAATCCATGTGTTATATCATAAAATGCAGATAGCTCATGTTCTATTGCGTGACATGATGCCAATTGCTTTACTCCATTTTTTAAAAAGCCATTTAGAGCCCATGTCGATGCCCACATAAGATTAGCTCTCGCTTCATAATTTTTCGGCTCTTCTATAGCAATAACTGAATACCTAATAACTGTTCTACATATCGATTCCATTATATCGTTTAACATATCCATTTTTCTTCCACTAACCAAATAAGTTGTATCTAATACATGCGATAATATATCAACAGCTCCACATGCTGTTTGAAACTCATTCACTGAATATGTTAATTGAGGATCCAAAAATGACACTTTAGGCTGTAACAACTCATTTGAAAAACCCCTTTTCATTCTCATTTTTTCATTACTTATAACACAAGTATTATTCATTTCTGAACCTGTGCCTGCAATTGTTGGTATTGCTATTATAGGTAATGCTCTTGAAACTTGTACTTTCTTCATAATAATATCCCAACAGTCCCCTTCATAAAAATAACCTATGGATATTGCCTTTGCACAGTCAATTACTTTACCTCCTCCAATTGCAAGAATCACATCTATTCCTTCATTTCTGCAAATTAAGCTTCCACTATTAACTTTAGAAGTTCTAGGATTTGTCTCAACTCCTCCAAATCTAATGAAATGAATATTATTTTTTATTAATATATGTTCTATTTTTTCCAAAATACCAATTTGTTTAACTGAATTGCCACCATATACAATCATCACCCTTGAGCCATATTCCTTAATAACCTCGCCAATTGAATTATACCATTCATCACCGAAATAAATTTTTGTTGGATTGTTTAATATAAAATTATACATTAGTAATCTCTCCTCCATAGCTATTTTTCTTTATAAGAATGTTTATTATCTCAAAGATTTACCTTCTTAATTCATAAACATTTGTGTACCAATCATAAAGTTTTTTTATACCTTGCTCTAATGATATTGTAGATTCCCATCCCATTTTCCTAATCTTCGTTGTATCACAAATTCTTCTCTTCATTCCATCTGGTTTACTAGTATCCATGATAATATTACCTTGATATCCTGTTATTTTTTTAATTATGTTAGACAACTCTATAATGGAAACTTCCTCACCAGTTCCAATATTCACTGGTTCTTCACCAGAATAATTATTCATTAAAAATATACCCGCATCAGCTAAATCATCTGTTTCTATAAACTCCCTTAATGCCTTTCCCGTTCCCCACAAGACTACTTCTTTATCATTGTTTTCTTTCGCCTTTATGTGCTTATACAACAATGCTGGTATAACATGACTGCGTTCTGGATCAAAATTATCTCCAATACCATAAGCATTCGCTGGAATTGCCGTAATAAAATCAGCATTAAATTGTTTATATATATAACTACATAATCTTTGTCCACATATTTTTGCTAACGCATATCCTTCATTTGTAATCTCAGGAAGATTTGTAAGAATCATTTCCTCTCTCATTGGTTGCGGACATTCTTTGGGATACATACATGCACTACCCAAAAAAAGAAATTTTTTGACATGATTTCTATATGCTGACCAAATCAAATTCTGTTCAATCTGCATATTCTCATAAAAAAAAGTTGCTGGTTCGTCACTATTTACTTTAATCCCTCCTACTTTTGCTGCAGCATCAACTACGTACTCTGGTTTTTCATTCCTAAAAAATTCTTCTACTTCCCCTTGATTTAAAAGATCAAGCTCACTATGTTTTTTTAGAATCAAATTTGTATATCCAAGTTCTCTAAATTTTCTTACAAACGCACTACCTACTAAGCCTGAATGACCAGCAATATATATCCTTGAATTTTTTTTCATTTTAGCTCCTTTTACATGTATTGTTCTAAAAAACCACCCATTATTTCAACTATATACTCTAATTGTTCTATCCCCAATCCATGATGACATCCTATATAAAAACCATTATGATTTATATATTCCGCATTTGGATATTGTGGTTCAATATCTCCAAATATTCTTTTATATATAGGTTGATTTAATAATGGCAACATGGGTCTAGTCTCAATGTTCCTTTTTTCAAGATACATAACAAAATCTTTAAGATTAATTCCACTTCCCCCTTTTAAAACTATTGGAAACATCATATATGTATGTTCTATATTGTCACTATGATTTGGAAGTTGAATCAAACTATCATACTGCTTCAATTCTTGTATAAGATATGATGCATTTCGATGTCGTTTAGTCATAATCTCTTCTCTGCGTTCTAACTGTGCCAACCCCAAAGCTCCTTCTATTTCACCTACTCTATAACTATATCCAATTCTTTCAAAACAAAATCTTCTATCAATATCTGTTTTCATACGCTTTGGACAAACTGTTTTTCCATCTGAGGCGATGCAACGATCACATGTACACGCCCTACCATGTGCAACTAAAGATCTCAAAACTTCCATGTAATCTACATTACTCGTACATACTATACCACCTATACCTGTACTTATTGTATGTGCAACATAAGTACTAAAACAACTAATATCACCAAATCCCCCTACCGTTACTCCATCAATCTTCGCAAAATGCGCCTCGGCACAATCTTCAATCACTTTAAGATTATACTTTCTTGCTATTTGCATTATTTTGTTCATATTACAAGGCATTCCGAAAGTATGAACAGGTATAATACATTTTGTATTTGATGTAATGTGCTTTTCTATTTCATACGGATTTAAATTGTAAGTATCCAGCTCCACATCCACAAATTTCACTTTTAAACCTGCGTGCAAACAAGCATTAGAGGTTGCAATAAAAGTAATAGCTGGAACAAGCACCTCCGTATTTTCGTCCCAGCCCTCAATTTCCTTTAATACCTCTAATGCCAAATGTAGTGCTGATGTTCCACTATTGCACATTACACCATATTTTTGTCTATGTATATTTGCAAAATTTTTCTCGAATTTGTTAACATATTTTCCTTGTGACAATCTCTCATTATCTAATGCATCTAAAACATATTTTTTTTCTAATTCTGTTACAGACGCAAATCCAACACCTATCTTATCCATTGTTATCACTCCTCACTCCACAGTTCCCTTTTCAAGTGCCTCTATCTTATATAAGTCAATATTCTCTTCTAGTCTTTCACGTGCAACCTGCTCCATATCATGTTCAACCATTATTCTAACCAATTCTTTAAATGATGTCTTTGTTGGATTCCACCCAAGTTTCTCCTTTGCTTTGGTTGGATTTCCTAAAAGATTAACTACGTCTGTTGGTCGATAAAATACTGGTGACACCTCAACAATAATCTTTCCTGTATCTTTATCTATTCCTTTCTCATTTTCACCTTGTCCTTCAAAATATAAATCTATCCCTACATATTTAAAAGCTAATAAACAAAATTCCCTTACACTATGCTGTTCCCCCGTAGCAACAACAAAATCTTCTGGCTTTTGTTGTTGAAGCATTAGCCACATACATTCTACATAATCTTTGGCATATCCCCAATCCCTTAGTGCTGACAAATTTCCAAGAATTAATTTTTCTTGCTTTCCCTGTGCAATTCTAGCTGCAGCCAAAGAAATCTTTCTTGTAACAAATGTCTCCCCCCTTCTCTCGCTTTCATGATTAAACAAAATACCAGAACAACAAAACATATTATATGCATCTCTATACTCTTTTACTATCCAATATCCATACTGCTTTGCAACTGCATATGGACTAAATGGGTGAAACGGTGTATTTTCATCCTGTGGAACAGCCTCAACCTTTCCGTATAATTCAGACGTTGAAGCCTGATATATCTTACATTTATCTGCAATCCCACAAATTCTAACTGCTTCAAGAATTCTTAAAACACCTGTTGCAACTACATCCGCTGTATATTCTGGCACATCAAAAGAAACCTGAACATGGCTCTGGGCTGCCAAATTATATATTTCATTTGGTCTTACTTTCCCAATAACCTGCATTATGCTCATAGAATCAGATAAATCTCCATAATGCAAATGAAAACTATCGTTATTTTCTAAATGTGCAATTCTACTTCTAAAATCAACTGATGTCCTTCTAATAACTCCATGTACCTCGTATCCTTTTTGTAGTAATAATTCTGCTAGAAAAGAACCATCTTGACCTGTAACTCCTGTTATAAGTGCTTTTTTTTTCATCATTTTCTCCTACCAATTTTTATTTATTAATATAATGAATTAATTATATTACTCATATAAACACAAACAAATTGTAAATATATATTTCACCTTTATCATACTCAAGAAATACAAAAATGTTATCTATAATTTAAATACATTATTTCTGAATCAGAAAACAATACCTATATACATCCCATTCATTTGTAACTGATTTATTATATTCTGATACTATACCAAGTCTTATCATACTTTCTTTAATTGTTTCTATTTCATCTTTCATACTAGTATATTTCTCGGTAAATAGTTTTATTTGTTTTATATTCATCTCCTTGAGCTTAGAAACCACATCCCAGTAATACAACATTACCACCTCTTCCACACCATCTATTCTTCTTTCCCCTATTACATTTAATAAAGTATTAACATTATTTATATTCTTTAGAAAGAACATTAAATAACCACCATCTTCTAATTTGTTAACAATTCTTTCTAAATGTAAAATTGGTTTAGAATAATTGTTTAAGCATTCTCCAATTATGATAAAATCATACTTACCCTCAATCTCATTATTCACCATATTTATATCATTGTGAATGACATAATCCGAAACTGTTAACAGGTCTGTGTAATACTTTATCTCTTGTGTATATGCAGTAGTGTTAATTCTACTCATCTCAATTCCATTTTTTCTATATAGATTCTTAACGTCTAAAATAGGTGTTCCACATTTCACATCTATTCCAAGAATTTTATACTTATCTTTTTTATTGTCCAATTTGATGTCACTTAAGTACGGAAATACAAAATTTCCAAAGTCTAACCACGGGTCCAGTCCTTTAAACTTATTTATGTAACCATTTCGTCCTATATTCGTATTTAATTGTTCTAAAAGCTGGTTTCTCTCATCCATAAAATGATCATGGTGTACAACTGTGTCTCCACATAACATAAGTTTATATCCTGCTCTCCTGATTCTCATACAATGATCATCATCTGCAAACTCATGCAAATATCCCTGATCCGAAATTCCTGCAACTTCAAGTGTTTCCCTACGATATAATCCGCAAATTGGCATTAATCTCATACGCTGTTCCCATTTCAATGGATCGCTAATATTATATGTTTTTGCAAAATTTTGTATTTCGTTATGGTTTCTTAAATCTATATTTCCTGTGCATGGTTCTTGCATATTTGAAGTATTAGTAGACATCGGTACCACCATTCCAATGCTTTCATCACTATTTATACACCTAAGCATATTATCGAGCCAATTTTCAGTAACAATACAATCGTTTAGCACCTCAACACAAAACTTATTCTTTACATACCTTTGTATTACAGACAATCCATGTGGAGAACTGATGTTTGTTGATATATCAATTATCATCTTATCTGAATAATCTATACTTTCATAATATTCTTCTATTTCTTTGCCCCCTCCATTGTTTGTCAACACCAACTTAAATTTTATATGTTTGGTATACTTCATAATACTATCAATACAATTCCTTAATTTTTCCAATCTATTCGGGGTATACATCCACACACATATGGCAACTTCTGCTTCTTCACCGTTTAATCCTCTATATATATCTCTCCTTACCTTATTTACATCTTTTCTGTCTTCGTCCAGTATAATAATATCATCTGTATCTACAAAAATTCTTTCCGTCATTTTTTTCCTTTCCAACTTTTCATGTTTTATTTTTCTTTATCATCAGTCAATTTACAATTAATCTATAAATTATATAATTCAACGCCATAATTTATTTCTATAATCTAAATAAATATCTATAAATATTTTATCATTCAGCTACTAATAGATTTGACGTTCCCATATTATAATTATCACGAGAAATCATATATAATTTGTTTATAATATTTATGAGGTAATTCTGATACTTCTAGTACATCTCCTCCAGAAATTTCATTGTTATATTTATTTTTTACTGGCACTCTTTCCCCTGTGCCAGCTAAAAACCATTCATACTCCAAATCGATATGACCTATGTCCACTGCCTGATACCCTTGCTTTGTCAGGTCATATGCTAATATCCCTGCCGATGGTCCTAATGCAATAAGAAAAATCACATTATCATTCTCTATCTCCAATGCAGCACTTAGAATATCATCATATCTGTCAAAAGAACTTGTTGCTGGTGCTACGATGCGCCTAATAGACCCAGCATTATTAAACAAATCATTGCCTACCCCCATTCTGGTCAATGCTCCCTCTATTATAACTACATCTCTCTTATCCCAAATTCTTTTTAAATTATTAAATCTTTTTTCCGTCTCATCCTTTCCCTGCTCTCTCATCATCACATATGGACGAGAAAGATATGCATCATAATACATCTTATCTTTATTCAAATACCTCTGATGCATTTTTCTAACTTCTTCCGTCATATAAATACGAATCCCATCTGCAGCTTTTTTATTAAATCTATCCAAATTACCATAATTATCTGCTATTCCTATCAAAATTCTTTCATCTTTTGTACTAATAACCTCTTTTAGCCTTTTTGATAGCTTATCATCTAATCGTTGAAATTTTTGACGTAGTATTCCTGACATAATAGAAAACTCTCCATCTCCAAAACGTGCTAAAGATTTTCCTTCCAACACAATTTTATCTATTGCTATTTCAGCACTTGCTATATGAGGAAAAAAAAGATTCTCTTTATTAACCCTTGGATCCAAAATTTCATACTTAATATTATCTATAATCGTATTCATTTGCATAATATATAAATTTGTATTTGTTAATGATTCATTCATATGACTCACAATTTGAAACATATCCTGACTATTTTTGCAAACCTCTTTTAAACTATTTTTTAATATGCTAATTTCATCTTCAATATCTTTACTACTACACATATTTTTTCTTCCCCTTTTATATTCTAGCTTTCACTACATATTGATATGTATCATACATATGCATTTCAACATTTTGTGATATTTCCATTAACTTTATCTTCAACCTTTCCTGTTCTTCTGTTAATTGAACCATAGTTGTCTCAACTTCTTCCATCAAAAATCCTTCTTTTTGAAACATCATAAGTATTTCATAAAATGTAAAAAAATGAATATGTGTCCTGTCTAGTAATCCCATGTCTTTGTACTCAAATCTTCCTCTAATCAATTGTTGCATAACTGAAATATGCATTATATTAGGAATACTTGCTATTATACGACCATGTTCTTTCAACAACTTCTGCTTGCAATAATTTATAGTTCTTTGAGGATTATGTAAATGCTCCAATACATCTCCAAAAACAATATAATCAAATCTTTCCTGAAATGGCACATTTTCTTCTTCTATATTTCCTTCTCTTACATCTAAGAGATACTTAGCAATTTTCACCGCTGATGAATTTATTTCCATACCCCGCGGTTTACTATTAGGGTATTTGCCTTGTATATCTAGCAGTGTTGCCCCCAAATCACATCCCACCTCTAGAACTGAAAACTCCGCATCTTTATCTTCATTAATCAATTCCGTCAAAAAACTGTTAGGAACTCTGTTAAAATAATTCATGTTCCAATTCTTCTTGAGTATTATCCTGTCATTTTCATTATTTATTTCTTTCACACCATTATTTCCCATACCTAAATATAAATCAAATACTATAGCATCACTACACACAACTGCATGATATCCCTTTTGTATCATATTTAGCTCATAATCGATCAATACGTTTTGGGCTTCAATAAGCCTGTCATTAAACTTCCCATTTTCTTTTATCCACCTACTAGAAATCGCCCATATGCCAGCATCAATTCCTACTGTAACTGGATATTGGCAACTCTTTTCTAATCTCTCATTTTTTGTTTCAATTTCCAACATATTATCAAGACTATCAACTGAAATATACTGACACCCTCTTAATCCATTTGATACAGGACCAGCAATTCCGATATTTTGTCCCTTCTGTACTGTTTCCGCCAGCTTTAACAAAGCATTTCTCCCTGTCACATAACGTATATCCATAAAAACAATCACATCATCTAACTGGAAATTATCGATTGCCGCATTCCAGACTATTCCATACCCCTGTTTTCCTTCGTCAAAAATAATATAATCATATCCAAATGAAGGCAACATATCACTTGTTCCATCTTCTGATCCATTATCTATAAGTATTACTTTATTAATTCCTTTTACTTCATCCAACCACTTGATGCATACATCCAATAAATCTTTTTGATTATGCATTGTAATAATTAAACTAATGTTATTTTCCAATTTTCATTCTCCATTTCTATCTGGTATAGTAACTTTTATCAGTTTATATACTGCCTCTCTCGAAATCTTCCCTGATTCTATACTATCTTCAAGTTCCACGATACGTTCATCCTCCCTGCCATACTCTATACGAAGCAATACCCAACGACACCAATTATAATAAGATTGAATATCTTCCCATTTCTTTAAATTCGTCCACTCGCTATGTATAACGCCATTATGTTCTTCTGCAGAATAAATGTCCATTATGTTTATAATTTCACGAATCTGATTATCCTTTATATCCAATCCTCTAATCTTTTCTATAGTTTCATTGAGCTCTTTATATGCCCTCTTTTCTAAAAGACATATCATAATGTCTCTTATTCTTTCAACCTGCCTTACTCTTTCTTTTTCCAACTCCATTTCAACTTTCTTCCCTGAAAAAACTTCTGGATACTCTTTTATCATCCTTCTTCGATAAAGGTTATAATTTTTCAGATTTGAAACACCGCAGTCATGATAACACCATGTATCTTTTTGATATGGAACTACTACTTTAAAGCCATTTTTTTGCATCTCCAATGATTGTGATACATCATAAAAATCCCATCCATCCAACAAATCCTGTCTCCACGACACATCATATTGTGTAACCATAACAAGACCATCTATTGCTTTAACCGGAATGTACATCATCTGATTATTCTGAAGAAGTTTTGCTTCGAAAGTACAAAATCCATCACATGCATATACGCTTCCCACATTCCATCCTAAATAACAATTAGCATCGATGGACAACTCTCTAGTCCCAATAACCCCAATCATTCCAATTTTTTCATCTTTAGCAAATATCGCTAATATATCATTCATAAATTCTCTATTTAGAATAAAAGTATCTTGATGCAAATATACTTTGTATTTGGCGTTACTAGAAGCTATTGCCTCATTATACGCTTCTGTCATGGATCTTGCATCTTGAATGCTAATAATATCTATATCATATTCTTCTGGCACAGCCAAATCTTGAATGTATCTCACACACTCATTATAATACTGTAAATTATTAGTACAAATAATAAATGCTATTTGATTATTATTTATCATGAATTATATTTTCCTCCGTAGTAACCCCACATTATATATCGGTTTTTTCACTTACATATGTTACTATTATTTATATTTTCTGATTATTCATTAACACTTTTTACCATATTCCCCCAAAAAAGTTTCTCTAGCATCATAATAATTCTTCAAATCAAAGAAACCATCATCATGAATACACCAAGGAGACCTCTGGTTTGGAACCACCACCTTATACCCTTTTCTTATAAATTCCTGACTCTGAGATATATCGTAAAAATCCCACTTAGTAAATAGATCCTCTCTCCAAAGTATATCATACTGTGTAGCCATCAATAATCCATCTATAGCTTCTACTTCTTGATATGTTCCTTCTATTTCTCCTATAACACTTTCACCTGACTGATAAATCATATTAAAATACAATTTTCCTACCCTTGGCCCGTTCCACATAATTGCGTTCTCTGGTAGTTTTGGTGCTCCTACCATTCCCATCATCCCAATATGTTCATCCTTAAACACTTCCAACATATCATATAAAAAGTTTTCATTTACAATAAATACATCCTGATGTAAGTACACCTTATATTTTGCTGTACTTGAATTCATTCCTTCATTATAACCTGAGGTCATTGATATAGCCTCTCTTATAGTGAGTATTTCAACATCATACCCCTGCGGTATATTCAAACGATTCAAATACCTCATTTGCTCTTTCTCATAATTATAATTATTCACGCATATTATAAAACATATTTTCTTATCATCCATAACTACCTCACCCTTTTTTGACATGCTACAAGAATGTTCTGCGTAATATCTCCTGGTTTCTCCACCCTTTTCAAACATTCAATTGCCTTTTCAATGTTTCCCTCTTCAATACATAAATTAGCCATAAAACACAGCAGCATCTCGTTTCCTCGTAGTATTTTCTCACCATACTCTAATGTAACCCATGCAATTCCTTTTAACCCTCCTTCCAATAACTCATCCGATAATGTTATATAATACTCATCCACAAAAGTAGGTTCATTTTGCAGAAAACATCTCCAAGCATCTTCTGTCATACCATTTTTTCTTATATATTTTACCACGTCTTGATACGCCATATTATCCTTATATCGTAATCTCCACAATATTTCCTGTACCTCCAGAATCCTTTCCTCTTCCCCGCACACCTCTTGAGGATAAACAGGAATATTAGTCAGACACTCTTTTGCATATTCATCATGATTGGCTTTCAAATACATTTCTGCTTGTTTCTTTATTATTCTACGATTTCCCGGCCATCTCTGATTAATAAAATTCTGCATTACAAACTGTTCTGAATACATTTTGTTTTGCTCAAATAGCTTCTCCAACTTTAGTGACATCTGTAATGGTCTCATTACAACCGTAGTCATCATTGTTTCCAAGGTAACCATAGAAGTCTTATGTTGCTTTAAAAACCTAACCAACTCATTTGACGATTCTGTGTCAATATCAAAATCTATCCTATATAATATAAATTTAAGTTCTTCAATATATCTTTGCAGTTCTTCAACTGTACCTCCTTGTTCTAATATTCCATCCTCCTTTCCACTCTCTACTTCTCTTTCATATATCTGCATTATTACATACATTCCTGCAACTATGTCAGTCTGCTTATAGTGTTCAAAGAAACTCTTATCTAAAAACAAATCATGTAGCTTTAGTCTGCTTTCTCTCGTTCCTTCCTTTAACAGTACGTTCATCATTTCTACTACTTCCGGCATTTTTTCTCCATACTTACTCTGCCATATTCTTTCTCTTTCCGCTTCCTCTCTTGCGAATTGTTCGGTTCTTTTATCTTCCATTCACTCTTATACCCGTTCCTTATTTATTTTTGATTTTCTATCAATATATATTGAACAAAAACCCTTGTCTCTTTCTTCTTTTTTCGATACAATATATTTATTATTTTCATCGGGAGGCTTATCATGAGATTTTTATTTGTTCCAACGCACAATTCCATATTTGACATCCCATGGGCATTAAAAAACATGGGATATGATGTTGATGTTCTTAATACAATTCCATTTGATCCGAACAATTCTGCCCAGGAGCAAAACGAATATTTTAAAGCACAGATAAGAAATATCCTTTACGACTTTATCATTTCTTATCTGTTCATCCCTGCCGTATCAGATATATGCTCAGAACACCACATTCCATATATATCATGGACCTATGATTCCCCCCTGACAGCGCTCTTTACGCCGTCCGTTTTTC
This sequence comes from Lachnospira sp. UBA2821, assembly GCA_002351535.1. Classification (GTDB taxonomy): domain Bacteria; phylum Bacillota; class Clostridia; order Lachnospirales; family Lachnospiraceae; genus UBA2821. The sequence goes on from DEGR01000070.1 coordinate 62,996, forward strand.
ACAATACAAATTATACCTTTATTTTCGACAAAATGCAATGTAAACGGCTTACAGATTCCGGTGTTCCACATATTTACCACATGCCTTTAGCAGTTAATCTTGAACGAACAGGCTGTCTGGATATTACGGATAAAGATGAACAGCTTTATTCACATAACATTTCCTTCATCGGAGGTCTATATGAGAACAATACATATAATGCTATAATTCAGGCTTTTCCCGAACATCTCCAGCTAAAGCTCAAGTTATACTTAATGAAGAATATGTGTCATTGGGAGACAGGAAGACCATGGCCTGTACTTCCACAGGAATGTGTTGATTTTCTCCTTACCCAGACAGATGTATCTGGTTGGAATCAGACATCCCTGTTAAGCGACGCTGAATATCTGGGATTATTATTTTTCCCAAGAAAGCTGGCAGAATTAGAACGTGTAACCATACTTAACACTTTGGCACAGGATTTTGATGTACATCTCTATACCAAAAGTCCAACCGAATTTCTTCAAAACGTGCGTACCCACACCGGAGTGGATTACTATACCGTTATGAATAAAGTATTTTATTTCAGCAAGATTAATCTTAATATCACACTTTCATCTATAGAGTCCGGTGTTCCTCAACGCGTCCTGGACATAATGGGATGTGGAGGGTTTGTTCTCACCAATTATCAGGAGGAGATTGAGGATTTATTTACTATAGGAAAGGAAATAGAAGTATTCCGCAGCATAGAGGAACTGCGTGAAAAATGTACTTACTATCTGTCCCACGAGAAGGAGCGCCTGAGAATTGCCATGAACGGCTATCAGAAAGTACGTGATTGCTTTTCATACCAGCATCAGCTAAACAGGATGATTTCAATTGTACAGGAGGATTTAAAGTAACATGAAGATATTATTTTACCGTTATGGAAGCATATGTGAACCGGATATTATTGAGGGATTCCAAGAGCTGGGACATACCGTTTCCCAGATTACGGAGGAAATGACAAATAAGAATCTTGTATTCGGAGACTCTGCACGTATTGTAAGCAACTTCCTTATGGAGCATCCTCAGGACTGCGTATTTACCATTAACTTTTTTCCCATTATCTCTGAGGTGTGTAACATTTTTAAGATTCCCTATATTTCCTGGATTGTAGATTCCCCTGTTATGGAACTTTTTGCAAAGCCTATCCAGAATCAGTGTAATCGTGTATTTCTCTTTGACCGTGCGCAGTACAATGAAATATCTCCCCTCAATCCCGGACATGTGTTTCATTTTCCACTGGCAGTCAATGTTAAGTCAAAGCAGCATGTTATAGAGACAGCATCTGATAATGACAAAGAAAGATTTTCTTCTGACGTGTCTTTCGTAGGCTCCCTCTATACCGAAAAATGTCCCTATGACAAGCTTACCAATCCACCTGAATACCTGACAGGATATCTGAACGGATTGATTAAGAGTCAACTTAAAGTGTATGGTTATTACTTTGTAGAGGATTTACTCACTGATAATATTGTCCGGGAATTCAAAAAATGTCTGCCCGGATTCTATACCTATCCTATGGACACCTCCCTAACAGACAGGATTACAACTGCACAGCTTTATATCGGTAATAAGATTACCGCTGTGGAACGTCTTCGAACCATGGAGCTTCTCTCAAAGTATTACAATGTTGACCTGTACACCGGAAGCGATACTTCCACTCTTCCTAAAGTACATAATTGTGGTCTGGCTAAATCATTAACTGAAATGCCTGTTATCTTTCACGAAAGTAAGATTAATCTGAATCCAACCTCCAAGGCTATCCGTTCCGGTCTTCCACAACGAATATTTGATATTATGGGCTGTGGCGGTTTTGTGCTTACCAATTATCAGCCGGAGCTTACTGACATCTTTGAACTAGGTACAGAAGTTGTTGCCTATGGAAGTCTGGAAGAATTAAAAGATATGACCGGTTACTATCTGACACACAAGAAGGAACGTCTTGAAATAGCCCATAATGGTTATGAAAAAGTAGCCAGGTACTATAACTATCCGGTACGTTTGGAGCAACTGCTTAAATTAGCTATGAATAATTAACTATAAAAGGAGATTGTCATGAGAATCTTATATATTGACTGGCCCTGTTTCGGAAGGGTAGACGTCCAGTTCACTTTGGAGCAGGCAGGACACGAATTTGTTCCCTTTTTTCATGAAGGTTACCAGGACCGTAATAATCCTGAATTTGACAATGCATTTAGGGAGTTTGTAGGAGACACCCGGTATGACTGCTGCTTTTCCTTTAATTACTTCCACATTGTGTCCAATAACTGCAAAGAATTAGGAATAAAGTATATCGCAGCTATCTATGACAGCCCTTATGTCATGCTTTATTCCTACTCATTAATTAACCCAAACAATTATGTCTTTATGTTCGATAAACAGGAGTACCTGAAGCTGAAAAACGGAGGAATCAATACAGTATATTACAGTCCCCTTCCCGTTAACAGCACTATTATAGATTTTTTAATGGAAAAGCCATTTGATAAAGAAAAACTGTCCGCTGATGTGTCATTCGTAGGCTCTCTTTACAACGAGGACCACAACTTTTTTGACCGTCTGGATGGTATCAACGATTACACTAAAGGTTACTTAGATGCCATTATGGAAGCCCAGCTTAAAGTCCAGGGATATAACTTTATCGAAGAAATACTCACCCCTGACATCATATCCGAGCTTAAGAGAGTATGCCCTTACGAATCCATGCCATCTGGTATCGAGACTCCGGAATACATTTATGCAAATTATTTTATAGACCGCAAACTAACCTCCATAGAGCGTCAAAGACTGCTTACTGCCATTGCCGGATACTGCAATCTTAAAGTGTACACCATCAATAAGAATGCCGTAATCCCCGGTGCGGTCAACATGGGGGCTGTGGATTACTATTCCGAGATGCCCTACGTATTTGCCAACAGTAAAATAAATCTTAACATAACACTGCGCAGCATCCAGTCCGGTATTCCTCTCCGTGCCATGGATATAATGGGTGCCGGCGGCTTTCTGCTAACCAACTATCAGGCGGATTTTATGGATTATTTCGTTCCCGGCGAAGACTTTGTATATTATGAAAGTGAAGAAGACTTAATACATAAGATTAATTATTATCTTACCCATGATAAGGAGCGCATTGACATAGCCCACAATGGGCATGAGAAGGTCAAGACAAATCACAGCTTCGAACAGTTCTTCCAGAACATATTTAAAACTGTATTTCCTGATTATTGATATATTTCAATATATTTCTCTACCATCTGTGCCCGTTTGTGCCATGTATGATATTCTTCTGCCACATCATATGCTGCACTGGTCACTTCTTCCATTTTATCCGGATGTGATAGAATATCCTTTATAATATCAGGCAATTCCTGCTGCCTTTTCAAATTATACATATACAGGTATTCCCTTCCTTCTGCCTCTTCTTCAATATAACAGGAAGTATCAGACACCACTGCAGCCCCTGCAAGCATTCCGTTAAATATCCTTTCATGGGAACCGTTCTTAAAGTTTGGCATACTGTTTAATACGATTTTTGTCCTTCCCATTAAAGTTAATATTTCCTCAGGAGATACATTCCTATGATACTCTATGTTAGGATGAGATATCCAATCACACTTATCCCATCCATGCCCGTATATGGTTACATGAATTCCGTTTTCTATCAGCATCTTAACAGCTCTCTCCCGGTAGTATGACGAAGAATACACATCCAGGAATCTGAATAGCCTTATATACTGTAACAACTGTGCATCATTTATCATCAATGACTGTTCTTTCATATAATCTTCTATTGCCCCTTCCAGAGTACACTCTGTATCATCAATGAGACGTTCCAATATCTTCTCACACAGCACACTGCTGTCCATTCCACATATTTCATCCAGATTCTGTGGTATATATCCTGCTGCCACATTTTTATGAAGCCCCCCTGCATACAATACATCTATATTCCTTTCTTCCCATAGTATATTTTTTCCTTCCCACACCATACCACCATGTGGGAGAAAATGTACCGCCATAACATTAGGAAAGAATCTTCGTATAAAATCCACATGATTTTTATCCACACATAGTACAACCGTTTTTACCGGTGCCAGCTGCAGCTCCTGCATATAACATACAGGATGGTCTACTAGTATATTGATACACAATACATTCAATTCATCCCATAGTCTTTTTCCCTGAGTCAGCTCAATATTTAATCCCACATTATTAAAGGTAATTACTGCATCCACAGGGTTTTGTATAAAATCATACAGCTTTCCGAGACTTACCAATAAGTTATTTGTATCCAATACAAAGATATCCGCTCCGATTTCTACAAAATGTTGTTCCATACCCTTAGAAAATACATCCAACGTCTCCCACGTTCCCCTGATAAATATCACTCGCTTCTTCATAATGCTCTCCATTAAATAAATATAATTTACTGCAAAAAAAAGGAACCGAATATCGGTTCCTTTTTGGTAGTCAAAATTAACCAAGTATAGATAATACACCCTGTGTACTCTGGTTAGCCTGTGCAAGCATTGACTGTCCTGCCTGAGCGAGGATATTGTTCTTGCTGTAGTTAACCATTTCTTCAGCCATATCTACGTCACGGATACGAGACTCTGCTGACTGAGTATTCTCTGAGATATTGTCTAAGTTAGCAATTGTATGCTCTAATCTGTTCTGTAATGCACCAAGTGCTGAACGCTGTGTAGAAACAATGTCGATAGCTGACTGAATCTTGCTCATTGCAGATCCTGCCTGTTCAAATGAAGATACTGACAATCCACTTACACCAATTGCTGAAGATTCCATATTACTAATGCTGATAGTAATACCCTGTCCCTGTAAAGAACCAATCTGAAGATTCTTTCCTGAGAAACCACCATCGATAAGGTTCTGAGTATTGAACTGTGTTGTACTTCTGATTCTGTCAATCTCAGATGTTAATGCATTAATCTCCTTCTGGATAGCATCTCTATCGATTGTAGTATTAGTATCGTTAGAAGCCTGTGTAGCTAACTCATTCATTCTCTGAAGAATTGAATGTGTCTCACCTAAAGCACCCTCAGCTACCTGAATTGCTGAGATACCATCCTGTGCGTTATCAGAAGCTCTGTTAAGTCCTCTAATCTGGCTTCTCATCTTCTCAGATATTGTTAATCCTGCTGCATCATCACCTGCACGGTTGATTCTGTATCCTGAAGATAACTTCTCTGTTGATTTAGCCTGCTGACCTGTTGTAATTCCTAACTGTCTGTTAGTGTTCATTGCTGATAAATTATGCTGTACTACCATAATAAATTCCTCCTTGAATATCTAGCAGCATCCTTGCTGCTGTGCTATTTTTATTTTCTGTAAAACCTCCCTGCGGCCGTACGCTCCGCCGGTATTTTACGATAAGTAAATTGTATTTGTTTTACTTGTAATATATATCGGAGGATTCCGATATTACTTTATAGCTTTTTTTATTTTTTTTGAAAAAATTTAATTCTTTTTATCCATGAATTGTGGGTCTATGTAATTAACTTTATTCATATTCTTATAGTAATCAGAAGTTACTTTTCTTGCACTTTTAGTAACAGATATTGCCTTTCTTTCATTATTAATCAGCGTCATGACCATTTCCCGGTTTCTTTTTTCCTGACGCTGGATATTCATGCTTTTTTCTGTTATTGTTTCAATAAGTGTCTGCATTTCCTTAATCTGTATCGCATACATTTTCTTATTATTTTCATCTGCAAGTTCATCTTTTACTCTTGTGTACAAAGTATCAAATCCATTATCAAGCTCCTGCAGTTCATTGATAAGCCTTTCCTTTTCTCCATATGTCTGTTCCATTATTTCATCATCTATCTTGCCACTCTGTGACACTTCATACTGTTTTTCATTCTGAACAGATATGTCTTCTAATATGCTTATCTTTTTCTTAAGCGAGCTAATCATTATCTGAATATAATTTTGTGTATTGTCCATAGTATTCTCCTCTTTATTCAAAAAATCCGCTATACTAAATCCCACTCTAGTATAACGGATTTTTCTACATTACTACCTGCTTATTATCTTGCCCTTTTCATTACCTCTTCCCAGGTCTCACGCATTGTTCTGAGATGCTTCAATACTTCCTCAAGTATTTCTTTATCTTTATGAATATTTGCCTCAATAAGTCGTTCATTAAGATATTTATATACTTTTTCGAAATCGTTTGCAACCTGATATTTGAAGTTAAGTGTTGCTCTGAATTCTTCTATTATTCTCTCTACTTTCTTTATATTATCATGTGCTTTTTGAATATCCCCTTCTTCTACCGCCATTATTGCTTTATTGCAGAATTTTATTGCCCCATCATACAACATAAGTGTAAGCTGTGCCGGTGAAGCGGTCATTATTTTATTATTCTGATAATTCTGATAACCTCTTGGTAATGCCATGTCTGTCTCCTATCTGCTGCTTTTTTAACTATTATATATTATAATTATATAATTATGAACCTAGTAATCCTGAAAGCTGTGAACTCTTTGAATTAAGTGATGCCAATGCTTTTTCCATTGCAGTAAACTGTTTTCTGTATCTTGTCTCGTAGTTCTCTATCTTTTCTTCCCAGTCTGATATCTTTTTCTTATAATCATTATATTCTGTCTTCATCTGCTTATCATTATATACCGTATAAGCACTTCTAAGTGTTGTGCCTTTCATCCTGTTACTAAGCTCTGTATATACACCGGATGTCAATTGTGTGAAGAAGCTCATGAATGTATCAGGGTCTGATGAAAGTGCTTTTCTTAATTTGTCTTCATTTCCTGATACACTTGTGTCATCTTCGTCTCCATCGATATGGTATGCACTTTTCTCGTTTTCACCTGTCAGGAAATATCCGCCTGTCTTTATTCCAAATGATGAAAGAGAATACATTTTACCATTTACCTCGTATGATTTTGTAAATGCGTTTTTAACACCATTTGATACTGAGTTAAGTGTAGAATCTCTTCTTAAAAGTGCACTCTTCACTTTCTCTTCCCACTTCTCTATCTCTTTATCCGTCATCTTATCTTTTTCATCATCTGTAAGTGGCTCATAACCTTTAGCTGATGATGCATTATATTTTGAATCCATCTCATTTATTAATGAATTGTACTCTGTAAAGAAGTCTTTTATCTTGTCATATAATCCGTCAACATCTGTATCCGTTGTAATGCTTATAGTTTCATCCGGTTCTGTCACTCCATTTACACTAATTGTAAGCCCATTAATATTAAAGTTGTTAGTATTTGATGTAAATATAGCACCATTTAACTCTATCTCTGAGTCTGCACCATTAATTCTTGTTGCAGTTGTAGTCAATTTACCTGCAGCCTGTTTATCAAGTATATTCTGCGCCTCTGTTTTCTGTGTAGCATAATATGTCTTAAGGTTAGCAAGAAGCTCTGCATTGTTCTTGTCTATGTCATTATTCTTTTCTTTAACATATTGTGAAAGCTTGCTGTTTTCATCATCAGATGTATCTGTAAGAATATCATTGTCCTTGTCAAGTTTCTCAGTTGCCTCGGTAATGCTTTTATCTATGTCTGCAGCATCATCATTATATTTCTTAACTAATATTTCTCTGTCTTCCGATGTAAGTACATCATCTGCATATTGTGCATTTACTTCTTTCATTGCAGATAACTGGTTCTCATAATCCGAAAGTTCTGCCTTTTCATCATCCGTAAGTGTATCTTTCTTTTTAAGCTCATCTATTTTATCCTGAACCTCTTTTTCATTAGCATTTATTTTATCTGCTATTTTATCTGCCAGTGTTTTATCCGGATCTGTATCTGCATTTACCTCATCTGCTAATTTATTAATATAATCTCTCTTATAATCTGCTGTCTTCTTCTGCAAATTAAGTTTTTCCAACGTATCTGTAAGATTCTTAACTTCTGTCTCTAAATTCTTCTTTTCTGTTGCATTAGTTGTATGTAATGTCTTCCTTTTTTCATATACCTCTTCGGCTTTTTTATCAGAATCCATCGCTGCAATCTCTGTGTATTTTGCCATGTCCTTTGAAGAATATGTTGCAAGTCCAAGCTTTGCGAGTGCATTCGTTCCATCTGTATTATCACCTACAAGTGAAAAGTCTGCATCTGCACCACTCTTCTTTGAACTCACAAAGAATCTCTGGTTCGTCTCATCGAAACTTGCGTTAACCCCTGCATCCTTAAGACTGGCTACAAAGCTGTTGACTGTCATGTCATCTGTTACTTCTATATTGGTTTCAACTCCACCTGCAGTAACACTTATAGCACTGCCTTTTGCTATCCCCATATCAGTTAACTTTGTTGAACCTGATACTTTTGTCTCAACCTCTTTACCGGTATCATCTTTGGTTTTAATCTTATCAACCACACCACCTGTCAAATATCCTGAAGTAGCAAGTGATTTGACTTTTAGCTTCTGTGTTCCATTTACTGCCTGACTGCTTGATGTGACTGTCGCCTTTGTGCTTGTGCTTGTCGATTTCTTCACACTATATCCTGAAGAAAATCTGAGACTTGATAATGAACCTGAGTAAAATTTATATATTTTGCTGTTCAGGTCTTTCCATGCATCCTGTTTCCATTCAAGCTTTGTCTGTGCTTTCACAAGATCATCTTTTTTTACACTATATGCTGACACGAGCTGTGATATAATTGTCTCTGTATCCAGTCCCGATGCCATTCCTGATAAACTGATTGCCATATCAATTCCTCCTTCTTAACTGTTCTATAATTTTTCATCAACAAGTATTCCGGCTATCTCCCATACCTTTGCTATCATCTTAAGTGTTTTCTCAGGTGGTACTTCCTTAATTACTTTCTTTGATTCCTTGTCAACTATTTTAATCGTGATTCTGTTAGTAGCTTCATCAATTCCAAACTTACATTCTGTATATCCAAGTTTCTTCTTAATGTCATTAAGCTCCTGTCCTACGTCTTCATCACTTATTGCCTTCTTATCATCATCTCCAAGAAGTATATCCCTTAACTCTTCCTGATCTTTTATTGTGATTCTCTTTGATGTTTCTGTATCTTTAATTGCCGATGTGCCTGTAGTGTTCTGCACAGGTTCAACTTTGTTAGAAGCCGCAGACTGATTGTAACTTTCCTGCTGATATGCACCGGCTACGCCCGATGCCCCGGTTATTCCTGATATTTTGTCCATAGCCATATCACATTCCTCCCTGGATTTATCATACTCATACACTTCTATAAGTTTTATCGGATAATATGGTAAAATATTTATAGAAGATTTAAAATTCACATGTAATTTCTTCAATATAACAGAACCGTAACCAGAATTTCTCAACTGGCTACGGTTCCTATTTTTTAACAATTATGTTTTTGTAATTCCTGAATTTTTCTCTTTAGTTTCTCTATCTCTTTCTTATCCTCGTCTATTATTTTGTTCCTCTCACCTATTATTCTATCTTGCTCATCTATTATTTTGTCCCTCTCATCTATTTGTAACTGCATCTGGTCGACCATGTAGTCAACAGTATTCCTATCAAGCTCTGCCAATTCTTTTGAAAACATATCCATCACCTTCTCCGTATTGAGACACATGTCATACAAATCCTCGTACATCGGAATAAACTCCGGATACCCGTGTATCAGTTTTTCTATCCATTCCGGTGAATCCATTCCAAGAAATGTAAGCCATGCCTCCAACTTATTATCTATATTTTCATTTTGCTTGATTTTCTTAAATATGTCAAGTGGAACAAGAATATATTCCTGAAGCATATTAAGCTCAAGATTTGTATCAAAATTCTGTTTTCCTCTATGTATATATGCCTCACTAATCTCTTTAAGTTCTAATGGACTGTTTTCAAAAAATATAATTGTATACACACTGCCTATATCTTTATAGCTGAACTTCTTCTTTTTCACATCACGAAGTCTTTTATATTGTCTTAATAACATATCTGCTGAATAACACGCCATTCTTTGTCCTGGAAACGCATAGCCTAGCTTTTGCACCTCTACATCCGCAATAGAACCATCCTCAAGTTCTACAACAATATCCATAATTATGAGACATTTTTCATCTCCAAAACGGGTAGAATCAAGTGGCAGTACTTCCTTTATCACTACCTTTTTATTCAGCAAAACTGATAGTAAATCATTCATTCTCTCAGGTTCATATTCAGGATTCATAATTTCTTTAAAAAATGAATCATACAATATCTTTATTCCCTTCTCACCAGTACACAAATTCAGAAATAGCTCCTGCTTTTCCATACTCCATTCATTATATTTATCCGATAAGCGAACACTTCTGTTTATTTCTCCTAAGACCTGCTCCCTTGTTCTTATTACTGGAAAATATTTCTTTAGATTAGTATTCATTATAGTTCCCCTCTTAATTCATTCGTCTATATTGATATATATTTCTATCTATTAAATATAAACTATCATATTTTTAATTTTCTGTCAATAAATCTTTTGTTGTATTCTTTATACTATATAAGCATTCATTATATATAAAACAATGTTTATTTATATAAAAAAACAGAGCAATTACGATTCTAAACATCATAACCACTCTGCCGTTTCTATTTCTATAACAACTGTTTCAACTTGTCTATTCCTTCAACATTAGCTGCTTCTTTATTAGCTTCTGTTATCTGCGCATATACCTCTTTTCTATATATAGGAACTGACTTTGGAGCCGATATACCAAGCTTTACCTGGTCACCCTTTATATCGATTATTTTTATTTCGATATCATTGTCGATAACAATTGCCTCGTCCTTTTTTCTCGATAAAGCTAGCATTCTGCATTTTCCCTTCCTTCTTTTAATTTGTCAAATATAGGATATTTTATCTGATACTCATCACTGTCCACTATTATCTGGCATGCCTTCCTTGTCTCCGTATTTATTACTATTGGAGCTTTCAGATTAGCCGTTGCCTTAGTTGCATCCGAAGGAACAGTTACCGTGCAAAGCACAAACATTTCTCCTTCTTTAACATCACCGATAGGTTTTAACAACTCATCTTCCACAACCGGATTATAGTCTTCTTTCACAGATAACGGGTCAATCACAGGAAATGCAAGTGCAGGCTCCTCTATAGACTGTAACCACGATATTCGTCCTCCCTCCTTATCCGAATCATGAATAAGAAGATATTTCTTTAAATCAGGAAAGCCAATCATTCCCATATCGAAAGCAATTACTTTGCTGTCATCAACCCCAACTGTACCAAATAATTTTGTTACTATCTCCATTATTAACACCACACCTTTCAATTATAAGAAATCCAATAACCTCTTCTGTACTATTTTAGCCGCTGCTGCAAGTGAAGCATCATATACGCTCTTAGCTTCTGCGTACTCTACAGCAACATCCGTAACATTTACTTCTTCATTAGTACTCTTTAAATTCTTAACTGTTGTCTTCTGTGCTGACAGTCTTGTCTGCGTAAGCTCAAGCCTCTGCTGTCTTGCTCCGATATCTGCTCTTGCATTACCGACTGTTGTCTTATGGTTCTGAAACTTAGTAAGTCCTGATGTAAATGCGTCATTAAGTTTCTCTGTTGCGTAGTCATTTTCTCTCTGAGCCATATCAAGAAGCTCTTTAAGCTTAGTCTTATTAGCTGTTCCATCCGGTTCTTTTTCATATAACTCTTTTATTTTATTTACTTTATTATCAGACTCTATAGCATAATCAACTATAGATAATATCTCGTCAACATCTCTTGTCATTGCATGTTTAAATACATCTTTTCCCTGTATATTTATATCGATACTCTGATTAAAGCTCACCTCATATGATATTGGCTGGTCTTTCTCTGTATAAGTGACAGGCTTTGCAGGGTCTGTAATATCAGTACAGTCAAAATAATGAATAGGGTTCAGTTCACCCTTCTTAAAACCTGTTCTCTTATATGTTATATCCATCTGGTCAGCATTTTCCATCTGTGCATATGCATCTTTTCCCATTATAAGTTCGCCTGTCTCTTTTATGAGATATACTTCACCATCTGCCGGTTCCAATGCATTTGTATCATTTCTAGATACAACTTTAACATCAATTGTATCTTTCACTGCCATTGTTCCGTCAGCCTGTTTTTCAGACAGATTAATACTAAGTGTATCACCTGCTGCAGCATCTATATTGTCATACCCAAGCCTGTAACTATATACCTGCTTATATTCCGGAACAGCAATTGAATTAATATTAAGTGTTCCAATTGTATTAGCTGAAACTTTACTTATATCAATACCATTTGCAACACGTTTTTCATCTCTTATGTCTGCAAACTCAAATTTTTCTTTTATTTCAAATGATGTATCCTTCTCATCCTCTGTAAAAGTAAGTGACTTATCTGTCTTATACCCTGTAAACAGCTTTCTTCCGGCATAATCTGCATTTGCATCTGCAAATAACTGGTCCCTGTATGTTTTTAATGTATTTGAAATCGTCTGCTTATCCGTATCCTGCAGGTATCCATTGGCACCTTCATTGAGATATTCAAGAATATCCCCAAGAACACCTTCTATGCTCTCCATAGCTTTATCTGTTGTACTCATCCAGTTATCGGCATCCGGTATGTTTTTTTCAAGATACTGACATATTTCTGAATAAGTTGTACGAAGTCTTAACGCACGCACTGCAATAATAGGGTCTTCAGAAGGACGCTGAATCTTCTGCTGCGTCATAAGCTGTGTATTAAGAGTATTCTGTCTTTCTTTATTTTTATTAATATTTGCAAGTGAATTGCTAATCATAATTCCATTTGTAATTCTCATATTACACCTCATTTCTCATGTCAACTAAACACCCGTCTCGTTTATAAGTTTGCTATAGCACTCTGACATAACTGATATTATCCTTGAACATAAAGAATATGCTTCCTGATATTTCTCAAGACTCATAGTTTCCTCATCTGAGTCAACTCCTGATATTGACATTCTCTCTGTATCTATAGTCTTAACAATATTCTGATAATTGCTCTCAAATACTTTTGCCTTCTGTGTTGATACTGCGACTTCCCCGACAATTCCTTCAAGATACTGGGTTGCACTGCTGTTGTCAAGAATCTTTGCATCTCTTATATCAAGGAATTTGGATACAAGTGATGCATCCGATACACCATCCTGAAGCGGCTTATCTGTTGTTGCCAGAAGAGAAGGGTCTTTCATGAGGTCTTTGTTAACTTCAAGCACTCCTGTATCTGTAATCTTGAAGAAATCAGTATTCGCTGAACTCTCACCTTTCAGATTGATTCCACTAGTCTGAACTGCATTAAATGCATCCGCTATTGCCTTCTTGAAATCCTGGATTTCGTTAATATAATACGATATTCCTTTGTAATTAACCGGTTTTGCCGCATTGGCATCTCCATTATTACCGTCTCTTATATCAAGTGTTCCTCTTAACTGTCCACCCAGATTCATAGCCTGAACATCGAACCTTGTTCCTGTCTTAGTATTTTCATCATAGTAATAATATATATCATAAAGACCAACCACATCATTTGCGTTGTTCTTATTCTCCCTCGATACCACTGTAAGTTCTCTATTGTCATTATTATTGACAAGTACAAACTCGCCCGCCTTAACAATATAGTCAACTTTATTTGTTCCGTATTTTGTCTCTGTAACATCTACAGGAACAATTGCAGAAAGCTTATCAAGTGCAAGGTCTCTCTGGTCACGAAGGTCGTTCGCCGTTCCCCCTGCGAGTTCCACTATGTTAATCTGTTTTGTAAGAGTTGCTATCTGCTCTGTGTATGTATTAATTCTATCCACGCAGTTACTTACGTCAAGATTACTTTCCTGCTGCAGTTTTGTAAGCTTTGTCTGTACATCATTCATATAATCAGCCATACTCTGTGCTGCATTAAGCACTTCTGTACGAATAGTTATATCCTCCGGTGAACCATTAAGCTCCTGAAATGCTGAGAAAATCTCATTGTACTGTGTCGTAAATCCCTTTTCTTTCATTTCATTGAAATAATCTTCTATCTGAAGATTATATGTATACTTAGAGCTCTGCTCATTCTGTTTTGCATTGTTATAACGATATTTGCTGTCATAATATTTATCCCTTATACGTTCAATCCCCGTAACTTCAGTACCTGTACCTACCTGTCCATATCTTGCATACACATCTGCTGCACTTCTTGCTGTCTGGTTAATCTGCTGCCTAGAATAACCTTTTGTATTTTCATTTGAAATATTATGCGCCGCTGTGCTAAGTCCCACACTTGCTGCATAAAGTCCGCTTTTACCTATATCTAATCCAAAAAATGTTGATGGCATTTCCTTCACCTCTTTTTTATATAAATACTTTCTCTGCTTTTAAATATATAACTATGCCCCGAGTCTGTTAATTATATGCTCTAACATATCACTGACTACATTTATGTATCTTGATGATGCATTATATGCATTCTGATATTTAATCATATAAGTAAGTTCTTCATCCGAATTCACACCATGCACCTCAGTTCTCTGTGAATCTAATGTATTGGTTGCATCAGTTTCACTCGATGACAGATTCTTAAAGAATTCACCGTCATTACCAAGTTCATATATATACTGGTCATAATAATCAGTGAATTTTAACTGAGCCAGACTATCCGGGTCAAGGTTACTGAATTTACCATTCCATGCTTCCAAAAGCTTATTAGCTTTCTGGTAATCCTCTTCTCCCTCTTTTGTCGTAAACGGAATCTTGGCATAACTGTCAAGTATCTTAGGATTTATTTCAAGATTACCACATTTGTATAAAGATTCGTATCCTCTGCTGTCAAGCTTATTAAATATATAATATGTGTTACCGTCATCCCCTGTAACCTCTATATATCTGTCTACGCCTATTCTTGAGAATAATTCCTGTGGCGGCATCTCTCCGTCCGAGCCTGTCGATGTGGACATATCAAGTACTTCTATATTGTCGGCCGTATATGTAACTCCATCCGGATATGTCTTACCGTTTGCATCAGTAAATGATGTAACCCCGTCCGGCATCCCTTTCGTCATTGGAGAAAATACATTATTGATAGTTGTCACTATTCCATTTATAAGATTGTCAAACAATGCCTCACTCTTAACTAATGTGCACTGGTCAACATTCTTCATATACTTATCAACATCTTCAAAATACTTTTTACTTCCGTCAGGTGTTGTAAGATCATAATCATTTATCTTTGGCAAATCAGTGTAATCTGCATTAAAATCACCTCTTGCCAATATATATCCTTTAAGACTTCCTTTATCATTATTCCTTGCAGGACCTATCTCCTGATCAAAATTAAACACTTCCTGATCATCTAACTGTGGCCATACCACTGATACATAAACAGAATCATCAGCTCCGTTAAGCTGCTTTGTCCCCATCTCAAACACACCCGTATCAGAAACAAAAGGGACACCTTCTATATCTACCGTTACATATCGGTTCTCTCCTTCTTTGTATGTAATATTTACATATGAAGAAAGCTTATCTATCATCAAATCTCTCTTGTCTCTTAAGTCGTTCGCTGCCTGTATATCAGAAGCTTCTACACCTGCAATGGCCTTGTTAAGTGACGCTATCTGCTGACCTATGGCATTCACCTCATCAACCATTCCTTTTATCTTTGAATCAAGGTTATTCTGATATTCCTTCATATCCTGATATATTCCATTAGCTCTCTGTATAAATTCTTCGGCAAACATTACAAGCTCTGACTGTGCCGTTTCACTGTTAGGTGTCTTTGCCATCTCACTAATGGCATTTTCAAGATTTTCCAATGTTTTATCAAATGATTCACCATTTATTTCACCTAATATGTTAGCCACCTCATTTGCCGCATCATATTGCGCAGTATAAAAATTTGCACGACTGTTTTCAGTTCTGTAGGCTTTATCAAGCAGTATATTTCTTACCCTGCTTGTAGAAATAACATCGACTCCAAGACCTACCTGCATATAACTGGTAGAACTGGAGCCGATGTTTGCATATGTTCTATCGCCATTTATACTTAACTGCCTTGTGTATCCCTTTGTATATACATTTGTTAAATTATGGGATGTAGTGTTAAGACCTGTCGATGCAGCCTGTAACCCTGATACCCCAACATAAATACTAGTCATTCCTGACATATCAACACCTCACCTTTAGTTTTTCGCATCAAATGTCGCTATTCCCATCTGATCCTGATTGTACGCATTCTTTGTGTAATTAGCCGTCTCCGGAACCTGTCTGAATCCATTGATATAATTAATATTAAATTCAATCATATCAAGTGCATCCTTTACCAATCCTTTGTTAATCTCATTCACTGTAGAAAACTTATCCAGTGTTTTCTTAAGCTTATCGTGAACTATCGTGAGCCTGTCATATTCATCTTTCTGATTCACTAAAAGCTCTGCAATTCCTTTAACGGTTAAAGTGTTGACATCCATGTTTAACACTATAGCAATATCATTAATGGTCTCTATTCTCTTTTTCTCTAAATTCGTAATCCTGTCAAGGTGTACCTGTTCCCTTGCCATCATCTCATTAAGACCTTCTATATCATCTTTGACAATGATACCGGTCTTCTGAGTTGATAATTCCAGCAAAGCTTCATATTCGGTATTCTCCTTATCAAGAGTATCGATTAATTCGTCTATAAGACTTGCCACTTTGCCACTCTCCTTTTGTAATTATTACACCAGCGACTCAAACTTGCTTAATAACTTATCTGCAAACTGTTCTGCACTTACATCATAAGTTCCGTTGTCCATCTTGGCTTTAATCTCCGCAACCTTATCTTCCCTGATATCAGGTGCATTGTGGACAGCCTGCTTCGCAACCTGATATGCTTTACCAAACGATGATAACTCTACCTTGTCACGGGCTGAAGTCTTGGAGGTCTTCTGTGTCTTAATCTTATTATTAGTATTGTAAATCTGGTTAATCTGATTATAAGCATCTACTCTCATAACTCGACACCTCCCTGTTATTTTACTGCCAAATAATACTTTCAATATTTTTATCGGACAATTTATATTTATCATTATAGGAAATTGTTATAAAATTGCAAAAATTATATTATTGTATTCATGCGTATTGCATAATTATTAGTTCAGCTTTCTCATTACGATTAAAAAAACCTGACAGAATAACTGCCAGGTCTTTTTGTATTACTGATCAAGAAATCTCATTCTTGCTCTTTCTCTTGGGTCTTTCTTTTTCTCCGGTTCAGGCTTATGATAAAGATTACCAAAATCATGTGCCATCTTCTTCTTGCATTCCTCACAAAATCTTCCGGTCTTGATAAGTGCTCCACACGACTCACACTCAAGTCCTACAAGTGATTCGTCACCAAATGCAAGTCTCTCTTCTCTTACCCACTGCTTTATCTGCTGTATTGACACTTCATTTTCCTCTGACACCTGAGAAATAGACGCATCTTTATTATCATAAATGTATTTTTTAACCTGCTGAAACTTTTTCTCAAGTTCGTCTTTACAAGCCGGGCAAAGTCTTGCTCCACCCATATAATTAAATAATCTGCCACAGCCTCTGCAATTCTTAACTTCCATGTTAAAACTCCTCCGTATCTAGAATCCGTCACCTATGCTTATTGTAATAAAATAAATGTCTTCAACGCCTTTATCCTTTAGTACCTTTGCACAGGCATCTATAGTGCTTCCTGTAGTATATATATCGTCCACAAGAATGACTTTTCTTAATTTTACTATATTTTCTTCTATATGAAAAGCATTTTCTACATTTTTACGTCTTTCTTTATCTGATAATTCCTTTTGTGGTCTTGTGTCCGAAGTACGAAATAAGATTTTGTCATTGTATGGTATTCCCAAATAATCCGCCAGACGTTTTGCTGCCTCATCTGCCTGATTAAACCCTCTCTTTATCTGTTTTTTTCTATACATCGGTACAGGAATTATCACCTGTGCTTTCCACTCCTGTATCGCATCACCGTGAAGCCTTGCTATTTCTGACATATAATAATCCAGATATTCGCGCCTGTTTTTATATTTTATGGCATATACCGACTTCCTGACAGGTCCCTTATGTTCGACAAGTGCTATTCCCGTATTATATTTGTGTTTTCTTTTACTGCAGTCATAACAATATTCAAGCCGGTTGTCACTTAACGGCTTTGAACATTTTTTACATCTCGGCTCATATATAAACGGTATCTCTGCTTCACATTTATTGCATACATATCTTTTTTTCTTTACTTCACTAATCTTTATAACCCCGTCACATATAGGACATCTCCTCGGAAAAACATAATCTGCAATCCTATCTATTATCCCATCTATTATATTTACACACTCTCCCACTTATTATTACTCCCCTTTTCGTTCTTTAATTCTAATCGCAAGACTTGAATATCTTTTCTGCTCTAAAGTATTATCAACCATTTTTTGGAATTCCCTGTCGCTCCCAACAATACATACACACTTCTTAGCTCTTGTTACAGCCGTGTATATAAGATTTCTTGTCATAAGCATTCTCGGTCCACTGAGCATAGGAAGAATTACTGCCGGGTACTCGCTTCCCTGCGACTTGTGTATAGTAATTGCATATGCAAGTTCTAATTCATCCGCCTGCTTAAATGAATACTTTACGATTTTGCCTTCTTCAAATTCTACTTCCAGCATTTCCATATACTTGTTAATACTCTTAATAACTCCCGTATCACCATTAAACACTCCACTGCCTTTTTCGACAGCAATTCCATAACGGCTGCATATTTCCCACTCAAGCTGATAATCATTCTTTATCTGCATCACTTTGTCACCTTCACGGAAAATGTTGTCTCCAATCTCTTCCTGCTTCTTATCCTTCGAAGGCGGATTCAGATATTCCTGCAGAATTTTATTAAGTCTTTCGACTCCGACAGATCCTTTTCTCATCGGAGTAAGCACCTGTATATCGTTCATTGATGCATCTACATACGCAGGAAGCTTTTCCCGTATAAGTGTTATTGTGGCACTTATTATCTTATTCGCATCATCTCTGTCAAGATATAAAAAATCTTTACTTCTTTTTTTCAAATCTATAACTTCACCATTATGAATTCTGTGTGCATTTACTACTATATCACTTTCACCGGCCTGCCTGAAAATCTTATTCAACCTGACAAGCGGAAACTGTTCAGATTCAATAATATCTTTTAATACATTTCCCGGTCCGACACTCGGAAGCTGGTTAACATCTCCGACAAGAATCAGTCTCGTTCCGACAACTACAGCTTTTAAAAGTGCGTTCATGAGATAAATGTCAACCATTGACATTTCATCTATAATAATCACATCACATTCAAGCGGGTTACTTTCATTTCTGTCAAATCCTCCTGAATCATTTGACGCAGGCGAATCATCCTGCATTCCCATTGACACTTCCAGAAGCCGGTGTATTGTCTGCGCTTCATAACCTGTAGTCTCAGACATTCTCTTAGCTGCTCTTCCTGTCGGTGCTGCAAGTCGTATGTCCATATGCTCACTTTCAAATAATTTTATTATCGTATTAATGGTAGTTGTCTTACCTGTTCCGGGTCCTCCTGTTATTACCATAAATCCATTCTGTGCCGCTTCAATAACTGCCTTTTCCTGAAGTTCATCAAGTACAATTCCGGCTCTTTCTTCTATTGCAAGTATTTTTTTATGAAGCTTAGACTCATCAACTCTTTCAGAAATATTTAGCTCCATAAGCATATTTGCCACATTCAATTCTGTAAAATAAAGATTTGCCGCATATACACATTTTACACCATCAATATCTTTAACAAATATTTTTTTGTCGATAACCATATCCATAAGATGTCCATCCAGATTAAATTCAGAAAGCTGGAGCAGGTCAACGATACCATGCTCCAGCTCATCCTTCGGTAAATATATGTGTCCATTTGCAGATGCCTGCGTAAGAACATATAATATTCCACTTCTTATTCTAAAATCTGAATCCGTCCTGATTCCTATTCTTGATGCAATCTCATCTGCCATCTTGAATCCAACGCCTTCGATGTCATCCGCCATCTTATAAGGATTCTGCTGAAGGATAGTATACATTTTCTGACCATACTGCTTATATATTTTCACTGCAAGGTTAAGATTAATTCCATACTGCTGAAGATAAAGCATTGCCTTTCGCATGTCACGTTTGCTCTGAACCTGATCTGATATTTCCATTGCCTTCTTCTGACTTATACCTTTAACATTGGCTAAACGTTCCGGTTCTTCTTCCATTATTCTGAATGTATCTTCACCAAACATCGTAACAATCTTTTTTGCCATTGCCGGTCCAATTCCCTTAATTGCTCCCGAACCTAAGTATCTTCTTATCGAATCAGCGTCTTCAGGAACCTTTATCTCATAGCTTTCTATCTTAAACTGCTCACCATATACAGGATGTTCAGTATATTCTCCCTGCATATGCAGATACTCACCCTCACTTACAAATTGAAGGCTGCCCACACATGTAAGGTCATCTCCATCTACATCCATAACAAACACTGTATATCCATTGTCATCATTTCTAAAAACAATATGATCTACATATCCCTCTATTGTGTCCTGCATCTATTTCCTTCCCTTATGTATAGTTTCTTTTCATCTGCTCATATAACATTTTAGCAATTCCAAGCCCTTCTCCCTGATTGGATGAACTTGTTGCAAACTGCTGCAAAAGATTGTCCTGCGCATACTCTTTATATTTAGAAGAAGAATCCTCATCATCATCATCCTGCCAGGCTGTAACAGTCTTTTCCATTGCCTTAAATACCTGCTCAGTAAAATATGCTTCAAATTCTTTGCATGCATCCATAAGTTCGCTATCCTCAGCATCACTTATTTTATCTTTATCAAGCTTATTATTAAGTTTGTTTTCAAGAGCCGATGCCTTTGATGTCTCTGCATCATTGTATATATCATATAACGAATTCGTATAACTTCCTACTGAAAAATCACTCATATGTACCACCTTAACATATAGCTGCGATTGCAAAAATGCAATCCAACAACTGATTATTAACCAGGGTCAAAAGGGTGCTACGCACCCGCCGACACATATATGTGTCTTTTGCAAGCTAGCTTGCAAGAACATATATTGTGTACGGCATAGCCCCGTAGGGGCTTTTGACCCCATTCCAAACATACACTATCCGCTAAATGCTCTATCCTTTAAGTGCATTTGCCTGTCCCATCATATCGTCGGTTGTTGTGATTGCCTTTGAGTTCATCTCGTATGCTCTCTGTGCAACTATCATGTTAACCATCTCATCAACAACCTGCACATTAGATGCCTCAAGATATCCCTGTCTTATATCGCTTTTCTTAAGAGAATCATCCATTGATTCCCACTTTGCCTCACCTGATGCATCTGTTACCGAATATAATGATTCGTCATGTTTCTCCAGGCCATTCGGATTTGCAAACTGCACAAGTCCTACTCTCACACCTATTGGCTGTGGATTATTCTTCTCATCAGGATAACATATGTCACCATTAGTATTTATTGATAAATTCTCCGCAACATATGTCTGTGAATCAAGTATTATAGGATTTCCCGAATCATCCATAACAGGATATCCCTCACTCGTTGTAAGCTCCATTCCTGTACTTCCTATCGAAAAGTTAAATTCACCATTACGTGTATAATACTGCTCTCCATCTGCACCCTGAACTACAAAAAATCCATCTCCATTAATAGCAAAATCTGTATCAATTCCTGTCTCTTTCATAGAACCCTGTTTGAATTTGGTTGTTATTGCTGCATCTCTCACACCAAGTCCTACCTGCGCTCCTGTAGGCTTTGTATCTCCATTGGCACTTGTTGTCTTTGATTGTATTGTCTGGTACAACAATGATTTAAACTGTGCCTTCTGTGTCTTATATCCTGTTGTATCAACATTTGCAAGGTTGTTAGATATAACATCAACACTTGTCTGCTGTGCAATCATTCCTGTTGCTGCTGTCCATAATGATCTTACCATACGCTCTCCATTCCGGTGTCATTAACCAATCTTACCAATCTGATTAGCTGACCTCTGTAACTCCTCATCCATAGATCTTATTACCTTCTGATTAGCTTCGTATGTTCTGCTAAGCGAAATCATGTTAACCATCTCTGTTACCGCATTAACATTAGAAGCCTCAAGGTATCCCTGATTCACAACCGCTGATGACTCTTTTTCTGTAGCTCCATCTACGGTCTCATACATATTCTCTCCATATTTCCTGAGATAATTGTAATCTTCAAAATCTGTAATCTTAAGCGTGTCAATATATTGACCATCTGCATAAATGTCTCCCAATTTTCCTATACTTACATCTGCCGCATTCGTTGGTATATATATTTGTCCGCCTTCTCCGAGTACATAGTCTCCGTCCTGGGTTCTAAGTGCTCCATCCGAATCAACTGTAAAATTACCGTCCCTGGTATATTTAACTGATTCTTCACCTGATTTGTTCATAAATGAAATTGTAAAAAAACCTTCCCCGTCAAGTGCAACATCATATGTGTTGCCTGTATTTTCATATGCTCCCTGAGAGTAATCCGTATAGTTTTCACCTATCTTAACTCCCAGATTCAGCTTGCCAATCTGTTGATTGACATATCCTGTAGAACCGTCTTTCACCTTTATCGCAAGCTGTGTGTCAAAAGACTTGGATGTTACACCCTCTTTCTTATATCCTGTCGTTGCCGCATTGGCAAGGTTATTGGATATAAGATCCATCTTATACTGCTGGTTAAGCATTCCTGTATATGCAGTATATAATCCTCTTACCATACCATTCCTCTTTTCTCCTAAACGAGTTTTCACATATGCCTGTTTTACTCTTCTGAACTTCCATCACTAAGGAATTCAATATATTTACCTGTACCAATCGCAACTGCTGTCATTGGGTCTTCGGCTGTCATAGTATTGATTCCCGTCTTTTCCTCTATAAGTTCCTCAAGTCCCTGAAGAAGACATCCGCCACCTGTAAGAACAATACCTCTGTCCGCAATATCTGCTGCAAGTTCAGGAGGTGTCTTCTCAAGTACGCTGTGAACAGCTTCTACTATCTGTGAAGTTGTCTCTTTTAATGCTTCTTCTGTCTCCTCGGAAGTAACTGTGATAGTCTTTGGAAGACCTGTAACAAGATTTCTTCCTCTTACATCAAGAGTAACAACCTCCGGTCTCTTAAATGCTGAGCCTATCTTAATCTTAATATCTTCTGCTGTACGCTCACCGATGAGAAGATTATGTTTCTTACGCATAAAACGTACTATCGCTTCATCGAAGTCATCTCCGGCAATCTTTACAGATGTACTTACAACTGTTCCACCAAGTGAAATAACAGCAATATCAGTTGTTCCACCACCTATATCTACAATCATGTTTCCACATGGTCTTGTGATATCAATTCCTGCACCTATAGCTGCAGCAATAGGCTCTTCTATAATTGCAACTTCTCTTGCACCTGCCTGATATGTTGCATCTTCTACAGCCTTCTTCTCAACTTCAGTTGCACCACTTGGTACACATACACTGATTCTAGGCTTTTTGAATGTTCTCTTTCCCATTGCTTTCTGCACGAAATGCTTCATCATTTTCTCAGTTACCGTATAATCTGAAATAACTCCCTGACGAAGTGGTCTTACCGCTACTATATTTCCCGGTGTTCTACCAATCATAAGTCTGGCTTCCTCACCGATTGCTTTTATCTTATTTGTATCTCTGTCAAATGCTACAACAGACGGCTCTTTTAACACAACACCTTTTCCTTTAAGGTAAACTAAAATACTCGCCGTACCCAAATCAATTCCAATATCTGTCGTTAACATGTGGATCTCCTTTCAAATCTCTATTTCAAATAAACTATTTAACTATTTAAATCAAGGCATAAAAACCTACTCTGCCTTATTATATACAATAACTTTAAAATATGGAAGAACTTTTTTAAAAATTTTTATTTTATAAATTTAATTTATTTTTTATTGTATGGTCAAAATTTAAACACATTTTAAATGTATATTTAAACCATACTATTCAACAAATAGTATGCAACTTAACATTTTCATAACTCAGCCTGACAGGACACTGTCAGGCATCCCCCCTAAAAACATGGTTGGTTTTCGGTGCTTTGTATTGAAAACCAACCTTTTTGTAATATTTCCCTTTCCCGTAAAATATACTGTAAAAACAACTATATTTTACAGGAGTTATTTTGAAATTATACATTGAAGAACGTGCCTTGGAAATTGCCACATATATCATTGAAAATAAAGCTACTGTAAGACAGGCCGCAAAGCATTTTGGCGTCAGCAAGAGTACAGTACATAAAGACTGTAGTGAACGCATCATAAATATTAACCCTGCACTTGCGGTAAGTGTCCGTAAAGTTCTTGACATTAATAAATCTGAACGGCATATACGTGGCGGAATGGCAACAAAAGAAAAATATCTTCATATGAAGTCATAAATTAATTCATATATTACAAAACATGGCCGGATTAACCGCCCATGTTTTGTAACATACCCTATAAGGTAATACTTTATACTATTTCATTGT
Source organism: Lachnospira sp. UBA2821 (assembly GCA_002351535.1). GTDB lineage: Bacteria > Bacillota > Clostridia > Lachnospirales > Lachnospiraceae > UBA2821. The sequence goes on from DEGR01000070.1 coordinate 87,539, forward strand.
AACCATCGGGTACATTTATTCCCAATGCCTCACAATTTGCTTTATTATACTTCTTAACCGATACAGGTGCATATTCAAGTTTTGTTGTTGTAATATCCTTTGCACCCATTATAAATTCAAATGCCATTTCTCCGGCTTTGTATCCCGCCTGATAATAATCAGGTGTGAGTGTTACTGTTCCACACCCTCTGCTCATCGACTCATCAGCAGCAACTACCGGTATTCTTTTCTGCATACATGCATCAGAAACCTTATCTACATTTTTTAACATCTGTACATCATATGGTATATATATAAGTTCATTTTCATCAGCGGCTTTTACCACTGTTGCAGTTATCATTCTTGTGTCATCGAATCTATAAACAGTACATGTATATCCCTTTTCTTCTAATTCTATTTGCATCTTCTGCGACTGATATTCCGCATAGTCATTATGTGCATCATATACTATTCCTATATTCTTCTTATCCGGATATACTTCCTTAACCATGTCCGCCTGTTCATTAAATGGTGCTAATGATGACACTGCATTGACATTCATACCTGTTGTCTCTGCCCATTCATATATCTTAAGTGTATCACATATATCAGGGATTCCAACTCCAACAATAGGTGTTCTTGCCGTAACGTCGGCTGCCGTTTTAAGACCGGCCGGTGAATTAGCAACTATAACACTCAATCCATTGTTAACCATATCCTTGGCAACCTTCTGAACATTCACATTTTCATCACTGCCTGCAAGATTCTCCGTGAAATACGACACATTATCTCCTGCTTTTTCATTAAGTGCATCTTTAAATCCTTCGAATCCTTTATCAAGCACACCATTATCATCCATTCGTATTACACCGACATTAATCTGTCTGCCGTCATACTTTACTTCCTCGGGCTTGGCAGTTTTCCTGCCGCATCCTGAAAACATAACTGTAAACAATCCTGCCATAAGCATTGCCCCAAACATACCCTTACGCATTTTTGTTACAACATTTTTTAACCTCATCCCATTCTCCAATCATCATTTTCTATTTCTTAATGCTTCCATATGCAAACTTTGCCATACTCTCCAGCATATCAACAGTTCCATCTATACCATAACATGCCGTATTAATGCACATATCATAATTATCCGAATGTCCCCATCCTCTGCTTGTATAGAAATTATAGTATGCTGCTCTCTCCTTGTCCATCTTTCTGACAAGCTCTATCGCTTTCTTTTTGGAAATGTCTGTGCATGTCATCTCATGCTTTACTCTTTCTTCAAATGGTGCACCAATAAATACTGATAATCTTGGCACTCCTGCATGTTCAAGAATAACATCAGCACATCTTCCCATTATTACACAATCACTCTTTGTAGCCATCTGCTCAATAAGCTCACACTGTGCAAAATATAATGAATCTGTTCCTGAAAAGCCAAAAAACTTAAAAGGTGTTTTATCTAAAAATGTCTGTGAACCGATTTTTTCATCATGCTTAGTGAGTGCTTCAACATCAGAATCAAAATTCTCAGAAGCAATCTTGAGAATTTCCTTATCATAATAAGATATTCCAAGACGTTCTGCAAGTCTGTATCCTATCTCATGTCCGCCACTTCCATACTCTCGACCTATGCATATAATCATATGGTCTTTTTCTGAAAATCTGTTTTTAACATTTGAAATGTTACTTGAAAATGAATCCGGCTTGACATCATAAGGACTATACTCTTCAATCATTTTTAATATATCATCAAGTTCTTTCCTGTACTCGCCCGCCTTATTCCCGTCTTCAAGACTGTTTATCATATTTGAAATAAGTGTTGTTGCATCCTTTAGGAAATGTCTTTTGTCTGTTTCTATTCTTTTCACCATATGTTTTACAGTCAGCTCTTTACCTGCAGGAAATACTTTTCCCATAGTACTGTCTGTAGATTCATATACTTTTATGTCCAGTTCGTATAATCTCTTTGCAATTTCTTCAGGTCTAATATTGTTACTCATACGTCTCACACCTCCTAATCATATTATATAAAGAATATAAGCATATCAATCAGAAATACCGGTATAAGACATGATAATGACCATACCATATATCCAAAGAATGAAGGCATCTTAATACCATTTTCTTCTGCAATTGAACATACCATAAAGTTAGGTGCATTTCCTATATATGTATTTGCTCCCATGAACACTGCTCCACATGATATTGCCATAAGCATAACTTTAGGAATATATCCGAGTACTGTAGACACTCCTGTTGTAAATCCCATTGAAGCGGCTGTTGTAAAGAATACAAGATACGTTGGTGTATTATCAAGGAATGATGATAATGCTCCTGTCATCCAGAAATACTGCCAAGGATGTGTGAGACCGAGGTCTGCACCACGTGCCTTAAGTATAAGCAGTGCAGGAATCATTGTAATAAATATTCCTATAAATAATACTGCCACTTCCTGTATTGCATCCCATGTAAAATGGTTATTATGACGTACTTCTTTCTTCGTTGTCTTAAATGACAATAAAGCTGCAAGAAGTATTATTGCTATCTCTATCATCGATGCAATGCTGAATGTAACTCCGCAAATAACAGGTCCTTTAGCAAACGCACTGCTTATAATAGGAAGAACACCACTTAAAATAACTGCTCCTACAATCATAATAAGGAATATTATATTGTGTGCTCCTACAAGACGCAACTTTTTCTTTTCTCTCTTGAACTTTGGTCTTAAACCATCAGCAAGGTCTTTTTTGTATGCCCTTCTGTCTATAATGTAGAATAATGTAAGTAATAAAATAACATTTAAAAGCATAACCGGTAAAAGTTTAAGACTCCAGAAAAATCCCACTCCATTTGTAAATCCCATAAGAAGTGGTGGGTCACCTACAGGTGTAAGACATCCACCAATATTCGATACAAGGAAAATGAAAAATACTATTATCTGAACCTTTCTTGATCTCCATTTATTAGCTCTTATAAGCGGTCTTATCATAAGCATACTTGCTCCGGTTGTTCCAATCCAGCTTGATAACATTGTTCCTATAAACAACATAACCACATTTACTGCCGGATTACCCTGAAGATCTCCTTCAAGACTTATATTACCTGCCACGCAGAACAGTCCGAACAAAAGAACTATAAATGTAATATAATCACCTATAATTACCTCCACAAGGTGCTCCACTGCTGCACCGCCACCATACATTATACCAAAAGGTACTAAAAATAATAACGACCACATTATAACGGCCCATTTTCTATTTTTCTCCCACCATTCTGCCTTAATAAGCGGCATAACAGCTATACACAGCAACATTCCTGCAAATGGAATGCAAAGCCACAACGGCAGACTTTCACCTATGTTTTTTTCTTCTGCTGCCTGGACTGTCTGTGTTGACATTATCACTGTCACAAATACAAGCAAAATACCCAGAATTTTTCTAGCGTGCTTATTCATATCGACTAACCTCCATTTCGTTTTTGTCAAATATGAAATATAGCACAGCCTATTATCATCGTCAATCACATTCATAACTAAAAATTTATTTTTTTTTAATGATTATATAGCACTTTTTCTATTAGTCTACAACCTCTATCTTTTCTATTACAGGCTGGTCTTCAGAAAGCACTGTTCCGTTAGCATCCTGTACCTTTACATCTTTACATATTTTATCCACTATATCCATTCCCGAAGTAACATGTCCGAATCCTGCATACGAACCATCAAGGTATGTTCCGTCAGACTGCATAATAAAGAATTGCGAGCTTGCACTGTCATTCTCAGATGATCTTGCCATCGATATCGTTCCTCTTGTATGTGAAATTTTATTTTCAAAACCATTTTCACTGAATTCACCTTTTATCTCCTCATCAGAGCCACCTGTTCCGTTACCTAAAGGATCTCCACCCTGAATCATGAATCCGTCTATTATTCTATGGAATGTAAGTCCGTCATAGAATCCTTCATTCGCAAGGTCAACAAAGTTCGTAACCGTAATAGGTGCTGTATCTGCATCAAGTTCTACTTCTATAGTTCCATAATCTTTAACATTAATTTTCACATGATGCATTCCTGTAAGCAGGTTACTGTCATTAACATCTTCATCTTTTACGACTACTTTCTTATTATCTGCTTTATCCGTACTCCCTTTATTGCTCCCACAGCCTAACGCCACAAATGTACACATTGCCATAACGGTTGCTGCTACTACTGTTTTTTTCAATCTTTCTGCTTTAATCATTCTATTTATTATTCTCCTTTTCTGTTACTATATGTTCAGATTCTAGCACACCATTCTGATAAGAACGATTATTCTAATATAATCCCTGCTTTGCATAAAACTCAATAATTTATTGTAATCTTTCACTGAATGTTCAGTAATTTTAGAATAATATTGAAATATTTCTACACTCTCTGCATCTTTAATTTCAATTTCTTCCTTATATATAAGCATGTGCATTGTCTTTGTAATCACATAACACACACACATCATTGTTATATATTCATTTATGAGTTTTTTTCTGCTAAGTTCTTTATAATGTCTGAATATATAATATATCAGCAGATTCTCATAACAATATTCTTTATCTGTCTGCTCCACATATTCATCATATTTTTTACACATGTATTCATACTCTGACGCAAATTGTTCTTTTGTCCCAATATGGTTCTCCACATACTTTATGGTTTCATTATTATGTATTCTTGTATCACATATTTCAAAATATTTTTTCATAAGTTCATATATAATAAACGGTACATCTTTTTTATCTTCCTGTGTTATTCCATCCATAAATTCTTTTCTCATTTTCATATCTTCAAACTGAGTATAAATGTCTTCAAAAATTTCCACATTTTTTTCTCTTGAAATCACATTTATAAACATTATAACAGTAATTATCCTTTTATATAAAGGAACACGCCTGTCCTGTATTATGCTAATACAGAGATTCTGAACCATATCATCTGAACAAATGATACTCTTGCTCTGCCTGTTATCCACGGCATTATCATTTGTATCTGTCAGCTCCTCTATCTCTATTCTTTTCTCCATCATAAGTCTCGCTGCCTCCGGACACGACATCGTAAGGCACGCCTCCATAAGCATGTTACCATTCTTTTGTTCTTTCCTTATTACTCTCGGGTATGCCGTACATGTTTCACAAAGAGAGCTTTCCCCAAGTTCTATATAAATGTCACACAGATTGTCTTTATTAAGGAAAGGACACCTGTCCCCATCAAGCCTGAAATATTTTTTATTGCCGTCAACAAGTGCCCGCCGCAGTCTGTCTCCTATATTCCCAACCGCCTGATTATATTTGTCTGCCGACTCATTATCTACTATTATTTTCCATCCTGTACAACAACTGTCAGGACATTTTCCCGCTATACATCTGAACTGTTTGTATATATCTAATATTTTTATCATAATTTATCCTTTTTATTGACATTTTGTATTATTACTGTAGTATAATATGTGTATTTGAATTAGAGAGGCAAAAAGTCCCTTTGACACATTGTAATACTCTAATGATAATATACATTCACTATAAATAAAAGAGAAAGGGTTAAATAATGAAGAAAAAAATAATTATTTCGATTGTCACAGGCGTTGTTATAATCGGTGCTGTATGTGTATACACATTTTCGCATAAAAACAATGCCGATTCATCTGTAATATATGTTGATTCCGTATCTACTATTGCAGGTTATTCAACAAATGGAACAGGTGACCGCTATTCAGGGGTTGTTGAAGCCCAGAAGGCGGTAACCGTCAACGCCGACTCATCTAAAACAATTAAAGAATGTTATGTGAACGTCGGAGATACCGTTGAAGTCGGCACCAAGCTTTTTACATATGATTCTGATGCCATAAATGTATCAATTGATGAAGCACAGTTAGAAATTGATAAGATTAAAGCAGATATTGACTCATTAAGTAAGCAGATACAGGAATTGCAGACTGAAAAAGCTTCTGCATCTGCGGAGGAACAGTTAAACTATACTGTACAGATACAGTCTCTTACAAACGAACAGACTTCTAATCAATACGATTTGAACAGCAAACAATCAGATTTAGACAAACTTAAAGCCAGCCTGAATGCGACAACTGTAACAAGTACAACCGCAGGTATTATCAAATCAGTTGGTTTTGACAATACTTCTTCAGGCGATAATTCTTCAATTACAGACTCAGGTGCTGATTCAGACGGCATTGATGATTCAGACAGCTCGTCAACCGGTTCATCACTTTCGCCTTATATCGCTATACAGCCACTTGGCAATTACCAGATTAAGGCTACCTTAAGTGAATTTGACATTGCCTCCGTCGAAAAAGACATGGATGTTATTATCCGTTCCCGTGTTGATGATACAAAAGCAATTGCAGGTAAAGTTGTTTCTGTCAATACAGACTCTACTGTTAATAATGACTCATCTTCTGACTATAGTTCAGATGAAGAAGACGGTGACAGCAGCAGCTCCGCTGAAAAAGCAACCAAATATAATTTCTATGTATCATACACAGACCAGAATGCACTTATGCTTGGACAACACGTATATATCGAACCCGGAGTTATCGATACTTCCGCAAAGGAAGGTTTATGGATTCCTGAGCCTTATATAGTTCTCGAAAGTGATACTTCCGGATATGTATGGAAAAACAATAATGGAAAACTTACAAAACAGGAGGTTTCTCTTGGCAGTTACGATGAAAACTCTATGTCTTACGAGATAAAAAGTGGTCTTAATGATAAGGATTACATAGCATTTCCTGATGATTCTGTCAAAGAGGGTGAAAAATGCAAGGAGGCCAATGAATGATTATAGAACTTACAGATGTTAATAAGTCTTATATTAATGGCAAAATGGAAACTCCTGTATTACACAACATTTCTCTTGGAATAGATAAAGGAGAATATGTCGCAATAATGGGAGCTTCCGGCTCTGGAAAATCAACTCTTATGAATATAATCGGATGTCTCGACAAGCCTACAAGCGGTACATATGTACTTAACGGTAAAAATATTCTTGACTATAAAGATAAAGACATGGCTGATATAAGACTTCATGAAATAGGTTTCGTATTCCAGAATTTCCAACTGCTTCCCGGACAGAATGCACTTAACAATGTGCTTCTTCCCCTGCAGTATGCAAAAGTTCCTAAAAAAGAAAGAAAATCAATTGCAACAAAAGCCCTCGAGCGTGTAGGCCTTGGCGACAGACTTACGCACAAGCCAAATCAGTTATCCGGCGGACAATGCCAGCGTGTTGCCATAGCAAGGGCAATGGTTAATAATCCCTCTATTCTTCTAGCCGATGAACCAACGGGTGCCCTTGATTCAAAATCCGGTGAACAGATTATGGATTTATTCAAAGAACTCAACGAAGAAGGTGTAACTATAGTAATGATTACACATGAACCTGATATCGCCGCACACGCAAAAAGAATCATACATATAAAAGACGGGGAGGTAATTGAATAATGAAGAAAAAAATAATTATTGCCGCAATCATCTCTGTTGTAATAATTGCAGGCGTTACTACTTCCATCTTTATAATAAAAGGCAAAAAATCCAAACCAAAAGATACTGTAAAAGCAACATTTACTGACTATATACTTCAGTCAGCCGACAACTTCGAGTATTCCACTCTGACAGGAAAAGTATATAGTGGCGGGTCCCAGAACGTTTATTTAAGTGATGGAGACACACTTGGCCAGATTCTTGTTAATACCGGTGACAGTGTTGATATAGGAACTCCGCTTATTACGCTTGATACTAATAAGCTTAAACTTGAACTTGATTCCTGCAATCTGAAGGTACAGCAGGATGATATAAATATAAACACAACCACAAAACTTTTAACAAAATATCAGAATGCAGTTCCTATGAGTGAGACACCCGATGAACCTTCAACAGATCCTGATGAACCGGATGTGCCTGACGAACCGGATACACCTGATACACCCGCAATAGACCCCTCAACTATTCTGAAATCCGTTGACAGTCTAAAATCTTCTATCGAGGGTGATGGTTCAGAAGATAATCCATTTACATTCAGATGCTCAGGCGACTGTGTAATTAACTCAAATATTTTTAAGAATATAATTAAAAATCATTATACAGTAAGGCTTTATATATATTCAGAGGATTTGGAAGATTTTCAGTATACATGTATACTTTCCTATCCGGAAGCTCCTGTAAAAATCAACAGTAACTATAAATGGAGCGTTGGTAAAATCCAGACTTTATCAGACGGAACAAATCTTATACAGTTAAATGATGAGCAGCCTCTTGTTCAATGTGATTTTTCTGTATATACATCCCCTGATGATTCTGACATTGATAACGGTTCCGGTAGTGATGACTCCGATGATGGTAATACGGATGATATTGATGATTCTGATATTGACGATTCTGATATTGACGATATCAGCGGTTCTGATACTGGCATTGACAATGATACTGGTTCTGATGATTCTGATAATGCTGACGTATCCGGAAATATTGATAAGAAATATACAAAACAGGAACTTGCAGACCTTATAACAGAAAATCAGAAACATCTTACTGAGCTCCAGCTCCAGAAACGCGAAGACCAGATATCTGTAAGAAAGGCTCAAAGTAAATATGATGCTGCTACTGTCACATCAACTATGAAAGGAGTTATAACTGCTGTAAATCCTGACGCAAGTGCAAGCGAACCTTTAGTAACTGTCGCAGCAGGAAACGGATTATATGTGACTACTGTTGTAGATGAATACTCTTATTCTTCAACAAAAGTTGGTGACAAACTCACCCTTACAACATGGTCAGATACCGGAGAAACCACAAAAGATGCTACGATAACAGACATATCACGTTATCCTTCAACTTCAGAACAATTTTCATATTCGTCTAATCCAAATGTCTCTTATTACCCTGTCACTGCATATATAGAAGACAGTACAGGATTTAAAGATGGTGATTATGTAACAGTATCAATGGAAAAAGATGATAACTCATCTTCGTACTATGTTGAAGGGGCATACCTTGGCAAAGACAAAAAAGGGGCATTTTTATATGTTGCAAAAGATGATTATATCCTTCATAAAAAATATATAACTACCGGTAAAACTATGTATGGCTATACAGAAATAAAGGACTTCAAGCCCGACAAGTATACTTATATAGCATCCCCTTATTCGAAAAATGCAAAAGCCGGGGCAAAAGTAAAACCGGATGAAGAATATTAATTTGTGAAAGGATGGGATATAAATGTTAGAAAACATAAGACTTTCATTTCAGGGAATCTGGACTCACAAGCTCCGCTCTTTCCTGACAATGTTAGGTATAATAATCGGAATTGCGGCCATTATAACTATCGTGTCCACAATCAAAGGAACAAATGAACAGATAAAAGAAAACCTTGTAGGTTCCGGAAATAACAACGTGCGTGTTTCACTTTATCAGGATGGCAGTGAATATGATTTTTCGTCATCCATGAATGTTCCGAATGGCGTAACACCAATGGATAATGATTTATTCCAGAAGATTTCCGATCGAAAAGATATAAAATCTGCTTCTATGTACAAAAAACTTAGTGACTATGGTGATAGCGTATATTATAACAATAATGTTCTTTCATCAAGCAATATATTAGGGATAGATACAAACTATTTTTCCACATGTGGATATTCCATATACAAAGGACGCGGCTTTACCGAAAAAGATTATTCATCTAAGAAAAGAGTTGCCATCATAAGCACCTCTGCCATAGGCAGTCTTTTTAATGACGAAGACCCTATAAATAAGACGATTGATATATGTGGCACACCATTTACGGTAATAGGCACTGCAAAGCAGGATGACAGTTTCAAACCTGAAATCAACAGCATTGAAGATTACTACACATATGTATCAGATGAATCCAGTGAAATATTCATTCCTTTAGACAGTTGGGAAACCGCTTTTGCATTTGACCAGCCACAGGCTGTTGTTGTAAAGGCTAAAGATACCGATTCAATGAATTCCGTTGGCAAGAAAATTGCGGATATGATTAATGACAGTGTAGTTACCTCTAAAAAGATTAAATACAAATCAGACAGTGCATTATCAGACCTGAAAAGTCTTCAGGACATAAGCAATTCAACTAACACACAGCTTATATGGATTGCAAGTATTTCGCTTCTTGTAGGTGGTATCGGTGTCATGAACATTATGCTCGTATCCGTAACAGAAAGAACAAGAGAAATAGGACTTAAAAAGGCCATCGGTGCAAGAAAAGGAAAGATTCTCTTCCAGTTTCTTACAGAATCTATGGTTCTTACAAGCCTCGGCGGTATATTAGGTGTCCTGAGTGGTATTGGATTATCAAAAGTAGTATCGGGAATTGCCAACATTCCGGTTTCAATAAGTATTCCTGCCTCTGTAATTGCAGTAGTATTCTCAATGTTAATCGGAATAATATTTGGTCTTATACCTTCTGTTAAAGCAGCAAAACTTAATCCAATTGATGCTCTTAGATATGAATAAATAAATCAAATATATTCATTATATCAAAAAAGGTGTATCACAGATTCCATATATCTGTAATACACCTTTTTACTACTTTTTAATTTATAGTTTGTATTGTTACATTACCCATGGCACATTCTATGTCCATAGTATAATCTGAATCATTATTTATTTTTCTTTCCGTTGCAAATCCACCATATTCATTATCATTGATGTCGATATTACCAAGTGCACATTCCACTGAATAGTTATAATACTCTTTCTCCCTGTTTACATGTAATTCAACATTACCTATACCACATTCTGCTTTGATATTTCCTGATATATCTCCTTTAAGGTAAATATTGCCTGCACCGCATTCTACACTTGCATCTTTTACTTCTATATCTGACATTTCAACATTGCCTGCACCACATTCTATATCCATTTTTTCTGCATTTATATTATCATCTATCCAAAGATTGCCTGCACCGCATTTTATGTCTACTTTGTTAAACTTATAATTTTCAGGTATATAAACTACAATTTTATTATGCTTTGAAACACCGGTCTTTCTTTTCTTAGTCACAAGTCTTATTTCATTATCTTTGCAATCCCATACCTTTATATTTTCGCTGTCATTAATACCAAATTCTCCATCTGTTGCATTTTTTATCTCTATATCCACTCCTGCTGCCCTGATTATAAAGTCCTTGTTGTCAGATACAGTAAATGTTTCTTCCATAACTTTACCATCTATATCTTCTGTATTAATATTAATATTTCTAACCAGAGTATCAGGATTAATACCAACTATAACTCCTCCTGCTATCATGGCTATTCCTGATAATAACAGAATAACTGACAGTATTACACATATTTTAGTACCCTTTTTCATCTCATATTCCTCCTAACACGTTGCGACCTTTTGATACACTTTTTTGCAAATTTTCATTATCCATTTAACAAAAACTATCATAGCATTTATCATTCCTACAGTAACAAGCAGTCCAATTCCCGCTAAAAATGCCCCTACTCCACACAATAGAAGTCCATTTCCAACAGCTGACGGAAATGTAATCACTCCGGTCACTACACATGCCACTCCTCCTGCTATCATCCCGATACCCGCTGCACCAAATCCAACAAATATCCCTATTATACCTGCAACTATTCCTATAAGTACACCACCTGCGCCAATTACAGCCGAACCCCATACAGGTGACGTTAAAACTGCAATAATTATTATCAATATCCATTCAGTGTTCGATAAACCGGATATTTTTTTCTTTATTGTGGATACTGCAGGCGGGTTCTGCACATTCTCCTCACGTATAAAATCCTCATCCGGATTCTGGATAGATTTCTTAATATTCTCAACTATCTTTTCAGGCGTTCCAAGACTTTCGGGAACTATATCATCTTCATTTATTCCTGCCTCATCCAAATAATCTTCATAATACTCAAGAGCTTCATTGCGTTCATCTTCTAACATATCACTTAACTGCTCCCGCAAACTTTTCATAAATTCTCTTCTATTCATAGTATTCTCCATTCCAATTCCAATTCCAATTCCAATTCAACTTAACATATCTGTTATCTTCGAGGAATATTCTCCCCATTCTTTTTTATACATTCCAAGCTGTGCCATGCCTCTGTCCGTTACTTTATAATAACGCCTGTTTCTTCCGTCACACTGCTCATCATATGTCTCCAGGCATTCGTCTTTCTGTAATCGTCTCAGTACCGGATACAGGGTTGATTCAGATACTTCAATTACATTCTTAACTTCTTGTGTAATCTTATATCCATAGCTGCCCTCATCTTCTTTTGACACAACTGCAAGTACAATCGCATCTAATAGCGCTGCTCCAGTCGTAAAAACCATGTATTTCCTCCTTTATCGTATATTTTTATTTAGAAAATTATAATATTATTTTGTTATATATATTATACGTCATATAATATACTTTAAAATATAATTTGTCAATAGAATATTTAACTAGGAGCGACAGCCTCCTCCAACTTAAATAAAAAAGTGATGACCCAAGGATAACCCTGCACGGATTCATCCTGAATCATCACTTATATATCATATACTGTTCATACCTAAAACATTTTACAGATTTAATCCTTTACTTTCTTCACATCCAAGCATTATATTAAGACACTGTACCGCTGCCCCTGATGCACCTTTACCCAGATTATCAAATCTTGTTGCAACTACTATTCTTTCCTCATTACCGGTTACAAATATATCTATTCCGTCCCAGCCTGACCTTGCATCAGAATATATAACTCCTCCTGCCTCTACATCAGCACCGACAGGCATTACATTGATAAACTGTTCACCTTCATAGTATTTTGCAAAAAATTCTCTTATCTCATTGACTGACTTCTTTCCCTTAAGCATATCTGTATATAATGGCACTTCTACCACCATTCCACTATAATAATCAGTAGTAAGAGGTGAAAACAATGGTGCTCTGTCTATTCCGGTTATCTTCTGCATCTCTTTTAAATGCTTATGTGTCTGTCCCCATGCATACATTCTTGCTGCACCATATTTCTTATCCCTGTTCTCATCTTCATACTGCGCAATAAGCTTTTTACCACCTCCGCTGTAACCTGATACTGCAAATGCAGCAACCGGATAATCTTTAGGAAGTATTTCTCCTTTAACAAGCGGATATACAAGAGTTATAAACCCTGTTGCATAGCAACCCGGAACCGCTACTCTTTTTCCTGTTCTTATAGCCTCCCTATGTTCTTTAGAAAGCTCAGGATAACCATATGCCCATCCTTCTTCAGTTCTATGTGCTGTTGATGTATCTATAATTCTTACATTATCGTTTTTTACATATGTAACCGCTTCCTTTGCTGCTGCATCAGGAAGACACAGAAAAGTTATGTCTGATTCATTAATATATTTGCTTATCTCTGCCGGATCTTTTCTAAGCTCTGTAGGTATCTTTAACAATTCAATATCGTCTCTTCCTTCGAATCTCTCAAATATTCTTAATCCCGTAGTTCCTTCGCTTCCATCAATAAAAATCTTTGTCTTCATCTCTTTATCCTTTCAGAATCAATTTAATTCATTTCATATTTCATAATTACCACATATGTCTACGATTATACAGTCATAAATTCATTTGTCAACATTCACACTTTAGTTTTGCATTGTTTAACCTGTTGTAAAACTGCTCATAAAATCTGTCATCCGAAAATGGCATAACATAAAACGTATTAAGTATATACATATTAATATCTTTTATCTTCAATGTATCTTTAATCTCAAATATTTTTTTCTGAATATCGAGTATAAAATAATGCCATTCATCAACATATTTCTCATACTGTTTTAAGTCGGGTGTATCCATCCATTTTCCAACTTTTATCTTAGTCCTGTTCTTATTACTACATTCATATATCTGCAAAAAATATGAATGTGTCCCCTTCTCATAGTACCGTCCCAGCGGAAACAATCTGCATATCCCCGGTCTGTGTGCATGTATATCACATCTTTCTGAATCATTTAGAAAAACACATTTGTTTTTATCATTTTCCATCTTAAGGCTTGGTATTATAAGTCCTTCATGCACATTTAAAGATACACATTCTGAAAGCATTTCCGCAAAATCAATGTCAAGTCCATTCTTAATCCTGTGAACATCCAATGGGTCAAGTGTTATAGTATTTCCCATGCCACTGCAACAGTCCGAACATCCTTTACAGTCAAGACAGTCCGCTTTAACCATATCATTTATGCCATATAATCTTCCATCAGATATTTCACTTAAATTGGCTTCACGCTTCATCAGTTTCTCTCCTTCTATTATTTATCATATCAGCAGTAAACACATGATTATACATACAATATATCGAGTGTATGTGAACTGGCCCCCAGAAGTTCAGGTCTTTCACACACCGCAAGCTGATATTCTATATATTTCTTAAATGTCTCATCATCCATTGCATTCAACACCGGTCTCATATAATCAGATGCTCCGTCAGGTGCAACTATTTTATATCTCGTAAGCCCTGCGTCTTTTACAAGTTCATCTATATCTTCGAGACGTACATAATCATATAAATCTTCTTCCTCATTTAAACATTTAAATTCAGGCGAGATTTTTCCCTTTTCTATGCACTCTTTTAGATTATTCTGTTTAAACGCATATGTAATTATAGCATAATCAGCCATACAATATGCAACAAGTATCATCCCACCTTTTCTTGTAACTCTCTTTGCCTCATTAAGAGCCTTAAGTTTCTCATCCTTTTCGAACAAATGATACATAGGTCCAAAAACAAGTGTTATATCAAATTCATCTTCTTTGAATCTTGACAGCTTAGTTGCTGTCCCCTGAAATGCTTTTACATTACTATTCTTAGATTTTAATATTCCAAGATTGTATTTTACAAGTTCAATAGCTGTAACGTCATGTCCTTCGTCGGCAAGCCTTACAGAATATCTTCCTGTTCCGGCTCCCACATCAAGTATTCTACATTTTCCATCATTGCATCTGTCCGGAAATTTTTGTACATACATTTCTATACACTCATGAATGTACTTCATTGACACAGTGAACTCAACCTGTCCATGTCTGGAATTAAGACGTTTTTCTTCATTGAATTTATTATAATATTTCTCTAAACTTGTCATTTCCTTCATAAACTAATTTAACCTCCTGTTTTGCGACGATTGGAATGAAGTTTGTGACGGCACTTCATTCGTCACTACTTCGTTTATATAGAGCGCGAGACGTCGCATGAGGTCCGGTGGACCTCTGCTTTGCGACGACCGGAACGGAGTGGAGACCTCGAACGTTTGAGGCGTGTCCACGCCTCAAACAAAGAAAAAGCAGCACCTTTATGGGTGCTGCTTTTTCTTTACTTGTAGAGCGCGAGACGGGACTCGAACCCGCGGCCCCGACCTTGGCAAGGTCGTGCTCCACCAACTGAGCCACTCGCNNGGTGATGGGAATCGAACCCACGTATCTAGCTTGGAAGGCTAGTGTTCTACCATTGAACTACACCCGCACATCATTTAATTCTGTTACGAACAAATCATATTTTACCATTGTATTATTATATTGTCAATATTTTTTTTGATAAATTTTCCACTTGAATTCCTACCATTTTAGTAGTATTATAGGTTTATACAATTATCATAATTCCAATACTATATTATGCCATTGTATATAACTATTTATTCATGGGCAAAAACAAATAGTTACACAATCAATATTGCCCGGAAATGAGGATTATAATGAAAATTTCAACAAGAGGTCGTTATTCCCTTAGAATGATGTTAGATTTAGCACAACATTATGGTGAAGATTTTATATCACTTAAAGACATTTCAGCAAGACAGGACATTTCAAAAAAATATCTTGAACAGATTATACCTTTCCTTAACAGAAGCAATCTGCTCATTGCCAATAGAGGACACATGGGAGGCTATCAGTTATCAAGACAGCCATCGCAGATTACAATATTCGAGATTCTTGTAAGCGCAGAGGGCAGTCTGTGCCCTGTAAGCTGCATGGACAATGAACCAAATGTATGTCCACGTGCAAATGAATGTATTACACTTCCTCTATGGCAGGGATTATATAAGAAAGTATATGAATACCTTAATGGTGTTACATTACAGGACCTTATTGACAACAAAACCGAATATGGAGATTACTGCATCTAAACCCGTCAATAACTATGAGTGTCAAACGGCTCTTATACAAAGAACTCTGCATTGCTATTATATATCCGGAGCTTTTCCTCCGGACATAATAACTCTGCAGAGTTCTTTAATATCTTTAATATATTCAATATATTCAATACATTTCAGCAAACTGCAATTTAGCACTTCTCACTTTTCATCGAAACATATTTGTATGAAGCACCATCAACAACTGCTTTTACCTGTTCTTCCGTAAGTTCATCCTCACTTATTATAACAGTTTCGCCCTTCTCATGTGAAGAAGTAACTTCCTTAACATTAAATGCTTTTTCAAATGCTTCATTTACGTGTTTTTCGCACATCATGCACATCATACCATCAATCTTAACTACTGTTTTTACCATCTTTACATTATCTCCTTTAACTTTAAACATATTTAATCTTAATGCATTGGATACAACACAAAAACTTGACAGACTCATTGCTGCTGCACCAAGCATAGGGTTAAGTGTCAATCCAAATGAAACAAATGCTCCTGTTGCAATCGGTATACCAATAATATTATAAATAAATGCCCAGAACAAGTTCTCATGTATATTTCTAAGTGTACTTTTACTAAGTCTTATGGCAGTTGCGACATCCATAAGGCTGCTCTTCATAAGAACAATATCCGCAGCATCTATTGCAATATCCGTTCCCGCTCCTATTGCAATTCCAATGTCTGCCCTTGTAAGTGCAGGTGCATCATTTATTCCATCACCAACCATAATAATTCTACCACGTTTTATATGACTATTTCCAGTGGTATTTGATTTGTCCATTTCGTCTATAAATGTACTTATAGCCTTTTCTTTCTCATCAGGCATAACTCCCGCAATAACTTTATCAACGCCTGCCTGATTACCTATTGTATTGGCAGTTCTTTCATTATCTCCCGTAAGCATTACAACTTTTATACCCATATTCTTTAGTTGTGTCACTGCTTTTTTACTGTCACTTTTAATAGTATCCGCTACCGCTATCATTCCGATATATTTATTACCTCTGGCAAAAAGCAATGGTGTCTTTCCATTGTCGGCAAATTCTGCCGCAACTTTTTTCACATTATCATCTACAGAACAAACAGATGATATAAATGTCATACTTCCTCCATATACAATATCACCATCTATTTCTGCCTCAAGCCCATTTCCCGCAATTGCCTTAAATGCTTTGCTGTCCTTTGGAAGAATATTATGCTCAGCACCATAAGTATTTATCGCTGTTGCCAGCGGATGTTCGCTCTTGCTTTCAAGTGTAACTGCGTAATCAAGAAGTTCTTCATCATTATCAGATACTACATCAGTAACAACAGGTGTGCCATTCGTTATAGTTCCCGTCTTATCGAGCACAACAATTCTGGCTTTACCTGTCTCTTCAAGTGCCGTAGCAGTCTTAAACAGGATTCCTTTTCTTGCACCGACACCACTTCCAACCATAATCGCAACAGGTGTTGCAAGTCCAAGTGCACAAGGACAACTTATAACAAGTACCGATATTGCTCTTGCAAGGGCAAAACCGAATTCCCGCCCCACTAACAGCCATATTATAAATGTAATTAGTGATATTGTTATTACAATAGGAACAAATACTCCTGACACCCTGTCGGCAATTTTGGCAATTGGTGCTTTTGACGCAGATGCATCACTTACCATCTCTATAATCCTTGCCAGAGCTGTATCGCTTCCGACAGAAGTTGCTCTGCATTTTATAAATCCCGACTGGTTAATTGTTGCTGCTGACACTTTACTGCCTGTCGTTTTATCGACAGGAATACTCTCACCTGTAAGTGCAGATTCATTTACTGCACTGCTGCCTTCTATCACTTCACCATCAACAGGGATACTTTCACCCGGTCTGACAACAAACACATCTCCAACATTAACCTCATCCACTGACTTTTGTACTTCAACACCATTTTCAACAATGGTAGCATATTCAGGTGCAAGACTCATAAGTCCTTTAAGCGCATCTGTTGTTTTTCCTTTTGACCTTGCTTCAAGCATCTTTCCAACCGAAATCAACACCAATATCATGGCTGCAGATTCAAAATAAAATGAATCCATATATTTCATAACACTTTTCATATCTCCATGCATCTGCGCATCTGTCATGGCAAATAATACCACTACACTCCACATATACGATGCCATAGAGCCAAGTGCAACAAGCGTGTCCATATTCGGACTTCCATGTAATACACTTCTAAATCCACTTACAAAAAATCTCTGGTTAATTATCATAATAATGCCGGCAAGAATCATCTGTAATATTCCCATTGCGACATGATTATTTTCCATAATTTTAGGAAGTGGCCATCCCCACATCATATGTCCCATAGAAAAATACATAAGCACTGCAAGGAATATTATCGATATAATCAGTCTTGTCCTGATACTTTTTGTTTCATCATCCACACTGCTCTGCATACTATCTGAATCATTATTAACCCCATTATGACCTGTGCTGTTTCCATTTGTTGAGACGCCTGTACTTCTGCCATTTGTATTAGCTTTTACAGCTTTATCTTTTGGGCTTGCCCCATATCCTGCATTTTTTACGGCATTTATAATCTCCGCATCTGCAACATCACCTTCAACAGCCATTGAATTAGTAAGTAAATTAACCGAACATGATGTTACCCCCTCAACAGCCGACACTGCCTTCTCGACCCGTGCGCTGCATGCGGCACAACTCATTCCGGTAACATTATATTTCTTCATCATTTTCACCTCTTTATTATATAAATGTGCTGGTTACTTAATATCCTCCGTACCAGCATATTATATCTCTTTTTTTTAAACATCAAATCGCTTTTTTCTTATTGATAATCATTTTCATTAAGCATTTGGACATATTAATGGTAATCATTATTTTATATTTCTTACCTTGCCGACAGATACATATCCGTCAACTAATGCTTTAAAGTCAGTGTTATCTTCTGCATCTTCATGATATACACCGACAAGCTTTAACAGCATATTTCCATTACCAAATTCTTCCTTTTCAAATGAATCTCTGTAGAACGCATCATTGGCCACCCTGACGCCATATGCAGTTCCTTTACACTCATTTACGCTTCCACCCGGAAAATTCACGTTCCAAATTTCGCCATTAAGCAGCTTTTTGTCAATTAACTCACCGAGTATCTTTTCAAGATACATATCAGTTACCTGATGACTTATATTTTCCCTTGATTCTTCTTTTATATTCATACGCTTATCATCCATTCGTTTCTCCGAAAATGCTATAGCATGTATTCCACTGCACGCAGCCTCCATCGCTGCACCTATTGTACCGGAATACTGAATATCACTTCCTGCATTGTATCCATTATTTATTCCCGAAAGCACAACATCCGGAATATCACCAAGCACGCCGGCTTTTGCTAACTTAACGCAATCCGCCGGTGTCCCCTCAACATCATATGCAGCCACACCTTCAACTGGAAAATCAACTTTCCTCACAAGCATATTTTTGCCGATGGTAAGTCTGTGTGACATTGCACTACACTGTGTTGCCGGTGCAACAACCATAACCTTTCCAAACTTACCGGCAACACTTGCAAGTCTCACAATACCATCTGAATTAATTCCATCATCATTAGTTACCAAAATGTTCATATTACTCCTCATTTCTGAGCGGTTTTATCGCAAATAAGGGACTATTTGTTTCCGCTCCGAAACAAATAGCTGCATAAATATGTAACTGTTCAGAGGTCAGGCTGAATTTCATAAAAGTGACGTAAAATGCTTGTATTTTTAATACTCATTTTGAAATTTTATTTAGCGTATACCCAAACTTTCCAAAATACAAAGCATTTTGAAGGTCGCTCCGAACAGTTATCTTAAATTTATAACATTAAATCCTATTTTCTCTTTCCAGATATTCCAGAAATGCTTCGCATCCTTTAACTACATCATCATATGTTTTATCAAAGCGGTGTGTATACCACGGGTCATCACAACTCCTATACTCTCCAGCATACTCAAGCATCAATGATATTTTATCCCCTTTCTTATGTCCTGTCATCCTCTCTATATTACGGATATTCATCGTATCCATACCAATAAGATAATCGTAATAATCATAATCAGATGCTTTTAACTGTACAGCCCGCTTCCCGTCGCAACTGATTCCGTGCTTTGCTAATTCTTCTCTAGCCGGCGGATAAACCGTATTACCAACACCGTTCCATATTTCTTCTGTACTGGTAGCCGCAGATGCAATCTCAAATTTGTCTGCAATTCCACGTCTGGTCACCATATCTTTTAACACAAACTCTGCCATCGGCGAACGGCAAATATTGCCATGGCAAATAAATAAAATCTTGATTTTTCTCATATTTCCAGTATTTTCGGGCTTTTCAAGCCTTTTTACCTTTCTTCATTTTTCACTTTTCTGGCATATTTTGGCATATCTTTGCATATTTTTGTCATCAATTTTGGTAAAAACTTTGGTAAATTTCAAGTCTGTACCAAAGGCAAATCTGCCATTGGGAATTGACAGGTAAGAAATTGGGGATTAAGATAAATACTGGCTTTCAGCCGTTTTTCTCTCATTTCCATCAGGTCATTATGAATTGATTGCTTTTTGAAAATCTTCCTGTGCATCCTGAAATTTAACATGAGTATAGGTATTCATTGTAACACTGATATCCGAGTGTCCCATAATATACTGAAGCATCTTCGGATTCATTCCCGACTTAGCCATATTAGAACAAAATGTATGACGACACACATGCGGTGTGATTGGCGGCATCTGAACCTTATATATGCTATTGTACTTTTCCCGAATATGCTGAAAATACTTTTCCCAATGTAATGCCACCATAGGCATATCATTCTTATCAAGGAATAAAAATCCTGTCATTCCATCAACCATCGGTTCAACTTTGGGATTGACCCTGTCCTTAAGTATTCTCTTGAAACAAGCCACCACCTCATCAGACATTGGAACATATCTCTCACCGCTTTCTGTCTTAGGCTTTTCAATGATATACTGCATCTGACTTGTTCTCTGTAATTGATGATTTACCCGTATTCTTTTGTTTTTAAAATCCAAATCTGATTTTGTAAGCCCACAGAACTCTGATATACGAAGTCCTGTGTTAAAAAGGATAAATCAATGTCATGATGCCGGGGTCA
>DEGR01000021.1 GCA_002351535.1 Lachnospira sp. UBA2821
TAGGGACATTAGAATTCCAATTTAGTTTGGGCAATGATTGCATTTGCAGCATATCTTGCCATTATGTTAGGTGTAGGTGTAATCTACATGAAGAAAACAAAGGGGACAGAAGATTTCTTTCTTGGCGGAAGAGGATTAAATGGCTGGGTTGCAGCTCTGTCAGCACAGGCTTCGGACATGAGCGGATGGCTTCTTATGGGATTGCCCGGAACGGTGTATGCACTTGGAACAGGGCAGTCGTGGATAGCAATTGGATTATTAATAGGTACAATTTTCAACTGGATATTCATATCGAAACGTTTAAGAAGATATACAATCAGGGCCAATAATGCACTTACATTACCGGAATATTTTACGAATAGGTTTCATGACACAAAGAATATTCTTTTACTTATATCTTCAATAGTAATAGTAATATATTTTCTGTTATATACGGCATCAGCACTGTCAGCAGGTGGCAAATTATTTTCAAATGTATTCGGATTTGATTATAGAATATCCCTTACAGTAGGTGCAGTAGTAATTCTTGCATATACATTTATGGGAGGATTTATGGCAGTATGCGTTACGGATTTTATACAGGGAACGCTTATGCTTATAGGTATAATGCTTGTGCCGATTGTAGCATATTTTATAGTCGGACCTTCTAATGTTATGTCGAATATTACTAAAAGCGGAGTTGATGGTTCTCTATATATTAATTTATTTAAAAACGGGGATAAAATGTTTGATATAATAGACATTATTTCTCAATTAGGATGGGGACTCGGATACTGTGGAATGCCTCATATCCTCACAAGATTCATGGCTATAAGGGATGAAAAGGAACTTAAAAAGTCAAGAACAATAGCAATAGTATGGGTAACAATATCATTGCTGTTTGCTGTAATAATAGGTATAATTGGAAGAGCCTATATGGGTAAGTCACTTATCGGTGGACAGGAAGAGAGTGTGTTCATACAGATGATTATAAAAGTGTTTACTAAGGATTTCAATCTTGCATTTATTGGTGGATTGTTCTTATGCGGAATACTTGCAGCAATAATGTCCACAGCAGATTCGCAGCTTCTTGTAACAGCATCTTCGGTATCGGAAGATATATATCACAGGGTTGTTAATAAGAAGGCAACAGACAAAAAAGTACTTATGATAAGCAGAATTACAGTTCTTCTTGTTGCCGTGCTGGCATATATAATAGCACTTAATCCTGACAGTAAAGTAATGGACCTTGTGTCAAGTGCGTGGGCAGGACTTGGAGCCGCATTTGGTCCGACAGTGTTATTGTCTCTGTATTGGAAGAAAACAAACCTCAAGGGAGCAATAGCAGGAATCGTATCAGGAGCTTCGGTAGTACTTATATGGGAATATGTGCCATTAATTGGGAAGAAGACAATATCAGAGGCAACAGGGCTGTATTCACTTGTAGCAGGATTTGCGATTAGTATCATACTTATAGTAATAGTATCACTTGTTACGGGAAATGTGTCAGAGGAGATGATAGAGGAATTTGATGATGTCGTTGCAGGAAATGTAGAATAGAGTAGTATTATTTAGTGAGATGGAGATGTAGAAAATGTATAAGAAATTAGACAGAAATGAGCCATGCTGGTGTGGCTGTGGAAAAAAATATAAGAAGTGCCACGAGGCGTTTGATGAGAAACTTATAAGACTCGAGCATGAAGGATATATTATTCCGTCAAGAGATATAATCAAAACACCCGAACAGATAGAAAAGATAAAAGAGAGTTGTAAGATTAATATAGAGGTGCTTGATTATGTGGCAGAACATATAAAAGCAGGTATGACAACGGAAGATATTGACAAACTTGTATATGAGAAGACAACTCAGATGGGAGGAATTCCTGCACCACTTAATTATGAAGGATATCCTAAGAGTGTATGTGTGTCTATAGATGATGTAGTGTGTCATGGAATACCTTGTGATGAAGAGATACTTCAGGACGGAGATATAGTAAATGTTGATTGTTCTACGGAATACAAAGGTTATTTTTCAGATTCTTCGAGAATGTTCTGTATAGGAGATGTGTCTCCTGAAAAGAGAAAGCTTGTAGAGGTAACAAAGGAGTGTGTGCAGAGGGGACTTGAAAAAGTTAAACCATGGGCAACACTTGGAGATATGGCACAGGCTATTAATGATTATGCAAAAGAAAACGGTTATTCAGTAGTAAGAGAAATTGGTGGACACGGAATTGGACTTGAATTTCATGAAGATCCTTTTGTAAGTTATGTGTCAAAAGCGGGAACTGATATGGTTATGGCTCCGGGACTTATGTTTACAATTGAGCCTATGGTAAATGCGGGGAAAGCTGATGTTTTTGTAGATGAAGATGATGACTGGACTGTATTTACACAGGATGGGTCGCCATCGGCACAGTGGGAGATAATGGTGCTGGTAACAGAAGAAGGATATGAGGTATTGTGTTACTAAGATATTAAATTGTTTTACATGATTAGAAAAATGGCTGCATCTTTAATGATTTTATTATTAAAGATACAGCCGTTTTTTTATTATATATTCTTTGGTGGAACAAGAAAACCGAGTTTTTTAAGTGCAGCTTCAATCTCGTCAAGAATTTCTTTGCTTGCAGCCTCTACTGTGTGGTAGTGGTAGTTTGAAGTTACATTTTTAAGTGGGGTAGATTTTCCGGTCTTTATAGCCTGAATGAATAAATCAACATCACGCCTTGAAGAAATGTTTAGTTGTGCGCTTACCCTGCCATAGGCTTTATGATTGACAAACACATCCTGTATTACACCACCAAGGTCAACAATGCAGTTTAGTTCTTTTTCTATTTCAGCATCTGTATGACATACTTTGAACACTCGTGTTATTGTACAAGGCCGTTCAAGTATATATCCTCTGTTGGTGGAAAGAATATCATATCCTTCGGCACGTAAAAGAGCAACATCCTGAACGATTACCTGTCTGCTTACACCGAATGATTCGGCAAGAGAAGTGCCGGATAAAGGTTCCTGACCGGCACACATATATTCAATTATTTTTTTTCTTCTAATATCACCAGACATAATTAATTATTCCTTTACTTTATTTAGTTAATAGGATGGAGATTCTTGAGAGAAATATCCATTATTGGTGCAGAATGTGTTAATGCACCGCTTGAGATAAAGTCAACTCCAAGGTCTATAATATTTCTGATATTTTCTTTGGTAACATTACCTGAACATTCAGTCATTGCGCGTCCATCAATTATCTTTATGGCCTCCTGCATCATATCATGCGTCATATTGTCTAGCATGATTATATCAGCACCGGCATCGACAGCTTCTTTAACCATATCAAGATTTTCTGTTTCAACTTCAATCTTACGGACGAATGGAGCATATGCTTTAGCCATCTTAACAGCATTTGTTACACTTCCGGCTGCACCGATATGATTATCTTTGAGAAGAACTCCATCGGATAAATTATACCGGTGATTAAAACCGCCACCGACCTTTACGGAATATTTTTCAAATATTCTCATACATGGAGTAGTTTTTCTTGTGTCAAGAAGTTTTGTTTTTGAACCTTCTAACATAGTGGCAATAGAATGGGTATATGTTGCAATACCGCTCATTCGCTGAAGATAGTTAAGAGCCGTTCTTTCACCTGAGAGTAAAACTCTTATATCACCTGTAACAATTGCCATAAGTTCACCTTTCTTTACTTCATCACCATCTTTACATTTAAAATCTACGTTTACATTTTTATCAAGAAGTGTAAATACTCTTTTAAATATTTCGAGGCCACATATAATACCATCCTGCTTACATATAAGTTCAACCTGTCCAAGCTGATAATCCGGCATTACGGAATTGGTAGTTACATCCTCACTTGAGATGTCTTCTTTAAGTGCCATTAAAATATATTCATCTGCATTAAGTTTCATAGTTATATCATTCATAATAATCCTCATTTCTAATCAATAAGCAGCTCATTTCTAACTAAATATTTATCTTGACTGTTCCTTTTTTTTAATTTCATTTCTGACTATATCTGCATATTCTTTTTCAATATCACTAAGGCTGCCATATGAGTCAAGGTCCGGGATAGAAGTGATATTAACGGTAGAATATGTGTCATGTATTTCTTTGGCGGCACGTTTGGCAAACACCAGAGACTCCAAAAGTGAATTGCTTGCCAGTCTGTTAGCACCATGAACACCGTTGCAGCTTGTTTCACCGATTGCATAGAGACGCTCCATAGATGTTTTACTTGAAGAATTAACTTTTATTCCGCCCATAAAATAATGCTGTGCAGGAACTACAGGGATACATTCTTTTGTGACATCATATCCCTGCGACAGACAATGGTTATAAATATTAGGAAAATGTTTTTTTATAGTATCTACAGGTATAGGTTTCATAGAAAGCCATACAAAAGGTTTTTTATCGATAGCCATTTGTTTTTTAATAGCTTTTGTAAGAACATCTCTTGGCTGAAGTTCGTCTGTGAATCTTTCCATATTGGCATTGTATAACAGAGCACCTTCACCCCTTACGGATTCAGATATAAGGAAACGTCTTCCGGGTTTGTCTGAATACAGAGTGGTAGGGTGTATCTGTACATAGTCAATATTTTCAAGGACTATATTGTGCTTTAGAGATATTGCAAGGGCATCACCGAATAGATGAGGGAAGTTTGTAGAGTGTGTATATAATCCGCCAATTCCTCCACATGCAAATATAGTATAGTCGGCAGTTATTGCATCTGTTGAATCGTCGGGATTTTTGTAAACTATACCGCAGCAATTACCAGCGTCTTCAATAATATCAACCATGGTCGTGTTTTCTAATATTTTAACATTAGGAAGTGTTTGTACTTTTCTATATAGCTTACTTGTAATCTCTTTTCCTGTTACATCTTCATGAAACAGAATTCTTTTGTCAGAGTGACCGCCTTCTCTTGTAAAACAAAGAGAGTCCCCATCTTTTTCGAATTCAACACCATATGATATAAGTTCTTTTATTATGGCTGGCGAAGTCCTTATCATGATATCGACTGACTCTTTATTATTTTCATAGTGTCCGGCTTTCATTGTATCTTCAAAGTAACTGTCATAGTCATCTTCGTTTTTGAGAACGCATATACCTCCCTGTGCAAGGTATGAGTCACTTTCGGTGACTTCTGATTTGGTAATCATTGTAATTTGTTTGTCTGACGGAAGGTTAAGTGCACAGAAAAGACCTGCGGCACCCGTTCCTACAATAACTATATCAGTTTTAAAAGTTGTTTTCATTTCTTTAAGACCTTTCGGGTGTTATTTTGCCAGCTCAAGCATTCTGGCAAGTGGTTTTAATGAACACTCACGTTGTTCATCAGGAACATTAATGTTATTTTCAAGGGATATAAGAGAATCATATACGTTCTCTAATGTTATTTTTTTCATATTACAACAGATAAAATCGTCTTTGAGAGGATAGAATTTTTTATCAGGATTCTTTTTCTCAAGGTCATATATAACACCTTTTTCTGTACATATAATAAATGAATCTGCATCACTTTCCGTAGCATAGTTTATTATACCTGATGTACTTCCAACATAATCTGCCATCGCTACGATAGGAGGGCGGCATTCAGGATGCATAAGAACGAGTGCGTCAGGGTGTTCACTGCGGGCATTTTCGATATCTTTAGGAAAAATATTGTGGTGAACGGGACAGAACCCCTGATTAAATATAAATTCTTTTTCAGGAACCATTTCTGATACATATGCGCCAAGATTCTGGTCAGGAATAAAATAGATGTATTTGTTAGGTAATGCTTTTACAACTTTAACCGCATTTGCAGATGTGACGCACACGTCGGATACTGCTTTCAGTTCAGCGGTGGAATTTATGTAACATACGACTGCAACATCATCGTATTTTGCACGAATTTCATTTACTGATTCAACAGTTGCCATATGTGCCATCGGACAATCTGCATCAGTATTTGGTAAGATAACAGTTTTAGCAGGGTTAAGTATTTTAACACTTTCGCCCATAAACATTACGCCACACATGACAATTATATCTTCGGATATGGTTGTTGCAAGCTTACTAAGATAGTAAGAATCACCGATGTAGTCAGCAATTTCTTTAATCTCGCCTTCAACATAATAGTGGGCAAGGATTGCGACGTTATGTTTTTTCTTAAGTTCAATGATTTGTTTCTGTAAAGTGTTCATAAGTCCTCCATTTGGTTTTGATATTGTGATTGACAGTCAGTATATCACATAACTTTACAGGTGACAAGACAGTAAATAAATTAAAGACCGGAATTATTGAATTGTTGAGTGAAAAGTGGTATAATAGTACATTGATTTTTAATATAATATTAATGAATGCAATAAATATAACAGAAATGAGGATTATAATGAAAGAAATAAACATCAAAGAGCTTAACGAAAGTGCCTGTAAAATGATTGGTGATGACTGGATGTTAGTTACGGCTGCCAGGGATGGAAAAGTTAACACAATGACTGCTTCATGGGGCGGACTTGGTGTTATGTGGGGGAAGAATGTAGCATTTATTGTTATCAGACCCCAGAGATACACAAAGGAATTTATTGATGCAGCAGATACTTTATCATTAACATTTTATAGTTCTGACAGAAAGAAAGACCTTTCTTATCTGGGAAGTGTATCAGGAAGAGATGAAGATAAGATAAGTAAAGTTGGATATACTGTAGCATATGAGGGAGATACGCCATATTTTGAGGAAGCTGAGAAAGTTATGATAGTTAAAAAGCTTTATGCACAGGAATACAGACCTGAATGTTTCATCGACAAAGAAGCTGAAGCTAAATGGTATGAGAACAAAGACTATCATACAATGTATATATGTGAAATAGAAAAGGTAATGGTTAAATAGTGAACGTAATTAATATAGAAAATGTCACAAAAGTATTTGGTGACAGAGTGCTTCTTGACAAAGTGTCTCTTGGCATTAATGAACATGATAAGGTTGGTATTATAGGTGTAAATGGAACGGGAAAGTCTACACTTCTTAAAATAGTGGCAGGTATTGAAAATGCAGATTCGGGTAACATAGTTATTGCAAACAAAGCAACACTTGCATATCTGCCACAGCAGCCCGTATTTGAAAAGGATGAGACTATACTTGATTATGTAGGCAAGGGTGGTCTCAAGGTGGATAGCTGGGAAAAAGAAGGCGATGTTAAGACGATTTTAACAAAGCTTGGAATAACTGATTATTCACAGAATATATCCACATTATCGGGAGGACAGAAGAAGAGACTTGCTCTGGCTAGAACTCTTATTCATGAGACAGATATTCTTATTATGGATGAGCCGACTAACCACCTTGACAATGATATGACGCAGTGGCTTGAACTATATCTGAAAAAATATAAGGGTGTTCTTATTATGGTTACACATGACAGATATTTTCTTGACAGTGTGACTAATAAGATTGTTGAGATAGATAATATGCAGCTATATTCTTACAATGCCAATTATTCTAAGTTCCTTGAATTAAAATGTCAGAGAGAACAGATGGAAAGGGCAACGGCCGATAAGAGAAAGAATCTTTTAAGAAATGAACTTAAATGGGTGATGAGAGGTGCACAGGCACGTTCTACAAAGCAGAAGGCAAGGCTTAACAGATATGAAGAGATGAAAGCAATGCGTGGACCTGAACAGCAGAAACAGGTTGAGATGGAATCAGTCTATAACAGACTTGGAAATAAGACCATAGAAGTTCATGATATTTCAAAGAGTTTTGGAAATAAGATTATAGTTAAGAGATTTGAATATATATTTGTAAAAGACAGACATATAGGAATTGTGGGAAAAAACGGATGCGGTAAGACAACATTTCTGAATATGATTACAGGGCGTGAAGAACCTGACAGTGGATATGTTGAGATTGGAGATACGGTAAAGATTGGATATTTCACGCAGGAAGTTGAAAATATGAATCCTGAGCAGAGAGTAATAGATTATGTTAAGGATATAGCTGAATATCTTCCTACGTCAAATGGAAGTATTTCTGCATCACAAATGCTTGAAAGATTTCTGTTTCCTCCTAAGATGCAGTATACACCCATTAAGAAACTTTCGGGAGGAGAAAAGAGGAGACTTTATCTTTTAAGTGTTCTTATGGAAGCACCTAATGTACTGATACTTGATGAACCTACAAACGACCTTGATATATCGACACTTACTGTACTTGAGGACTATCTTGATTCATTTACAGGTATACTTATTACAGTGTCGCATGACAGATATTTTCTTGACAGGGTTGCTGACAGGATTCTTGCGTTTGAGGAAGATGGAACAATCAGGCAATATGAAGGCGGATATACGGATTATTACAATAAAGTAAGTGAAAGCAGGGAAAATAATCCGGCAAATGATTCGGCAAATGATTCGGCAAAAAAAGAGAATAAAACAAAAACTGAACGGGTAAATGTCCGAAAGAGAAAGCTTTCATATAATGAACAGAAAGAATATGATACAATAGATGGAGATATACAGTCGTTAGAGCAGAGAATTGCTGCAATTGAACAGGAGATGCTGAAAAAAGCAAGCAATTACACTGAACTTAATGAGATGATGGAAGAAAAGCAAAAACTTGAGGGAGAATTGGAAATGAAGATGGACAGATGGGTCTATCTTAATGAATTAGTAGAGGAAATTAATAATGAGAACAGTGTTATCTGACCTTGAAGATGCCGGTGCTGATATTAAAGAAGCACTCAGACAGATTGGAGGAGAAGAGAAAATATATTTGTTTGTACTTAAAAAATTTATGAATGATAAAGGAATATATGAACTTAATAATGCGCTTGCAGACAATGACATGAGCAGTGCATTTGATATTGCGCATACATTAAAGGGAATGTATGGAGCTATATATTTTCAGGACGAATATGGTTTATGCAGTGAAATAGTAGAGTTATTAAGAAATAATGAAGATATCAGAAAAGTATATGATAAGTTAGAAGTATTAAACGGATTGCACAGGCAGAAGCTTGATATTATGAAAGGCAGGATTGATTGATTGTGAAGAAAAAAAAGCTTTTAATAGCATCAGGAATATTTGCATTCAGTACGGTTTGCACAAAGATAGCAAGACTTGTGAATCATGGAAGCAAGTACAATCTTAATTACCTTCGTACAGTGGAAAGGATTAATAAGAATAATCTCACCTTTAAAAAAGATGAGGACGGATTTTATTCAATATATAATGAATCGGGAAAATACCTCAAAATTTTACAATTTGCTGATATACATATCGGAGGGGGATTTTTGTCAAGACATGAGGACAGACTGGCCATGAAAACTATTGAGGAGATAACAAGTAAGACAAAACCGGACCTTATAGTTCTTAATGGAGATATGGTATGTTCAAGACCACAGGTATCTTTTTCGCGTAATAATATGAACAGTATAGTACAGCTTACAATGATGATGGAAAAAATGGGAATACCGTATGCAGTTACATTTGGTGAAAAAGATTCTACAACATATGCAACACATTCGAGGGAGAAATTAAGAAAGTATCTTATGAAACAGAATAATTGTCTTATGGCATGGGATGGCGATTACATATCGGGAAGCAGCAATTATCTCGTTAAAGTACGAAATAGAAACGGTGCCATAACGAATGTATTATATTTTCTTGACAGCAATTCATATGTAAGGCATGGAAGAAACAGTCTTGACTATGTCCATTCCGACCAAGTTAAGTGGTATGAAAAACAGGTTCTTAGAATTATGAATAGCGAAGGAAGAAATATACCGTCAGTTATGTTTACGCATCTTCCTATGGCAGAATATCAGAAGGCGTGGAGCCTGTATGAATCAGGTGATAATTCTGTCAAATATTTATATGGTAAAGTGAATGAAACTATAAGTAAACCGGCAGTGTCCAGTACACTATTTGATAAGCTTAGAAGACTTGGCAGTACCAAGGCAGTTATATGTGGACACAACCATCTTAATAATTTTTCTGTTATATATAAAGGTATTAATCTTACTTGTGGAAAGTCTATGGATTATATATTATATGGAAGAAATGTATCAGGACACAGAGGTGGAACATTAATCTACTTATCGCCGGATGGAAAGGTTACAACAAAAGGATAGAAAGGCAAAGAAATGAAATTACATGATTTTTATTACGATCTTCCCCAGGAGTTAATAGCACAGGATCCGTTAGAAGACAGGTCTTCTTCAAGACTAATGCTTCTTAATAAGAATACCGGTGAGATTAAGCATGAACATTTCTATAACATAGGAGATTATCTTAAAGAGGGAGACTGTCTTGTTATTAATGACACAAAAGTAATACCGGCAAGACTGTATGGGATTAAAAAAGATACAGGAGCAAAGATAGAGATTCTCCTTCTTAAAAGAATGGAAGATGATAAATGGGAAGTGCTTGTAAAACCCGGAAGAAAGGCTAAGCCCGGAACAGAGATTGTGTTTGGTGATGGAATACTTGAGTGTAAGGTGTCAGAGGTGATTGATGACGGAAATAGAATAATACAATTCAAATATGAAGGAATATTTGAGGAAATATTAGACAGACTTGGGGAAATGCCACTTCCGCCATATATTACACATAAACTTAAGGATAAGAACAGGTATCAGACAGTATATGCAAAAAATGAGGGCTCAGCGGCAGCACCTACTGCAGGATTGCATTTTACAAAAGAATTGCTCGAACAGATACAAGAAAAAGGTGTTAAAATTGCACATGTTACATTGCATGTAGGACTTGGAACTTTCAGACCTGTAAAAGTGGACGAGATTACAGAACACCATATGCACTCTGAATATTACAGGATAGAACAGAGTGAAGCGGATAAAATTAATGAGACAAAGAAAAATGGTGGAAGAATAATATCTGTTGGAACTACCAGCAGCAGGACTCTTGAATCAGCAGCCGATGAAAATGGATATATAAAGGCGTCAAGTGGATGGACAGATATATTTATTTATCCCGGATATAAATTCAAACTGGTTGATTGTCTTATAACTAATTTTCATCTGCCTGAATCAACGTTGTTAATGCTTGTATCGGCAATTGCAGGAAGAGAAAGCATAATGAAAGCATACAGGGAAGCGGTAAAAGAAAAATACAGATTTTTCAGTTTTGGAGATGCGATGTTCCTGACTGATAATATTAATGGATAGAGGTCTTATTACCGAAAAGGGGTAATGATTGGTACTTTTCAAAGATAGTGGTTTGTGATAAAATAATTTTATATTGTGAACAAAAGTGAAAGGAAGGTAGTAATGCAGGAAAGAAGAAAATCTAATAGAATGAAAATAGATGTATCTATTCAGCTTAACTCGGTTAAAAGTAATAATAAAGATACTTCTGAATTGAAAAAAGATGCTTTTATGGTAGACCTCGTTAATCTTTCTAAAGATGGAATGGGATTTACATCGAATGAGAAGCTGGAACTTAATACATTTTATGATACAACAGTTGTGTTATGGACCAAAGAAAAGTTTGACACAGTTATTGAGATTGTCAGAATGGAAAATCTGGATGGGGAAGGACCTACTTTCTACGGATGCAGATTCGTAGGAATTATGCCTTCTGACCAGTTAAAGATTCAGATATATGAGATGCTCAATGAGAACAATAAATAAAATTATGATTACATATGGTAATTGCAGAAAGTAATGGTAATATGGATGGATTATGTATTGGCTTTATAGGACTGGGATTAATCGGAGGTTCAATAGCCCAAAGTATAAGAATGTTTTATCCGGAATACAGAATTATAGCATATAACAGAAGTGAGAAAGCAAGAAGGCTGGCACTTGAGGATGGTACAGCGGATGTGGTTTGCGACAGTGTTGATAATACGTTTTCACAATGTGATTACATTTTTCTGTGTACACCTGTAAAGCATAATGTTGAATATATTAATATGCTTAAAGAGGTTATTAAAGATGGGTGTATAATTACGGATGTTGGAAGTGTAAAAAATAATATTCATAAGGCAATAGCTGAAGCGGGAATGGAGCGCCATTTTATCGGAGGACATCCTATGGCCGGTTCGGAAAAGACGGGATATGAAAATGCATCTCCGTATCTTGTTAAGAATGCGTATTATGTTCTTACGCCTGAGAAAGAGGCTCCGGTTGAAAAGCTTAAGGAGCTTACGGATATTGTTAATAAGATAGGAGCAATTCCCGTAGTGCTTAATTGTGATGAACATGATTATGCGGTGGCAGCGATAAGTCATCTGCCACATCTTATAGCGGCAAGCCTTGTAAAACTTGTCAAGGACAGTGACTCAGAGAAAGAAACAATGAAGACACTTGCGGCGGGAGGATTTAAAGATATTACAAGGATAGCATCATCGTCCCCCGAAGTATGGGAGCAGATATTTTCGGCAAATTCTGAAAATGTAGTAAGTCTCCTTGGGGATTATATTCATTTGCTTGAGAGTCTTAAGAAGTCTCTGGAGAATGATGACACTTTTGCAATAAGTGACTTGTTTGAAAAGAGCAGGGCATATAGAAATTCTTTTAAAGATATTAAATGAAATGAGGTTTAAAAATGTTAGATTTAAAATTTGTCAGAGAGAATCCTGATATTGTTAAGGAAAATATTAAAAAGAAGTTTCAGGACAGAAAACTTCCATTAGTTGATGAAGTTATTGAGCTTGCTAACCAGAACAGTGAAGTAAAGCAGGAAGCAGATAACTTAAGGGCAGAAAGAAATAAGATTTCTAAGCAGATAGGTGCATTGATGGCACAGGGTAAGAAGGAAGAAGCAGAAGAGACAAAGAAGAAGGTAACAGATGCTTCAGCACATCTTGCAGAATTAGAGGAAAAAGAGAAAGAATTACAGGAAAAGATTAATACTATTATGATGACAATTCCTAATATAATTGATCCAAGTGTTCCTGTAGGAAAAGATGACAGTGAGAACGTAGAGATTGAGAAGTTTGGTGAGCCTGTAGTTCCTGATTTTGAAGTTCCATATCACACAGAAATAATGGAAAAATTTGATGGCATAGACCTTGATGCAGCAGGTAAAGTTGCAGGAAATGGATTCTATTATCTTATGGGAGACATTGCAAGATTACATTCAGCAGTTATATCTTACGCAAGAGACTTTATGATTGACAGAGGATTCACATATTGTATACCACCATTTATGATTAGAAGTAACGTGGTTACAGGTGTTATGAGTTTTGATGAGATGGATGCAATGATGTATAAGATTGAAGGTGAAGATTTATATCTTATTGGTACAAGCGAGCATTCTATGATTGGAAAATTTATTGACACAATTATTCCGGAAGATACACTTCCAAAGACACTAACAAGTTATTCACCATGTTTCCGTAAAGAGAAAGGAGCACATGGTATAGAAGAGCGTGGAGTGTATAGAATACATCAGTTCGAGAAACAGGAAATGATAGTTGTATGTAAACCTGATGAAAGCAAAATGTGGTTTGATAAGTTATGGCAGAACACCGTTGATCTGTTCAGAAGTCTTGATATTCCTGTAAGAACATTAGAGTGCTGTTCAGGAGACCTTGCAGACCTTAAAGTGAAGTCAATCGATGTGGAGGCATGGTCACCACGACAGAAGAAATACTTTGAAGTTGGAAGCTGTTCAAACCTTGGAGATGCTCAGGCAAGAAGACTTAAAATCAGAGTTAAAGATGAGAATAATAATAAGTATTTTGCACATACACTTAACAATACAGTTGTTGCACCACCTAGAATGTTAATAGCATTTTTAGAGAACAATCTCAATGCTGACGGTTCTGTTAATATACCTAAGGCACTTCAGCCATATATGGGTGGAAAGACAAAGCTTGAGACAAAATAGAAAGAATTAAGGAAAAAAGAATATAGCATTAAAAAAAGACAGAGTCACTATTTATATGTGGTCTGTCTTTTTTGCTATTTACATAACAAAGATATATAGTAACATAAAATATATAAAAGTTGACAAAAAGCAAATAAATTTAGTAAAATTATATGAGTTTAAGGAGGGTTATAACTGTTATGAGTCAAAAGGTATCTTAAAAGCATAAGCATTTTATGTCATTTTTATGAAATTTATCTGGGTCTGACAGTTACAAAAATCATATAATAATGAAGGGGAAGAAAAATATATTGAATACAGATGTAAAGAATGCTATATTAGCAACAGATAAAGAAGAACAGTATGATAGCAGTGCAAAGCGTTTATTAGCAAACAAGGAAATATTGGCATATATACTTGTCAATACTGTAAAAGAGTTTGAGGGAATGAATCCTAAAGAAGTAATTTTGCTGATTGAGGGAGAACCATATGTAAGCAGCATTGCTGTAGAACCGGGGCTTACTAATTGTCTAACAGATAAAAGTGGTTTAAAAATCGTGGGGATGAATACCGAAGATGTTGAAAAGAATGAAGGATTGATAAGATATGACATAGTGTTTTATGTTCGTATGAAGGATGGCTTGTCGAAGATGATTATTAATGTGGAGGCACAGAAAGATGAACCACAGAACTATGATATACTTAACAGAGCGGTGTTTTATGTAAGCAGATTAATTTCATCACAAAATGAAAGAGATTTTGAAAAAACAAATTACAATGATATAAAGAGTGTATACAGTATATGGGTGTGTATGAACATGGATAGTAATAGTCTGTGTCACATACATCTTAATAAAGATGATTTGATTGGTAATCAGAATTGGAAAGGCAATCTCAATCTTATTAATATTGTAATGATTGGTTTGACGGACGGGATTCCGAATTATAATACATCTGGGAAGCTTCATCGTCTGCTTGCGGGATTATTTTCAAACCGGTTATCTGTTAAAGAAAAGTTTACATTATTAAGTGAAGAATATAATATTTCTTTAGATGATGATGTGAGAAAGGATGTGAATACAATGTGTAATCTGAGTCAGGGAATAAAAGAAGAAGGAAGATTGGAAGGAAGATTGGAAGAACGAATTAATTTGATAATAAAAATAATGAAAAAGGGAATGCCATTAGAACAGATAGCGAATCTGATGGATGAACCGGAAGAAAATATAATGCCATTGTATGAAGTTGTTAAGATGAGTGGACCTGAATATGATATTGATAAGATAATGAAAATATTAAAAAATAATTCACAGACAAAAACCGACAAAAAGTAATATTTTATATTTATAAAAAAGAATATAGTAAATAGTGATAAGGCTATAGAAATAGCAAAAGAAGAAATTAATATTCCATTTTATTATGTCAAGGCGGCTATAAGCGAAGACGGAAATATATATAGAATAAGTTTTTCATTAAAAGAAAATTCTAAAACATTTGAAAGGGTATATGTGGGGAAAAATGGAATTATAAAGGATGTTGTGAATGTAAAATATATGGGAAATAATGAAGATTTTGTTATATCATAAAAGAGAGAAACTATCCAATCGAATGGGAAAGCTGGATAGTTTCTCTTTTTATGATGGTGTGTACACAAAAAAAACATATAATAATCAAATTTAATCCATAAAGCAATCCTATACTATTATTCGAATAGCCGTAAGGAATAAAAATGGCAATCCAAAAGGAGGAAGAAAATTGATAGAAGTAAAGAATTTGGTCAAAAAGTATGGAAATCATCTGGCTGTTGACCATCTCGATTTTACTATTGAGCCGGGAAAAATATATGGATTTCTCGGACCAAACGGAGCCGGAAAGTCTACAACGATGAATATTATGACAGGCTACATAGGTGCGACAGAAGGTGATGTGTTAATTAATGGACACAGCATTGTGGAAGAACCTAAAGAGGCGAAAAAGTATATAGGATATCTGCCTGAGATACCGCCGCTATATATGGATATGAAAGTTATTGAGTATCTTAAGTTTGCGGCAGAGCTTAAAGGAATAGAGAGTGGTAAAAAGGCTAAGGCAATAACTGAAGCGATAGAGCTTACAAAGCTCCATGATGTATCTGACAGGCTTATTAAAAATCTGTCAAAAGGTTACAGACAGAGAGTAGGTCTTGCCCAGGCAGTGCTCGGTATGCCTGACATTATAATACTTGATGAGCCTACAGTAGGTCTTGACCCAAAGCAGATAATAGAAATTCGTGATTTGATTAAGAATCTTGGCAAGAATCATACAGTAATATTAAGTTCGCACATTTTGCAGGAAGTAAGTGTAGTGTGTGATTATATTATGATTATTTCACATGGTAAACTTGTTGCAAGTGATACTCCTGATAATCTTGAAAAATTAATGGAGAATACAACTAAGTTATCACTTAAGGTAAAGGCAGATAAGAATAATATTGAAAATATACTTAACAGCTTTGATGAAATAGAAAATGTTGAATATACAACAGGAAGAGATGAAACGATGACAGATGTTAATATTACTACGCCTGTTGATATAGACATAAGAGAAAAACTATTCTATTCATTTGCAGAGAATAAAATGCCAATTTATGAGATGACGTCTACAAAGATGACCCTTGAAGATGTATTCCTTGAACTGACACAGGAAAAAAAGGAGGATGAATAAAATTGTTAGCAGTGTATAAAAGAGATTTAAAATCATATTTCAATTCTATGATTGGATGCGTATATATAGCTTTTATAATAGCATTTGTGAGCATATATTTTGCGTATTATAATCTTAGAATGGGTTATCCATATTTTGGGGATGTAATGTGTAGTGTTGCGTATATACTTATGCTGGCATTGCCTATTCTTACAATGAGAAGTTTTGCAGAAGAGAGAAAGTCTAAAACAGATCAGATTCTTTACACGTCAAAATCATCAGTTACGGGTATTGTAATCGGAAAATATCTTGCTATGGCAACAATATACCTTATACCGATATTATGGTTTTGCGTTTTTCCGTTAATCATATCAGCGTTTGGAACACATGATTTTAAAGGTGATTACTCATGCATATTAATTGTATTCCTTATAGGGTGTGCATATATTGCACTTGGAATGTTTTTATCATCATTAACTGAGAGTCCGATAATAGCTGCTGTTATGACATTTGGAATATTACTTATACTGCAGCTTATGTCAGGAATAACTAATTTTATATCAACAAGCAATTTAACATCATTTATTGGATGTGTAATTGTTGTTCTGATTGCAGCATTTATATATTATGCAATTGCAAGAAATGCATTTGTCACTGCAATTATAAGTATTGTTGGAGTTATGGCATTGATTGTTACCTATATTGTTAAAAGTTCAGTATTCGGTAACTTTATTCCAACTCTGCTTAATAAGTTACCGCTTACTAATACTCTTGATAACTTTGCAATTCATACTTTTGATGTGAGCGGAGTTGTGTATTGTATTTCTTTTGGATTGCTCTTTATATTTTTGACAGTGCAGTCAATTCAGAAGAGAAGATATAGTTAGGAGGCAGGCAATGAAAAAATTAAATATAAAGAAATCATTTACTAATATGAATTTCAGAAAGGGTACTTACAGTGCAGGTATATCAGCAATAGTAATTGCCATAGTTGTGGTTATTAATATGCTTGCCGGTCAGTTGCCGGAAAACATAAAAACTATAGATTTATCAAATCAGAAATATTATACGGTAGGCAAAACAACTAAAAATGTTATAAAGAAAGTTAAAAATGATGTGACAGTCTATCAGCTTGCAACGAAAGGTAACAGTGATTCACAGATAAAGAAACTTCTTAATAATTATAAAAGTCTTAATTCTAAAATAGAAATAAAAACTCTTGATCCGGAGAAACAGCCGGGGCTTGTTACTAAATATGGGGCATCTAATGCATCGAATAACAGTATTATAGTAGTATCCGGTGACAGATATAAATTAGTTGATTACAATGAAATATATCAGACAGATTATTCAGATTATTACAGCTCAGGAAATACTTCCAAATCATTTGACGGGGAAGGACAGATTACATCGGCAATCAATTATGTAACAACAGATGATTTACCTAAAATGTATAATCTTACAGGACATGATGAACAGCAGCTTAGTTCTATAATTACAGATGCAATAGCGAAACAGAATATAGAAACAGCAGACCTTAATCTTCTTACATCTGCGACTGTGCCTGAAGACTGCGATATACTTTCAATTGTATGTCCTACAAAAGATTGCAGTAAAGAAGAAGCGGATGCAATAATTAATTATCTTAAGGCCGGTGGAAAAGTTATTATGGTTATGAGTTATACCGGAACAGAGACACCTAATTTTGAAAATATTATGGCAGAGTATGGTCTTGAACTTGGTGATGGATATGTATTTGAGACTGATGGACAGCATTATTACCAGACAGGATATTATGTTATTCCGGAAGTCGGAAGCTGTGATATAACATCTTCATTGTCAGGTAATATGTATGCACTTGCGCCAATGTCGAGGGCAATTATTAAGAAGAGTGATGCAAGGGATACACTTACTGTTAATGAGATTCTTACAACAACAGATAAGTCATATTCGGATGTTGATTATGGAAACGGTATGACACAGGATGGCAATAACACTAAAGCATCGGATGATACAGACGGACCGTTTTCTATCGCAACAGCAGTATCAGAAAAAGTTGATGATAAAGAAAGTAAACTTGTAGTGTTTGGTTCTTATGCAATGTTTACGGATAATGTTGTCGGAACATTTTCACTTATAAATACAGACCTTGTTACTAATTCGCTTACATGGATGAGTGATAAAGAAGCCAGCACAGTAAGTATTGCAGCAAAATCTATGGATGTATCAACTAATACAATTGCAGCATCAAGTGCGAATATATGGACAGCATTTACTGTAGTATTTATTCCGGTATTGGTTCTTGGAGCCGGATTTGTTGTGTGGATGCTTAGAAGAAAGGCGTAGCTGATATGAAGAAGAAAAAGATATTACCTGTTATTATTCTGATTGCCGTACTTATTGTACTGGTAGTTATATATTCATTTCTTAAGAATAATAATGATGAGAAAAATAAGACGACAGAAGAAACAAGTCTTAAAGTTACTGATATAGACAGTTCATCAATACGAGAGATAACTATTAAAAATTCCAAAGGTGAGATGAAGTTTTCATATGATGAAGCATCTGATAAATGGAAAGATGTTAATGATGATACATTTAAAGTGGATGAATCTAAGATTAACAGCATATTATCTAACGCCTGTGGACTTGATGTGACAAGAGAGTTAGATGATAATCTTGATAATATAAGTGAGTATGGACTTGACAGTCCGGCAATAGTACTTACCATGACAGATAAGGATGGTAAAGATACAAAGATTAATATAGGTAACTGTAATTCAAATTCAGGAAACTACTATATGTATATAGAAGGAAATGAAAAGGTATATATGATAGGCAGTTCATTTGAGACTTCTCTTGATATATCTGTAAGTGATATGCAGGAGACGACTACAGAAGCACAGACAACCACAGGTGCTGAGGCAACTACAGGAGTACAGACAACTAAGGAACAGACAACAGAGTAAAAGAAAATCAAATATTGTTAGTTAAATACGGCACTTGAAATAGTGCCGTATTTTATGCTACAATCATATGAAATGGATTTTTATATAAATATACAAATTAGGAGGAACATTTAAATGGGTAAAATATTTAAGTTTAACCAGGATGTAGATACTGACCAGATTATTGCGTCGCAGTATCTGTTATTTCCTACAATAGATGATATGAAGGTACATGCGTTTGAGTCACTTGACCCGGTTTTTGCATCTAATGTTGAGCCGGGAGATTATGTAGTGGCATCTGAGAATTTTGGATGTGGTTCATCAAGAGAGCAGGCGCCAAGTGTATTGAAAGCTTTGGGAGTGAAAGCAGTAATTGCAAAATCATTTGCAAGAATATTCTATAGAAATGCCATTAATATTGGACTTCCTGTTATAGTATGTAAAGAACTTCATGACAATGTAGAAGCCGGAGACGAGATGGAATTATCTCTTCAGGAAGGAATTGTGCATGTAGGAGATAAAGAGTATGAGTGTACAAAGCTTCCTGAATATATGCAGGGAATTCTTGATCAGGGTGGTCTTATAGCATCACTTAACAGGGAATAAAACTACATTTAAGGTTTTATAATGACCAGAGAAATATAGAAATGGAAAGGAAACAGATTATATATGGGAATGACAATAGCAGAGAAGATAATTGCTGCGGCAGCAGGTGTTGAAAGCGTTAAGCCGGGCGATATACATACAGTTGAACTTGACAGACTGATGAGTAATGATGGAACTACGCATCTCACTATAGATATGTATAATAATTTGAAGAAACCACATATAGCTGATGTTAATAAGCTTGTATGGATTGTTGATCATAATGTGCCATGTGACAGTGTTAAAACAGCAGCTTCGCATAAGAAAATGAGAGATTTTGCAAAGGCGAATGGAATTAAATTTTATGAAGGAGCAGGTGTGTGTCATCAGGTAATGATGGAAAATCATGTTACTTCAGGCGAGCTGATATTCGGTGCGGACAGTCATACATGTGCTTATGGTGCTGTCGGAGCATTTGGAACAGGAGTAGGATGCACAGATTATCTGTACGCAATGGTTACAGGTCATTCATGGCTTCTTGTACCTGAGACTCTTCGTTTTAATCTTACAGGTAAGCTTAACAAAGGTGTTACAGCAAGAGACCTGATTCTTACTATTATAGGTCAGATAGGTGCAAATGGTGCTAACTATATGGCTATGGAGTTTGGTGGAGAAGGACTTAAAACTCTTAATATGAGTGACAGAATTTCAATAT
The DNA here is from genome assembly GCA_002351535.1 of Lachnospira sp. UBA2821. Lineage (GTDB taxonomy): Bacteria > Bacillota > Clostridia > Lachnospirales > Lachnospiraceae > UBA2821. Next base: position 20,753 of record DEGR01000021.1, read on the forward strand.
GCAATCTCTGTGTTGAGGCAGGAGCTAAGACTGCTCTTATGGAAGTTGATGATATTACTATCGGGTATTTAAAAGAACATGGAAGAAAACCAAAGCACAGTTTTAAGAGTGATGATGATGCTAAGTTTGCTAAAGTATATGATATCGATTTAGCAACAATTAAACCTATCGTTGCCAAACCACATTTTGTGGACAGTGTTGTTGATGCAAAGGAATGTGTCGGAATACATATTGATGAGGCATTTTTAGGTTCATGTAATAACGGAAGAATTGAAGATTTGAGGGCAGGTGCAGCTATTATTAAAGGTAAGAAAGTACATCCGCTTGTAAGATTTCTGGTAGTTCCTGCGAGTGCAGCAGTATATAAGCAGGCTCTTGATGAGGGCATAATTGATACATTTATGGAAGCAGGAGCAATAGTTATGAATCCTAACTGTAGTGTATGCTGGGGAAGCTGTCAGGGAGTAATTGGAGAGAATGAAGTACTTATAAGTACAGGAACGCGTAACTTTAAAGGGCGTGCAGGACATAAGGATTCGTTTGTATATCTTGCATCATCAGAGACTGTTACGGCATCAGCTATTAAAGGTGAAATAGCTACAGCAGATATGGTATAGAAAGGTAAGGTAGAAAATATGGATAAATTTACCGGTAAAGTATGGGTGTTGGGTGATGATATAGATACAGATATTATTATTCCGACAGAATATCTTGCATTAAAGACAGTAGAGGATATGGCACCTTATGCATTTTCTCCGCTGAGACCTGAACTGGCTTCAAAGATAAAACCGGGTGACATAATAGTAGCAGGAAAGAATTTCGGATGTGGTTCATCAAGAGAGCAGGCACCGGAGATAATAAAGACACTTGGTGTAAAGTGCGTAATTGCAAAATCATTTGCAAGAATTTTTTTCCGCAACTCTATTAACAATGGTTTGTTGTTGATAGAAAGCGGACAGTTACATGATGTTGTGACTGAAGGAGATAAAGTAACTGTAACAATTAACAAATGTATTGAGCATAATGGAAATGAATATCCTATAGCAGCACTTCCGCAGAATCTTGTCGATATTATAAACGCAGGCGGTCTGGTTAAGGCAATGCGTAAACTTAATGGATTAGATTAGGAGGGTTACCATGGGAAAAACAATAATACAGAAAATAATAAAGAATAACACAGGTATAGATGCTAAACCCGGCGATATTGTCACTGTTAATGTAGACAGGGTTATGATACATGATATATTTATTCCATTCGTTGCATCTAAATTCGAGGAAATGGGATTTACAAAGTTATGGGATGCAGATAAGGTAGTTCTTGTATATGACCATCTTGTACCGGCAAGTCAGGTAGATGATACAAGACATTTTAAGATAGGAAATGAGTTCGTTGAAAAATATGGAATGAAGAACATACACCGTTCTGACGGAATATGTCATCAGCTTATGACAGAAGCCGGCTATGTGAAACCGGGTGATATTGTGTTTGGAACTGACAGCCATACAACAACATACGGATGTGTCGGGGCATTTTCATCAGGTATAGGTTATACAGAGATGGCAAGCATTCTCGGAACAGGTACTATGTGGGTTAAAGTTCCAGAGACTATAAAAGTAAATATTACAGGAAAACTTCCTGATAATGTTATGGCAAAAGATATTATATTAAAACTTATAAGGGACCTTGGAGCTGATGGGGCTACATATAAGGCACTTGAGTTTGCCGGTGACACAGTTAAAAATATGTCTGTTGCTTCAAGAATGTCTATGTCAAATATGGCTATTGAGGCGGGAGCTAAATGTGCATTATTCTCACCGGATGAGAAGACAGCAGAATACTGTGAGATAACACTTACGGATAAAGAGAGAGATTTAGTGGCAGATTCAGATGCCGTATATTGCAAGGAAATCAACTACAGGGCTGAGGATTTTGTTCCTGTCATGGCTTGTCCTTCTAATGTTGATAATGTTAAACCTGTGGATGAGATTATAAGTAATGCGGAAGGTGGAAATATTGCGGTTGACCAGGTATTTATCGGTTCATGTACAAATGGAAGACTTGAAGACCTTATGGCGGCAGCAGAAGTATTAAAGGGAAAGAAAGTTGCACCATTTGTTAAGCTTATTGTTACACCTGCAAGCAGAAAAATATACAGACAGGCAGCAAAGAATGGTACTCTTAAAATTCTTGCAGAGGCAGGAGCTATGATAACACATCCAAGCTGTGGTCTTTGCTGTGGACGTGCCGGTGGCATTCTTACAGACGGAGAAGTAGTTGTCGCTACTAATAACAGAAATTTCTTAGGAAGAATGGGTACTTCAAAAGTTTCAATATATCTTGCTTCACCTAAGACGGCAGCATCATGTGCCATTGAAGGTAGGATAACACATGCATAAAGTAAAAGCGGATTGACAGACATCTGCGGAATGGAATGATATATGGATAAACAATCATTGATTAATAAAACAATAATGCAGTATTTTGAATGGTATTATCCTTCTAATCACAGCCTTTGGAATAAAGTATGTAAAGAAGCAGAGAGTATAAAAGAGGCAGGAGTCACGACAGTGTGGCTTCCACCTGCATATAAAGGAGCTAAAGGTGATAAGGATACAGGATATGCTGTATATGATTTGTACGACCTTGGTGAATTTGACCAGAAGGGTTCAGTGCCTACAAAATACGGAACAAAGGATGAATATTTAAAAGCGATAAAAGAGCTTCAGAAAAATGGAATAGAAGTGTTAGCTGATATTGTTCTGGGGCATAGAATGGGTGCGGATGAAAAAGAGAGAATCTTTGCATACGGACATGACCAGATGGATAGAAATCGCGAGATAGAAGGAAAGAAAAAGATTACTGTATGGACAAAATTCACTTTTCCCGGACGCAATGGAAAATATTCTGATTTTAAATGGGACTGGACTAATTTTCATGCTACAGACTATGATGCTAAAAGCAAGGAAAGTGGCATATATCGTTTTATAGGTAAGGAATGGGATAATGATGTAGATGGCGAATTTGGTAATTACGATTATCTTATGGGAGTAGACCTGGATATGAGTGACCCGGAGGTTCTGGAAGAATTGGACAGATGGGGAAAATGGTATTATGATTTTACCGGTGTTGACGGATTCAGGCTTGATGCCGTAAAGCATATTGATTTCAGTTTTTTTAAAGTATGGCTTACAAAGCTTCGTGAATATTCCGGAAAGGAAATATTTGCGGTAGGAGAATATTGGAATGCTGAACTTAATATTTTACAGAATTATATTGAAAAGTCTGAAAGAACATTGACACTGTTTGACGTGCCGCTTCATTTCAATATGTTTCATGCATCCAATTGCAATGGCAATTACGACATGAGATATATTCTAAAAAATACATTGGTGGCAACAGATCCTGAACTTGCCGTAACATTTGTGGATAATCATGACACGCAGCCGGGACAGGCATTGGAATCGTGGGTTCTTGAATGGTTTAAGCCACATGCATATTCAATTATTCTTTTGAGAGATAAAGGAATTCCATGTGTATTTTATGGAGACTATTATGGAATACCACATGATAAGATAAAGCCATGTAAGGCACTTAAAATACTTATGCATTTACGACAGACGTCGGCATATGGAAGACAGCATGACTATTTTAATCATCACAGTATTGTAGGATGGACAAGAGAAGGCTCAGATGAAGCCGCAGATTCCGGACTTGCTGTTATTATGACGGAGAGTGCAGCAGGAAGCAAGGTAATGTATGTCGGAAAACATTTTGCGGGATGTACATTTAAGGATGCGTTACAAAACGTTAAGGAAGAAGTTGTTATTGATGATGGCGGATTCGGATTATTTACAGTAAATGATGGAAGTGCGTCAGTATATGTTCCGGAGAAGGGCTTTATTATAGGGGAGAGAGATAATGAGTATACTGACCCCGTGGAAAAAGATGCCACAGCACCGGTTGAAGATAATGACGAAACAGATTATAAGACTATAGTTTTCAGAGAAGAAGAGGAAAAGAAAAGGCTGGAAGAGGAGCAACAGAAAGCTGAAGAAACGGATGAATCTTTAAAAGATAATGACGGGGATACAGAAAGTATGTAGGAGATTCAATAATAGAAAACAGGCGACAGCATTAGCTGTTTGCCTGTTTTTTTGATAATATGTGTGCCATATTGTATAATGCGTCAACTCTTTTCTGCTCTTCAGGATTCATATTGGACTTAAGAGCATTAACAATAAGTTCTGTTTCGGCATTGGAAAAGTTAATTCCCTTCTGACCTGCTAAGGAGGCAGAATTCATAAGATATGTTATAAGTTCTTTATTAGAATGCTCTCCTGATTTTTCAATAATAGCGGATATTGCTTCTAGTTTTTCCTGTGGAATATCTTTTAGCATAGGATTATTTTTAATATTTAATTTCATGTATGTCCTCCAATCTGTTATAATAATCTCTCGGAATCTC
>DEGR01000015.1 GCA_002351535.1 Lachnospira sp. UBA2821
GGTCACTTCATATTGTCTCTTTTCAATTAATCCTGCTCGAATTTACATCCGCCTGTTCCCTGTAACAATTCAGGAAGTATATCCTTTTTCATGCCTTTGGCACTTATTTCTCCTCCTGATATAACCACTATCTCATCCGCAATATTAAGTATTCTCTCCTGATGTGAAATTATCATAATACTGCTGTCCTTCTCTTTATGCATCTTCTCAAATACCTTGATAAGATTCTTAAATGACCACAAATCAATTCCTGCTTCCGGCTCATCAAACACACAAAGCTTTGTTCCTCTTGCAATAATAGTTGCAATCTCAATTCTCTTTAATTCTCCACCCGAAAGGCTTGCGTCAACCTCTCTGTTAATGTAATCTCTTGCACACAAACCTACCTCTGATAATATATCACAGGCATTTGCTACAGAGATACTATTTCCGGATGCCAGTTGAATCAAATCTTTAACCTGAATTCCTTTAAATCTTACCGGCTGCTGAAATGCAAAACTTACTCCCATCTTTGCTCTCTCGGTAATACTTGCTTCCGTAATATCTTTTCCGTCAAAATATATTTTACCTGAAGTCGGCTTCTCAATTCCTGCAATTATCTTGGCCAACGTGGATTTTCCTCCACCATTAGGTCCTGTAATAGCCAGAAATTCACCATTTTTAACTACAAGATTGACATTTTTAAGTATACCCTTTTGTTTATCTTTCTCGTCAGTCACTTCAAATGAAACATTTTTTAATTCCAGCATATCAGCTTCCTCCATTTATTTATATTCACATTTCTCTATTCTTCACCATTGTTCAGATTCTACCACATTATTCCAAAAAACGATATAACATTTTTGCACAATTTGTAATACATCACTGATTTTTCATATTGTATTCACATAGCAAATCTATTATAATAAATTATTCGATATACAAAATTCAGAAACAAGGATTATTGTGAAAAATCACATTGATATGCTGATTTTTCACACGGCTATTTGTTTCGGAGCGAAAACAAATAGTCCATTATTGCAGAAGAAAATCGCTCAGAAACGAGGATTATTATGAGAAAAAAAATCATTACATTATTAACATGTTCTGCACTTGCAGTATCTTTATTGGTGGGATGCGGCTCAGACAAAAATGACACAACTAATGTTACAACCAAGTCTGATAAACAGACTTCTGACACCACCGGCAATAAATCGTCTGATACTTCCGGCACTTCAACTTCAGATACATCCGGTGCTTCTGACGAAACGACTGCTTCTGAGACTCAGTCATCAGAGTCCGGTGATAACAATTCGGACAATCCGGTTGCTTCTCTTCCTGAAGGTACAGATTCTCTTATGAACATTTCTGTTCACTCACTTATACTCTGTACTGCTGACCTTGACATAAAATACGATATGTCTGATTCAGACTATTTCTGGAATGCAGTTGCTTACGCTGTCGCCGGCTACGGTTCAGCATTTTCTAAACAGACAGATGAAAACGGAAACATCCTTTTTACAACTGAGCAGGTTAAAGAATTTGCAGCTTCAATATGGGGTGGCTATGACCCTTCAACAGACCTTCCACCAATGCCAAATGCCATAACTGCTTTTGGATATGCTTCCGAACCGGGATTATATTCATTTCCAGGTTCAGATTTTAACTCTACAAAAGTAGTGCCTTACGAATGTACGGATAATGGTGATTCAACATATTCTGTCAAGGTTAAATTAATGATTAATGATGACGATAATCTTGAGATAAGTAAATGGAACGTCACAATTGCACCTTCCACTTATTCAGGAAGCTCATCTCCAATATTCAAATATAAAATCGTATCATTCAGTCCTGCTTCTTAAGCAGGACTTTTTCACTAAACATATTCATACGATATATGTCCTTTTCCATTATCACAACTCACCGTTGCAACCGCACCATTTACTATTGTCATTCTAGGTCCTTTATGTCCTATATCACTGTCAAATATAATTGGAATATTTAATTCTTTCATTATATAAAGTACTGTCTCTTCATAAGTCTCAAAAAGACCGTTTGTGAAGAAAAGAGGTCTCCCAAGCACTATTCCTTTCGTATGCATGAACCAGCCTGATTCTTTTAATTTCCATAGATTCATCATTAGATTTTCTGAATCTGACGCAAATGTTTCCATATACCATATAATTCCATCATCTTTATATTTCTGAATAAAAGCATTTACATTATCATATTTTGTTCCATGTATACTCATAAGGACGTCAAGACATCCGCCAAGCATCCTTCCTCTCATACTTACACTTCCTGTATGAACTTTATCCTCTCCCGGATATACACACTTCCATATACTTTCTTTCTCATCCACATATCCTTCCAGTCCGGTTATTCTTTCTCTGAATCCATCCTGATACATGTCGAAGCTATCCTGCGTTTTTCTTCTTCCCGATAATATTTCATAATTAGCAGTCACTGACGGATGCCAGTTATTCATTCCGAAATCACCATAATTATTGCCGTATATTGTGGCTATATCGCACTTTGTTGTTATTGAATTGACGAGCCATGTATTATCTGAATATCCCTGAAACCATTTTGGATTATCCCTAATAACATCATACTGCACATATTTCATCATTTCATTAAGAAAATTCCCACCTTTTGCAGAAATAATACATGTTACATCTTTATTTTCCAAAAGTTCCTTATACTGTTTCCATCTCTCCTCACCGGAAGAACTTTTACCATACTGCTCTGTCCTAAATACATTGTCCGTAAAAAGTACATCTATACATTTTTCACGGAAATTATTCTGTCCGTTATAAAAACGTTTTTTGTCAAGTTCATCACTCACTCCGTCTGATACTGCCGTAATACCTGCCACATCGCCTTTTTTTATAAATTCAGGATATATCATCTGTCTTACCTCCATTTTCCGGCATTCCGTCAACTTTTATCTTGCTTAATTATTATAATTTTACTTCTTTTGCAAGACATACACTGTAAAGTAACATTTCTTTTACATTTCTTCCTGTTATTCCTTCAAGCGCAGTCTTATATTGAACCAACTGTTCCCTGTATCTGTCTGCAAGTTCTTTTTCATCTTTTACCCTGTCCGTCTTATAATCAACTATTACTATGCCATCCCCTTCATAGAAATATGCATCCACAATTCCCTGTACGAGAACCATATCATTTATTTCTTCACCAAGACTTCTTCCATCCACACCCATAACAAATTTTGCCTCTCTGAATAGTTCTCCATTTTGCATTGCAATTTTCATTCTCTGACCTAACTTTGATTTTGCAAATGCGACAATATCTTTAATTCTTACTGAATCTGCCATTCTTCTCTCAATACGTCCGGAATCTGCCATTTCATCTATCATATTTTTAATATTTTCGTAACTTATATCCACACTATAATCAAACAATTCAAATATTCTGTGGTATGCAGTTCCCCGTTCCGCACCTGACAAATATATTGATTCTTCTTCATTATTTTCACGAATAAATTCAGGAATTATTTCTTTAACCTCACTGTCGGTTATAAGTGGTTCATAGTCATTCTCTTCAAATATTTCCTCCATCTTTTTGTGCTTAAGTTCAGACACGCTTACTTTTGCGTTATGCATAACAGCATCTTTGTATGGATATTCATATGAGACAGCATCTCTACATGCTCTCCTGTAATTTTCATCATATATATAAGAAGAATCCCAATGTCTCAGACTCTTTTCGTCATACTCTTCCTTCACATTTTTCTTTATAATACCTGACATTATATCTTCTAACGGAACTATTCTGAATGATATACTTTCACATCCTGTTCCACATGCCAGACACACATCATCCAATAATGAATTCACATCGTTAAGTTTAGCTTTACCAACCTTTCTTAACATATTTCCGTCAATATTCCTGTACTCTTCCATTTTCTTCTCTGATACACCTGAACCCGTCAATATAAGTTTTTCTTTTGCCCTTGTCATACCGACATACAGTACCCTCATTTCCTCCTGACGCATCTGCATTCTCTGTAACATTTTAATAGCATTCTTATAAACAGATGCCGTCTTTATTCTTGTATCCATATCTATATAATCAAATCCGACTCCCAGTTTTCTATGAATACATACAGCTTTCTTAGTATCCATGTCATTCATCTTTCCATTCATATTACATATAAATACTATAGGATACTCCAGTCCCTTACTTTTATGAATACTCATAATTGTAACGGCATTATCATTTTCTGATATTACGGATGCCTCTCCTGAATCAATCTCATACTTTCTTATTTTTTCTATATATCTTACAAAATTAAACAAGCCTTTATAACTTGTCTTCTCGTATGCTATAGCTTTCTCCTTAAGCATCTCTATATTTGCCGCTCTCCTGTCTCCCGAAGGCATGCTGAGGACATAATTATCATAACCTGATTCTTCTATTATACAGTTAATAAGTTCATATATTGACATATACTGTGCCATATCCCTGTATCTGTCGAGTTTATCTAAAAACATATCAGCCTTATGTCCAAGTTCATTATCCATATTACTGTATTCCAAAAGGCAGTCATAAAGGTTACCTTGTTCCCCGTTTTCTCCTGCCCCATGTGCTTTTATTACAGCTAACTGCATATCCGTAAATCCACCGAATAATGATTTCATACTTGAGGCTAAAGGAATGTCCTGAATAGGATTATCTATTATATTAAGATAACTAAGAATATCATTTACTTCGATTGTGTCAAAATATCCTGTCTGACATTCATAAAATGCCGGTATTCCCTGATTTTCCAGCCCCTCTACCATTATATCCGCATTATTTCCCGGGCTTCTGAACAATATAAGTATGTCTGAATAACGTGCAATTCTTAACTTTCCTGTCTTTTTGTCCGTAACATAATATCCACCGTCTGCATCTGTCATCTCACGTATTTTCAATGCAACCATGGCCGCTTCTGTCTCTTTGCGGTTCATTCCGGCAAATGCTCCCTCATCATCAACATCATTTACTATTTCTTTAGGTACATCTGCAATTAATATTTCTGTCTTTGCATTCTGTCTGTCAGGCATATCCGGATAAGAAGCACCTGCATACAATGCATTTTCATCATCATATTCAATCCCTCCAAATTCTCTGTACATAATTCTTCTGAATACATGATTGACACTATCCAGCACTTCCGGTCTGCTCCTGAAATTCTTATCAAGAATTATTCTTCTGTTATCAGTACCATCACTGTCTGTATATGTATTATATTTTTCAACAAAAAGGTCAGGCTCTGCCATTCTGAAACCATATATACTCTGCTTAACATCTCCTACCATAAATGTGTCCGGTCTTCCAAACCTCTCTGTAGACAGACATTTTAATATCGTATCCTGAACCTGATTAATATCCTGATATTCATCAACTATAACCTCATCTATTGTATCTGCTATATCATCAGCAATCTTTGACGGAACCATAACTCCATTCTCATTGTCCATAAGTATATCTAATGCAAAATGCTCAAAATCATTAAAATCCACTATATTTTTTTCTTTTTTCTTCTCTGCATATCTGTGCATAAATGCAATTGTAACATCTCCATATGCCTTTGCGGCTTTGCTTAACTTGTGTATGATATCCGCATTCCTGCCACTCTCCATACCACCAATACTTCCGCTTAAAGTCTGAACAGCCTTCTTTATATCATCTCTTATCTTCTTAACGCAGGTCTTTTTATCAGGGTCGGAGGAATCCTTCTTAGAACTTAGTCTTATAAAATCTATATTGCCCAATGCCCTGCATCTGTCATAAAATGTTTCCTGTTCTTTTACATATTCTAACTGTCTTAAATCTGACAATATAGCTTCTTCATATACTTTCGGTCCATCATCAAGTGCAATTATATTAAGTGCTTTATTATATGACTCTATCCACTCCTGTAAAAGTGCATCCATATTGTCGTTAAGTATGGCAATGTGAGGTCCATTATTAATCTTTTCCTCATCCCAGTTGTAAATACCGACACTGTCATATATGAATCTTTCAGGATTTGGTGTACTCATGGCCATTTTATAAAAATCAAGTATCATTTCCTCCACTGCATTATCCCTTCCATTCGGTGATACCTGCTCTATAAATTCATGAAAGTCTTCTCTGCCATCAGCATAAAATTCTTCTATAACTTCTTTAACTATATCTGACTGCATAAGTGCAATCTCTCCTGTATCCCCAATTCTAAATCCCGGGTCTACATCAATTCTGTTAAAATGCTCTCTCACAAGATTAAGACAAAAACTGTGAAGTGTTGTAATTCTTGCATTATGAATATAAGACATCTGTCTCTGCAAATGTCTGTTATCACTATGCTCCTCTAATGCCTTTTCTATAGCATTCATGATACGCTCACGCATCTCTCCTGCTGCCGCATTAGTAAATGTTACAACCATAAGTCTGTCAATATCTACAGGATTCTCTTCATCCGTTATAAGTCTGATAATGTGTTCAACGAGTACGGCTGTCTTTCCCGAACCGGCCGCTGCAGACACTAAAAGATTGCTGTGTCTGTTGTCAATTACTCTCTGCTGTGCCTTAGTATACTTCACTCTTTCCCTCCTTTCTGCAGACTGTCATTTTTCTGCTTCATCAATTCTATCACTTCGTCCTTCGCTATATCTTCCAGCCTTCTGTAATCATTTCCATTAAGCTTTATATCAAACCTGCACACACTTTTGTAATCGCAAAATGTACATGGATTATCCCCCTGACTGTTATTTTTGCGATAAGGATTTTTACTTATACATCCTTCCATTATTGAATTACCAAGCTCTCCCGTTTTATTATGCACATAATCTGTAAGAACCCTGAATTCTTCTGTAGTAGCAACCGGTGACTTCTTACTTATTCCATTCTTAGTATATATGACCGGTATAACATCAGAACTTCCTTTTTCCCTTGCATCCCTGTCTAGTGCATCAACTATTTCTATATTGCTGTTAACGAGTCCGCTAGGTTTAAGCTCTTTTAATATCTCATTGTACGGTTCACTTGTCTCATTTTTTATGACCGGATTCTTAATATCATAATAAAATATTCCGGCAGGTATAACTTCTTTATCTTTACCGGCCTTCTGTATCATATTTTTAGCTGCCTCCATATAAAGCACAAGCTGAAGCTGTATTCCATTGTATACATCAACTATATCAAACTTCTTATTTCCTGATTTATAATCTATTATCTTGACAAATATATTTTCATCAGTCTCATACAGGTCAATTCTGTCTATCACTCCGTTTAGCTTCATAAGTCCTTCATCAAGGTTAAACTCCATTGTCTCTGATGTCTTATCTGCATCAAACCTTATCTCAAAGCCCTCAGGATTGAATTCACCTTTGCTAAGCTGACTGCACAAAGCCCAGACGGTTCTGTCCGCAATGTCATACATTCTCTTTAGCCGGTATGAATCTCTTGCAGTTGCATTCATAACACCATTGCCATACTGTGCGACCACTTCATCAAAAGACTTTTTCAACATATCACGCCTCACACTGGCATCGACATTTTTCCAGTCAAGCCCATACTCCTTCATATTCTTTGAAAACCTCTCAAGAGTGCTGTGATAAAATATTCCTATGTCTGCCGGTTTTACCTCATATTGCTTACGGGGCTGTAACGATAAACCATATGCAAGAAAATGCCTGTATGCACATGATGCAAATGTCTCTAACCTCGACACACTTCCTCTTAATGTATCACCATATACCGCCTTTGCAACTGCTCTGTTAAGATTATCCGTCATATCTTTGTAAAATGCACCGTTAAGTATATTTTCACGTCTTTCAGGCTCTATCACGCTAAACATTTCTTTCCACTTCGTATCAGATTTTTGGGTAGCTGCCACTATATTTCTTAAGCCCGTCACCACTTTCTTCTCCAAAGTCTTCTTTGTGTTAATTCCAATATCTTCAACTGCATTTTCTGCCTGGCATACATTAATTAAAGGAAACTTTGTAAGCACTGATGATATAATATAAGATGGACGCAGATTACCTCCATCTGAGCTGCTTCTAGAATATGTTAATATAAGTCTGTCGGACATCTTTGTCATTATCGTATACAGATAAAACTTCTGTATAAGTGCACTCTCTCTTGTGGATGGTGCAAGTTCTACATCAAATTCTTCCAGAAAACTTCTGTCTATCTCCGACAATATTCCCCTACCCGATGCTGATTTGGGTATAATTCCATCATTTACGCCTGCAAAGAAAAGTATCTTAATATTTTCAACCCTTGTTCTCTCAATATCACCAACTATAACTCTGTCTATTACAGGCGGTACAACTCCTACTTTTATCTCTTCAAAACCGCTGTCCATTATGTCAATATACTGTTTAAGCGGAATAACCTCATCCCCCATTAAGAATACAACCTTGTCAAGAAGTTCTATAACGCTCGTATATATCTGTCCATATTCCCGTGCCATTCTCAAATTATCATCAGCTTCAAACATTTTCACATATTCGGTTAACTTATTCTGTCCATCACATTTTAACATATACTCATATACAGTCTTGCAATAATCCCTGACCGTAGCATTTCTCTTCTTAAAAGCTTTATATATGTCATTAAGAAAATCCATTAATTCCTGTCTTGTATTTTCTACACGCTCCGGAGCGTCCTCCCATATGTCATTCCACCTTTTATAACTGCGTATTCCATGTGATATTACATAATTCTCAAGTACATCTATCTCTTCCCTTAATATGTCTGTCATTCCACATCTTAAGAATCTGAACATACTTTCATATGAATAATTCTCCTGAACCGTAACCAGAAGTGCCCTTATAGATTCAATAAACGGATTGTTGCTCATCCCCCTTGTCTTATCTATAAATGCCGGTATATTATAATCAGAAAAATTCTTCTCAAAATGATGGCCATAACTTTCTATATCTCCGGTTATTACTGCTATATCCTTATACCTGTAGCCTTTATTTCTGACATAATAATTAACAGCCTCCGAAATATATCTGCATTCAGCGTCTATATCTGCTGCCTCAACCACTGATATTGCATCTGTATTATTCTTATACTTAACCGCCCTGTATGAAAAAAGATTCTTCTCAAGCCAGCATATTTCTTCGTGTCCGGCATATCTGTACGGCTTATCCGTCTCAAGTATTGTTCTCCTTACTTTATAATTATTGTCTGCCGCCAAATCCTCTATCTTCCGGATTGTCTTATTACTTAATGCAAACAAATCTCCTGACTCATTGTTTTCCTTACCAATTGAATCAGGGGATACGGTAACTGTAATTATAACATCTCTGGCATGTCGTATAAGTTCATCTATAACTCTGTACTGAAGTGTTGTAAATCCCGTATACCCGTCAAGTGTAACAGTACTGTTTTTTATAAGCTCTGACTTTGGTATTGCCTTACAAAGCCTGTCCATAAGTTCTTCTGAAGTTATATATTTGTCTGAAAGATAATTCTTAAATGCTGCTTCTATTATTTTTATATCATGAAGCTTTGACTGTAATACAGGTTTCGATTCTGCATTCTTCTCAAGTTCTTCTATCTTATTACTGTCAATTCCATATTGATAAAATTCGGATATGAGTGATTTCACCTCATCAACAAATCCTGTATATTTTATCTTTGACTTAAATATTTTAAGCTTATCTTTTTCCTGCTCCATAACCTTGCGAAGCACCATAACTTTCCCTGTGTCATCAAGAATATTTTTAGGATTATCCCCTGTTTCTTCAAATATTCTTACTGCAAGACGGTTAAAGCTGACTATATCTATATTAAGAGTTCCGGCGGCAAGCTCACTTCCACCTTTTTTCTTGCACATCTCTACAATCTTCTTCTGCGTTTCCATTGTATACTGCTCCGGAACTATTGCAAAAAAGTTTTCATTTTTATCTCTTCCGGTTATTTTGTCATATATGTAATGCGTCTTTCCAACACCTGAACTTCCTAATACTAATTCAACTCCCATATGCCATTCTCCATTCTGAGCAATTTTTCCTGTCATAAATATTATTTTCATCCATATAATATACTACAATAAATCAAATTAATGTACTCCCGGAATCTTCTCAACGAAGAATTTCGAGAGTACATATTAAAGTAATGGAGGTTATCACGTTGAGTTCAAAGCCCAGAATTGTCGTACTGCATATGAAAGAAATAATATATACCCTAATTTTTGCTTCGTTTATTCTGTTACTTGTATTTCTTCTTATATTTATGTTTAATGATAAAAATAATAAAGATGCATCTGCAGGAACTTATATCCCAGGCATATACACCTCATCTATTACCGTAAACGGTACGCCTATGAATCTTCAGGTAACTGTCGATAAAACAAACATAACTTCAATCGAACTTATTCACACAGATGATTCAATATCAACTATGTATCCACTTCTACAGACTTCCATAGATGATATATCAAATCAGGTTGTTGTATCACAATCCCTTGATAATATATCCTGTCCTGACGGCTGTAAATATACATATAATGCTCTTCTCAGTAAGATTGAAGGTGTTCTGAATACAGCAAAAGCGACAAATTAATGTCGCTTTTGTTATATCATTATTTTATTATATCATACCCTCTTCTTTTTTTCAATTGCATCATATGCATCCTTAAAGAATATTTCCTGTGAATTAACATAAAGACCATTTTCTTCTCTATCTATATATTTACCTGTTCCTATCTGTTCTTTTCCCTTCTCATTATCAAGAAGCATCGTATTGAACATATATTTTATCTTTTCTTTAAGCCTTTTATCCTGAACAGGCGCTGCAACCTCTACTCTCTTTAAAGTATTTCTTGTCATAAAATCGGCTGACGCAATATATATCTTTTCTTCATCACCTTTTCCAAATATGTATATTCTTGAATGCTCAAGATATCTTCCCACTATACTTATAACTCTTATGTTCTCAGTAATTCCCGGTATCTGTGGCTTAAGACAACATATACCTCTCACTATAAGGTCTATCTTTACTCCTGCCATTGATGCTTCTATAAGCCTGTCAATTATATGCTTATCTGTAAGTGAATTAATCTTTACACCGATGTAGGCTTCTTTACCATTAAGCTTATTATTAATCTGCTCATCTATCATATCTATTATTTTATTCTGCAATCCCTTTGGTGCAACCAATAACTTATCTGTCTCTTCTGTTATCTCACCTTTCTGAAGAGCCATAAATACTTTAGCAGCATCTGCACCTATCGTCTGGTCTGCTGTCATAAGTGACAAATCCGTATATAACCTTGATGTCTTCTCATTATAATTCCCGGTTCCGACCTGTACTATATATTCAAATCCTTCGCCTTTCTTCTTAGTAATCAGACAAAGTTTTGAATGTACTTTATATCTTCCCAGTCCATACAACACTCTGCATCCCGCATCTTCCAGCCTGTGTGACATCTCAATATTGTTTTCTTCATCAAATCTTGCCCTTAACTCCACAAGAACTACCACTTCTTTACCATTTTCGGCAGCATCAACTAAAGCCTCAACAATCTCACTTCTGTCTGCCACTCTGTATAGTGTCATCTTAATTGACACCACTGACGGATCCTCTGCCGCTTCATTTAACATTTTTATAAATGGCTTCATACTTTCAAAAGGATATGATAATAAAACATCTTTCTTTTCTATCTGTCCTATAATCTTTTTCCTTGTATCAAGTTCAGTAGTCATCTGTGGTATTCTCTTTTCATAGAACAAATCGCTTTTATTTCTCAGATAATTCTGTAATTCAAATACAAATGATAAATCAAGCGGAGTATTAACATTTATTATATGTTTACTGCTTATATCAAGAAAGCCTGAAAGTTCTTTTTTAGCTTTATCATTAATATTTCTGCTAAGCTCAACTCTTACAGGTTTAAGGCGCTTTCTCTTCTTAATAAGGCTCTCCATTATGTCTCTGTAATCCATATCTTCATCCTTGACGTCAGAGGCATCGATATCCGCATTTCTTGTCACTCTCATAATTGACTTTTCTCTTATATAATAATGTGGATACAGCTTAGATATAAAATGCAATATAAGTTCCTCTGAGAGCATGAAACAGCCCGGTCTTGTAGGTATCTCTATAAGTCTCTTGAATACACGGTCTGTACATGACACAATACCTGTCTTTTTCTTACCTTTTATTGTGCTTAGAAGTACAATTGCATATAACTGCTTGTTTGCCAGAAATGGAAACGGCTGGCTCTTTCCTATTATCATTGGCGACAAAAATGGTGCTATATGTGCATCAAAATACTGCTCTAAAAGTTTTCCTTCCTGATTAGAAAGCTTATTAAAATTAATTATTCTGATTCCCTTTGGCTCCAATTCCCCAAGCAGTTGTTCATATATCATACCCTTTTTCTTTTCAAGAGTTCCTACTCTGTCTAATATTTTCTTCACCTGCTGGCTGCTTGTCATCCCTGTTTTATTTTCGCATATCTCTTTTTTCAAATTCATCTGCATCATTAATGTTCCGACTCTCACCATGAAGAATTCATCAAGATTAGTCTGGAATATTGAAACAAACGAAAGTCTCTCTGCTAATGGTACTCCCGGATTGCCTGCTTCATTAAGCACACGCTCATTAAACTGCAGCCATGACATTTCCCTGTTTGTATAGCATTTTTTTAATAATTTTACTTTTACATTATCCTGCAGGCTTATCTTTTTCTCTACATCCATATTTTTCCATCCTTTTCCTCTTATGTACATCTGTACATATTATTTGTTCTCTATATTATGATAATCCTACAATGTAAAATCAATAATACAGTCAAGGTAAAACAAATGTAAAATTTATGAAAAATCATTATTATATAAAACAATAATTGAATTGAAAAATCCTAAAAAAACTGCCGGATAACCTATAAAACATAACATGGACCACATACTTTCAAAGAATAACCTTCCAATTACTAACCACAAAACAAAACCTAGCAATCCTGATAATATAGTTGATGACGCAACATATAACTTACTTTTCCAATTAACACTAACGTCCGATTCATCAATTATTTTCCATAAAGATTTCATTTTCTTTCACCTCTATCTTTATGATAAAGGTGTCATGTAA
This sequence comes from Lachnospira sp. UBA2821, assembly GCA_002351535.1. GTDB lineage: Bacteria > Bacillota > Clostridia > Lachnospirales > Lachnospiraceae > UBA2821. The sequence goes on from DEGR01000015.1 coordinate 13,090, forward strand.
AATATAATATCTTTAGAAAGTAAAAAATTTGTAAAAACGTGTAACCTTGTATATTATTTTATTCTTAATGTAAACGTCGCTTTAATCTTACTGTTATCCTTTGAAATAGCTNNTTTTAACTATTTTATCCTTAGCGTAATCGTCGCTTTAGCCCTACTGTTATCCTTTGAAATAGCTGTTATTTTAACGTTTTTTCCTCTTCCTGCTTTCTTCGTAACTACAACTCCTTTTGAATTAACAGTTGCATACTTTGTGTTACTGCTCTTCCATGTAACCTTCTTATTAGCTGCATTTGATGGAGTAATAACGGCTGTCAGTTTCACTGATTTGCCCGCCGTAACTGTAGTTTTAGAAGG
>DEGR01000058.1 GCA_002351535.1 Lachnospira sp. UBA2821
ACTCAAACTTCGCACTTGAAAAAGTGCCTATACACCTTGAAAATTCAATAATAACTGGCATAAAAATAGCATGAACTACTCTGATTTGGTATAATTGAGTTGTCCAAAAACAATTAAAATCGGAGGCTCATGCTATGAATAAAAGTATAACACAAGACAACCTAAATGATAACAAAATTTCAAAATCTATCAGAAAATTTTTTACACGATTTCATCTTTCCTCAGCATTAAAAGCTGCAAATGCATACAAAAAGAAAGGAACTTCTGCAACGCTTATTTTTCAGTACCTATTTCTTTTAGTTTTTTCAAATAGAAGTATGTACATGAATCTGTTGATTGGAAAAGACACACCCAATTTTGCAAAGGATACGGTATATCGTTTTATGAAAATGCTTCAGATTAACTGGCTTCGTTTTACAACGATCCTTTCTAGCCGTATTATTAAAGATGCTATTGTTCCATTAGATTCCGAAGACCGTGTAAATGTACTGATTATCGATGATTCCATGTTTGAACGCAATCGCTCAAAGAAAGTAGAACTACTTGCAAAAGTCTATGACCATGCAAAACACTGTTACAAATTTGGTTTCCGTATGCTTACATTAGGCTGGTCAGATGGAAGCACTTTTCTTCCTGTCAATAGTATCCTCCTTTCTACTGAAAACAAAAAGAACAGGATCAACGAAGCAAAGCAATTAGACAAAAGAACTGTCGGTTATAAGCGACGTATGCTTGCTGTCGAGAAAGGAACTCTTGCCATGCTAGAACTTTTGAGAACAGCTAAAAAGGCTGATATTCCAGCTAAATATGTTCTTTTTGACAGCTGGTTTTCTTCTCCAAGTTCGCTTCATTCTGTTAAAGAAATTGGATATGATGTAATTGCAATGGTAAAGAAAACGCCAAAAATGTTCTTCCGATTTAATGGCGAAGATATGCCGTTGACCACTATTTACAACAAGAATAAGAAACGACGTGGACGTTCCAGATATTTGCTCTCCGTCCAGATTGATGTTGTAAAGGATGGAAAAAGCATTCCTGCAAAAGTGGTCTATGTCCGAAACAAAAACAAAAGAAACGAATATCTCTGCCTCATTTCCACAGACATAAGTTTGAGTGAAAATGAAATCATCCGTATTTATGGAAAACGCCGGGATATTGAGGTATTTTTCAAAGTCTGCAAGAGTTATCTAAATTTGAGCAAAGAATGTAGATCCATCTCTTATGATGCAATGACTGCACATACCGCAATTGTTTTCGCAAGATATATGATGCTTTCCTTGGAGAGTCGAGAAGCAAACGACCCACGTTCCATGGGAGAACTCTTTTTATACTTTTCTGATGAGCTGTCTGATATCACATGGATACAGGCTTTTCAAATGATGCTTCAAATGTTCCGTACTCTACTTGCAGATCAGATAGATATATCTAATGAAAAAATAGATGAGATGGTAGATGCATTTATGGATGCAATACCTGCACTTTTAAAATCGAAGCTGCAAGCGGCATAATTTACTGAACATTGACAATTGAATAGCTGCCAGGTATTGAATTTTCAAGGTGCATAGCTAAAATTTATGTGCGAAGTTTGAGTTAATAATATTTTTGTTTTTGAAAAACTATTTATCATTTACAAACACTATACTACTGTTCAAATAATTATTATCTTTATCTTCCACCTCTATCTTTGAACTTCTCAATACTTCTGGATTTTTCTGTTCCCCACTGCTTCTTCCTCGCCTCATACTCCTCCAGAAATTCATCATACACACTCATCCTATACCGCATTCTACGCATCGTATCCTTACCGTAACCCATTCTTTTTTCATACATCCTAAGTTCTTCCATAACATCCTCTGTCGGCTCCGGCAGTATTGCCACACGCTCTGCAAGTGGCATGTTTTTATAATCCGGCTGTTCTTCCTTTCCTTCTTTATCTGTAAAAGAAGTATCCATATCATCCTCTTCTCCCTGCCATTCCCTGTTAAACTCTTCAAATGCGGCACCATAGAAAATATCCTCATCTGCTTCACTGATATCTTCTTTTTCACAGAACTGATCAAAACCTTCATAAAAGCTGATATTATTATCTTCTAGACTTTTTTCTTCCGGTTCTTTCTCCCACTCATCATAATCACGTAGGAATTCTTTCATATGCTCAATATCTGCCTCAATCCGCTGATACTCTATTCGCTTCTTTTCCTTCTGCTCTAGATATTCTGTAATACCAGAGACAGTAAATCTCTCTCCTAGTCTCTTTCCTCTGACAGATACAGGTTCTCCATTTTTCTTCCGTCTATATGGAAGGGCGTAAGAGATTGTGTTACCACGTAGCTTCACATCCATCATAAAATAATCCTTCACATATTGGATTACATCCTCTAATGTCCTTGTTTCAGGGGTATTTATCGCATTTCTAAGATATATCTTCATCTCTTCACGAAATGACAATTTTTCCCTCTTTTTCATCTGATATTCCACGAAATTACATCTCTCACGGCTCTTATCCTTCACATAATAAGTATCCCTGTAAGAATGTGTCAGCCCCTGCTTCCTGCACTGTTCTCCAAAGAAGTTGCTCATTTCCTTAAGTTCCGCCGGACCTCTCCGAAATGACTTTCCATCCCTCAGATTGCAGTTACTTACCAGAAAATGCACATGAACATGCTCTGTATCCGTATGCACCGCAAATAATACCTCATAACCTTTTGACCAGAAAAACTCCCTTGCAAACTCTTCTGCAATTCTGTAGGCACCTTCATAGGTAAGTTTATCATTGTCATCCGGATGGAAGGATATGGACAGCTTCTGTGCCAGAATCTCCTTCTGTTTATATCGGCCGTACTTTTTATCATGCATTTTCCTTGTCATAAGTAGACTATTAGTAAAGTTATCCCTGTTACAGCCAAATGCATTGTAAAGATGATTCTGCGTCTTCACCACACCATCAGCAATCTGTTCCTTTCGCCTTCCAAGAATATAATCGTCTGCACTTTTTAGCTGTGCCACAGACTTACAATAACTGTAATTCACTTTTACATTTCCATATACCGCACCCATAATCTTCCTCCTTTCCCTGCCCTTCTATATCAGCTTCTCTGATATCTTAAGCAGTTTATCTTCAATCTTTCTTAGGAAATAATTCGTGGTTTTAAAGCTGCTGTCGGAAAACAGATCTGCATACATATTGACGGCATGTGCAATCTGATTAAGGTTCACGCCCTGCTTCTTTAGCTCATGCACCGCCTCTTTTAACAGCTCTCTTATTTCCTTTAACGTCACCCCATCCACTCGTTTTCCTTCATTTACATCCAGTAGATAGCTTATAAAATCGGCATTACCTCTGTATCCGCTTTCATCCTTTTGTTTCTCAAATCTGTCTTTCAGTCGTCTGTCCGCTCGTACATAGATAACCTCGTCCTTTGTTCTGTTAGCCATAAAATCCCTCCTCTCTAACAGAAAAGGAAGCATGACACAATACATTTGCACTGTATCAGCTTCCTTCTTTTTATCTGTCTCATATTCAGTTGTTTTCATTTTTGCTTATATCTGATTACTGTCGGCTACACTATCCTTAATTACTATAGCCTCTTCCCTTAGTTAAGTGACTGCCACCATACTTCTGCTACAAAATTAGCATTTCCCATAGCCACAGCTACATAAATCAGCTATATTCCAACAGCATAAATCATACCGTAGCAACCATATTTAAGTTGTACTATAGCTGTTTCCCGAAATTTTTCTTTAAGCAGGGCACATCATCCACACAGGTCAGTCAGCTGCAAAAAACACAGCTGACTTCCGAAAGACTGTCTGTGCTCTACGCTCCGACAGCCTTTCCCACATCTTTCTTTTCTCTGAAAGAAATCTTCTCCTCCCTTTCCGATGTGGTGTGGATGATATAAGCAGGTAGTACCGCTGGCTTGCCAATTCGTCAAAAAAGAAATGCGAAGTGTCCGAACGACACCCCGCATTCCTTTTCCTTCCTCATTGTCTTCACCATCGGTGCTACCTGCTTAAGGGGCTTTGCCCCCTAAGAACCCCCGGACAGAAAAATACCGGCATCTTCAAAGGGGATGCCGGTATTTTCTGTCTTTGTAGCCATTGTCCCGGGAAAGGGCTTATCGAGTTCTTCCCTTAACAGGCTCATTTATATCCGATTCTTTGTCACGACACTTCCACAATGCCATCGGATGTTCCACAATCCTTTGTAACTCTGCTCCCGCAAATACGAATTGTGGTTCATATATGCCTTTTTCAAAAGCACTCCAGAAAATCCGCTCATCATTCGTTGGAATCAAAAATCCGGAGAGATACTCTCTTACTTCATTCTGGACTACTGCCAGTTCAAATCTCTCTCCATTCCTAAGCACAGGATATAAATCTGTTGTAATACTGCGTTTAGTTACCTTTCCTACATTATCCAGGACAAATTCCTTCGGTGGATGCTCTGCTCCGATTGCACTGTAAAATACTGCACATTTTCTAAGCATATCTAATTCTGATTCATCAAACAGGTGATGTGTAATCATATTATGCACATCATATAAATCTCTGGTTGCTGTCCTCGTAAGCAATGCTACAATCTTTGCACCAAATATCTCAATTGGATCAACAGATAACACAGTGAGTTTCTCTGTCATCCATGGTAAAGAAACATTTCTTCTCACCACAGGAAGTACATGACACCTGAGCATATAGTTTATTTCTATTTTCAGATTATCTTTCATTCCTCCGGCATTCTGATACTCATATACAAAAGAATCCAGTGCATGATGATTCTTTGTTTTCGGACTCAGATGGTATCCGTTTGACTCCATATATTTACCTATACGGTTACTTAATACTTTCCTTACCTCAAGCATTTCTTCTCGCGACATATTCTTGGAAAAATCCAAATCTATATCAACAGACAGTCTCGGTAAATCCAATATAGTCAGATTAATAGCCGTTCCACCCTTTAATGCAAGATATTCCGAAAGCATATCATCACCCTCAAAGAATTTCAATACATCAGCAAGTCTGCACACCTTTTCAAAGGTATCTCTTACAAACCCAAGCTTCTTTGCCTGCCTACCAAGTTTCATTCTGTCAAATTGCATCATAATCCCCAACTCCTTTGTCTACCAAATGCATAAAGTCCACAGGAACATATAGCTTCCACTTTGGATTCCATACATTTTGTCCGTTTTCTTTTATCAGATATCGTTTACTATCAGCAGTATACCTGCTCAAATACTCAAAAAAATTATCGCTAAGCCCCAGTTCATCCTGCAACTGTTCCAGAATATATCCGCATTTCTGATACAGAAACATGTTATTATACACAGATATTGCCTCAAGCAACTTATTCTCTCTCACACTGGGCACAAGCATGATACATCGTATCACTTCTTCTAAACCTGCTATCTTGCTAAAATCTTTTATACTGTCAACAATAGTCTGCTCTATCCCGGTTATTCTGAGCTTACCATTTGTTACAACATCCATGCAGTCATTTCTCTCCATATGGTGATACCATATTCCGTTATACTCAAAATCTCTGAATCTGGATTCTGTTTCAACGTATACTTCATAAAACACCTGATTCGCATAACCAAATGCTTCAAATGCACTGTGATGGCTTATTACCGCATCCTCATATAACTGACTTCCTATCTGATATCTTGATAACACGGGCTGCTTCGTCTCAAGACTTATGACTGCATACAAATCCCGTTTCACTTTTTCGATATAACCTTTTTTCTGATAATCATAAAGAATGGATTTTGCAGCTGCCTCAGTACCGGTCAATTCTATAACTTTACTTTTATTAAAGCATCCAAGTTCAAGCATTTGCTCATAATACTTCATTGTATTTCACCTGCCTCGTTTTAATATTATCACAAAGAGTTTCTTTTTTCAAACCTTTTGTGTGATATTTAAAATTACATTCCAAACGAAAAATCCAACAGTTCATTTTCCTCCGGCTCATTTTCTTCTGCTTTATGCAACGTGTCTGTTGTTGAATTTGTCGCAGATAATGCGGAATCATTTGCTGCTCCTGTACTCATATTTGCAGAAGTAACATTCATCATTGCACCATTCTGTAATCCCGCTGCCAATGCTGTCTGCTGTTGCAGCAGATACATTCCTGCAAGTGCAGGAATATTGGCAAGCATCTTTGCTGTTACCTGTTCCACTATCCTGTCCACAAAAGCATCTTCCTTTTCCCTTGTCTCAAGATACGGATCATTTTTTGTACTAATATGCCTTTCATAAAAATCATTGATGGCACAGATGATAAATTCATTCTGGGACTTAAACTCCCTGTCCACTTCAGCAGAATGCAGCAGGCTCCACGCCTGCACTGCATCTTCGCTGTTCATGTTGAAACGGACATTCTTATTCCATGTCTTATCTGCCATTTACATCGCCCTCTTTCCCTGCTCATGTCGAAGTATCATATAGCAGTAGTACTCATAGCCCTTGGCATTGGCTCTGATGTCATGATTAAAGAAAACTCTGTCTTTATTGTAACTTCCATAAGCTTCAATAATTCTTGTACCTCCACCGATAAAATGCAGCTTCATCATCTGTTCATTATACTCATAATCATAAAGCTTCTGAAAAACAATATCTGCATACTCCGTTGCCGCTTCCTTCATCAGGCTTGCATACGGTTCAACAATATCCGTTTCTCCTGTTCGAAGAAAATTGTCAATGACCTCACGCATCAGCTCATTTCCCGTATTATCCCTTACTTTGTTACGAATATTTATTTCACACTGGAATACTCCCAGTTTTTCCGTCCATGACCTGCTCTCCATAGCCCTTCCATTATTGAGATACATCAGGTTCATGGTTCCGTTTCCGATATCCACAACAAGATTCATTCCCTTAAAATCCTTAAGGTTTTCTGCAACTGCAGAATAGCACTGTGGCATGACCGTACAGCCTGTTATTTCAAGCTCGTACATTCTCTGCTTATAACCGACTTTTACATTTCTGTTTTTCAGCATATATCCCTTAAATTCTTCTCGCTGTGCCTGTACCCATTTCAGTGGAAGTCCCACAGCAAGATGCACACGTACATTATTTCTTGTGTCTGTATATCCCCTTGCTTCCAGTTCCTTCACTACTGCCGCCATGGTAAGTACATAATTATCCTCATCTGTCACCTTGTCAGCTACAAATCCCTTGTGACCTTCCCCAATAATATAATATTTCCCATCCATCTCAATATAATCCTTCGCAAGAACAGGTGGTTTCTCGCTTGCACTGATTGCTGTAGGAAAAACCTTTCTTGCCGTCTTATAGTTTCCATAGCCTGCATCTACTCCGATAATCAGGCTTCCATTCATCTTGTATTCTCTAATCTTCTCTGTCATATTCTGTTCCTCACTTTCTTAACTTTCCTATTTCTTCAACTGAAATCTGCTTCTCATACCATTCCTTCACAAGCTTCTCAATCAATTCAACCTTCTGCATGGGTGTAAAATCATCCGGGAAATAATCCGCCAGTGTATCTGCCTGAATCTTAATCTGCTCCCTCTGGTTCGGCTTTTCCTCTTCCAACACCGAATAAATTGCATCCATATCAAGCTTCCCACTCTGGCTCATACGCTTCATTCTGTTTGCCTGTGACAATGATGGTGTGCACTGCTCCAAATCCATAACCGCATGAAGTTCATACTGTTCCTCTTCCTTGAGATAAGAAAGCTCCACTGCAATCGTAAATGCAATTTTCCCCTCATCAACCATATCCAGTATCTTGGGGATAAGATTTGTAAGCCTGATATACCTGGCTATCTGATTTCTACTTTCACCAACCTGTCTTGCCAGTATTTCATCTGAACGTAGAACGGGCTTTCCATCCTCACTAACCTGCTTATTAAGCTTCGTCCCAACTTGGGACAAAGTGTCCGGAAGCTTCTTTCCCTGCTGCTTCATGGCATCCAGCTTCATCTTATAAGCAAATGCTTTTTCGCTTGGTTTTATATGCTCCCGCTGTAGGTTGCTATCCACCATTGCGATTATCGCATCCTCATCATTCATAGGAACAATCATCACCGGCACACTGTCTATCCCTGCCCATTCACTTGCCGCCTTTCTTCTATGCCCTGCAATGATTTCATAACCGGAGCCCTTCGGATTTGGTCTTACAAGAAGCGGGACAAGAATGCCTTTCTCCTCTATGCTTCTCATAAGTTCGAATAGTTCCATATCATGTTCCACCTTAAAGGGATGCCCCTCAAAGTCATGCAATTCGCTGATTCTCACCTTTCTCGTGCCTGTATCATGGTCGTAAATCCCACATGAGCACGTATCACTTGTCTTCTTCATCTTAGCTTCCTCCTTTCCTTTTCGGAGGTGTCTGATGAATAAGCCGGCAGTCTAAGAAATAGGAAAGACCGCCTGCCATACACCGGAAGATGTAGTAAACAAGCGGTCTTTCGACTAATTTTCTTATTTTGTTGTTGATGTTTATATTTCTGTAATTATCGAATTTGTGAACTGCATTTTATTGTGTCCACTCATACGAGTTCAAACCCGACAGAGACTTTTACTTCGTGAAAAATCTCTTTTTTCTTGCCAATTCCAAGAGTCCGATTAAACTTAAAAATCCTCGCGAAGTGCGTAAATTCAAGTATTTCTACGAATTCACCCTTTGTAGACATGTGACGACTTCCACATGCACCGTATGTGGAAACATATCAACCGGCTGGACTTCTACTACCTTGTACCCATGTTTCTCAAGATAACCTGCATCTCTTGCTAATGTTGCCGAATCACAGCTTACATACACAACCTTTTTGGGTGTCATATTTACTATTGTATCGAGAAGTGTCATGTCGCAGCCCTTTCTTGGCGGGTCTACAACAATAACATCTGCCGTAGCCTTTATTCCATTTTTCTTTTGTTCATCATAATATGCAGGCAACACTTCTTCAGCCTTTCCAACAAAGAATTCTGCATTCTGTATATCATTTATAACAGCATTATCTCTGGCATTATCTATTGCCTGCGGTATTATCTCCACGCCTTTAACACTCTTTGCATTCTTCGCAAGGAATAAAGATATTGTTCCTATTCCGCAGTACAAATCCCACACCGTCTCATTTCCTGTGAGTCCGGCATACTTAAGAGCTGTACTGTATAATTTATTCGTTTGTGCAGGGTTAACCTGATAAAATGCAAGTGGGGATATTCTGAATTTTACATCACCTATCATATCAGTAATATAGCCATCTCCATAGAGATTAATAACTTTTCTGCCAAGTATAACATTTCCTTTTTCTTTATTAATATTAAGGGAAATGCTTGTCATTCCCTGTATTTTAAGCAATTCTTCTGTCAACTGCACATGATGTGGCAGATTATCTGCATTGATTACTATGCATACCATTATCTGTCCTGTTGCAAAAGCTTTTCTTATAAGGATATGTCTTACAATTCCCTTACCCGTCTGCTCATTATAAGCCTTTATGCCATATTTCTGCATGTGCTGCTTTACAAGATATACCACATTCCTATTCTCATCTATCCCTATGTGGCATACATCCGATTCGATTATGGAATGTGTTCTTCCGGCGTAAAATCCTATCTTTATATTTCCATCTTTATCCTCACCAACAGGAAATTGTGCCTTATTTCTATAATTATATGGCTGTTCCATTCCGATTATCGGATTCATATGATAATTTTCAATCTTTCCAATACGCTTCAGATTATTTTCGACAAGGCGCTGTTTGAATTCAAGCTGTGCTTCATATGATAATGTCTGAATCTGGCAGCCGCCACATCTTGCCGCCTGTTCACATACAGGCTCCGTTCTGTCTTCAGATGGTGTTATAATCTCCTCGACTCTTGCATAACCATAATTTTTGTTCGCCTTTGTAATTCTTGCTTTAATAACATCTCCCGGAAGTGCATCCTTGACAAAAAGGGTATAGCCGTCTATCCGTCCTATACCCTCACCGTTGTTTCCGAGATTTTCTATATTTATTGTGTATATATCATTTTTCTTATAATTCATATCTCTCATTAAATCCTATGTTTTACTACTGTTCAAATGTTGTTGTCTTCTTAATATTTGACTCAAAGAACCTGTTATATCCAACCCATTGTGATTCTGTCTTAGCCGCTGAACTTAATATTTCTTTCATTGTCTCAAGTTTTGCATCTGCATTATCTGCAAGATTGAGTGCCATCGCTTCTGCAAGGGCAGGTTTCTTAGGCGAACCATACTCCAGTTCTCCATGATGTGCAAGAATACAATGCTTAAGCTCACTTGCCATCACATCCGGAAATCCCTGAATAAGATTAAATTTGTCTGATACCATCTCTGTTCCTATTATTATATGTCCCAGAAGCTGTCCGTCATCTGTGTAGTCATTAAGTGGAAATGATGCTAACTCTTTTGTTTTACCAATATCATGAAAAATTGCTGCTGTAATTAATAAATCTCTGTTAAGATTATCATAGCATTTAGCAAAATAATCACACATTTTTGTCACCGATAACGTATGTTCAAGAAGACCGCCAACAAAGCTGTGATGAACACTTTTAGCCGCTGAATGTGCTTTAAATTTTTTAATAAACTCTTCATCTTCAAAGAAAAACATTTTAAGAAGCTTATTAAGATACACATTATTCACACTATTAATCATTTCCTTTAATTCTTTATACATAGTGTCTATATCTTTAGTTGATACAGGAAGATAATCTGCCGGGTCATATTCACCTTCGTTTACTTTTCTTATTCTCTTAATATTAAGCTGCAAAGCACCGTTGAAGCTTATTACATCCGCCATAACATCGACGTAATCAAGGTTATCAAATTCATCTATCCCCTGAGAACCCGGGTCCCATATCTTTCCATCTATTGAACCCGTCTTATCCCTTAATATTACATTTTCATAAGGCTTTCCATTCTTAGTTACGGCTGCCGTTCTCTGCTTGCACAGATAAATATTTGATACTCTCTCTCCCTCATGTAATGTCTCAATATACTTCATTTTCTATTAACCATGCCTTTCTTTTCGTCATCAACTATTCTTCATTTTTATTCTATATTTTATTTCTTTATATTCATTTTTTCCACTTCGCATTATAACCATGTTAATGTATTCATCTGTGTAATATTTATCAAATGCATTTTTTAAATCCCTCAAATTCTTAATACTCTCATCATTTACTGACACTATAATATCACCCGATAAAATACCTGCTCTGTATGCCGGAGAGTCGGTTTCACAGCTCTTCACATAAACACCGTACGGCATATTTCTGTCAGCCTGGCTTTTCACATCATCAGTTATATCCGCACCGTTTATTCCAACATACATAGCATCCATTCCATTGCATATATTTTGCACTCTTGTTTTAATCTCACATATCGGCATGGCAGTTATAATACCTGATGTTTTCTCATCCTGCATATTCTGCAATATAACAGCCTCAAGATTGCCTTTGTCATTAAACATAAAACCATTAACTGTATCATTATACTTTATATCCGTAAGATAATTATAGTACATTCCGTCAGTCCTGCTGACAGGCTGCGCTATTGATTTTATCTCACCATTGAGTACAATTCTCTTATCTCCATAAGGTGTACCTATAATGTATGCCATGTCATGTTTTTCAAGTTTATTTCTCGAATCAACAACCGGAATTGTTATGCTATTCTGAACTTCCTCCGGAATATTGCTGCCATCAACTGTGAGGGCAACTATTCCGGTAATATCATCTTTCTTAAGAATTGTTGCATCGTATTCTTTATCATCACTTAAAGTAATTGTAATCTTGTCATCATCTTTAATGTTATTGCCATCAGCAATAAATATCAATACCTTATATGACGCAAACACGCATACTGCTGATTCGTATTTCTTTCTTATATTCGTCCATCTGCCATTAGTAGCAATTGCTGTAACTTTCACAACAGAACTTTTTGCTATGTCTATTCCATCCGTAGCAGCATTAACATTTTCTTCTGTAGTTATCTCTTCCTGTGATTTATTATCAGATGCATCAGAAGTTTCTTCTTTCCTGACACCGGATTCATCTTCTGATTTACCATCATCCGAAGTTTCTTTATAAGCAGTTGTTGTGGTATTCTCCAAAATATTTTTATATTGTTCTTTGGTTTCTGCATAACTCAAAAGACCCGGGATATAGTCTGAAATACAAACACTTACAACCATTCCTATAATAGCTACGCCAATCATTGTAATCATAATAATCTTTAAAAGCCATCTCATTCCTTTTCTTTTACTGTCACCTATTATCTCATGTATGTATTTAAATTCTTTCTTTTCCCCTTTGTCTTTTTCCTTCACAGATTTCCACCTCCATTCACCTGAAATGTACTTTCGAACCTTATTTTATTAATCAATCACTCATTGATATATTTGATATTATAATGTAAAATACTTTTAAAAGCAAATATAGTATGAAAGTGATGGGGAATAACGTGAATTCTATTAATTCTAAAGCATTAAATACACTTGAATATAATAAAGTTATAAATCTACTTAAAGAATATGCAGCTTCAGATATGGCTAAAACCATGTGTATGGAACTTAAGCCTATGACCGACATTAATTCTATTGAAGCTGCCCAGCAGGAAACTACGGATGCATTAAGACGTGTTTTCAAAAAAGGCTCTGTATCATTTTCCGGAATACATGATATCCGTGATTCAATAAAAAGATTAAACGTCGGCAGTGTTCTCGGAATAAGTGAATTACTCAAAGTAAGTTCGCTTCTCAATGTAACATTAAGAATCAGAAACTGGGGACGTTCTGATGACGAGAGTATATCTGATACACTTACGGAAATGTTCATGCAGCTTGAACCTCTTTCACCCCTTAATAATGAGATTAAGAAATGTATTGTGTCAGAAGAAGAGATAAGTGATGATGCAAGTCCCGAACTTAAACAGATACGAAGACAGATACGAATTGCCAATGATCAGATTCATTCTCATCTGACATCCATGATTAATTCATCAACTACAAGAACTTATCTTCAGGAAAATGTCATAACTATGAGAAATGGCCGCTACTGTATTCCCGTAAAACAGGAATACCGCAATCAGATTCCCGGCATGATACACGACCAGTCTTCAACCGGTTCAACTTTATTTATTGAACCTATGTCTATCGTAAAACTTAATAATGACATTAAAGAACTTCACATTAAAGAGCAGGAAGCTATCGAGAAGATTATAGCAGTGCTGAGCAGTATGTGTGCAGAACATTCAACTGAAATTGATAATAATATATCTCTGCTTGTACAGCTTGATTTCATATTTGCAAAAGCAATGCTTTCTAAAGAATTAAAATGTTCTGAACCACACTTTAACACCGACAGAATAATTAACCTTAAAGAAGCAAGACATCCCCTTCTTGATGCCGATAAAGTTGTTCCTGTAAACATACGTCTTGGTGAAGAATTCAATCTTCTGATTGTCACCGGACCTAATACCGGTGGTAAAACTGTATCTATGAAAACAGTCGGCCTACTTCAGCTTATGGGACAGGCCGGCCTTCACATTCCCGCTATGGATAATTCGAAGCTCGGAATATTTGATGATGTATTTGCAGATATTGGTGATGAACAGAGTATCGAGCAGAGTCTCAGTACATTCTCATCACATATGACAACAATCGTTGATATATTAAAACATGCCGACATGAACTCTTTAGTTTTATTTGATGAACTTGGTGCAGGAACTGACCCTACAGAAGGTGCAGCACTTGCAATATCAATATTATCTTTTCTTCATAACATGAATGTACGCACCATGGCAACTACCCACTACAGTGAGCTTAAAATATTTGCCCTGTCAACTAAAGGTGTTGAAAATGCCTGTTGTGAGTTCAATGTAGAAACATTAAGACCAACTTACAAGCTTCTTATAGGTATTCCGGGTAAAAGTAATGCATTTGCCATTTCCGGCAAACTTGGTCTGCCTGACTATATCATTGAAGATGCTAAAAATAGAATTGATAAAAATGATGTTGCCTTTGAAGACGTTATAACTGACCTTGAAAACAGTAAGCTTATTATTGAAAATGAAAGAACTGAAATCGAACAATATAAGAAAGAGATTGAACAGCTTAAGAATGAACTTGAGAAAAAACATGAACGTCTTGATGTTAACCGTGAAAATATACTTCGTAATGCTAATGAAGAGGCTGCCTCAATTTTACAGGAAGCAAAATCTTTTGCAGATGAACAGATACGACAGATTAATAAAATGTCCAAACAGGGTTCTGTCAAAGAAATGGAAAAATCACGTAAGAAACTTCGTGAGAAGCTTGATAATTCACAGAGCAAGCTTAATCTCAAGTCTGTTAAAAAATCAGGCAAAAAATATTCGCCTAAGGACTTCACACTTGGAACAATGGTAAAAGTATTAAGCATGAATGCCAAAGGTACAGTAAGTTCCCTGCCTAATGCCAAAGGTGATTTGTTTGTGCAGATGGGTATTCTTCGTTCCCAGGTGAATATTAATGACCTTGAGATAATCGAGGAGACCTCAAATACACCTAAAAAACTTCAACACACTAACAGTGGCAGTATAAAGATGTCTAAATCCGCAAACATCTCAACAGAGATTAATCTTCTCGGTATGACTGTTGACGAAGCAATTGCCCACCTCGACAAATACCTTGACGATGCATATCTTTCACATTTAAGTTCTGTAAGAATCGTACATGGAAAAGGTACCGGTGCTCTGCGAAACGGTGTACACAAATATTTAAAACGCTGTAAACATGTTTCTTCATTCCGGCTTGGAACATTCGGAGAGGGAGACTCAGGTGTAACAATTGTAGAATTCAAATAAATTATTATGAGGAGAAATATATATGCTTAATAAACACAAAATACTAATAGTTGATGATGACGAAAATATTGCCGAGCTTATATCTTTGTATCTTACAAAAGAATGCTTTGAAACCAAAGTTGTATATAACGGAGAAAGCGCCTTGACAGAATTTAAAACATTTGCACCCGACCTCATTCTGTTAGATATAATGCTTCCCGAAATCGACGGCTATGATGTTCTAAGGGAAATCAGAAAAGAGTCAAAAGTTCCTATCATAATGCTTTCAGCAAAAGGTGAAGTGTTCGATAAGGTACTCGGACTTGAACTTGGAGCTGACGATTATATTATCAAGCCATTTGACTCAAAAGAAATGGTCGCAAGAGTTAAGGCCGTACTCAGAAGATACAAGAATGATTCAGACAATTCACAGACGGTAGTCTCTCCTACAACAGTTGAATATCCTGACCTGTTAATTAACCAGTCGGATTATACAGTAACATATAAAGGTCAGGTAGTTGATATGCCACCAAAAGAATTCGAGTTACTGTTCTTTCTCGCATCTTCACCAAATCAGGTATTTACAAGAGAACAGCTGCTTAACAACATATGGGGATACGAGTATGCCGGAGACACGAGAACTGTAGACGTCCATATCAAACGTTTACGTGAAAAGCTTTATGACACTGATTTCTGGGCTATCTCAACAGTCTGGGGAATAGGATACAAATTTGTCACAAGAAAGCCGGTTGATAATTCATGAGAAAAACCTTATACTACACGTTTATTCTTGCGTATGTCCTTGTCTTTATATGTACATTTCTCATAATTGATTTGTGGACTTCAGATAAAGACAACAAAACATTATGTAAACAAAAAGCGAGAGATTTATACGACACCGCAAACGTTATAAGCGATGCCTATATTAAGGATAATTTTTATACTTTAAAAAATGATTCAGATTTGCAGGGCAGAATACTGGCACAATCCCGTGCAACAGATGCAGATTTTCAGTTAATAGATTACACCGGAAATGTAATCTACAGAACCGACAATCATTCTGAATCACCTCTTCACGTTTTTGATATTACCGACTTCGGTAACAGCTATTATACCATAGGTAAATTCTATGACATGTATGATACAGATATGCTCACTGTCGTTGTTCCGATAACAAATGATTTCAGTGTGGACGGTTATCTGTTTATGCACTATGACATCAGCAACTTAAGTGATGTGCATCTTGATATAATGAATACAACCTATATAACATTTTTCCTTATGTTCCTGCTCACACTTATTATTCTTTTTGTATTTACATCAACTGTATTCATACCTCTCAAGAAAATAAGTGCTGCTGCCAGAGAATATGCAAAAGGAAACTTTACTTATGAAGGTCTTGAACATTTTACAGAGGATACTGAAATCGGACGACTTGGTGTATCACTCAACTTTATGGCCCATGAACTTGATACGATGAAAACCGATGAGAAGAAATTCATTGCTAATATTTCACATGACTTCCGTTCACCGCTTACATCCATCAAAGGTTACATCGAAGCTATGAAAGATGGCACAATTCCTCCTCAGATGCAGAATAAATATCTTGATATCGTTTTATTTGAAACTGACCGTCTTACAAAACTTACTGAAAACCTTCTCACACTTAACAGATGGGACGACCGTGGGAACCATCTTAACCGTACTAACTTTAACATTTATCCGTTAATCCGGCAGAATCTTGCCTCTCTTGAAGGAAAATGTGCAAAGAAAAATATTAACTTTATGCTTAAAACTGAAAGCAAATATTACATGGTATATGCTGATAAAGATAAAATCAGTCAGGTTATATACAATCTGACCGACAACGCTTTAAAGTTTAGTCATAATAATTCAGCAATAACAGTTTCACTTTCTTCAAAAGGCGAGAAGGTATTTGTATCGGTCAAAGACAATGGTATTGGAATTCCAAAAGATTTACAGAACAAAATCTGGGACAGATTCTACAAAACTGATTTGTCAAGAGGTAAATATAAGACAGGTAGCGGACTCGGACTCGCTATCGCAAAAGAGATTATTCAGGCACATGACGAAAATATCAACGTTATAAGTACCGAAGGCGTTGGAACTGAATTTATATTCACATTACAAAAGAGCAAGGGAATGTAATTACTGCATTCCGCTTGCTCTTTCATTATATCTCCGTTAACAACTGTTTATTTCCACTCATAATTTCTCAGATGTCCCTCTAACTGCATTCCTGCAAAATTATTCTGTCTGAGAGCCTCATATAATACTATTGCAACTGAATTCGATAAATTGAGTGACCTTATCTCGGGATTCATAGGAATTCTTATCGCCGTCTCCTGATTATCCACAAGTATCTCTTCAGGAATTCCTCCACTTTCCTTTCCAAACATAATATAACAATCCGGTTCATATTTAACATCTGAATATACGTTTGGTCCCTTTGTCGTTGCCATGTATATCTTTGCTCCGGGATTTCTATTCAGAAAATCTTCATAGTCATCATATACAGTCACATCAAGATGTTCCCAATAATCCATTCCGGCCCTTTTTAAAGCTTTCTCATTAAGGCTGAATCCAAGCGGTTCTATAAGGTGCAATCTGGTTCCGGTTGCCACACAGGTTCTTCCTATATTACCTGTATTCTGTGGTATCTCAGGCTCATGCAATACAATATTTAACATGTAATCATTTCCTTTCCTTTACAAATACAAACCTGTCATTGCAATAAATGACAGACTTGAATCCGATACTATTCATTATCAAGTCTCCCGATAAACTTCTTAATTCTTCCTAAAGCCACTTTAAGATTATCTATAGAATATGCATAGGATATTCTCAGATATCCTTCCCCACATTCTCCAAATGCCGAACCCGGAACTACAGCAACTTTTTCTTCCCTTAGAAGCCTCTCAGCAAATTCTTCCGATGTCATTCCGAATCTTTTTATACTTGGGAACATATAAAATGCGCCAAACGGTTCGAAACATTCCAGATTCATTTCCTTAAAAGCATTTAACAAATATCTTCTTCTCTGATTGTATGCCTCACACATCTGACATACTTCTTCGTCACCATTCCTCAGAGCCTCGACAGCCGCATACTGGCTTGTAGTAGGAGCACACATTATAGCAAACTGGTGAATCTTTATCATCTGTTTCATAATGAATGAAGGTGCAAGGGCATATCCCAGTCTCCAGCCCGTCATTGCATACGCTTTGGAAAATCCATTTATAAGAACTGTTCTTTCCTTCATGCCTTCAATCTGTACTATTGAATAATGCCCGCCTTTATATGTAAGTTCAGAATATATCTCATCTGATAACACATATATGTCTTTTTCAATACATACTTTGGCAATTGCCTCCAAATCCTCTTTTTCCATAATAGCCCCTGTAGGATTGTTAGGAAAAGGAAGCACAAGAATCTTAGTTTTGTCTGTAATATTATCGATTAACTGCTCCGCTGTAAGCCTGAATTCGTTCTCTTCTTTAAGTTCTATCGTAACAGGCTTTCCATATGCCAGCATTACACATGGAACATATGACACGAAACAAGGTTGTGGAATCAGAACTTCATCCCCCGGGTTAATCATAGCTCTTATTGCAAGGTCAATAGCTTCGCTTCCACCAACCGTAACCATAACCTCATTTTTGCTGTCATATTCAATCCCGAGTTTTCTCTTCTGGTATCTGCATATCTCCTCACGCAGCTCTTTCAATCCTGCATTTGATGTGTAAAATGTTCTTCCCTTTTCGAGTGAATATATTCCTTCTTCTCTTACGTGCCATGGCGTATCAAAATCCGGTTCCCCAACTCCAAGTGATATTACATCTTCCATCTCGCTTACTATATCAAAAAACTTTCTTATTCCTGAAGGCTGTATTTCCTGTGCAACATTTGATATTGGATTTCTCATGGTGTCACCATCATCCTTTCGTCTTTGCTTACTTCAGTAAGCACTGTTCCATGGTCTTTATATTTCTTTAATATAAAATGTGTTGCTGTTCCTCTCACTGCTTCAAGAGGTGCAAGTCTCTCTGTTACAAACTGTGCAACCTCTTTCATAGTCTTTTCTTCTATAATAACTGTAAAATCAAATCCGCCCGACATAAGATATACGGCTCTTACCTCGGGATAATTATACATTCTCTCTGCAATTTTATCAAAACCAAGCCCTCTCTGTGGAGTAACCTTAACTTCTATAAGTGCCGTTACTTTTTCATTACTCGTATTATCCCAGTTAATAAGTGTATGATATCCACATATAATCTTTTCCTTTTCCATATCAGCTATTTCATTAGCAATCTCTGTCTCAGGTACACCAAGCATTATAGCCATATCCTTAATATCTATTCTGGAATTTTTCTCAATAATTGACAATATCTTTTCCCTCATTTTAATTCCATCCTTTCACATGTCTCAATAACTTCATTGTCATACTATATCGTGTATATTTCGTCTCCTCTTGGTGGTGTAAGAAATCTTCTGTCGTCATTTTTAACAAGCACCCTGTCATTATCCGATGTAACTTTTCCTATTATATTAGCAGATATATTATTATCAGCAAGCTTTTCTACAAGTCTCTCTCCGTCTTCAGTAATCATAATCATTGTCCCCACTGAGTACATATCATACGGATTAAGTCCAAGGAATTCGCATAGCTCTATTGTTTCCTGCTTTACGGATATTTTGTCGAACGCTACCTCTATACCTGTATTTGCCGCTGACGCAATTTCCCACAGAGCACCTTTTATTCCACCAAGACCGGCATCATGCATAGCAACGATGCCGGCATTAACCGCGACTGCAGCCTCTTTAACACAACTAAAATATTCAGGAATATCATTCATTCTGTCAAGAAAACTTTTTTGGAATCTCTGCTCAAGCCTGTCCCTGCATTTGCTAAGCATCATATATGTACCTGCAAGAGCTATATGCTTTGTCATAACTATATCCATCCCCGGCTTAACGTTATGGGATGATAGTATATTTTCTTTCTTCGCTTTACCTATGCATGTATATGATATCATTGGAACGTTGACATTGTCAG
Source organism: Lachnospira sp. UBA2821 (assembly GCA_002351535.1). Lineage (GTDB taxonomy): Bacteria > Bacillota > Clostridia > Lachnospirales > Lachnospiraceae > UBA2821. Next base: position 19,899 of record DEGR01000058.1, read on the forward strand.
TAACCTCTGTATGCCCACCACATATCTGGACATTTTCCGCGGCACATGCATGTTCTGTCTCTTTCATAATATTTTTAAGCCTAATCTCCCTTAATGAAGATGGCATAAATATAGTCACCATCATTGCAACAGGAGTCCCCCCCTGTGCTGCAACTCCATTAACTGCCTGTGCAACCCCAAGTGCCGCCATCCCTGTAAAATTATAGGTTACAGGATTTGTTGAAATCACTGTAACCTCATCACTATTCATGTTAATTACGCTGGCATCCTGTGCGATGCCGGCTCCGTATAACACTTCTTCTCTTTTATTTTCAATAATTTTAAAGACTGAACGATCTAAAATCGATTCTCTTACTTTACCTGTATCCATTTATCCGTTATTATCCTCATTATTATTGTTATCCTGCTTCTTATCGTCAGAATCCGGAGTTTTCTTGTCATCCTTCTTCTTATCATCCTTCTTTGACTCTTCTTCAGGCTTTTTATCACCGTTCTGATTATCGCCATTCTGGTTATCGCCATTCTGGTTGTCGCCATTCTGGTTATCACCATTCTGATTGTCACCGTTCTGATTATCGCCATTCTGGTTATCGCCGTTCTGATTATCACCATTCTGGTTATCACCGTTCTGATTATCACTGTTCTGGTTATCGCCGTTCTGGTTATCACCACTCTGACTTTCACCTTCCGGTGTTTCAGGCTGTGCCGTTCCTGTTCCGACAACTACTTTTGAAGGAGATGCCGCGTATGAGCTCTTATTAACAACTTCCTCACTCACAAGCTTACCATTCTCATATACTTTCTTCCAGAGTCTTGCATTGTATCCTACATGACCTGAACTTATTACACTCCTATAACCTGCCGGCAGCGATGGGTCCTCCTGAACAGACTCAGATGGTGAAATAGTTCCTAACGTTTCACTTACATACTCAAAAGTCCTATTAGGATCTCTTGTCTCATGTCCGTATATATTAAATGTTATAGAGCCACTTCCGCAATATGATTCAATATAAATCGGTGCATCCGTATTATTTGCAAACTTAAGATCTTTCCATGTTCCCGCAAGTGCCGCATCCTGTGATAATGGTACATATCCTACTGACATTGAGTGTGGATATCTCTCTACAACATCAAGCTCTGCGAGAAGTACTGCATTATATAATGTTGAAGATACCTGACATATACCTCCTCCAAGACTGTTTTCAACCTGCCCGTTTACATACGTTCCTGCTTCTCTCCAGCCATTTTCATACGTCCATGGCTCAAGAACCGCATTTGCCGAAAATGTTTCTCCGGGATATATTACCCTGCCATTCAACAGATTAGAACCATTCTCAATATTACAGTTTCTATTGTAATTCGATGAACCTGTCGTGAACTTTGTACTATATGAACCGAGTACGTCTGTTACCTTCTTACAATCCTCTATCGTTGCTGTTGGAAAATCATCTTTCATTGTAACTTTAAGCTCTGCATCATTTCCATCCCATGTCTTTAAAAGAAACTGATGAAATTCATTAACTGTCGTGTCAACATCTACAATCCTTCCTGCCGACTCTTCCGTATATGTAAATCCATCCCCACTTTTCACAAGAGATGCATTTACATGTGGCATATTATACTGTGCACAGTAAGTATCAAGTGCCTGTCTCATAACATCATCATTGACGTCAACCTCAAGCTCATAATTTACACCTTTAGTCTCAACATCTTTCTTTTCTTTATATCTCTCTATGATGTTACCTTTTTTGCACAGTTCATCGGCTTTCTCAATCACATTTGTATTTTTCCAGTAATAACCGAGTTCACCTATAGTCGTTTCCGCTGTATTGCCATCTACCATTAATGTGACTTTCTTATCTGTAAAAGTAGTCATATAGTCCTGAATCTTTGCAATTGCCTCATCTTTAGTAAGTCCGCCTATATCTACATTGCCAACGGATACTCCGGGAATAACAATGTCACTGCCAATATCATCTGCAATGGTGCCATCATTAACAGCAGCTTCCGTTTCATCAGCATTTTCCGATGTTACGGCATCTCCTGCTTCATCAGCATCTGTGCTATCATCAATATCCCCGGCAACATTAACAGTATCATCCGCAATATCCTCTTCTGCCATTATTCTCTGAGGCCACAACACTACTGTAGTGCATACCATAACTGCAATAAAGATACGTGCTGACATACTCTTTATAAATTTCATATTAATCTCCATTCCTATTTGATATATTCTCAGAAATATATAATTTCTTGTCTTTTATGCATACGAATGTTAAAATATCTGTAACTTAGATAAAGCTTAAAACACCTGTAACTACCATAGCAAGAATAAGAACTACGATAATTATACTTGAAATTATTCTTTTACTTTTTTTGTTATTAAAATTAATCATCTTTTTACCTCCGATAACTTGTTTATTATTACTTTATTATTGTATGTCCTATAGCGGACATACGGAAAGGATTACTATGTTTATATTAAAACTAATACAACATTATCCCTTTGTCTTCATGGTCTTAATCATTACTGTATGGATTAATTTCCGTTGCAGAAAGACCAGAAACAATACCGAAAATGCAAACGAAAGCCTCTGGGATAAAGAATCCAAGGCAAATTCCACCCGCAAAAAAAGCATTGACAATCTTGATTATATCACTATTGACGAAAAAATCCTACCACTTATTGATACAAATGATGAAACAATAAATGAATGTATCGATAAACTTACTGCTCTGAAAAATTGTCGTATACTTAATCTGTCGGGTATATCAAATACTGACCTTAAACTCAGATATGGTGTCGCTAACCTTGAAACTTTATCAGAGTATGACGAAAACTACACCACACTTTGCCGGCTTCTTAATACACTTGGCGGACGCCTGTATGAAACCGGTTATATTAAAGAGGCCAGAAAAGTGCTTGAATGGGCTGTTGACACAGGCTCCGATATCAGCTCGACATACAAAACATTATGTCAGATATACATAGATGCCGGAGAGCCTTCATCAATAGATATATTATACGATAAAGCATCACATATCCCGACACTGTCCGGCAGTATTATACTTAGTACAATCAACAGTTTCAGATAAATTCCGGATATATTAAAATATTCTTCCATATGCTGATATAATTCCGTCGATATGCCTTGATGCTTCACTCTTGGAAAGTTTATCTATATCATATTTGAACTCTATTCTATGATATTTTATTAAATCCGTCAGGTATGCTTTTTGTCTCGCCGTAATAGGCGACTGCTTCTTAGCCCGGTAACCAAACTCCTCCGTTTTGAATACATCAGCATAGTCACCACCGTATAACTCACACATCTTAAGGTAAAGCCTTGAAGCTGCAACTGCATCATTAAGCGCTCTGTGATGTTCTTTATCTTCTATGCCATAATAACTGCATAGATAATCAAGCTTTCTGCATGGTACATCCACTATACATTTCTTGGCAATTCTTAGTGTATCTATTCCAATATTATTAAACTTCATGCCCATTCTTTCTGCATTTACTGACAAAAAAGAATAATCGAATTTCAAATTATGTCCAAGTATAACAAATCCTTCACAGAATTCCACAAACTTCGGAAGAATCTGTTCTATTTGTCCACAATCCGCAACCATATAATCATCTATTCCGGTTATTCCGGTTATAAATGGTGGTATTAAACATCCCGGATTAATCAGTTCTGAAAATGTTTCTTTTTCCGTCCCATCAATTACTCTGACCGCTCCAATTTCTATTATTTTGTTCCCATCCGGGTTAACTCCCGTTGTCTCTATATCCAGTGCAACATAATCCTTTATCATCCGTCAACCTCTCTCTGCCCGACAACATTAACCTTCGCATTATTATTCAAAGGATTCCTCTCTCTGTAATCGAATAAAATATAAGTATCAAGCTTCTCTGTCTGTCCCTTTCCTGCTATGTCCTCAGGATTATATCTGAACATCTCTGCATGCACCAGATTACCGGCTTCCTTATAATTCCTCTGCAACTCATATATTTTATTCCTCTCACCAAGAGGTTTTTTGTAGAAACATGGTCTGCTCTTAATATTTTCTCTCAAATATAAATCATATAGCATAACATCTTCTAACATATCAGACTTTATTCCTGTTCTATGTTTCATTATTTCATATAATATTTCATATCTGGCCATTCTCGAATGCTTAAGTTCAAAATATCCATGACTGTCATAATACCCCGCCATCTCATCAAATAGCTCAAATGGCTGACTAAAAAAATGCTGCAAATATTTTATTGTATTTACAAACTGTCCACTATTATAATACACCTCAACCATCTCTTCTACCTGTTTTAAATGTATTACTTCATCGAAATTTATCCATTTGGTATATAACACTTCATACGGTGGATTGCTTCCACACACAATTCCATACTCTCCGGCTTTTTCGCTCATAAGTGAGCCTTTCAGCACTTTAAGAAATCCTACCTGAAGCTGCTCCGGTTCCATATTATATACATCATTAAATGAATTAACGAATGAATCGTAGTCCTCGTATGGAAGTCCTATAATCAAATCCAGATGTTGATGTATGTTATTGCCATCATTTATTTTCTTAACCACATTCTTAAGTTTGTCAAGATTCATAGTTCTGTTAATCGCTTTGATAGTTCTTTGGTTCGTAGTCTGCACACCAATCTCAAACTGTGCAAGTCCCGGTCTGAATTTTCTTAACAATTGTATCTGTTCATCATCTATCAGATCCGCTGATATTTCAAAATGAAAGTTTGTAACGCCATTATCATTTTCGTATATATATTTCCATATGTCCATGGCACGTTTTTTGTTGCAATTAAATGTTCTGTCTACAAACTTGACCTGCTTTACATTATTTCTGATAAAAAATCCCAACTCTTCTTTAACAAGATTTATATCTCTGAACCTTAGCTGCTTATCTATTGATGATAGACAATAACTACATGAAAAAGGGCATCCCCTGCTGCTTTCATAATAGATAATTTTATTCTCGAAAAGCTCCATGTCATTGTACACAAAAGGTATATCTGACATGTCCATAATCTCTTCCGGTTGTGTACGAACTATATTCTGACCATCCCTATACACAACACCCTTTATATTATGAGGCAAATATTTAATATTATCATTAACGCATTTCTCCCAGAAATGCATCATATTATTAAATACTTTTTCTCCCTCACCATACATTATCCCATCAAAGCTATGTATATCCCTGAGCATCCCCTCGGCATTATACGAAGCCTCAGGTCCACCAAGCCATATCTGTGTATCCGGCAATATCTTCTTTATCTCATTGACAATATCCGTAATATATCTTTTATTCCATATATAGCAGGAAAAAGCCAGTATATCCGGCTTTTTCCTATACAAATCTCTTATTATGTCATCCACATACATGTTAATGGTATATTCGGCAATCTCCATTTCTCCCTTAAATTCATGTTCACTATATGCTTTAAGGTTATACACTGCCAGATTAGAATGTATATATTTTGTATTTATAGCTGTAATTATTACTTTCATATCTGCTTGTTTATCCTGCTTTCCATAAATCTTAAGAATCTGTTCCTGTTACCACTCATAAAACCATTTCTTGCAATATATATGTTCATATTTCCAACAATGAATACATAAAGTTCCTTTGTGGTAACAATCCTTTCTATCTGTGAATAATTTATTATCGTATCCGACTTTTTTGTTGATACAGACATATCATTTTCATAAAAGTAATATGTAAGGTCTGGATACTTTCCGTATACATTTGTTATAAGTCTTCTCTCTCTTATCGCAAACACATGATAACCATATGCGTATATCCACATAAAAAACAATACAGTAACTGCACCACAAAATATAATTCCACTAAATCCTACAGTTAAAACCCTTATAACCATCAAAGTTAATATAACAATTGCTGACACTAATACAATATTTCTGAATTTCCTAAATCTTTCTCTATACTCCTTAATCCAGAACTGATTAATTAGTCTTCTTGATATTGTTGTTATATTTAAGTATCGTGAATTCTTACCCTGCATGCCTATCTACCTCTTACAGATTTTATACTTTTCTCCACCAAAACCCTTTTCTGCATAATCTGCCGTCCACATCCAAGACACTTTAATCTAAAGTCCGCACCCACTCGCAATATTTCCCATTCATCACTTCCACATGGGTGCTTTTTTCTCATTTTAACAATCTGACCAACCTCTAATTCCACACTATTCCTCATTTCTGAGCTATTTATCGCAAATATATGCAATAAATAGCTGTTTATTTATCAAGCACATTAAATATCTCCATCGTCTCTTTAAGCTTGTCTGATACATTCTTGAGTTTATCTGCCGCATCACGAACCCTGCCCGTATTCCTTGATACTGTTTCAGCATCCTCGGCAACTGCCGTTGTTCCTTTAGCTCCTTCTGCGGTTGCATTTTTAAGCTCCTCAAATGCCTTTATTATCGTAGCTATTTCATTAGATATTCCTGCTGATATATCAGAAAATTCTTTCAGCAGTCTCTGCATATCAACAGCATCTGCATTATACTGCTCACTGGTCTCTACCAACCTGTCATTAGTATCCTTAACATTTGTTGATATAAATTCAAGTACTTCATTAGAACAATTACAAAGATTATTGAACGACTCTGTAACCTCATCTGTAATATTATTAATCTTCATAGCTGTAGCTTCTGAATTCTCTGCAAGTTTTCTTATCTCATCAGCCACAACTGCAAATCCCTTTCCTGATTCTCCGGCTCTTGCTGCCTCTATTGAGGCATTCATTGACAATAATGCTGTCTGGTCAGCAATCTCCATAATTGCATTGGTAAGCTGCTCTATATGTGACACCTTCCTTGAATCTTCAATAGCCTTACGAAGTTTTTCTTCAGATGCTTTTCTCATTTCATCTGCTTCCCTTGCAGCCGAATCTGCCTTGCTTCTTAATATCATGGCTCTCTCGCTTATTCCTGATATTGTCTTCTGACCCTCTGCATTTTTCATATTCATTGATTCAATATGAACTGACATATTATCTGATGTCGCACTAAGATTCTCCGCTGTTGCCGCTGTCTCTTCCATGCTTGCCGCAAGTTCCTCAGATACTGCCGATATGCCTGCAACTCTGTCAACAAGACTGTTAACAACATCATCAAGATTCGTCACTGTGTCAACTATATTATCACCACTTGCAGATACCTCTCCTACTGTATTCTGCATTGATTTCTCAAGCTTATCCAACGCCCTTGCAAGCTTGCCTGTCTCATTTTTATTCTTAATATATTTTTTGTGTCTCTGTCCGGTAAAATCTCCCTCCTGCATAAGCTCAAGGTCAGACACAACCTCTGTAATAGGCTTCGAAATCCTTCTTCCTACTATTTCTGCAAGAATAAATGCCAATATACATAACAATACAGTAACTATTACTGCTGTTATAGCTACCTGCACAGCACTTTCATTAACTTCTGATACCGGAACCGATATAATTAACGAAAAGTTATTCTTCAATTTTGCATAAGCCATATATTCAGCTTTTCCGGATTTACCCGTAATATTATATATACCGTCATCTTTCTTGGTCATTTCATCTGCAAGTTCAGAATAACCGGCACTTTTAAGATTCTCATTGACATCATGCTCACTGTCCACGACATACATCTGGTCCACTCCGACAAGTGACGCCCTTCCTGAATCATATACTTTAATTCCTTTTACAAGCTTTTCAAACACATCAAATTCTACATCCATACCGACCATAGCTATAAGTTTATTATCCTCGTCAAATACAGGATGCGCGTATGTTATACAGTTAACACCTGTTACTGAATCATAATATGGCTTAGTCCACATCTCACCATCTTTTGCTGTCCAGTACCACTGCCACTCTGCACTCTTAGAAAAATAATCAAGATAGTCCTGTTCTGTATGCTTATCCACATATTCACCCTTGGTATATCTTGTTCCATATATTTCCTTAATATCTTCCGGATTAATATATGCATAGATGCTTAATATCTTATCATTATATTCAGCATCTATATTTTTGATATACTTATCAAGACTTTTAGTATACTCGGCATCATATGCCTTATCAGTAATCTTTGAACTGTCAAAACTTGAATTTACATATTCCGATACAAGATTAACTATACTCTCATACTGCACAAAAGACGAATCCATATCATTTCTGTACTGTTTTGCCATTGAAAGTAATTTGTCATTGGATTCATTTGTCACCGTCTTTGAACATATCGTAATAGTTATTCCTGCTAAAAGCATTGTTGCAAGAATTACATTAAAAATGATTGAAACAACAATACTTGACTTTATTTTCTTCATTCGTAATCACCTGCACTTTCCTATATAATTTAAATCTACTGTTCCTTGAGATAATCCATATTTTCCTGAAGCAGAAGTGTTATTTCTCCCCCCGCATTCCTTATGGCTGCAAAATGTCCATTTAAGGATTTTATTTTCTTTAAACGTTCTCTTTCATACTTAGCAATACCATCCTTGAACATTGGCTGCTCTGCAATTTTGCTACGGTATTTTTTTGAAAACGGACAGTATGCAAACAAAATGCCTCTGACAATCTTATTCACCCTTGCCATTCCCATGCATTCATTTTTAATCCATACTTCATAGTCCTTAACAAACATCTCTCTTGTGTTATTTCTTGCCTTCTGAAGCTGTGACTTTATTTTCTCCTTTGTCTCTTCAGACAAATCACGGTTTTTCTTATAAAACTGAACATAATCACAATATTCGGATGTAAGTGACTTTTCTCTTACATCATTCCAGTATGTTCCCTGTACAGTTCTACAAAGTTCCCATCTGAACGCTCCAACCATTTTAATCATAAGGTCTCTTGTATCTTCAGATGAAAATACCGGAAGCACAAATCTTCCCGGTGTATCTCTTCTCTTGCCGGATATATCCTGCCACATAGAACCCTTATGACCTGCGTTAGGCATAAGAATAACGTCCGGAAGCACCTCTTTTTCAAGGGAAATCTTTGAAATCTTATGTTCTGCATCCTCATACAGATATTCTCTGTAAAATGCTGAAAAATCGACTTCTGTTACACTTAACAATGCTTCCTGCACTTTCTCACCGCTCATGTACATGTTATTTACACCTGTTATAAAGTCTGAACCCTTAAGTAAAGGGCAGAATGTAAGCATCTGTCCATTTGTCATTCTGTTATTTGACTTTACCATATTCTGTAACTCAAATTTAACCTTACCCACAGAATCATTAAGGTAACTCTCTTCCTCTTCTTTTGTCATTCTCTGTGTCTTCTTTAATTCCCTAAGGTTCTCCGTATAATCAAGATCAAACTCATTCTTTGATGGTTCTTTCTCACCTGTATATATAGCATGAAGCCATTGTCTTAAAGGATATACACTAATAACTCCTCTCCATGCGGAAGTATCAGTATAATACAAATCAACAAGTTTATCCTGTTCTATCATATTTTCATCTATAAATCCAAAGTTAAGAAACATATCTATAAGCTTTGTCTGTGTCTCTTCATTCTCTGCATTAAAAAATACTTTCTCGTATATCTCATAAAATAACTCTGTTATTCTGGCTCTTAACTTTCTGACATCATCCTCTGTTGAATAAGGGTCTTTTAAACCTCTGTACACTGTAAGGAATTTCTCGATTTTTTCTGCTTTTTCCGTCTCAATCCCTGAAAACTGTAAAATTCTCTTAAGTGAATCCTTTGTATCCGTAATGGCTTCATTTATCTGGGCCTCGGTATAAGTAAGAAGCATATCTTCCTTTTTATCAACTGTACTCTCATTTGCCTTCTCACTCTTCTTGTCGATAACTTTACATATATCAACTATTCTGGAATAATCATATTGGAATTCAAGTCCTAAAGTATCTTCCACCAAATCCCTGCACTCTTTTATAAGTGCTATAACTTTATCAAGTACTTTCTTTATTCTTGATATATCTCCTCCGGCATCAGCTACATCCATGGCAAGTTTTGAAAACATAGCAAATATATTATTAATACCTTTATCATAAAGATATTTAAACGTATCCTCATAAAACTGATACATAACTGCATTAGCATCACACAACTGGCATGCAAGTCTTGAACCAAGAAGTAAATTATATCCTGTTATATCATCATCCTCTTCAAAAAACGGCTGTCTTACTGACAAAGGCATAACTGACAGACTCTGAAAATATCTTATGAGTGCTTCACTTACAGCTATCTGATTATCATAAAATTCAAGCTGCTCTATTTCTTTTGATATATATGGTTTCTTCATATAATCTTTACAGAGTGCAACATAGTCTTCATAATACTTCTTAATATAATCAAATAACTTACGCGTTACCCCATCTAATGTCTCGTGAACATCTATCATCTGTTCTGTCTGTTCACATTCCATCTGTATAAGATAGTCACGATAATCTGCCTTGATGGCTTCAAGTATACCAATATCAGTAATATCTTTATAGTCAAAATAACACACAACACTGTCTTCTGTTGCTATGTAATCATACAGATAACTGTCTGATACTATATCGAGAATTCCTATCAAATCCCCCTGACTTATTGGAATCTGAATATATCTGTCAGATATCATCCCACTGCCCTTTGCTATAACCGCAATCTTATTTACAGGCATACCCTTACCAAAAATCTTTCCACCACGTTCAATCTTTTTAGCATTCTTTGCTATTTCTGTCATACCTCAACCAACTCCCGTTTCTTTTAGTGTTAAATAACCTAGTCAATCATTAATATTGTACAACATTTCACTGTTAATAGCAAACAAAACCGTTCTTTTTACCAATTCCGTCTATATTCTGCAACATGGATTGCAAAACATATTTAATGCCAGGCATTCACAACACATTGCCGTATTAGAAGATGTTCCACGACCAAATACATCCCCTCTGTCCATATACCATCCTGTAGATGAATTTATCTTATTAAGAAGCATCTGATACTGTGCATTGCCCGGTTCCATCTGTGCCGCCTGATTTGCATGTGCCTTTGCCATAATTATATTTCCCGTTCCCAAATTGGCTAAAGCTGAATAATAATACCACATAGCGTTTCTGTTACTCATAGAAGAAAGAAGTTTCAATGCCTCAAGATACATTCCGGCATTAATATACGCAGCAACAGCCTGCATCTGCGTATCATTTCCATATGCATCTCCTCCGTAATATTCTCCCGAGTAACTGTAAGTATTTCCGTAAGTTCCCGAACCATATCCCGAAGTCCCATTTTCACGCATCTTCATGATATTATCATATGCCTGCTGTACTCCTTTAAATTTTTCTTCTGCCTCTTCCTTATTAGGATTATTTATATTAGCATCAGGATGATACTTCCTGCTAAGACTCCTGTATGCTTTTTTTATAACTTCATCACTATCTTCCGGATTAACTCCAAGCACCTTATATGGATTCATTCTTTTCCTTACCCGTCCTGCCTTTATTTATTTCGTTCTTCTTATTCCACACTCCACTATAAAGTATATTTCGCAAAATGTCTACATCTTCTATTATAGGGAGTCGTTCAAAATATCTCGAACACTGTGCCATCATCATGTTAAGCATATCTGTACATATCTCCTCAAAATCCTTATATTCACAAAGTTTTTTTAACGGATTATAATTATTTTTATCTATGTCCTTCGGTAAATCTTCATATGCATCCATGATATATATAAATTTTCCGAGATAAAACCCCATATTTCTCAGTATATCTTCCCATTCATCTTTCTTATAGACGAAAAGTTCGCCACATAAACGTCCAAAACACCCTGATGCCCTGTCTATCTCAAGATATATCTCATCCCTGCTCATATCACCTTCAACGCATTTATTTACTTTATTCTTACTCTCATTTTCTATTCCGGCCAGTTCATTAAGATGATTTTCTATATTATCAAGCTTATCTTTATAGAGATTCTTTATTCTAAAAAACTTTTTTTTAAATATTGCTGCCTGTGCCTTATTTTTAATGCCGCCGTCATCTTCACAGTCATCAAGCATATTATAATATGCAAGGGCAATGTTCATATCTGCACAATACTCCGAAAATCTGTTTGTAAGTATAACCTTTTTCTCCACCGGATGAACTGCACATCTTATCTCTTTCCGGTCACTTTTTTCCTCATATAATGCCGTAAGCAGTATCGCAAGAAATGTCATATCAAAATTAAGCGTAAATCTGCTGATTATGCCGCCCCGCTCGCCAAGAACATTGCATAAGCCACAATAATACGCCCTGTATTTGTAATAATCTTTAACCTTCATCTCCATTTTATCTGCCCTGACATAACCAAACATTTAACTCCTCCTGATGAATTTATATCCGCATTTAGGACATGTAATCTCTATTTTTCCTTTTCCTTTAGGTATTCTTATCTTCTGTTTACATACACCACATGTATAAATATGATGCGTCTTTCTCTGCTTCATAACAGACTTTTCTTTATCAAACCACCTTGTAAATTTTTCCATATAATATTTATATCTGGCATTTTCCGTAGAACGCTTTACATGGTCCTTTGAAAATATTCTGTAAAAACTGTATATCATAAGTGCAACCGCTATAATATAAAATATTCCATGTCCGATAAACAGATTTAATATGCTGAATACCACCGCTGCACATATCATAAACCTTGAAAACTCGTCAATTCCATATCTTCCCATCATAAATCTTATAAATTTATCTCTCATATATTCCTCATTCCTTTCGCAAAAACTATGCATTAATGATATATCTTTTTGTGCGTAAGTCAACAGAAATACAATTAAATTTTTATAAAAACAAAATAACACTTCTGTTAAAAGAAGTGTTATTCATATATTATTGAGTCTATTTATCTTCTTCAGATTCTTTATCTTCTAACTCTTTAGCACCGTCATAATCAAGCTTTCTAACATGGTACTGTACATCTTCAAGAATCTTTCTGTTAGCGGCAATCAAATCTGCCTGCAGTCCGATAACAAATATAAGTACACCCATTGTTATAAGCAGACTTGCAAGTATTAGTGACTGGACATGTCCGCCACCTCTTCCCATAAAGAAGTAGATAAGATATCTTATAGATAAGATTATACCTCCAACAAAGCTTATGCCTCCGATAGTGCTGAAAAACTGTAATGGCTTGTACATCATAAATGCTCTTAATATTGTAAGCATTGATTTCTTAACATATCCAAACATACTGTTAAATAATCTGGATGGTCTTAATTCGCCATTAGTCTTAATAGGAACTGAAGTCTGTGCTATTTTGCTTCTTCCTGCCTGCACAATTGTCTCTAAAGTATATGTGTATTCATTTACTACATTAAGTCTCATTGCTGCATCACGGCTGTATGCACGGAATCCACTTGGTGCATCCGGTATAGTTGAATTAGATGCTTTTCTTACTACCCAGCTTCCAAAATGCTGAAGTTTCTTCTTGAGTGGCGAAAAATGCTCTGTTGTATCAATTGGTCTTTCACCAATTACTATATCTGTCTTTCCTTCAAGTATTGGTCTTACAATAGTCTCAATATCATCTCCTGCATACTGGTTATCAGCATCAGTATTTACTATTATGTCTGCTCCATTCCTAAGACATGCATCTATTCCTGCCATAAATCCTTTGGCAAGTCCTTTATTTCTTCTGAAATTAACAACATAGTTAACGCCCCATTTTTTAGCAACCTCAACTGTGTTGTCATGACTTCCATCATTAATAATTAAATACTCAATCTCATCAATTCCATCAATATGCTTTGGTAAATCATTTAATGCTACCTCTAAAGTTTCCGCTTCATTGTAGCATGGTATCTGGATTATAAGTTTCACCTTTTTAACCTCCTGTATTTTCACACTTCAAACGATTATATCACTCTAATATACTTTTAATCAAGTACATATTTCACTCCATACTCTGTAACTGCCTTTTCCAGCATGTTTTACACTGTAGAGCATATCATCAGCTTTCTTTATCGTTTCATTTATTGTACTCCTTGCACAATCTTTCGCAACAGCTATTCCTATAGATGTTGTAAGCTTCTTATCATCGCATATGTTAATCTTTCTTCCAAGGTATTCCTCTATATCCCCAACAAATCCATGCTCTATATTTTTATATATTTCTTCTGACACCTCAACAGCATCCTCTTTACCCGCATTTGTAAGTACAATTATGAATTCGTCGCCGCCATATCGTACTACAAATCCTTTTGAATATACAACCTTTTCAAGAACCTCCGCAAATCTTTTAAGAATAAGGTCACCTACATCATGTCCGAATGTATCATTACAATATTTAAAATTATCAAGGTCAATATACAGAATAGCTTCACCTTCTTTATGATTTTCCATCTGGTCAATCATTCTGTCGAATCCCTGCCTGTTATACAGCCCGGTAAGCATATCGGTTATAGCCATCTTTTTAAGTCTGTCATTAACCTGTTCCATCTTCATCTTGTTCTTCAGGCGCTCTACACTGGCTATCAACTGAATCGAAGCTGTTTTGAGTATCGCAAGATTTTCATCATCAAAAAGCTTCATATCTCCTTTAACATTCGTATCCTGATTAACTATTCCGACAAGAACAGCCTTAAGATTTTTATCCTGATATACGGGAATGCAGGTAATAGTAAGCATATCATCCGAATAAAAAATATCTATTATCTTTTTATACTCATACATGTCACTGCTTATTCTGTTGACATAAAATTCATTTTTATTCTTTTTAAAATATTCAACTATATTTTTATAACTGTCTTTTACATTGATATCATCACTGCAATAGAGTTCTTCTATCAGGTTATCATTATCTACACTTATAAGCAGCAACTCGTCCATATCAAAATTGTCACATATGAGCTTTACCGCATTTTCTATATGATATTCTAACAACACATCATCTTTTCCGAGAACTTCCTGAAGCATTGAAAGGAATCTTATATCTCTTTTACGCTCAATAAGCTGTTCCCTTTTTCCTACATTGAATGTCATCTCCAGAATCTTTTCCTCAGATTCCGGGGCAACAAAATCCGGTAATTTTTCTTTTTCAGGCTGCCTGCAATTCTCTTTTATATATGTAAGCATATCCATTTTCTTACTGTAATTATGCTCCATACAGTATTCCATGGCTGAATTCATAATACTTTCAGCTTCATCATCTTTCCCCATGTCTCTTAGCAGTATATAGTAATCTCCCATATAGCATTCAATCATACATGCTTTTATTGCAGGAGTTGTGTCATAATATTCTTTTGCAGTATTATATTCGATATATGCACCATCGATATCATCCTGCTGATACTTGAGACATCCATTAAGATAATGATAATAAAACATATCCTCACGTCTTCTGAATATACGCATTTTCTCTTTATTACCTGTATAACCACGCACAAGAGTATTTATAGTCTCAAGATTCGTATAACTCTTATATATATTTCCAAGGTGATAATATGTCAGTCCCAGAAGTCCATATAACTTAGCCGGATTACACATAACTATTGACTCGACATTAAGATGTTCAAGTATTCTGAACATAAGCTGAAGATATTTTAATGCAGCTTCAAAATCAACTACGCAGATACTGTTCATGGCAAGATTATATAATGCTTCACCTATAGCCTCTGAATCTTTAAGTTCATATAAAATCTCAATTGCATCGTGGAAATACTTTCCCGCCTCATCATATTTCTCAGCAATCATGAAGTTATAGCCAAGTCCCATCATCTGGTTGGCCATTCTCTTTTTATTTCCTTCTTCTCTGAGAACTTTAAGCTTCGAATCGTAAAAATTAAATGCATATCCATAATAACCGAGGTCCGTAAACATTGAAATATACTTTGTATTAACGGATAACAGAAAATTATTGTTCTTAAGATACTTTCCTATTCTTATTGCCCTTTTAAACGCTTCTGACATTCCATCTTTAATTATCAGCTTTATCTCTTCTTCTGAATTATCGCTGCCATAGGAATAATATCTCGATAATACATTATAAAATCCATGCTCCTTAAGTCTTTTAGCCTTACTTTCATCATATTTAAGAGCACCAAAATCAACATTAAATATACTATGCCATCCACCATATTCGTCCGTAATCTCAAGAAGCATTGTATAGAAATCCATCTCCTCATCACCATAGCGGTCACTGATTTCCCTGCATTTCTTTATGTACTTTTTGGAATTGCCTGCCTGAATCATAAATACGTATGCAAGTGCGCACAAATAATTGTATACATATGTCCTGACTTCATTTTTACCATTATCTGTATATTCGTATAGCTTTTCTGTCGTAAGCAGTGCTGACTTCGGATTATTCATCATAATATAATTGCATACACCGATTGTATATAATTTGAACTTATCCAAATCTGCTATATTAGCTTTATCTTCCTCTATTCTCACATAAATATTATTAAGATAAAATTCTGCATCTTCAAGTGCCATAAGATTATACAGGTTCTGTATTTTTTCAATATATTCGTGTATATACTCAGTCTCAGCCCTGAAATAATCATTTGTCCGGTCTGTATCTGAAGCTTTATATCCATGCCACTCATATACCATTTTTTCTTCTTTTGCAATACGCATCATATTCTGATATTCTTCAGATAGATATGCCTTAATCTTATTCTTGTCATCTATCGTTATACATAACTTAAATGAAATATTCTTTATATCATCCATTATATTTTGTATAACCCTTATTGTTGATATATTTGCATACTGAAGCTTATCAAGCACCAAAAGAATCTTATGCTCAGACGAAACATATTTTAAGCAGTTCATAACTGATTCATATGCCTTTTTCTGCTCATAATTCTGTTCTACAGGAAGTGCCGGCTCCTGACGTAAAGATATACCACTTTCAAGATAAGTCTCAAATGAAGATATCTGCAAAGGATATACCCCACACTCTTCAAGAAACTCCCTCAATGTAAATCTGTCTGTATAGAATTCCCGATAAAACTTCCCTATTATATCTACAAATGGCTCATATGGGGATTTTATGGCTCCTCTTATATAAGTGTGGAACTGAACCATTTCCACGCCATTTTTCTCTGCCATTTCCTTTATTTTCTGTTTACTTAACTGAATCTCGTTATAATATTTTATAAATATCAGTTTTTCATCATCCAACCCACCAATAAATGAGCTGAACATACTTTCAAAATACCCATCCTGCTTCATGAAAAACTCCATTCCGAAACATCTTAGCGTTTCAATAATTTGTTCATAATCATCCTTAGCAATTCGTCCTTAAAAACAAAAAGCATCCCAAAATACACAATAACCCCAATTATTATCTGTATTGTCAGCATAATGATGTGTGATTCAATATTTACGAACGAAATCAATACACAACTTATAAACATAATTATAGCCGATATTAAATAATTTTTGCAATATAAAAGACTCTTTTTTATATTAATATCTTTTCTTACACAATAAAAATGAACATACAATACGATTAATTCCGCTATGTCCGTTGCAAGTACCGCCCCCATATATCCCATATGCGGTATAAGCAAAAGATTAAGTGTAAAATTAGTAATTGCTCCGACTACAACTGATAACGTATAATCCCTCTGTTTATTTGTCGGTATCTGATATTGTGTACCTATCACATTACTTAACCCGATAAATATAATAATAGGAGAAATATATATAAGTATACTGCCTACAGGTTCATACCCGGAACCATAAAAAACAGGAACAAAATGCTGTGAAACCGCAATAAGTCCAAGCATCAACGGAAATCCTATCATATATGTGTATCTGAAAGATTTATCCATATATTCATTTAAGAGTTTTGTATCTTTTTTGGCGTATATGCTTGCCATCCTCGGAAGCATTACTGTTCCAAGTGATGTTATTATCGTAAGCAGAAGCTTAACAATCTTCTGTGACTGTTCATAATAGCCGACCTGCACCATAGCATTATTGACTGCAAGTTTTCCGAGCATCGTCTTATCTAATACTGTATATACCTGTGTTGCTATCTGCGGAATAAAAAGAATAAATGCAGGCATAAAATGTGAAAACACCTTAAGGCTTTTTACTCCCACCTTAACCAGATAAGAAGGAAGATAAAACCATAGCGAAACATTTCCAAGGAACAACGAAAGTGAATAGCAGACTACATACAAAGGTAAATCTGATGGCTGTTTTACAAAAATGAATATCATTGCAACACAAACTATTTTAACAAACATATTTCGCATAACAATTCGTTTGAAATCTTCCATTCCCTGGAAAAACCAGCTTATATCAAGCATGTTTGCAACAATATCCACTATCTGTATTGCATATAGTATCCTGTTCTTTCCCCCTGTTACAAATATTGCACAAAACACCGCTAATGCAATACTGACTGTTATTGCCCTTAGAATAATTATCTCCCAGAAAGTTCTGCTCCGCCTCTCTTTGTCATCCTGCATGTATGCAATTTCACGTTCTCCGTACATTGCTATACCTACAGTTCCTACAAGAATGAAATACGTTACGATTGACTGTGTATAGCTGTATCTTCCAATCGGTCCTGCCCCAAGAGTTCTGGATACATATGGAGTTGTAATTAATGGTGTGATTAATATAAGAATCTGATATACCATATTGTACATATAATTCTTTGCTACACTTTTTTCTCTTCCCACATCTTTCTCCTATTTCTGCTATTTCCGTAACATATCGAGATACTTCTCTGCTGAATGTTCCATGTCAAATTTCTCATGAATCATTTTTTTTGCATTTGCTGATATTTTCATTGCTTCCTGTCTGTCAGTTATAAGCTTTCTTATCGCATCTGCATATTCTTCAGGCGATTCGCAATGGATATATTCAATGCCGTCTCTGGCATCAATTCCTTCGATACCTATATTATTGGTAAGGACCGGAACACCTGATGACATTCCCTCAATTACTTTAACCTTAATTCCGGCACCAAGTACAAGCGGTGCTACCATACATGCTGCTTCTGCAAAATATGGTGCTACATCGTCAACAAACCCAAGCACATTTACTTTATCAGACTGTCTGTTTTTAAGACTTTCTTTTGGTCCGCCACCTATAATCTGTAGTACCACGTCTGTATCTTTAAGTAATGGCATAACTTTATCTATAAGCCACATTGCCGTAAGATGGTTTTCATCCCTTCCCATTGCGCCAAAAAATACTATATTATTACTTCCACCCTTCCATTCTATATCAGTAAAATCCATATAGAAAGGAACGATTGGATGTATCTTTTTCTTCGGAACACCGGCTTTATATAGAAGTGCCGCATCCTTATGATTGTGCGGACATACATAATCACATGTTTCAATAGCCTTAAGCTCAGCCTTTCTCATTGTCCTGTACTGTATTTTCTTCTTTGCCTTCTTAAAGGCATCCTCTTCATATTCATACTTTCTTCTGTACCCTAAAAATGTAACATCATGCTCTGACGCAATTATCTTTGCATCAGGAAAAATCTTTCTTATGCGGGGTGCAAGAAGGACAATAGGAGTCCACTCAAGTACGATAACTTCCGGTTTATAACCATTTCTCTTCATAGTTTTTATATGGTTCATAATTCTGTTAATATAATACTGTGGTATTATTCCGGCATATCTGTTCCACGGATTGTATCTGGAACTTATATTCACTATACCTCTCAGCATCCTGTAGCGTTTCTCAGGTCTTATAATAAATATTTTGTTATCAATACCATATTTATCCAAATCCAGTTTTGAAAGATGTTCCGGTATTCCAAAAGATATAAGATAAGGCTCAAATTCTTTATCTTCTTTTATTTTCTTCAGATAAAAATTATGTGTTTTTCCTCCTGCATGTCCCACATTATCAAAAGGTACGTCAAAAGATATTACCAATACTTTTTTCATGGTATTCCTCATTTCTTAATTTCCTGTTTAAAAAAATCTTTCTTCAAGTTCTAAGCATATGGCATGATATACAGGAAGATGATATTCCTGAACTTTATATGGTTCAGTCTCCGGAACCATAATAACTTCATCACAATATCCCTTAAGTTTGCCACCTGTTTTTCCCGTAAGCCCTATTACACCTATTCCCATAGCTTTCGCAGTAATAGCCGCATATACAACATTCTGTGAATTGCCTGATGTTGAGATTGCTATAAGAACATCTCCGTCCTTTCCATATCCATATACCTGCTGTGCAAAGCCTACCGTACCATCAACATCATTAAGATATGCTGTAGACAGTGCCGGATGTCCACATAATGCAATAGCCGGTATTCCCTGCTGAAGATTATTCTTAAGAATACATGCCGCATCTGCATCTATAATTCCCAATTTTCTGGCAAATGAATCAGGAATACGTCTCTGCTTAACAAAACCTTTCATCAATTCACCTACAATGTGCTCTGCATCCGCTGCACTTCCCCCATTTCCGGCAATAAGAATCTTACCACCATTCTGGTAACATTTTTCAATTGTATCGCATGCACTCTTTATAGCATCTTCATTATTCGCAAGTGCAGGATATCTTCTGATTAATTCCTCTACATGTGCATATTTATTCATACCTGTCTCCATTCCGTAAGCCATCTGACACAATAATCTGTGCAGCGCTGTACAAATCTGCTGTGTAATAATCTGCCTTCACGATTCCTTCATTGTATACTTTTTCCCCATATCCGGTTGCGACAAGAATTGTCTTTATTCCAAAGTTGATACCTGCTTTTATGTCTCCGGTATTATCACCAATCATCCATGAATTTTCAATATCTATATCAAACTTTTCTGCTGCCTTTTCAAACATACCGGTATTCGGTTTTCTACATGTACACTCACACAGATATTTTCCTTTTCCATGCACAGGATGATGTGGACAAAAATAGAATGCATCTATTATTGTTCCTTCTTTTTTGAGGCATTCATTTATATAACGATGAAGCACATTAACATCCTCTTCACTGTAATAACCTCTGGCAACTCCCGCCTGATTGGATACAACTACTACCTTAAATCCTTTTTCTTTAATAAGCTTTATAGCTTCAACCGCACCTGGTATAAATTCAAAATCTTCTTTTCTATATAGATAATTCTTTTCTATGTTAATAGTCCCATCTCTGTCAAGAAATACAACTCTATCCATCATTACTCCAATCTGAAAGTATATGAGCCATCAGGAATATCTACCTTGACAGAATCATAATTCCATCTCTTTTCATCCATTTTCCATGACTGTGAGCCTCTGAATTCAAAGTTCCAGTCGGCAAGCTGTCCGCCGGCTTCTTCCATTCTTGCTGCAACAACATGTCTTATATTATATGGGCAGTACATAAGCAGATAGCCACCACCACCGGCTCCAAGAAGCTTTCCACCAAGTGCACCATGCTTAATTGCCGTATCATACAATTCATCAATCTGCGGACTTGTTATCTTATTACTCATTCTCTTCTTGCTCTGCCATCCATAATCGAGAAGCTTTCCAAAACTGTTGAGATTGCCTTTAAGAAGCTCGTCCTTCATAGCATAGGCAAGTGCCTTAACTTCTGACATAGCCTCAATGGCATCAACATTTTTATCCTTATAATTCTTCACCTGGTCACTTATAATATTCGCCGACACATGAATATTTCCCGTATAACACAGCAAAAGATTACTCTCAAGTTCATGAATAATCTCTTTGCGAATTCTTAACGGATTAACTACAACCTGATTCTTACCATGGAATTCTATGAAATTAAACCCGCCAAATGCTGCTGCATACTGGTCCTGATATCCGCCTGATATCCCAAGGTCAAGTCTTTCCACCTCATATGCCATATCCGCAAGAGCATAATTGTCTATATCTTCACCTTTCCACTTTGCAAGTGCTTTAAGAATGGCGACCATAACCGTAGAAGATGTTCCAAGTCCTGAACCGGGAGGTGCATCACACTGCAGATACACCTCACATCCCTGATTAATATCCATTCTCTTTAGTGCAGCCTTCACAAGGTCAAGACTTCCGTCATACACATAATTTTCCTTAGTATTGTATTTAACGGTCATATCAAAATCAAGTGAATGAACTATTATATTGTCATCCTGTCTCGGAACTATGGAACAACAGGCATATTTATTAATGGTACTGCCAATAATTGCTCCTCCACGTTCATCACAAAATGGTGCTACGTCTGTTCCACCTCCACCAAAACTGACACGCAGTGGTGCTCTTCCTCTTATTATCATATGGTAATCACCCTGCCTTCCTTTACATCATTCCGGAACCTGAAATAATCATCAGGAACACCTATATCGATAAAATATCCGTCATTGACAAATGCTTTAAGTACATACCCTTTTTTCAGCCACATCGGAATCATCTCATTTTCAAGAGAAACCTTACCTTCAGGAATTTCATCAAGAAGTGAGGCCTTCATACAGTACACACCACCGTTAATTACTCCTTCTCCACCGGTCTCCGACTTTTCATTAAATGCCACAACCCTGTTTCCATCCATCTTAACCGTTCCGTATCTTGAACAATCTTCAACTTTTCTTAATACAAGAGACATAACCGAATCATCTTCTTCTGATAACTTAGTAAGTCTGCTATAATCAAGGTCATAGAATGTATCTGCATTCAGAACAAAGAATTTATCTTCACTAATATATTTTTTACAATTTTTGATAGCTCCGGCGGTTCCAAGCTGCTCCTTTTCATATGCATAAGAAGCCTTTATGTCAAAAGCACTTCCATCACCAAAATATTCCTCAATCATTGAGCCTTTGTAACCAACGGCAAATATTATATCTATAATACCATTTCTCTTAAGAACACTTATCAGATGTTCAAGAAACGGCTTATTTTCAACTTCTGCCATAGGCTTTGGTCTGTCATTTACAACACTTCTAAGCCTTGTTCCCAATCCTCCTGCCAGTAATACTGCCTGCATCTTCTTTTCCTTTTATTCCTTTCCCACTTACTCCATCTATATACTGCAATGCTATATATATGTAAGTGAATACCGTCAATTCAAAATCCTGTATGAACGGAAGTGACAAAAAACCTACAAGCATTATAAGAATCACACCTCGTACGGAGAGTATAAACTTACTTTTGTCTTCTCTGAATATCCTTATGTTATCTCTGAGTGCGACAAAATATGCTGCAAAATATACTGCCATTCCTATTATTCCAACTTCATATGCCATAAGACTATAGGACGACTCCACCAGATTAGGTTTAGACATAAATACTTTCGCTCTCGGCCCATTGTTGCCCAGTCCAAGTCCTAAAGGATTCTTAACAACCTTTACAATAGAACCTCCAAAGGAAGTAATATGACCAATAAGTGAAGAATCTCTTCCGGTAATTGTATTAAAAATAAGTCTGTACATTCCTGATACAATTCCTGTTCTTAATATAACAAGGTCTGCCACTACAAAGATTAATCCACAGGCAATGGTAATCTTTATAATTCTAATCCACATCTGCTTTGTCCAATTTATATATTCTATGTAAAACAAAATAAGTGCCACTACACAACATATCCACGAAGTTCTCGAAAAAGTCAATATAAGCGTGGCTACGAATATACCTGCACTTATGTAATACAACTTTATATTAATGCCCAGTCCCTTTTTTAAGTATGTCATAAATGTTATAACCATTGCAAGATACATACCGAACGTATTAGGTGCTGCAAATGTGCTTGTAACCCTCTGCATAAAATTTCCACCAAGCATATAAAATTCATTTTTAAGCTTTATCATGTGACTCACTCTCTGAGTCTGATATCCCAGATTGATAAGAAAACCGTCTCCTAATATCTGTGCCTGAAATACTCCCCACACAGACAGTATAACTGTATTAATTATCACAGCTTCCATTGTTTTTCTTATATCTTCTTTATCTATATTCATTCTTCTGACGACAAATATAAGCATCACCGGCATTACATATATTCTGGCAATATATGCTGCCTGATACCTGTTGTCACTTATAATAGTGTACACTGTCATTATTACAATAAAAAGAACTGATAACCATTCAACGAGATTGAATTTTACTCTTTTCTTACCGATTATCTGTTCAAAAAATGTTATAGCAACAAGAATAGCTATCACTGCTTCTTTCCAAAATTTAAGAAATCCAAAATCCTGCAGAAGCACGCTTATTACCATATGATGATATGGCAGTAAAATAATCAGAAGCAATATCAAAAACTTTTTTAATTTATTTATCCTCACTTGTTCCTCCTCTATCTGATAATACAACCCTTCCATAAAGCCCTGTATATAACATTAGCCGTAAAAATATCCATGTTTTTTATCGTTTCTTTCGCAAAACCAACCCTGTCATTTCTGTCAAACTGCTTATAATATATTCTTCTCCTTATAAGTTCTAACTTTTCCTTTGAATATGAATCATTTTTTTCAAGAAGTTCTAACATCTCCTTCGTAGACTCAAACATCTTATCCTCATTTGAAGATACATTTACCCCTGTATCCCTATGAAGATATATTGCTTTATAATTGCAGCACATACTGCATCCGTTCTGTAACATAAGAAGCCATAAAAGATAATCATCCGTTCCGTTATGTTTCATAATGTTATTCTTCCAGTAATCGGGAATTGAACTTTTTTTAATAAGGCATTGTCCCGGAGATACTATAAAATCCCTGAACCATATATAACTCTTCTCTTTTATAGCATAATTTTGTGAATATTTATTGGCGAATATAGGAATTCTTTTTCCTGCAATCTCAAACACACCATTTCCGACACTTACATCACAATCACCTATACATTCCTGATGGCTGGTAAAGCAATGCCTTGACACAGAGTCGTCATGGTCCAAAAATACAACGTACTCACCACTGCATTCATTAAGTCCGTTTACTCTTGAATAATGAATCCCTCTGTTCATATCATTTTCAAGAATTCTTATAGAAAATCCACCCGCAAGGCTCTTATCAAATTCGATTGGTATATCGGGACTATCATTAACAAGTATAACTTCCACACTATTATTTTCATCAGCTTTTACAAATTCCCATGCAGCCCTGCTCATCATCTTCATATATCCGTCAAGATATCTGTTGCCATGATATACAGGAGTGATGACCGATATTTTCATAACTATCAGCCTTCCTTTCCATTGCGATATTTATTCATATATTTCTTTATAACCATAATAATATATATGCCATAATACAGACCATATTTTGCAAATATAAGTGACATTTTTCTCGTCACAGGCAGATTAAGCTTCTCTGCTCTCTTAATTGCACTTCTATAAGGCTCCATATCTGATACTTTCCTGAGAAGATGAATCTGCTCACTTTTGCTTAAGCCATTATTATCAGTAAAAATATAATTCATATTGATAACAAGATATGATATTCCTATAAATGAATAATATGCCCTGTTAAGCGAACCTTTCTTCCTTACTGCATTTTTGACGTCCTGCTCCATGGCATAGATAGTTCTCTCATACTTCATAAGAGTATTTTTATCAAATGCTCTTACTGCCGACTGTTCATTCTGTCTGTAATGATAATAATGCTCTTTCATATATACGAAAGTTTTAACTTTATCATATATTCTGAAATTAAACTCAACATCTTCACCATTCGTCAGGTTTTCATTAAAATGATTCTTCTTAACATAAGCTGCCCTGTATAACTTCATCCAGCACATCCCCATTATTCTCATGTCAAATGGGTCATATTCTTTCTTCCAACTGTCATACACGAGTCGGTCTTCCTGATATACCATAACTTCCACTGAAGCATCTTTATACTCTTTTGTATATCCGAAAGTAACAACATCTGCATTATATTCCTCTGCTGTCTTATATGCATCTTCAAGGCATTCCCTGTCTATCCAGTCATCACTGTCTACAAACATAATATATTCCCCTGCTGCCTCTGTAATTCCTGCATTTCTGGCAGAAGACACACCGCCATTTTCTTTATCCTTAACTTTTATCCTTGAATCTTTTGCACATACATCATGTATCATTTGTGCATGCGTACTATCAGAACCGTCATTAATAACAATAACCTCAAAGTTATCCATAGACTGTTCTGATATGCTCTCTATACATTTTAAGAATTGTTCTCTTTCTGTATTATAAGCCGGAATTATCACTGATACTGCCGGTCTTTCCTTCAAATATCTGTTCATATTCTTTTACTATTTTCTCCCAACTAAACTGTGTTCTTACTCTCTGTTTTGCCTTTTCACCGTATTTATCAAGAAACTCCTGTGAACATTCATCAACACTGTTAAGAAGTTTGGCAAGTGAGCCATGATTCTTACTCCAATATACAGCACCTTTCTCTCCTACTTCTCTGTTAAATCCGACATTCAGCAGAAGATTGAGTTTAGTTGATGCCAATGCCTCAAGTAAAGAAGGATTAGTTCCTCCAACTTCATGTCCGTGAATATAGCCATATGCTTTCTCTCTTATCTTCTTAAGAAGTTCCTGATCATATACTGTACCGACAAACTTTATTCTCTTATCCGAATCAAATCCTGTCTTTAACTTTAATTCCTCATAGAACCTGTTTTTCTCAATGTTTGTAATGAGTACAAAGTCTTTATCTGTTGAAGATTTCATATATTCCATAATCATCTTCTCATAATTATTCTCAGGAACAAAACGTCCTACAACAAGATAATACTGTCCCGGTTTAACATCGTGTTCTTTAAGCCATTTCACAAACTTCTCGTCATCATCTGCAAGAGATGATGATGTTATTTCTGCTCCATACGCAATATACCTTGTATCAGGATGATATGAAGCATATGATTTTCTTATATATTTTTCAATATTCTTGGAATCGCATATAATCAGCTCACTGTGTTTAATCATCAGTTGTTCTGAAAGTTTCCAATAACATTTGATAATAGAATTCCACTTATCCCTCTTCCACTCATGTCCGTCGGGATTGACATACAGATGTCCACCAAGTGCATTAAGTCTCTTCTTCAAAAAAGAAATAAAAGGTCCTATTCTGCACGCAAGTACATATACTATGGCATTATTTATATTATGCTTGCGAATATAATCAAGACAGTATTCAAATGCCGCAATATCATAATATACTGCCTTAGCCACACCTATAGGCGGAACTTTCACTTCAAAACAATGTGAATCATTATAAGTATATTCTTTAGGTGACTTGTCGGTAATGGCAGCCACATGATACTTTATCTCTTTGCTCTTTTTATTCTCGGTAAGTTTATCAACAAATGTCTCAAAGCCACCGTACTTTGCAGGAATTCCTTTTGATCCTATAATAAAAACATGTTGCATTGCAATCCTCATTTCTCCATTTCAAACTATTTTGCCCCTGAACCTTTGAATATAACACCGACTGTTTTTAAGAGTATCTTGATGTCAAGTGCAAGACACCAGTTATCTATATATTCAAGGTCTAATTTTACAACTTCTTCGAAATCCTCTATATCACTTCTTCCACTAACCTGCCACATTCCCGTAATTCCCGGCTTCATGCTTAGTCTTCGCTTATGATATCCTTCGTATTTCTTGAATTCATCAACAGTTGGAGGTCTCGTACCTACAAGACTCATATCTCCTTTAAGCACGTTAAAAAACTGTGGAAATTCATCAAGACTTGTCTTACGTATGAACTTACCGACCTTGGTGATTCTCGGGTCGTCACTCATCTTAAACATTAGCCCGTTCATCTCATTTTTCTCCATGAGTTCTTTCTTGCGTTCCTCCGCATCTTTATACATCGACCTGAACTTATACATATAGAAATATCTTCCGTTCTTTCCAACACGTTTCTGCTTGAAGAAAAGAGGTCCCGGAGATTCTATAAGAAGCGGTATGGCAAGGAATATGGTTATTATAAATGTAAATATAATGCCTATTATTCCACCCACTATGTCCATTGCTCTCTTTATTATTAACTTATTATCGTCAAAAAATGTATTTGCAAAAGTTATGACCGGTATATCTCCCAGCATCGTAAGGGTTTTGTCAAATCCTTCAAAGCTTTCTAACACTTCAATATTAAGATGGACAGTAATTCCCATATTTTCAAATTCCATGATTATGTCTCTCATAGACGCACCCGTAGAATACTGTACATTAATAAACACTTCATCTATAGCATGTTCCTTAACATACTCCAGCATATCTGAAAATCCGGCAACAACGGGAACACCATTAATCTCCTGTCCTTTAAGGTCATCATCTATTATGGCAATTCCCTGAACTTTATTATACCATTCTGAATGTTTGTTCATCTTCTTAACAACATTATTGGCTCTGTCAATTGTAGTAACAAGAAACATCTGTATATTTTTATTCTTATTAACATATACATTAATAAGATATGCTCTTAATACTATATGTCCTACACACATAAGTACAGTATTAAGAATAACCGTACACATAATAACACCACGGGAAATAGTTCCGAAAGTTCCCTCTACAACGATAAGAACCGATACAACCGCAGCAAAAAGAAGATTCATCTTTACGCAGTGCATAAACTCCGTAAACATGCCTCTTTTAAAGAATTCCTTATTGACATTAAAAAACAATATAGTAAGCAAAAATGAGAATAAGAATATCCCCATATTATCTAATATCGTATCCCTTGAATACTGTAACTGTCCTCTGTATAAAGCTACCCACAAATATGTCGCAGCAATATAACTTATTATTACGCTTAATACGTCCACACTAAATATAATAAAATTAAGCGTTTTTTGTTTATTTTGATACATCTTTATGTTTATCCTCGCTTCTTTTATGTCTAATCAACACTAAATCATCTCCGACCAAGATATACTTACTTTTATACCACATTTTGCTACTTTAGTAAACACTCTTATAATCCGTACAGCTTCTAATCCCGAATTTTATGTTGGCATAAAAAAAAAGTTGTAGTATAATACATTAGTTATATTGTGCTTTAAACAATTATTATTTTACAATTGAAAGAAAAGAGGAAAAAGTATGGGTAAAACTTCTAAAGAAAGTAAAAAATCCAAAGGCAGCAATAATTCAGCCGGCAGTAATAAAGTTACTACGTTTTTAAAAAGTAAAAAGTTCGGCTTTATTCTTGCCGGAATTCAGGCATTTATAACAGCATTATTTATAGGTCTGCTGGTCTATCTTAATGTAGTACCTGCAAAATATTTTGTTCCTGTTATATTTATCCTGATATTATTTTTAGGATATGACATTTTGTCACAGTTTTCAAAAAAGTTCCGGACATCCGCTAAGGTAATAGCCGTAATAATCATATTAATACTTGGTATGGGTTCTTTCCTTCTTGTTAAGTCCAACCAGCTATTAAGCGGAATTTCCGGAAGTAACAAGAAAGTAGATACTATCGGTGTATATGTACGAAATGATAATCCGGCAAAAACGCTCGGAGATGCAGCCGATTATAACTTTGGTATTCTTCAGACACTTGACAGACAGAACACTGACAATGCCATTTCAAAGATTAACACTACTGTAGGAAAAGAGATAAAAACAACAGAATATACAGATATGATAGAGATGGCAGATGCTCTTCTGAACGGACAGATTGATGGTATAATCCTTAACTCAGCCTTTATCGAGACAATAGCTGATGATGAGAACCATGCCGAATTCGCAGTCCAGGTAAGAAAACTTGATTCTATTTCATTTACAACTATTATTAAGGACACAAGTGTTGATAATATTACTACTGACCCATTCACAGTATATATGAGTGGTATTGATGTATATGGTGATATATCTACTACAAGCCGTAGTGATGTTAACATACTTGCAACTATTAACCCTAAGACAAAACAGGTGCTTTTAGTATCTACACCTCGTGATTACTATGTACAGACTACTGTATCCGGTGGTTCATACGATAAACTTACACATGCAGGTCTTTCCGGTATCGACTGTTCAATGGGTACACTTTCAAGTCTTTACAACCTTGATGTCCAGTACTTCTTCAGAATCAACTTTACCGGATTCGAAAATGTTATTGATGCCCTTGGCGGTGTAACAGTATATTCAGATGTAGCATTCAACACACTTCACGAAGGTGCACACATTCATGTTGGCGACAATGAACTTTCAGGTAAAGAAGCCTTAGGTTTCGCAAGAGAAAGATACGCCCTTGCAGGTGGAGATAATGACAGGGGTAAAAACCAGATGAAAGTTATCAAAGCCGTTATTGACAAGGCATGTTCACCTGCAATCCTTAATAACTTCAACGGTCTTGTTGACAGTGTTGCAGGAAGCTTTGACACTAATATGAGTTCAGATGAAATATCTTCATTAGTTAAAATGGAACTTTCAGATATGGCTTCATGGAATGTTGTACAGTATGCTGTTGCCGGAACCGGTAAGAAAGCCAACACATTCTCAATGCCTAATGCACTTTCTTATGTAATGGAACCTGATTACAGCACAGTTGAAACAGCTAAGAAGTTACAACAGCAGGTAATCAACGGTGAAATCATACAGGACCCTAACGCTGCAGCAGAAACACCTGCGCAGTAGAGCATAGACAAAAAATGGATTGCCACAAATGTGACAATCCATTTTTTTATTCTTCATCAAATCCATTTTCCTGCAATGCATAAACATTATTATCTATCTCTTCTGCAAGTTTGTCAAATTCTTTCTTCTTCATCTTAAGCAAATCTTTTTCATCACCTGTCTTTGGCTTTTTAATACTTTCTGCTTTATCGCTCATCGAGAAGCTTCCTGAAAATTCATATTTATCTCCATCAGTTTCAAATACGCACTTATTCATGTCAAACCTGAATGATTTACCTTTCTTTACCTCCGAGAATTTACCGTTCATTGTAACGCTTATATCCTCTCCTTCAACATCCGCATCAAGTTTATATGTGTATTTACCATTATCTTTATTATATGAAGTCTTCTTATTAACAGTTATGCTTTCCTCATCCATTACATTTATCTCTACATCGGATTTTGATGTTGTAACTCCTCCTTTAACCGTATTATTACCTGTAATAGTCATATCAATACTCTTGTCTCCAACTGTTAATTTAAGGCTGCCTTTACGCTTATCATATGGCGTCTTCTTTCCTGTATAATTCATTTCATAATCAACAGCTATATCCACATTCATTATGCTATATTCATAGTTAAATGTTGTCTTAACAATCTCATTATCATCATTTAGTGTTGTTACCAATTTAAGTCCGTCACTAAAGAATGCTGATATAGTAGTTGCAGCCGATGAAAAATTATATTTTAACTGTTTCTTAGTCATCTTCTGGTCTTCATCTAATTCCTTATTAACACTGTCAAGAAGTTTATCAACTGTCTCTTCATATTTATCACAGTCAAATATAAATGTCGCACAATCATTAATTAATACTTTCATCGCACTTCCGGATATTGAAAGTACAAGGTTACCATTCTTATCAGCCTTAACTTTAACACCATTTTTTATGATGTCTGCATCATCTGGATATGTATCAATGAAGTCTTTAACGATAACTGCTTTACTTTCTTTGTCATCCTTATCTTTAACTTCATAATCCTTCCATATATCTTCAAGCATACTAAAATCTATACTATTCCATACTTCATCCGGTATATCTTTAAGCAGATATGAGCTATCCTTTGCCTTCTCTATCTTAGACAAATCAATCTTCAGCACATCTGAAAATAACACAGGAATCGCAGCATAAATTGTATTCTTATCAACATACAAGTCCGCTGATGCAACCTTTGTTCCACTGTAATTCACTCCATAAAGCACTTCCGCTTTTTTCTTAGAAATGTCATGTGACGATTTTATCTCCACATCAATTCCTTCACACATTTCTGCTCCCGGAAAACTCTCAATCTTTCCCTGCATACTCACAGTTCCCTGTTTTGAATTAATACTCTCACACAACTCTTCCATATCAATGCTGCTATTAACAGCAGATGAATCATTTGCCAGCTTCTCATAACCTTTTATAAGTCTTTGTTTTTCTGTCAGCCTGTTTCCACTGATATAATTGTATGCCAGTGCTGATACCCCGCCCAGCAGTACAATAACAACTGCAACAATAACTATCTTTTTTAATTTACTCATTTCTTCTCTCCTTTTTCACTCCAATCCCCATTCATACGCATTTTTGTTCTGCATTTTAATATACAAGCACCCATGTGCTGAACCATCTTAAGAATGTCTTCACATAGTCAGCCGGTACTGTAAGTCCCGAAAGAACCGGATAAAATAATACAAATAATAAAACTGCAACCGCACAATATATTATTGCTCCCACAAATACTTTTCTCTTAGCTCTGTCCGTCTTAACCATGTCATATATCTTATATATTGTATATCCTATGATTAATACTACAAATGGTGTCGATGGAAAATAATGATATATAAATGTATATCTTGGAACTAACATCCATGGCACAAACTGTGCCGCATATCCCATAAGAAGAAACCATGACTTCTTATCACTGTTGGCTATGGCATGATATAACGCAAATGATGTTGCCGGAATGCCAATCCACCATACTGCCGGGTTACCAAATGTTGATATTCCCTGTCGTAAAGTCGTTCCAATATACTGCGAATAGAATAAAAGCGGTCTTACCATAGTAGGCCACTGATACCAGTGTGATGAATACGCATGCGTGGCTTTTAATCCTGTATGATAAGTAAACATATATTCCTGATTCTCAAGCATTTTCTTAATAAGATTAGTTTCTCCCGAATAGCTCACAAACGGTATGTAAGACAATACATATATAACCGCAGGCACAATCACAAAGAATAACACACACCATAAAAGTGTTTTTATACAATATGGTTTGAATTTTGCAATTACATAATCATGCGATATACCGTCTGTCTCTCCACCCGGATGCTTTCTTGCATACAGGTATTCCCTTAATCTTATTCCCATCTGGTAAAAGAATATTATACCGAGTCCTACACCGGCATAGCATCCTGTCCATTTGCTCGCAACGCCGAGTCCCATGCTCACACCGCTAAGTGCAAGGTAAATAAGTGTCTTTGAAAACTTTGTATCATAGAATGACATCCGTACATACCGGTACATAAAATAGTACATAAGCATAATAAAGAATGTTATATATACATCTATAGTTGATATTCTCGTCTGTGCAAAATGCATAAAGTCAAATGTAAAGAGCAGACATACTATCGTACTTAGCCATGTTTTTTCAAACATTTTCTTAGCAAAAAGATATATAACAGGAATCATAAGTATACCAAATACTGTTCCTACTATTCTCCAGCCAAACGGATTCATTCCAAATACCCTGATACCCAGTGATATGAATATCTTGCCAAGTGGCGGATGAGTAGTCTCATATGTTGTAAGTCCGTGTATAAATTCATATGCCGTTCTTGCATGATATATCTCATCAAATATAGTTTCATCCATAAATGTATCAACTTCCGGATATAGCTTCTGCTCATCAAAAAGTTCCGGATACGAATCTGCATTTACCGGTGTAATTATATTTCCATCTTTATCAGTTACAACCACTTCTTTATAAACAGCATTTATATCATTGAATACGATTCTGATATATCTGTGCTTTGCATTTATATTAACATGTTCCCATGCAAACACCGTGTTCTCATCAAACGATGCATATGTTTCACCAAAATCATCCTGCTTATCACTCGCCGATACAGTCATGTGATAATATGCATACTCTCCGGTAAAATAATGTACTGAACCGATATCCTTTGCTTCACCCAGGTCAAGAAGAATATATGGTGTATCTTTTGCTTTGAACTCTGTCTCCGGAGCCGCCATGTCACCAAGCCGCCACAATGCTATTGCACTATATACAAACATTATCACAAACAATATGATAAAATCTCTCTTCTTCATCTTATAATCCGGGAGACTTCTTTTAAAATGAAACTCTTTTTCCATAACACCTTAACCTTTCTCACATAATCTACAAAAAAACATTATATCCTATATGATACATTTAGTCAAAGTTAAGCCAAATTCTATTGACAAATATATGAGCAAATTGGTAGAATTCTAAGCGAAAATATACATTAGTTAAAGACAGCTGTTCGGAGCCGGCCTTCAAATCGCCTTACATTTTGGCTTTACAACAGTATGCTTAGAAATGAGGATTAAAATGAACGATTATAGATTAATTGCACTTGATATAGATGGAACGTTAACAAATTCACAGAAGAAAATAAGTCCCCCTACTAAGGAAGCTCTTCTTGATATACAAAGTCAGGGGTATATTGTGGTTATCGCTACAGGAAGACCAACAGGCGGTGTAAGGGAGCTTGCAGACGAACTTGAACTTGACAAATTTGGAAGCTATGTTCTGTCATTCAACGGTGGTAATATTACTAACTGGAAGACTAAAGAAGTAATCTACCGCGAGGAACTTCCAAAGGATACAATTCCCGACCTTTATAAATTCGCTGTCTCAAATGGTTTTGGAATCATAACCTATGAAAATGACACAATAATTGCCGGCACAGACATTAACAAATATATGCAGATTGAATCCGACATCACAAAACTTCCGATTAAGAAAGTTGATAACTTCACTGAATATGTTAATTTTCCATGTACAAAATGTCTCATAAGTGGTGAACCCGAACAAATCGAAAATGCTGAGAAAGAACTTAAGAAGCATTATAATTCCCTTCTTAACATATTCCGTTCAGAACCATTTTTCCTTGAAATAATGCCTAAAGGCATTGATAAAGCCCACTCACTCCTAAAGCTTTTAACTTCTCTCGGTCTTACTGCTGAACAGATGATATGCTGTGGTGACGGCTTCAACGACATATCAATGATTGAAGTGGCAGGTCTCGGTGTTGCAATGGAAAATGCACAGGAACTGGTAAAAGAAGCCGCCGACTATGTAACAAAATCAAATGATGATAATGGAATACTACATGTAATTAATAAATTTATGCGTTAGAATACTTTACTGATTACCTTATAAAAAAACCCCATTTTATGTACTTATACTATGATATGTATATAAAATGGGGGTTTTTCTTTATATTTTAATAATAATATTTTTATAATGTTATTTTTGTTATGTTATTTTTCGATATTTTGATAAAAACTCAACTATTTTATTTTGACAGTAATTGTTATTTTTGCTCTGCTGTTATCCTTCGAAATAGCTGTTATTTTAACCGACTTACCCTTTCCTGCTTTCTTCGTAACTACAACTCCTTTTGAATTAACAGTTGCATACTTTGTATTACTGCTCTTCCATGTAACTTTTTTATTAGATGCATTTGATGGAGTAATAACGGCTGTCATTTTCACTGATTTGCCTGCCGTAACTGTAGTTTTAGAAG